>JARGNR010000214.1 GCA_029212405.1 Saprospiraceae bacterium
AATAATTCAGAAAGACTTCCCTATATTTAAGCATCATTTTGCGTTCCCTACGCGTATTAAAATCAATTATTTTAAAACTTATCAATCACTGATGAAAAATCAACTTACACTCCTCTTTTTATTTTCTTTTTTAATTTCCTTCTCACAAGAAAGAATATCCGATATAGAAACTAATATATTACCAGATGATGTCTATTTGGTAAATGACTATTATTCATTTGTACTAGATGATACAAATTATATGCTTTATAGAGATCAATCTATACTGCAACTTGTAAATATGGATGACCTTCAAGTTCCTGTACGGTCATTTGACCTTCAGGTGGACTGTCCTGTCATTTTAGGATTGGACGAACTGGATGATACCAATAGGAACTTTTATGTGTATGACAGAAGATATGGTCGAGTGTTTAATATTGACAGTACTGAAAATCAAAACAGGTTTATCTTTTTTCTTCCCACAGGAGGCAAAACTGGGGTGATAGGAGATAAATATATGTATAGGTACAAACGTACTCAGGACATAATGGGAGTAGAAATTATTGATTTAAAAAATTTTTCACGTCAATATTATGAATACGAAGGCATCATAAGTATAAAAATAATTGATGACCACATAATCACTATATCTGATGATTGGAATGAGTGGTCGGAATTGGATGTAAATACAGGAGCACTGCGCTTAATTCATTCTGGACCAGGTACAATTCATTCGCAAAATCTATCCAATGTCAATAATGAATTCTTATGTATTGATTCTTATGAGACGGTTTTGTTATATGATTTAGAATCTGAAACTGTTGATTCGTTATGTTTAGAAGACTATACATTGTTTTACGGAAAATTCTTCAATTCGAAAAATTGTTATTATTACCAAAATTCATATTTAGTCATTGACAGTGACATAACCTATGTGCGCAATAAAATGAATTGTAATGAGGTGGAAATTTTAAACATTGGACGAAATTATTATACTCCTATTACCTACTCCAATGACAGTGTGGACATTGTGTTTCTCTATTCCCAGGAGAAAGCTATAATTTATAATGAAACAACGTCTGAGACGATAAACATAGAGGTTCAATTTAATTCTGCGCCAGAATTTGTGACAATTGATCAAATGATTTATTTATTGTCTAGAGAGAATGCTGAAAATAACGAGTTCAGATTAGACAAAATTGATATGATAACGGGTGCATATTCATCTATACATTATGTTATACCTGGGATGTATTCCATAGATAAGTTAAGTGAAGGGGAAAATAATAAGTTGATCGTCCTGGCAAAAATAGGTCATGTAATATCCAAAGTGGAGATCTCTACACAGCAAGAAGAATATTCTATTGAAACAGCAACTTCTTCTAGAGATTATGGATTAATAAGAACAAGTGAGTGGAATAAGAAGGGATCCACTATTTCATCACAAGTGATAAACAACACTACATTGTTAGCCTCTGTCAAAGAAGGAAGTTTTCAAGATGCTTCCATTGACTCTTTAAAATCAGGATATTTTCAATGGGATAATTTAATTGCTGGCATGGTGACAAAAGATGAATCTCTTTATTTTCAATTGATAGATCATTCAACGCTTGCTGTTCAAGATGAACTTTTTGTTTCTTCACTTGCAAGTGAAGAGTTTCATGAAATTGTAAGAATTGGAGATCAATATTATGAATTGGTTGAGGGAAAACTGTACGCTAGGTACCCAGAAGTATCGTCTTTGCCAAGTTTTGAGAACCTTTTTGTAAATGAAGTAATATTGCAATCTGAATCAGAAGTTATAGTGATCGGACAGAGAGAAGGTTTTGCTTTATCCATGCTTAAAATAGATGAAAGTGGCATTTCGACTGTTATATCAGATGTGGGTAATTCCTTTTACCAGTCTCATTCGATTTGGACTACATCCGGTCAAAGAAAAGTATTTCATTTTGAAAATGATACTAAAGACCAATCCTATATAGTATGTGTGGATACACAAACCGGTTTAGTATCAGAAGTGAAATCTTTTAATGGTTCCGTTTTCAAAACACATGCTGAACAAGTTAATAAGGGTTGGATCACATTTACTTTCGAAAATATGGATGATGAGTTCACATTTATAGTTACAAATGGAAAGAAAATAAAGACGTTCTCTACAGAGCAGATTTCAATAGATGTAGCTTCTTTTCCCAAAGTTCACTATGAGAATGGACGATTATTTTATATCGACAATACTCTTGGAATGGTTTCATTGAAGGAAAATGGAGATTATACAATCGTCCCAATTGACAATATTGAGGAATATTTTTGGTTTCATGATATTCTATTTATTGATGATAATTATTATTTATTTTTTGGAACAGGGCAAGGAATTATGGCTTCTGTCTTGAATGAAGGATTAACGAATTCAGAGTTGTTATTTGAAAGTCCATATAGTATCTGTGGATATATTTTCGACGTTTCAATATTGGGAGTGACACCAGAAGATTTGATTGTGTTTTCGATGAATAACCTTGATACAGGAAATGAATTGTGGTCGTTAAATGTTTCAACACATGAGTTTGAATTATTTGCTGACTTAAATGGATATTATTCAAGCGGATTTAAATCCATTGAGTTTTATGAAGATAATCATGTATATTTTAAAGCAGCGGATAGCACAGGAATTTTCCAATTGTATAGGCTTGGACTTGATGAACAGGTTGTATCTACCAGTGAAGTGATAAATAAGTTGAATACAATACACGTGTATCCTAATCCCGCT
This sequence comes from Saprospiraceae bacterium, assembly GCA_029212405.1. Taxonomy (GTDB): domain Bacteria; phylum Bacteroidota; class Bacteroidia; order Chitinophagales; family Saprospiraceae; genus CAJXUU01. The sequence continues at coordinate 2,744 of JARGNR010000214.1, forward strand.
TCTGAAGAGATCAGAATCAATCAAGCCTTAAATGAAGTAAGAATATTGGACATTCGAGGTGTAGTTCAAGGTTCTATTGACTACAATCCAACTTCCAAAACGATTTCATTGAGAGACTTGGCTTTAGGTATATATTTCGTAGAGGGATATACTGAAAGCGGAGTAAAATATACAGGTAAGTTTGTAAAACTCTAAATAGAAAACCCGTCTTTCTAATAGGTTATAATTAATAAAATAAATCTTTTTTTAATTTATTTTCATGTGCGCAA
>JARGNR010000071.1 GCA_029212405.1 Saprospiraceae bacterium
ATTTTAATAAAGTAAAATGCATTCATGGAATACCAATACAAAAAAAGCCCAGCATTACACTGAGCTTCTATCTCCTTCATCGGAAAAGGCCTTGTCGTATATCACACTTAAAGCGGATATCCAATTCCTCCAGAGAGCTTATCTAAAAAAAGCCCAGTAAAAACTGAGCTCTTTATGTCGGGGCGGCAGGATTCGAACCTGCGGCCCCCTGTTCCCAAAACAGGTGCGCTAACCGGACTGCGCCACGCCCCGAAACTATTCTTTAAGGTGATAGATTACCTTTTGTCTTATTGAATTCTGACTTTCCAGAAATCATGTTGTAGCGGAGACGGAGGGATTCGAACCCCCGGTACCTGTTTCCAAGTACGACGATTTAGCAAACCGTTGGTTTCAGCCACTCACCCACGTCTCCTTACTGCTTATTATGCAGGATTGCTTCCAACTATTTTAAAAGCGAGTGCAAATATATACTTCCTAACCAATTATTGCAACATTAAATCTAAAATTAATTGCTATTTTTTTATCCCGATTTCTAGAGGCCTGATTTCGTGTCTCTTATAACTTCAATAATTTTCAAAAAAACTCTATTCCTTAGTAATTTTTGAATTCAACATTTCTATACAACTACCTACGCCTTTTGTCTATTTAGTAGTTAGCAGAATGATTGTGAAGAAGTGAACCATATTATTCATTTAAAACAATAGCATTCCTCAATAAATGAAATTTCTCAACTACAGACTCATCATTGTTAAATAGAATATTGACAAGCAAGCTTTTGTCAACATATACCAACAATACCCTTTTACATTTTAGATACAATTGAAACTTCTACCTAACGAAAGTTATATTTTTATAAGCCCTCATTATATCAACTTTGTACAAACTGAAAAGTCTCCAACGGATAACTATTTAAAAAAAAATTAAAATTCTGATTTTCCCTTAATGGTAAAATTTATACCATTTACAATATAAATAGAACCGATCATCAATATTATCAAATAAGTAAGTGATGGGTTCCTAACTTTAAACGGATGTAAATCGTATTTGACATCCAAAATTTTATGGTAGAATCCATTAAGAAATTGTTGGGGTTCAATTTTCTGTTTTCGTTAGTCAATATCGACACTAATAATTGAAGTTCGACGCCTCCTAAAAAAACAAATAATGGTAAAAAACGACTATTTAGATGAACTAGATATTTCTCATACCCAAAAAAGGAACGGACCAAATAACACCATTTCTGAAGTTAAAAAAATTCAATCTTGGCTGACCTTATACGAATATAATCACCCTGCGAGCGGTACAGGAACCAATGTAGATGGAGATTTTGGCCCTGCAACAAAAGCAGCCGTCAAGAGGTATCAAAATGCAATTGGAAAAAGTCCATCTGGAATCGTGAGTAAGGCATTGTTTAAAACTATGGTAAACCCCTTAGAGTTTGCTTTTCTAACTCCAGGGAGTGGAGGCTCTTTAAGAGATAAGATTTGTAGTATAGCTATGAATCATATGGTTCAAAGGCCAAAAGAAATTAGCAAAGGAGATCTCGGCAACTTTGGTCCTTGGGTAAGATCATATATGAACGGGAGAGACGGAGATGTGTTTTGGTGGTGTATGGGATTTGTTCAGACTATTATTGATCAAGCACTGTCTGAATATGGGATAGATTTCACTACTTATTTGCCGAAATCCGAATTATGCGATTTTGTAGGAGAATGGGCGCGACACCCGTCAAGACGTTATCTTATTACCAATGAAGAATGGAAGAATAATCCAGCCTTAGTCAATAAAGGAGATATCTTTTTAGAACGATCTGCGAGAGCAAATAAGATCTGGAAACACACGGGAATTATTATGAATCTCAATGAGGAAATATGTCAGACAATTGAAGGGAATACCAACGAAGAAGGTGTGCCCAATGGAGATGGCGTATATTATAAAAACAGAAACTACCACAATACTAAGCTTGATATCATTTCCATCCAATACATCGTGGATGATATATAATAAAAAGTAAGAAATAAAACAATCCCCATGAATGATTCACTCAATACAATAATAGACCTCGTTGATTTCAAAAAGCATTTTGACACCATTAATCCCATTGTAAAAGCACTTGGTGAAATGAATACTCCAGCTGCTTTACTTACAGGATTTTTTCTTCTCTTTGTAATCTGGAAAGTCCTTCCAAAACTATTGGGAAGTCTAGGTCTTCAAGATGGCAAACTGACAAATGCGGCCATAGTTATTACACTTGTCTTTGCTGGATTAATAGTCTACTTAAAAGTACATACTACTCATATTGTAAATGTGAACCGAATTGCAGAAATTATTGCAAGAGATATGGCTTTCAGAACTATTCAGGAATATAAGGTAACTGAACTCCTGAATAATCTAGATTTAACAGAAGAAGTACTTCTTTGTGTATGTAAATTAAGGTCAGATTTGTTTCATAAAACTAAATATGAAGGAGTAGATTTAGTCATTCTTTCTGATACAATTGATATGGAAAAAGTGAAAGAAGTGAAAAAAGTAGTCGCAGCTGACTTTCTAATTAAATATCCAAATACTTCATTTAAAGAATTCAAGCAAATTTCATTCGATAGACAATTTGGTGTAATCGATGATCAATTCATTACTGATGTGATTCAACAAAACAAGGAACTTGCCGTAGCTCAAGAAAATGGAGAAATGTATATCCGTAGAGCAATACCTAATGAAAATATTATTGGTAGACCAGAATTTAATGCAGACTCCCCAATAAGGAATATTGATAGATAATATTTATCAAAAGAATATAAGCCAAAAATCAACAGGCATAAATTCCAAATCGGGAGAAATAGTTGAATCGAATACATCTATATAACTCGTTTTTAGACACCTCTACCCTACCAATACTTTTCTTATAAACAAAAGAATATGTATTATAAAACTCCTATACATCTACAGATACAAATTCCTAGAATTTTTTTTTCCTCATCTCACCAACTCTGCCTCAATCTCCTCCAACGTCTTCCCCTTTGTCTCAGGCATCATAAACAACACAAACAACAACTGCAACACCATAAATCCAGCAAAAAACATAAAAATGGGCGATGGATCTTCCCCAAACAAGCCATTTTCCTTATCTAGAAAAACAGGAGTCACCAAGGTAATAATCGCAGCCAATACCCAATGGGTACTCGTCCCGATCGATTGTCCAATGGCTCGAATTCGAGTGGGGAATATCTCTGAAATAAATACCCAAATCACCGCTCCCTGTCCGATCGCATGAGAAGCCACAAACAAACAAATGAACGTCAGTAAAAAAATCGGACTCGCTGTCGTCTTAAATCCATAGGCCACTACGGACAAACTAATGATATACCCTATCGAACCGATCAACATCAATTGCTTTCGGCCCAGTCGATCAATCAAAAACATGCCCATATAGGTAAACAACAAATTCACCGCTCCAATCGAAATCGAACTCAACAATGAATCACTGCCCCCCAACCCCGATCGTTCCAAGATCTCAGGCGCGTAGTATAAGACAAAATTGATTCCCGACAACTGATTAAACAAGGCAATGAGGAAGGCCAATAGAATTGGTTTTGAATAGGCCGAAGAAATGGAGACGTTGCCCTTAAATCCGTCCTCAGAAGCTTTCAATTCTGATACCGCTCGATCGATATCCGCAATACCCATCTGTGCCAATACCTCCCTGGCTCCTGCTTCATCCTTTTTCTTTAACAACAACCACCTTGGACTCCGCGGTACCCCCATGACCATAACGGTATACACCAATGCCGGAATAGCTTCTACCCCCAACATCAATCTCCAATCGATTGCCCCACCTACTCCATCCAACAAATAATTACTGATAAATGCAATGAATATACCCAGCACCAATAAGAGTTGGTATCGAATGCCCAATCGCCCCCGCTCTTCTGGAGGCGCTATCTCTGAGATGTAAATGGGGACCGCTACACTCGATGCACCCACGGCCAAACCGCCAATAAATCGAAAAAAGGAAAAAGAATACATTTCAGGGGCAAATGCGGAACCTAAGGCCGACACCGAAAATAATATCCCAATCCAAAACAGTGTCTTTTTCCTTCCAAGCCTGTCCGTCGGCCACCCTCCAAACATGGATCCTATTACAGTACCCCAAAGGGCCATGGACATGATGAATATCCCATGAAACCACGGAGAGGTATTCCATAATTCTTTAATCGGGAGGTTGGCGCCAGAGATAACTACGGTATCAAAACCAAATAGAAATCCAGCAACGGCCACAGTAAGGGACCAATAAGACAATTTATCTTTAAACATGAAGGCTTCGTTTGGCACTCAATATACAAATTCCATTGTATACTCTATCCTACCAAGAATTGCATAACTTGATGAACAAAATTCAAGCGTAATCAGATTCTTAGAACCCTAATCCACCTTTTCTCACCATACCCAATCGATAACTCACCCCCACCATAATATACCTGGACAAGGTATTGTATCGCGCATCACTCAAAGTATTGATGTCCCCAGATCGACTGATGCCCCGATTCTGATTCAATAAATCATGTGCAGTGATTTTAAATGTCAACTTCTCTCCCATCATAGTCTTGGTCAATGAAGCATCCAACAAGTTTAAAGCCTGTGCTTCTTGCCCCAATCCGCCATTAAAAGTGCGATAGTCAAATGAAGCTCCCACGTTAAATCCTTTGCCCAAGATCAAAAATCCATCTGTAAACCAACTATAATTGGCAAACGGTGCATCAAAGTTGGAATTGAATTCATTGCTGAACGCACTTACATCCATGCGTAGGCCCACCGAAATGTCCACCACGTCTTTATTCCTGTTCTCAAACCCAACGTTGAAATTCAAGTTTGCGGTGGAGATATCATTTGCTACATCATTAATGAAGGTGGTATAGGTTGCATAATTAAAGGAAGTGCTCACGTTATACTTGATTTTTAATTTTCGGATCGGACTGTGGTGATTGTAATATCCATTTAAAGAAAAGTGATTTCCTGCGTTGACGGGCAACACTTCCGTCACCAAATCTTCTCTGAATGTTCGTGAATTCACAATACGATCTGGAGAATAACTCATGGTCAATGAAGCAAAATGATTCGAAAAGTTAAACTGATCATAGGAAGAAAAACTCATTCTCAGCGAATGGATGTATTCAGGGGTTAACGTTGGATTACCCAGGATCAAAAAGTTGGGGTTCAAATTATTGACTTGGGTGATCATTTGAGAGAGTTGTGGTGCATTCACTCGGGTAGAATAACCTAATTCCAAAGTTTTGGACCCTTTCATTTTCCATCTGGCATTGAGGGCGGGAAGAATATAGTTGTAGTTATCTTTTTCATTCACCTGAATCCCATCGTCCATAGCCACCAATTTTGTATTCCAATAATCCAAATTGGCTTCCCATCTCAACTTTTTCAGCGTTCTTTTCAATGAAACACCTACATCATGATAGGTCCATTGGCTTTCAAATAAAGTGCTAATTTCAGAATCCAACACCAATTGTTCCTCTACCCGATTAAAATAATCTCTCAATGGCGTCTGAACCGTTCTTCCAAAGGTGTAATCCATTCCCAAATATAAATTCTTACTCAAAGGCTCTGTAAACTTACTGTCCGCAGTTAAGGAAGATCTCGCATTCGTAAACATTTGAAATTGATTCACTGCCTCTTCTACCAAATCACTTTGGAATACGTTTTCTAAGTCAGTTTCCTCATCTTGACTAAAGTTTTCATAGAACATACTGGAAATCCAGTTCCGTCCTTTTTTGGCAAACTTCTTTTTATACAGCAGGGATGAATTGATATTAAATGAAGTATTAGCGATGGAAGAATTACTGCTGGTCCGATTTTGATTCAATCCGTTGACCAAATATTCAGTCATGGAATTCCCTAGATTACTCGACCCCAAAGTATACAACCTGGTATTCAACGTGAATGCATTGAATGGATTCGGATTGTATTTCAGTTTGGTGTTCAGACGATGGTTGGTTGTTTTATTGCTGGATTGTGAGGTATCAACAGTAGTGAAGGCCTCATCTCCTGTAAAGTTTTCAGTAGAACCAGTTTGATCCAAGGTCTGCTTATTCTGTGCAAATAAATAATTCGCATTCAACTTGATTGCTTTTGAAAAATCGACATTCAAATTGCTCCCAAGGGATTTTTGATCTCTGATTCCTTGTTGTGCACCACGCCCCCCGGAATTGAGTCCATACTCATTTAATCCACCCAAAGCCAACACGTTTTGAAATCCCCCCATAAAATCAATATACTCGTTAAAACTAAAGGCTTCGTTGTTGATGTTATTGGTATTTCCAATGATGGAGGCTTGTACCGATGGACTGAAACGATTGTAATTCAATTTTGCTTGTCGAGTACTTTCTGAACCCACATCTACCGCTACTTTTCCAAATCCACCACTTTTGTATCCTTCTTTCAATTTCAAATTAATGGTCTTCTCTTCTTGGCCATCATCGACCCCCGTAAATTCTGCTTCCTCTGACATCTTATCAAATACCTGCACCTTATCCACGGCTTCCGCTTCCAGATTTTTAGTGGCTATGGTAGCGTCTCCACTAAAAAATTCTTTGCCATCCACCAATACATTGTTCACATCTTCTCCTTGTGCTTTTATACTCCCATCTCGCGCAATTTCAATCCCGGGCAACTTTTTTAGTAAGTCCTCCACACTAGCTCCTGGCCGAGTCTTAAATGCAGCAGCATTGTAATTGATCGTATCCCCTAAAATACCCATTGGGATGTGCTCTGCTTTGATACTTACTTCTTCTAAAACGGCGGAAGACACCTCCAAAACAACCGACTCTACTTCAATTTTCGTCTGATTCCCTGCTATCGTCATCGCCTCCATATAATCCGTATATCCCGTATAACTGATTTGCAATACGATCTCCCCTTCCGGTACTTCATACACTAAAAATTTACCTGTTTCATCCGTCACTCCAAAAGCGACCATCGTCGAATCTGCACCATCCAGAACAACAACGGTTGCCCCTAATAAAGGTGTACTTTCAACGTCTTTCACATTGCCCGTCAACACATAATCTTGACCGAAACTAAATCCAGCAATCAACAAACAGGTAAGTAGAGTTAGTATTTTTTTCATAATAATGGGAATTGGATTTTAATAATTTATTGGGTGAATAGATTTCAAATTTTATCCACGAATGGTAATGGTACGACCTCCGTGTTCCTTTTCCATTTCTTTCATTTTATCTTCGACAATCTGCTCGTATTCCTCCTCGGTTACTTTTTTCCCATCTTCAGGCTTTTCAATTTTCTCAACCTTCTTCATTTCTATCTTCGTCGCCTTGATTTCTGTTTCTTGATCACCCACAGACAACATGAGTATTGCTCCTGGTAAATTTCCATAACTAGCTGGCCCAGCTTTTATTCTTAAAGCCGGAGCAAACCAAGCCACAACTTCTCTCCCTTCTTCGTCTGTATGGGTGGCTTTCATACACTCGTAATCCAGGTATTTGATCTTTTCTGGGGTAATTTTCCATTTCATTTTAGGAATCTCTTTTTCGATGACAAATGATTTTCCCATGAAGCCTCTTTGTTCCACCCGCAGATTATTCTCAAAATCCGAGTACAACACATTATCCACTTCACTCATTTGCATTACAATCTGAATCGAACCATCGTCCGAACTTATTTCTTGATCGCCATCGGACTCTCCAGCATCTACATATTTTGATATATCCTGATCAAAAATCAATTGCTTGACGCTACTTGTACTAGTGGGTAACATTCCAGATAAATCGATACCTCCAGGTGCATCATCCAATTGAATGTCTAGTTTCATTGTCTCTTGATAGGTAATTACCCCAGATGTTTGAGCAATCGTAAACTGAATAAATAGGACGCTTAACGTGATTAATACGCTTGTTTTAATGTTTGTCATTGTTGATAGGTTTGTTTATAAATAATGTTGAAGGATTCTATTTCCCTTCTGAATCTGACACAAACCTAGTTGAGAATGACCTGCTTCTAGGTTAATTAAGGTGGAAGAAAGGTTAATTAAGGTTAATGAATCGAACATTGGTCCGAGACTTGCCCTATCTTTACAGTAATAACCTAATAATGACAACAATCCGTAGACATATCACTCCGTGGGCACTAGTTATACTTAGTATGGTGATGCTTATTCTGTTTGTAGGCTATTGGAATTATTCTACCTACTTAAAAGAAAAGCAAAAGTTGGCTAATGATGTTGAAATCCAACTGCAATTGGCCTATACTGAAGTTAAAGATTCTGAACTGATCCTATTTATAAAAACCCAATTGAGTGACTCCCTATTTTTTAATACGAACTTTCCTGATTCGATTTCTTTTTTACTGGATGAGCATCCTATGTTTCCTTCATTACAGACGCTACAAGCAAGAAAAACCATAGACACCTTACCTGATAATCTAGAAGGAGATACCACCATCGTTTTTGATTTTTCTATTAAAAAAGGGGGTATGCCAGAACGACAACTACAAGGGAGAGGAAATCAAGTAACCATAGTAGCCTCTTCTCACCTCAACTCAAATATTCTTGAAAACTTAAGCAAAGAAGAAAGCAACGATTCTTCTAAAATTGAGTTTGACATACGTCAAATAGACATAAAGGGAAATCCTAATAAAAGAATGCTCGACTATCGGGTATGGACCGACTCCAATACCAATAAAAAATGGTTTACTAAAAACGATTCTATCTTAGAAGAAACTATTTTTTCAACATTACAAGATTCATTAGGCGACTTAAATTCAAGAAATACCATTGCAAGCCAAATTTCAGGAAATACACATACCAGTGTAGATAAAACCTATGCCTTATTCAATCAAAAACTCAAAGAAAATAATTTGCCTATTGATTACGAAGTAGTTTCATTTCCAGATCAACCAGAAAAGGGACTTAGAATTACCTACCATTCTAATGGATTGAGCTTTAGCGATTGGACGATAGACCTATTACAATACAAGGTTTATATCTTAAAAAAAATGCTTCCTAATCTTCTTTTTAGTCTCATTTTACTTGGCATCATTTCTTTAGCCTTTTGGACCTTATTACAAAATTGGATTAAAGAACGCAGACTGGCCTTGGTTAAAAATGAGTTTATCAATAATATGACCCATGAATTAAAAACTCCTATTGCTACTGTAGGTGTGGCATTAGAAGCTATTTCAAATTTTGACCTTACCAAGGAAGGAGACAAAACAAAAGAGTATGTAGAGATGTCCAGAAGTGAAATCAATCGTCTTTCACTTTTAGTCGATAAAGTATTGAATATTGCTGCTTTTGATTCTAGTAATGCTCCATTGAATAAAGAAGAAGTCAACTTAGATTCTATCATTTCCGATAACCTCCATGCAATGAAATTACAAATTGACCAGCAAAATGCAGTAGTGGAATTCAATAATAATTGTACCATTTCCAAGGTGATTGGAGATCATATGCATTTAACCAATGTCATTCACAATATGCTGGATAATGCATTAAAATACAGCTCAGAACAACCAAAGATTACGATTTCTTTAGACGAACATCTCAACCACTATTCGATGATCATTGCAGATAATGGACCTGGAATTCCAAAAGCATATCAAGACAAAATATTTGATCGGTTTTTTAGAGTACCTACTCATGATATTCACGATGTAAAAGGCCATGGCTTGGGATTGAATTATGTTCAAAATGTGATTCAAATGCATGGAGGGAACATCACTGTGGAAAGTGCAGCGCAAAAAGGGACTTCTTTTACTATATCACTTCCCAAAATGGCTCAAGATGTATAAGATATTGTACGTGGAAGATGAAGCGTTTTTGGCCAAAATTGTCTCTGAAAGTCTGGAGAGACTTGGGCATGAAGTGGTACACCTTCCTGATGGCAGAAATGTAGAAAAGAAATTTATGGATTACCAACCTGACATCTGTGTTTTCGACATTATGTTGCCGGTAAAAAATGGGTATGAATTGGCAAAAGAGATTAGATCCGTAAATCCACACACCCCCATCCTATTCTTAACTGCTAAAAGCCAAACTCAAGATGTCGTTGAAGGGTTTCAAGCAGGTGGAAATGATTACATCAAAAAACCATTCAGTATGGAAGAGTTGCAAGTGCGCATTCAAAATTTAATGCACTTAACGACTGGAACACCTTCCAAAAAAGAAAACAAAGATGTGATACAAATTGGAAAATCATTTACGTTTCATCCTATCAAGTTGCAACTAAAATCATTACATTTCACCAAAACACTTTCTCATAAGGAGAGTCAAATCCTCCAATTACTCTGTGAGAATATAAATTCTACCATCGAGCGAAAAAAAATCTTACTTAAAGTGTGGAACGACGATTCGTATTTTAATAGTCGTAACCTCGATGTCTATATTCGAAAATTGAGAACATACTTTTCAGAAGATGAATCCATCCAAATTTTAACCTTAAAAGGAGTGGGTTATCATTTTGCCATCGATAGCTAACAGGCTGGAAATACATTCGTTATGGCTGAGGTATTTTTATGGTTTAATGGTTAGACTCCCTGTAGGACGAATTCGTATCAATCCGCTTGAACTATTTTGAAGAGCATTACTCGCTGGATTTTTTACGGTCATCATTCCATCTATTCGTATGAGTCCATAATTCTCAATAAAGTTATTGACTCTGGTGATGACTTCAGCATTCTCTTGAATCCAGAGGCTTTTGCATTCAAACTGTCCATTATTTGGATTGTCTCCAATAGCAAATATTCCTGCATTGACATTAGGAAAATTGGGAACTCCATCAGGGATAATCGCTCTTCTATTAATGTCTGGGACAATGGAGTAATTCCAATTGTTGTCTACGGCCCATCCTGTCCCCACCGCTCCGGTCCAAATAAAATCTTCATACTTTTCAGCAAGGTCGTAGCCTTGTCCAATATCCCCTTCATAAAATGTAACTTGATCGTAATTCTCTTCGGCTTTAGTGTATCCTGCATGAGTTCCTCCTGCATATAAATAGGTATTCACACCTGTGTTTTTGATCGATGAAAAACCATCAGCGTTTCCACCTTCATACAAATAGGCATTGACGATTGAGCTTTTGATCGACGAAAAACCATCGGCATTTCCTCCTTTATAAAAATAGGCATTCACGGCTGATTCTTTGATGGCAGAAAATCCGTCTCCATTGCCTCCTTTATAAAAGTAGATATTTACACTAATGGAATTATCCAGCGTGTATCCTCCTCCATTTCCTCCTTCATAGATATAATTGGGTTGTGCCAGGGTGTTAGCGGTAATAAAAAACATAAAGGAAAAAAGAACACTATTTAAATACTTATCCATTTCAAAAGCTTAAAAGTTTGATCGTACACCTCTACCTCCTGTATTTGTACTTGCTCCAATATTCGCTAACCCTATGGCAGAAATACCGTAGCTAGACAATGCAATTTTGATAGGATGTGCCAAAGTTGGATCTAAGACTGGCCAAGAAGTAACATTCGCATCTCCTGCACTATTCAGGGTGCCATCCCCTTCCATTGCCGTAAAGGTGGTCACATGATTTCTCCCAATATACCAATCCCCTGGATTATTTCCCAAGTCGATAATTCCATAGTATGTGGCATTGGACAATTCTCTACTCGCCCCAGCAGATGGGGCATTGGCTCCTACCCGAATCACCGCTTGTGAATAGGTAGATATACCACCATCTACATAGGAATTGGACCATATTTCGCTTTCTGTTCCAGCATTTTGGACCGTTCCTGGACTGTTATAGAGCGTCGAACCCCAACTTTTTTCATCTTGCACTGGCAATAAGGGGCCTCTAGCCGCTTTTTCCATCTCTAAGAATGAGTAAGGTCGCAATCCACACCAATCCAAATAAGCCATCCAATCGGTAACTCTCAGGTAATTGCATGCTCGATTTTGTCCATCATCTGCTTCATTGGGTATCCCATTAATATTTCGATCACAATAAAAAGTAATCTGACCAAAACCTACATTTTCATCACAGCGCACAACATTTCCCTTCACTATCCCAATGGACTCTGTTAATACATAATAATTGGTGACTGTACTCCCTGTTACTTCAGACAATATGCGATTTTCTTGTTGATTGCGCCCCAAACAATTTAGAAAATCCACATATTGACCCTGTGTAATGGCATATTTCATGCTGTAAAATGCGTCATATCCTGAAGGGTAAGCGCTAGGTATATTTGTGCATGTACCTGTTAGATATTGAAAATCACTCGATGTTGCCCCACAGGTCAATTCTGCATTCGAAGTGATAAATACAGGTTCTAAGAGATCATCTCCTCGAGCAATTCGACCTGCACTTGCACCGTCTCCCGCATAAAAATTTCCTTGGGGCACATAGACCATTTCAATACCCATCACTTTTACGTCCTGAAACACTCCAATTAAACCACTAGCGACTACAGTAACCGACGTAGTAGCTGTACCGTTTCCAATGGAAGATCGTTTTACAAAGAATCCTACTTGATCAGAAGGTACTTTGGTTTCATATCCACTATCAACCGTAGCCGAAGATATATTTACATGCTGCCAGCTTGGGCTTCCGTTAGGTGCTTGTTTTATGAAAATCCAAACCGCATCGTGATAGGTTTCTCCTACGTGCCAACTATTTTCCCACGTGAGATCAAAAGAGATATTCACTCCATTTTTAACTAGATTGGAAATTTGAACATTATTTGCGTGAGAAATAAAACTGATCATTCCAAAAATAAAAGCAAGTATGATTTTTTTCATCGCTTATCGATATTGTGGTTTACTAAATTTTATCTTTTCACAAATATCAATCAATCCATACAGTGAAATGTCACCCTCGAGGGTGAATTCCAATGTTCTCCTTTCAGTTTGTCTAGAATTTTAACTCCAGATTACTACATGGATTAAATACATTTTAATACCTTGGACTTAACGTACACAATACAATAAGTCTCATGATCGGTATTATTTCTTTTTTAGCTTTCACATTACTAGTAGCCGCCATTGCATATTATTCCACAAAGTCCACAGATGAATCCAGCTCAGATGGATATTTTCTTGGTGGACGAAGTCTGGGTGCAGTGGTTATTGCAGGTTCGCTTTTATTGACCAATCTATCTACGGAACAGATCGTAGGGCTTAATGGACAAGCCTACAATGAAGGGATATTAGTGATGGTTTGGGAGACTTTGGCCGCATTGGCCATGGTGGTAACTGCTATCTTTTTATTACCCCGATATCTAAAAGGAGGAATTAGTACCGTCCCTCAATATCTGGAAGAACGATACGATACCATGACTAAAACCTGGGTATCTGCTCTTTTCTTATCAGGATATGTAGTTGTCCTTTTGCCTATTGTATTGTATTCAGGCGCTGTCGCTTTCACCGCAATGTTTGACTTACCTGAAATGACAGGCATGAGCAAAACGGCTTGTATTTGGGCTTGTGTTTGGGGAATTGGACTAGTGGGTTCGGTCTATGCGATTTTTGGCGGATTGAAAGCAGTCGCTGTTTCAGATACCATCAATGCAGTAGGTTTATTGATTGGTGGAATTATGATTCCATTTTTTGGCTTGATGGCCATCGGGGAAGGAAGCATAATGCAAGGAATAACCACCTTAACGACAGCACATCCAGAAAAATTTAATGCAATTGGCGGAAGTGATTCTTCTGTTCCATTTGCAACCATTTTTACAGGAATGATGCTGGTGCAGTTGTTTTATTGGGGAACCAATCAAGCCATCATTCAACGGGCATTGGGAGCAAAAAGCCTGAAAGAAGGACAAAAAGGACTATTATTGGCCAGTTTCATAAAAATATTAGGACCACTGATTGTTGTGCTTCCAGGGGTAATCGCCTGGCACATGTTTGGGGGATCATTGGAAAATGGAGACGAAGCCTATCCATCTCTGGTACGAGAAGTGCTTCCTGCTCCATTACTTGGATTTTTTGCCGCGGTTATTTTTGGTGCCATCTTAAGTTCTTTCAATAGTGCATTGAACAGTTCGGTAACCTTATTTGGATTGGACATTTATAAAGAACATTTCAACAAGGAAGCGGATGAAAAGACAGTTGTAAAAGCCGGAAAAACATTTGGTATTATTCTAGCAATTCTAGCTATGTTTATTGCACCATTTATTGCTAACGCTCCAGCAGGATTATTTGGATACCTTCAAGAAGTGAATGGTTGTTACTCCATTCCAATTCTTACCATTATCGTAATTGGTTTTTTAACCAAATATGTCCCAGCCAAAGCTGCAAAAATTGGATTGATCTCAGGTGTAGTCTTATACAGCATCAGTCAATTCATCATGAAGCCTTACTTCAGTGCAGACGATGGATTCTATCCACATTTCTTGCACGTTATGGCCATTCTTTTTGTGTTGAATTCAATCATCATGCTTGTGATCGGAAAACTAGAGCCAAGGACAGAGCCATTTGTACAAACCTATACCGAACAAGTAAATATTGATCCGTGGAGATATGTAAAACCAGTAGGAGCAAGTGTTTGTGTAATTGTGATATTGATTTATTGGTACTTTAGTTAGAAAGGATAAAACTTCTTTTATTCTATAGGCCGTCCGGCGAGGACAAAGGTGAATTGAAAAATAATTACCCTGATTTTTCGTGAAATATCGCAAAATCGGGGAATTCCTTCAGAAGTGAGATGGCTTAAAGTACCAATAATCACTATAAAGTATAAATTATCAATATCCCTAATTAGTTGGTATGGATTGAAGTTAATTAAGGATCTTCGCTTGTAATGAACACCGCCCATTTTCGTTCAGTTTTATCACCTGAATACGATTTCGTATTTCCTACATAATCCTTTCTTAAGAATCACCCTAATTGTTACTAACGTTTGCTAATTTAATGCCAATAAAATCATACCCATCTTCATCTATCAACTGAAATTTAATCTGATAGGGGTTATAATTTGAACCAATTTCATCAAGCGCTGGCCAAGGATTATTCGCATTTTCAAATTCTAAACTGGCGTCTATAAATTTCCAAGCCGGAACGTCAGGAAATTCTGAAATAACTCCTAATATGAGCTTACGGAACAAAACCAGATCATTCACTTTTATAGCATCATCCCCATTCACATCTGCTGCAAGCACATGATACGGGTTATCAAACGGTTGAATTCCTAAAATGTGTCTCATTGTAAGTACAAGATCAAGAGAAGAAACCGAACTAAGGTAATTGTCGTCAAACTTAGCACTCAAGGCATATGCCGATTCTCCAGTTTCAATTCCAAACGTATAAAATCCATTTTCATCTGTAAGCGTCGTTCTTGGGTATTCGATCAAGTTTGCATCGAGAGTAACTTCTACTCCTTCAATAGGTGTTCCATCCCACGTTCGAACAAAACCTTTCACTTCTCGGTCTGGATAACAATCTACCTCTTTTTCATTGTTAGAGATCACCGTAACATAGGCTTGACAAAAATCAATATTGTCTGACTCATCCCAAAAATATATTTGTATTAATACGGGAGAGTTAATTACATCATCACAGGTAATGGGTCTTTCTGGAATAATAGACTCCTTACTAAAAGATATTCGAATATCGTCTTGGTCAGTGCAATTATCGAATACTCCAATATTAAAATCTTCGGCAAAAATTTTAGTATCATCTCCTTCGTATTCTATGGTATAAAGTGAAACGCAAAAGGGAGTGGGTGCTTTTTTATCTAAGAGTAAAAAATTTGAACTACATTCATCCGACAAATCACAGTCATCTGAAACATTCCAAATTACCGTATGCTCAGCCATCGATCCAGCAATATCAGGTAAATTTATATTTTGTACTTCGTTATTCATCGTAGGAGGAATGTACATATCTGGAATTCCATTATTATTAGAATCATTAAAGGTAAAATCGTTGGCAGGTAAATCAGAACGATACTCATAGTCTATCGAACCATCACTCTCTAAATCAATAGAAACAATCCATTGAATGATTGACAAATCACAAACAATATCGTCTTCATAGGAAGCATTATTGGACAAAACCAGATTTATTCCTTCACAAACCACACCATCACTATCACTATCAGAATGGTCATTGACTTCAAAATTTACACTTTGACAAAGAGCAATATCTAAGGACTCTTGTGCGTACAAGAATGTAGGCAACATATAAAACAATATTAAGAAAAGTT
This sequence comes from Saprospiraceae bacterium, assembly GCA_029212405.1. GTDB lineage: Bacteria > Bacteroidota > Bacteroidia > Chitinophagales > Saprospiraceae > CAJXUU01. The sequence continues at coordinate 16,179 of JARGNR010000071.1, forward strand.
GGAATATCTTTTTCATTAGATAAGTTGAATTGGATTATAAAATATGTAAGCATTTTGAGGGGACTCCACTAATATACGTCTTTTTTTAAATTGTACTAAACCAGTCCTGTTCATGCTACAAGGTTAATTTGATCTTCTTTCTTTTATGTTAAATGCACTTGCTATGAAATTAGCTGCACAGGTACGGTATATTTCTTCGAAAAAAAATATTAACATATTTCTATTAGTATAATATGTCCTTTTATACAATATCATTATCATTGCACAAAGTTGAGTAATTGGGAAAGTGTCATTTGCATTTAGGATCAAATCAGGGCGACCGAAAGCTTCATATAGTGAGAGCTATACAGATGATCGAAGAAAGTATTGGACCCATCTGGGCCAGTTCTTCTTATTTTGAAACAGAAGCATGGGGAGTTAAAGAACAGCCTGATTTTATAAATGTAGCCCTTGAAGTAGAGCATTATATGACTCCCTATCAATTGTTGGACGTAGTGAATGAGATTGAGGATAGATTGGGAAGGATAAGAAAAGATAAATGGGGTCCTCGAGTGATTGATATTGATATCATTTTTGTTGAAGATATTGTGGTGGATACTGATAAATTGACACTCCCTCATAAATGGATGGAGAAGCGAAATTTTGTATTGTTCCCATTACAAGAAATAGCAGGTGGTTTCGTACATCCTGTTTTAAATAAGACGGTATCTGAATTATTGAATGAATGTGAAGACACCACAAAAATTACACGGTTAAAATCTGAATTTGAATAGCATTGAATTTCCATATAATTTTATCGCCATTGAGGGCAATATTGGATCGGGCAAAACCACCTTCTGCAAGAAGATCAAGGAGGAATATAATTGCAAGTTGATCCTGGAAGAATTTGATGACAATCCTTTTCTACCTCATTTTTATAAGGATCCTGAACGATTTGCATTTACCGTCGAGTTGTTTTTCATGACAGAACGATACAAACAATTGCAAAAACAGCTCTTATCTCAAGATCTATTTATTGATTTCACCTTGACGGATTATGCCTTCATTAAGACCTTGCTCTTTGCTAAACAAAATCTGGAGGAAGGTGAATTTAGAATGTTTCAACAGCTCTACAATACGTTAAGTCAATCGTTTCCTCAACCTGAAATATTGGTTTACTTTCACCGAAGTGTAGATGTCTTGCAAGCCAATATTGCCAAAAGAGGAAGAGATTATGAAAAAGACATCACCGATGCCTATCTGCTCAAAGTGCAGAATTCCTATTTTGAATATTTTAGGAACATCTTGTCCTACCCTATCTTGATCATTGATCTCAATACAATTGATTTCGAAGAGAACGAACGCAACTACACAGAAGTAAAAATGTTGCTTTCAAAAAGGTACAATCCCGGGGTACATCGAATTTCACTTATGGTATAATTCCTCTTTGTCTCGGCAAAGTCACAAATTCCTCTTTTAATATTGCTTATTTATTCTAACTTGTAGGATGTATTAAAACTTTGAACTGATACAACTCGGAATATGGGCCGTACAATATTCATTTTCTTCTTCTTGTCTTTATCTTTCATATGCGATGCGCAAGAAATCTGTGACAATGCCATAGATGATGATGGTGACGGTCTCATAGATCTCAACGATGAAGAATGTGAATGCAGTAAATTGCTCCCCTCTTCATTGATTCCAAATCCTTCTTTTGAAGAAAGAACATGCTGTCCTACGCAAAATGCAAGATTGGATTGCGCAGTGGGATGGATTCAAGCTTCAAACCCGACAACAGATTATATACATACCTGCGGAAACTATTTGGGCAACACTAATATTCCAGCCTTTGTTCCTCTTCCTTTACCAGATGGACAAGGGGCCGTAGGATTTAGAGATGGGCAAAAAAATGTAGGATCAAATTACAAAGAATACGTAGGGGCTTGTCTGACTGAGGCAATGGAAGTTGGAGTGAGTTACAGCCTCGATTTTTTTGTTGGATTTAGAGACAATGTGCTAGGAAATAAATCTTTAGACATCGCTATTTTTGGCTCTACCGATTGCAATCAATTGCCTTTTGGAAATGGCAGTTACTCCATAGGTTGTCCAGCAAACACTCAATTTTATGATGAAATCGACATTCAAAGCGTCAGTGGATCCAATGAATGGGTCAGAGTAACTTTTGAATTCACTCCTACCAAACCCTACGAAGTGATGATTATTGGTCCCAGCTGCCCTGCAAATCCAAATTATATTTATGATCCTTATTTTTACCTAGATGGATTGACACTTGCAGAAACTTCAAAATTTGGATTGCCATTTGAAGACATTGCAGGTTCTATCTGTAATGATGATTTGGTCCTGAGTATAGATGATGAAGCAGGACAGAGTTTTCAATGGTTCAAAGACGGTGTAGCATTAGTTGGTGAAGTATCTTCTGAGCTTCATCTTATCACCACTTCAGATGTAGAAGGAGAATATTTGGTTGTAGTCACCTTGTCTACTGGCTGTATTGCATCCAAATCATATAATGTGCGAGTCCCTCCCTACTACGCCGAACAAGAAGTAACCATATGTGAAAATGAAGACCATATCATAGGAGAAACAGCTTTTGAAGATGAAGGCACACATGAAATCACCATTAATGCACATGATGGATGTGATTCTATCGTCACCTTAACATTACATGTCAATAAAAATTCAGCCGCGAGATTGGAGGATTACTACTGCGAGGGAGAAACTTATTCCCTGTTTGACATTGTAACCGATAGCCCAGGCATATATGAGACCATTCTACCAAACCATATTGGATGCGACAGTATAATTACCGTAGAGGTCACCCAAATACCCGAAACAGATGGTGTTGAATTACCATATGAAGTAACTGTAAAATTGGGCGACTCGATCAGTATATTCCCCTCTAATTATGATCCAAATCTTATTCAATTCTATTGGCACAACAAGGAGGGTGAAGTGATTTCTAATTCATTGAACATCCAAGGACTCAAACCAGTACAGAATACGACATTATATCTAGTAGGAACGGATCAATATGGATGTTCTATAGAACAAGAAGTACTATTTAAAATTGACGATTCTTCTGTAATTATTTATTTTCCAAATGTTTTTTCTCCAGATGGAAATAGAGTAAATGATTTTTTCTCTTTTTTCCCCACCAGAGCTGTTCAGTCCATAGAGACCTTTCAAATTTATGATCGATGGGGAAATAAGGTCTACATGACCTCTCCGCACACCGACTTTCACAACCATTTGGGGTGGGATGGTACATATAATGGAAAAAGAGCCGCCCAAGGAGTATATACATATATGTTGAAGGCAAAATTCATCAATGGTACAGAAAAAATATTCAGTGGCAACCTAACACTACTTCGTCCGTAATTAAGGTAATTAAAAGTTTCAAATTCCAAATGAAAAAATAAACTTCAATTTGTTTTTGTTGTTTGTATATTTGAATTAATAAATACAAAAAACACATATATTTTATGTTATCAAAAAGAATGCAAGAAGCGCTCAATGAGCAAATCAGAATAGAAGCAGAGTCTTCACAAGTATATTTGGCAATGGCATCTTGGGCAGAAATCCAGCCAGGGATCGATAATGTCACTTCATTTTTCTATCAACACAGTGATGAAGAAAGAATGCACATGCTTAAGCTGATTCATTTTGTAAATGAAAGAGGAGGATTCGCCGCAGTGCCTGCACTTCCACAACCCCCATTGACTTTCCCATCTATCAAACATGCATTTCAGGCCTTGTTGAGTCACGAAATATTTGTATCGGAAAGTATTAATAAACTGATAGAAATTTCATTGGAAGAAAAAGATTATGCCACCCATAACTTTTTACAATGGTACGTTGCAGAGCAAATTGAAGAAGAAGCATTGGCTAGAACAATGAACGACAAATTAGAATTGATCGGTGATGATAAAGGTGGAATGTATTTGTTTGACAAGGACATTCTTACTATTAGTATGGAAAGCGAACAATAACAACCTCAGGTTTTACAGTTAAATTATAGCTGTAAACATCCCCCGTTTTTAATTCGCTTAAAAAATTAAACTATGAATCTCCTTCTCAGAAAATTATTTGTTTTCATTTTACTATTCAGCACCGTTGAGGCTATGGGTCAATTTGGTCTTAGGGCTAAATACAATTTGAATACATTTTCTGAGTGGGATGATTACATAGATCAATTTTACAGTTCTGATGTAGATAAAATCTTTCCTTCCAATTTAGAGCTAGGTGTAGATTACTGGTTTCGATTAAAAAATCATAGAATTGAATTCATGCCCGAAATAGCTATGGGTTTAAAAACCAGCTCTGTTTTGCCGCAAACAAACGCAGAAGCATCTATTTCCTACTTTGCCCTGAATTTCAATACTCAAGTGTATCTATTTGATCTTACAGGAGATTGTGATTGCCCTACATTTTCAAAACAAGGACCATCTCTAAATAAAGGTTTTTTCTTATCGATTACTCCTGGACTCTTATATAATACCAAAGAAGTTGAATTAGAATCAACCGATCCATCTCTTTCTGCCAGTCAAGTCAATTTGAGATTGGGCATTGGAGCTGGATATGACATAGGAATCAGTGACCTATTTACAATAACTCCGAGCATCTCCTACAACATGACTCCAAGTGTGAACTTTGAACGTCTCGACAATGCTGTGTCACCTGCACCTATCACTGTTGCCGGGCCAGAAGCTGCCAATTTAAAGCAAATTCAATTTCAAATTCGATTTGGTTTCAGACCAGATTACGTGAAGAGTTACGGTAGAGGAAGGAGGTAAATGGAATTTAAGTCTTTTAGAAGCAATTTGATTAATCTAAACTTTATTCCTTTCTAGGTTTGGAATTGACTACGTACTTTTTGAATAAATTAGTTTGATAAGGGTTTTCAGGGTCAAAGGGCTTTCCATATTTCCCCCCATTTATACGCTGCCGTTTTGCTTCATATAAACTAACTGCACATGCTACAGAAATATTCAAACTTTTGGTCAATCCTGATTGAGGAATTATGAAGTTCCCATCTACTAAATTTAGGGCATCCTCACTCATCCCTCGGTGTTCGTTCCCAAAAACTAAAGCTATCGACTGGGATAGATCTAAATCATATAAGCCTACTGAATCTACTCCTAAATGAGTCCCATAGATGTGATCATATTTTTCTCTAACGGCAGTAAAACACTTTTCGGCATCATCAAACACATGAATATCGACCCATTTTATGGCGCCTGATGAGCTTTTATGTCCAGCTAACTTTTGTAGAGTTTCTGAACTTTCAATGGTATAGAGGGCATAGACTTCAGCGATACCAACAGAGTCGCAAGTTCGCAGTACGGCACCCAAATTATGTGGATCGTAAATATTTTCAAGAATTAGAGTCAAATCGCTCTGTCGATTGGCGGCTAAAGTTCTTAATTTTTCAGCGCGCTCTTCTGTAATCATGCTGGTATCTACCTCCATGCCTTATTCCATGTTTCTTACAAAACGATTGTCTTTGAACTCAATGATATCCACATTTTTATTTTCAAAGTAATCGACACTTCTTGGGGCATCATCTGCATTGTCTATTCTTGTTTTCTCTACTTTATAGGCTGCTTGAAGATAATACCCCTGATCTTCATTAAGATAATGCTGAAAATTCTTGCCATACGCATGCAAGTTTCGGCCAATGAACATCAAGTTGTCGTATCCTTCATAGGCATCATCAGATGGAAGAGCACCATATTTAGTTACAAAATCTCTTTTAAAACGAGCCACATCATAATCCCTTTCGTCTACAAATTTAGATCTTGCCACTCTCATATTTAACGAACTATAGTAGTCAAAATTAATCTTCTCAGACTCCAACATGATGGGCATACCATAAACGATTACTTCGCTTAACCCTTTTTCAACACTCAACCTTCTAAGCGAACCGTAAATAAATGATTCATCTTCAAAAGACCAATTGGGTACAATAACAACTAGAGGCTTATCGTCCATGAAGATAGAATCGAAAGCGGTCACTCCTATGTCAATACTGTCTTGCAACAACAAAGATTCTGACAATAAATCTTCATCAGATTCTCCCCAAACATCTTTGGCCATTTTTTGAAGCTTTTTCAATCGTTTGATGTCTTTTACATTGGTTGTTCTTCCAATAATTTGTACCTGATCGAGATCGTATTTTTCTTTAATATCTTCAAAAATGGAATAATAATGTTCGTCGAGACTTGGTCTCAATTGTACATAATAAGGATTCTCACTGGTAATTTTGCTACTTGCCTGCCATGGTGAAATCAGTGGAATCTCTCTTGACTTTGCAAATTTAGCCGCTACTTTTAATGCCTCTCTGCTATACGGTCCTACAATGACATCCGTATTCCTATTGACCTCATCTCTGATTATGTTTTCAAATTTTCGCTTCTTCTCATCTACCACATTGATATTCAAATTTACTCCTTCTTTTTCCAGAATTTGTGTAGCAACCAACATTCCAGAATAATATTGAACAAATCGATCTGATGCAACATCTTTATTCATATACGAATTGGCATCAAAAGGAATGAAATAGGTAATATCATAAACGTCCTCTTTGATTAACTCAGGTTTACTCTCAAAATCTGACGGGGGATTGGTTATGGGTGGTTTTTCATCATCCTTAGATTCTTTCCACTCTACCTCCTTCACTTTCTTTTTCACCTTAGTAACTTTCGTACTGGCAGATTTCGTAGTTCTTGTTTTACCTGAGTTTCGAACAGCCTTATCCGTTCCACCACAAGCAGAAAGCAAAAAAATCAACAATAATACCCCCACTAATTTACTCCCATTCGATTGTCGCAGGAGGCTTTGTACTAATATCATAAACTACTCTATTTATACCTTTTACTTGATTGATAATTTCACTGGAGACTAGGGCTAGAAAATCATGCGGAAGGTCGCTCCATTCAGCGGTCATTCCATCGACTGAATTAACACAACGCAAAGCAATGGTAAATTCGTATGTTCTTTCATCTCCCATTACTCCTACAGATTGTACGGGTAATAAAATAGCACCTGCCTGCCAGACCTTATTATATAAATCTGACGAGCGTAAATTATTAATAAAAATTGCATCCGCTTCTTGGCACAGTCTTACCTTTTCTTTGGTGATTTCTCCCAACACCCTTATCGCTAAACCAGGACCAGGGAATGGATGTCGCCCTACCAATGAAGGAGAAATTCCCATCTCAGTTCCTACTCTACGTACTTCATCTTTAAAGAGCATACGCAAAGGTTCAATAATTTTGAGGTTCAACTTATCTGGTAGTCCACCTACATTATGATGTGATTTTATCGTCACAGAAGGTCCATGCACAGATACAGATTCTATGACATCCGGGTAGATTGTTCCTTGACCCAGCCATTTTACTCCTTCAATTTTATTGGCCTCTCTTTCAAACACTTCTATAAATACACGTCCGATTATCTTTCTCTTTTTCTCTGGATCGCTTTCTCCTTCTAGCTCAGACAAGAACTCTTCGCCAGCACGGACACCCTTTATATTTAGTCCCATGTGTTCATATGAATCCAACACTTGTTCAAATTCATTTTTCCTCAATAAGCCATTATCCAAAAAGATACAATACAAATTGTCCCCTATTGCTTTGTGTATCAATTCTGCTGCAATTGTAGAATCTACTCCACCACTCAAACCCATTAAAACTTTGTCATCGCCCAACTTTTCTTTCAATTGAGCTACCATATCATCAACAAAGTGAGCTGGAGTCCAATCTGCTTTACAATCGGCAACATCATGCACAAAATTGTAAAGTATTTCCGTCCCACATAGACTATGATATACTTCTGGATGGAACTGCAAACAATACACAGGATAATCAAACGCATTTACTTTTGATCGGTAGGCTGCAATTGGAATATCATCTGTTTTAGCAATCACTTCAAAATTATCTGGTAATTCCAAAATGGTATCCCCATGAGACATCCATACTTGCGATGTTTGTTCTATCCCATGCAGCAAATCTGAATCATTCTCCAATGATTTTAAAGATGCTTTTCCGTACTCTCTATGCTCTGATTTGGATACTTTACCACCCAAGGTATGGGCAATATATTGTGCACCATAACACACTCCCAATACAGGATATTTTCCAATAATTTCACTCAAGTCAACCTGCAGCGCCTTCTCATCCAACACTGAAAATGGACTTCCAGATAAAATTACTGCTTTTATAAACTTGTCGTCTTTTGGAAACTTATTGAATGGTAGTATTTCACAAAATACATTCAACTCCCTTAACCTCCTGGCTATCAACTGAGTATACTGGGAACCGAAATCTAGGATAATGATTTTCTCTGTCATGGGGCAAATATAAGTTTTTTGGATATATGATGGACTGAATTATACATTATTGATTGAGGTTGTTGATTTTTCGTTGTCAATCACCAATTAAGTGCTTTTCATATGTACAAAATTATTCATATCTAAAAATTGTGTTAAGAAATCGTAAAATCACCTATACCTAATTCTGTTATGTATCTTTGCACCATAAGTCGATCCTATTTACAAACAAATTGAATAACAACCTTAGAACATGCACTTTGCTTTCAGACTTTTTTCATGGCTCATCTTTTTATGTTGTAGTATAAATTCTGGGATTTCTCAAGAATTGATCCCAGAAACATCCAAAACTGATTCCATAGCCCCCATCAACCACGAAGATGTATTCTTTGAAAAAATAATGTTGGATGGAAAGGTTTCTTATCGAAATGAAACTACTGGTGAAATAATTAGTCAGTCAAAATATATTGAACTGTGTGAGTCTGATATGAAATCACACGCTGATCATACCCACCATGATTATTGGGACTGTGAACGCATAAATCCATATAAGGACGTTGTGCTCCCTACTCCATTCAATATTTCTTTTGATCAGACAACATTCACTCCTCCTGTTGATCACGACATGGTGATTACATCCAGATTTGGAAGAAGGAGAAGAGGACCACACCGAGGCATTGATATCGATCTAGTTACTGGAGATTTTGTCCGATCTATACTGCCTGGAAAAGTACGTTTTGTTGGGTATAGTCGAGGACATGGTAAAACAGTTGTCGTACGTCATGCCAATGAAATCGAAACGGTGTATGCCCATTTATCAGCGTATACGGTCCGCGTCAATGACAAATTAACAGAAGGTCAAATTATTGGTTTTGGAGGAAATACTGGAAATTCACGAGGAAGCCATCTTCATCTGGAAGTTCGATATAAAGGTGTTTGTATTCACCCGGAATATGTTTTCAATTTTGATGGCAGCAATACCATTGTCGGCGAAGATTTATGGGTAACCAATGGATGGAAAAGCCCAAGATTGCATAGTTCTTACAGAAAAAGTAAGGTCAAAGGCTTGACCACAGAAGATGAAGCTGTTGCTTTCCAAGCCAATGAACCCAAGTATCATAAAGTAAAAAGAGGAGATACATTAAGTGAGATTGCACGATCTTATAGTTTGAGACTTTCAGAAATTTGTAGTCTTAATTCTATTTCCAGATCCTCCATTTTAAGAATTGGTCAAATGATCCAAATACGATAACCTATGGATTCAAATAAAAAGTTTTTAAACGGCACGTTAAATACCATAGTTCTTGCATTACTCAGAGATAATGGACGTATGTATGGCTATGAAATTTGTCAGAAAACCAAAGAAGCGACAAACAATCAAATAAACCTAACAGAAGGTGCGATCTACCCTACTTTGCACCGTTTAGAAAAAGAAGGGCTACTTTTTTCTACAAAAGAGAAAGTTAATGGTCGTGTAAGAAAATACTATCATGTAAATCAGAGTTCTATAAAGGAGGTGAACTCACAAATAAATTTACTAGCTCAGTTTGTAGGAAACTTACGAACATTACTCAAACCATCGTTATAATGAATTCTGATCATACCACAAATAGAATTTCAGACCTCTTAAGGCTTGCAGGGTTCAAAGACAAACACACGGTTGAAGAATTGACAGATCATTATCTTTCTCATATTGAAAACGAAGTGAAACTTGGAGTAAACTCGCAACAAGCAGTGCGAGAAACATTTCAAGATATTGCCAATTTAGATTCAAGTCAATTCAAAGTCAAAAAAAATCTACCCGCCAATCGATGGATTCTCCTTTGCGTTTTTCTACTTACTACATTGGGTTTTTTCTTCTTACAGTCCAACTCTACTAAAGAGAAATTAAACACGCCTTCTAATACTCCAACTCCTCTAGCACTCCAGATAAATAATGAGCCTCCAAATGGTGCTCCTATCCTTCAAAACACTCTTGATATTACTTCTGATTTTGGCATGCGAATGCATCCTTACACAAAATCTCGGAAGCATCACCGAGGCATTGATATCAGAGCAAAAATTGGAACACCTGTGATTGCAACAGGCACCGGAAAAGTAATAGAGACTGGATTTAAGAAAAAACCTGGAAAATACATCATCATTCAACATGAAGAAGGATTCACTACCAAGTTTTACCATCTATCTGAAATAGCCGTAGAAGAAAATGAAGAGATTAAAAAAGGACAGATCATTGGTAAAGTAGGCAACTCAGGGCTCAGTATGATGCCCCACCTTCATTATGAAATTTTAAAAGATGAGATTCCTGTAAATCCTAAAGAATATTTGGAACCTTAACAATAATGTATAATTCTTTCCTCCTGAAATACAATTCCATCCACATCATTTTCTTTTAAGGCGTTGCGTAACTGTTCCGAAACATACATATCATGCTCAAAAGGAAGGATAGTAATCAAATCATACACTTCTTTAACTTTCAGAAATAAATCAGCTACCTCAACATCAAAAAATACTCCTTTTTCTTTCTTCAATTTGGTGTACTGTTCATAGGATGCTAATGCTATTATTTCTTCTCTATCACCAAACTCAGTTCGATAGAACACAGACTTTGCATAATCAATTTTGTCAAGAATAGACAAGTCCAACAGATGAATCCAGTAATACTTTAGGGATTCATAATTTTCAAGTACCGCTTTGTAATATTTATGCTGCATCAAATGATGTAGATCAAAAATGGCCTTCACCTTTTCGTTTATAAAATGACCATTAGAATCCATGAGCGTACATTTCAGAAAATCTGTCACCTTCGACCTTTCATTCAGTGATACTTGAATTGAGGTTTCAATGTTTGGAAATTCCCAAGCATCAAACAATTGAGAGTTAGGTTTCATATATCCTATCTGACCAAAGTCTTTTCCTACGATCTTGGGGTCTAAATCATTCTTTATTTTATAATACTTTACTTTTCTCATTTATCGTCTATAACTGATCTGTCTTTTGTTTCCCTGTTCTAAATTATTGACTCAATACCCACCTTTTCACAGCAGACGCCACATTTTCGCCATCCATACAAGCCGACAAAATTCCTCCCGCATAGCCTGCACCTTCTCCACACGGAAATAATCCTTCAATACCTTCATGCATAAAAGATTCCCTGTTCCTAGGAATTTTTACCGGTGATGAGGTCCTACTTTCCACTCCAACAAAATTTGCATTTGCTGTATAATACCCTCTCATTTTCTTTCCAACTTCCACTACCCCTTTTTTGAGACGCTCAGAAACAAAATCTGGAAGCAATTCATCTACTCGAGCACTATGTAATCCAGGAATATAAGAACAATCATTCAATGATGTAGACAACTTCCCCTCTACAAAATCGGTCACCCGTTGCGCAGGTGCTTTTTGAGATCCATCACCAGCATTAAACATTTTTTGCTCAACTTCCTTTTGGAAATTCATCGTCCCGAACACCCCTTTATATCCCATTTGGTTTAACTCTTCTACACTGATTGCTGTGACAAAGCCTGAGTTTGCAAATGGACTATCTCTTCTCGATAGACTCATGCCATTGACCACAATTTCACCTGGTGCAGTGGCTGCTGGCACAATCAATCCTCCTGGACACATGCAAAATGAAAATACTCCAACCCCATTAATTTGTGCCACAACACTGTAACTGGCTGCAGGCAAATTTTCTTCTCGTTCAGGTTGATTGTACTGAATGGAATCTATAAGAGATTGTGCATGCTCTATTCGAAGTCCCAATGCAAAAGGTTTGGCCTCCATGTACACCTTTTTCCTGTCCAAAAGTGTATAAATATCTCTCGCTGAGTGCCCTGTAGCCAAAATAATTGCATCGGTATTCACCCATTCATTGTTATTGATTTGTAAGCCTTTTACTCTTCCATTTTCAAAATTAAAATCAGTGACATGGCTATCAAATCGAACTTCTCCCCCATATTCTAATATCGTCTCTCGAATATTTGACACAATATTCGGTAACTTATTCGATCCGATGTGAGGGTGTGCATCTATCATAATATCCGATGTGGCTCCATGCTCCACTAAAAGTCTCAATACGTCCACAATCTTACCTCTTTTCTGCGATCGAGTATAGAGCTTGCCATCAGAATACGTACCCGCCCCTCCTTCTCCAAAACAATAGTTGGAATGAGGATTGACTTCTCCAAACTGCTGTATGGCTCTCAAATCTCTTCTTCTTGCTCTTACGTCCTTGCCCCGATCTAAAACGATGGGCTTTAGCCCCTCTTTAATCAACCGTAGCGCAGCAAAATATCCAGCAGGTCCTGCACCTACAATAAATACTTCTTTTTGATCTCCTACATTTTTAAAAGAACTCAGAATGGGCACCTCCTCTATTGGGTGTTCGTTTGCATAAACATCACATCTTAACCGATATACTGGTCTACTCCCTCTAGCATCAATAGAACGTTTTATAATTGTTACCTCGCTGACATCTTTCAATGAAATTTTTGCAAGAGAGGATGCTCTTTCCCAAATGAACTCCTGTTCATTCAATTGATTGGGAAATAATTTTAGTTCAACCGTTTTCTTCACGTTCAATTATTAGGTGTTTCGTCACATGTTACAATTATAAATATAAAAGTGACTGATTTTCAACATCAATTTTACTTTACTACCTTTGCACCATGGAGCAATTATTATCTAATAATCCCTTATTGCTACTCTTTGTTGTTGCAGCAGTGGGTTATTTTGTAGGCAAAGTTAAAATCAAAGGAAACTCTTTGGGTGTTTCTGCTGTACTATTTGTTGGTTTAGCTTTTGGAGCTATCAATCCAGACTTCAATGTCCCCAAAATTCTATTCCAATTAGGGATCGTCTTTTTCGTCTATTCCGTAGGGTTAAGTTCTGGACCAGCATTCTTTAAATCCTTCAAAAAAAATGGAATTCGTGATATAGGATTTGTTATGGTGATGTTGACTTTGACGGCACTCATAGCGGTAGGGATATTCTTTGCGTTGGGATTGGATGCAGCGAGTATTACGGGTATTTATTCTGGTTCAACGACCAATACACCTGCCTTAGCTTCTGTTTTGGATTTGGTAGATCGTAGAGCGGATGCCGACGCTCAAGGAATAAAAGACGCCTTGGTCATCGGATATACCTATAGTTATCCTATGGGGGTTATTGGGGTAATGCTGGTTTTAAAAGTCATGGAAAAAGTTTTCAAAATTGACTACGACCAAGAGAAAGAGCTGCTAAGAAAAGACTATGCATTGGAAGAAGAATTGACAACATGTTCCGTTCAAATTTTGAACGAAGAAATTATTGGACATACACTTCGTGACATCACTAATGAGAATAAACTTTCTATTCTTTTTGGGAGAATAGCCAGTGGAGACGAAATGACGCTTGCCACCTGGGACACGGTTTTACGCCGTGATGATGAATTGATGCTTATTGGTGGAAAGGAAGATCTAAAAAATGCTGTTCAAATTTTTGGAGTAGAAACGGAAGATAACATTTCTTCTGATCGTAAAGAATACGATATACGTAGAATCTTTGTGAGTAATCCTCGGATTGTAGGCAGGACGATTTCGTCTTTAAATCTAAATGCAAAATACAGCGCAGTCATTACTAGAATTCGGAGGGGTGATATCGATATGTTGGCCAAACCACACACTGTCCTTGAAATGGGAGACAGAATACGTTTCATTGCTCGTCGTAAAGATTTAAAAGGGTTGTCAAAACTATTTGGTGACTCCTATTACAAGAGTAGCGAAGTCAACCTTTTCTCCTTTGGTTTGGGAATAGCCATTGGCTTACTTATAGGTAGCATACAAATTCCACTTCCTGGCGGAACGGTTTTCAAACTTGGAATGGCTGGAGGTCCTTTGGTCGTAGGACTTGTACTGGGTGCTTTAAGAAGAACTGGACCAATTGTTTGGACATTACCTTACGGTGCCAATGTGACCTTACGTCAGATGGGACTCATCTTCTTACTAGCAGTGATTGGCTTGAGTTCAGGGAATAAAGTGTTGGAGTCTCTAGGAGGCAGTGAATGGGTCATTATCGCGCTTGGGGGTGCACTACTCAGTATATTAGCGGCCTTACTGAGTATCATAATAGGGTACAAAGTATTCAAAATTCCATTTTCCTTACTTTTGGGGTTTTTATCTAATCAACCGGCAATCCTAGATTTTGCGACAGATATGAGTAAAAATAAAGTCCCAGTAATAGGATATTCTGTGATGTTTCCTATTGCCTTAGTCATGAAGATTTTGTTTGCCCAATTATTGTTTTTAGTCCTTGGTGGCTAATATGAACTCTAAGAGACTGTTCATTAAAGTGTGTCTACTAACTTTGACAGATGAAAAACAAAAAGG
>JARGNR010000215.1 GCA_029212405.1 Saprospiraceae bacterium
TGCTGCGAATGCAGCTCCCGCTGCCCATAGTAAAGAGTCAGGCCACCCTTCTTTTTACCTCAAATTTAATTCCCAAACTTCTTGTTTTTTATGTTAGTCTACTCCTGAATATGCCTACTTTAAAGTAATGATACATATCGACTCCATATCAATGAAAATTAACATCGCCCTATTCCTATTTCTTATACTTTTTGCTTCTTGTACATCCAGAAACAAAAAGTGCGCGCATGGAATGAAAGATAGAAATTTCGCTTTTTTTGAATCCATTAAAAGAACCCATAATGAGTCATTCCTTGACCGCATCACTTGTATAAGAGAGTTTGGCAATACAACCGTCAATAAAAGTGAATTAAAATGGGTAAGAGATCCATCAAATCTTAAAATCTTCTACGGTACGGTAAGAAAAATTGGCCTTGAAAAATTTATTAGTGCAAATGACTTTCACAATCCTTTCTTCACCAATGATTTTGCTACTTCTAATTGGAAAAATAAATCTCTATCTACTATTCTTAATGATTTTATAGACTCTTATGGAGATGCTGGATTTAAGGATCGTTATTATGTGAAATTCTGGCAAAGGAGAAAGGAAGAACAAAATGAAGAAACTGTATGGGAGATTTTTAAAGATATTCAAGCCTTTTATCAATTAAAACCATCTTCCTTGATACTTCCTATAAATGATACACTCCACGATATTTTATTCTACGAGGTCCAATTTGCAAACAAGTTAGATTCACCCAATGTAGAAGCGATTATTTCACATGCAAGTATTCTCATACAACACGATCTCCATGCATCTGCTTATAATTTCATACAAGTGCAATTGGACCATTTTCAAAATGCTCAACTAGATTCACTCCTACAAACTATTGTTGTAGATAGTGTGCCATGCTCAGAACATTGGAAATGGAGGGAAGGCGCACTGTGGTTTAACGAAATTTATGATTATCACCATTAAACCCATAGCTAATACCCAGTACTTCATTCCTTTATGTTTATCTTGGGCAAAATTCTAATTTAGACGAATATTGACGAAGTTTCCATTAATATGAAAGTCAACAAACCTATTCAAGCGAGCGTTCTTGCATTTATCTTAGCCACCAGTTGTTGTTGGCTTCCTGCACTGATCATCGCAATTGGAGGAGGAAGTACATTGCTGGCATTTAGCAATAGATTAGAGTCGAACAGTGGAATCTTCTTAAGCATTGGATTTGGACTATTGGCGTACGGCATTTATTCTTATCGCAAAAAGAAAACCAGCACATCTCCTTCTGGAGTGGTAGAACTTCAATCGATACTGACTTGTCCTGAATGTGGACACGTCAAAGAAGAAACCATGCCTACAGATGCTTGCCAATATTTCTACGAATGCGAACAATGTCAAACACTATTAAAACCTTTACAAGGCGATTGTTGTGTATTTTGTAGTTATGGAACAGTGGATTGCCCACCTATCCAGCTCAATCAACAATGCTGCTAATTCTTATTGTACAAGTGGTTATTTTCTCTTACTTTCATGAATGTTAAGCATTCTACCAATTAACAGTGAATCATGATCCAGCAAGAAGTACAACTGAACGACAATTGTTTTCATTGTCACCAACCCATTTCAGGACCTTTTTGTGCTCATTGTGGACGTCCTCAAGAGGTAAAAAGAATTGATGGAAAACTTATCCTCTCCGAAATTGCCAGCAACTTTAATTTGGAGAAAGGATTTCTATTTACAGTGAGAGAGTTATTAATTCGACCCGGTGTGAGCCTCAATCGGTATATCAAACAAGATCGATCGCTATTGGCCAAACCCATCAGTTTTGTAATCATCTGCTCGTTGGTTTATTTAATCTCGGTACAACTACTCCCATTTGAAGACGGCTACATTAATTTCGATGGATTGGGGCAGAACTACCCTACCCTAAACGCACTCATGTTTTGGGTAACGAGTAATTATGGGATTACTAATTTATTGATGGCTGCATTTACTGCTTTATGGCTAAAACTCTTTTTTAGGAAGTATGCATTTACTTACTTTGAAATTTTAGTCGCACTCTATTTTGCGTTAGGCGTTCAGATGTTACTTTTTGCTTCCTTTGGATTGATTGAATATATCATCCGATATAAAATAGTAGACAAAGGAGGGATGTTAGCGATCGGCTATGTATGTTGGGCCATCACCCGTTTTTTTGATCCCACTAAAAAATTCAATTACCTCAAAACATTGATTTCCTATTTTTTAGGGATGTTTTCATTTTTGATCACCATGTTGATTATCGGTATGACTATCGATACGATACTCAGCTAACTGATTTTTAATTGCTGAAAGTTGATTTTGTCTCTGTTGCTATAGTATCGTCCTATTTCAAACACGCAATTGGTAAGTTCAATATTATAATTTGGGAAATCATTCAACATAAAATAAAACCATAAAACTGTATATTAACCCCATGAACAAAAATGGTCTTCATTTCATTTTAATTCTTTTTGGATTATTTCTAGTCGTAGACAAATCGTTGGCTCAATCGACTCCAGAGATCACCGCATTGATTGATTCTACCGAAAAATATTACATCACGGATGGAGATAAAACCATTCAATTTGCACGACAGGCATTATCCCTTGCCGAAAATGCAGATGATTATTGGGGGAAACTCAATGCCAATCAAATGATTGGGGAAGGGCAATATACCCTTGGAAACCTGGACAGTTCTTTATTCTACCATACGGTTGCAATGGAATTGGCAAAAAAAGAAGGGGATCAAAGGCAAGTAGGCAACTCATTCATATCAAGGGCCACTATTGCGACCACTTCGGGAAAACACGATGAAGCGATTACCTATTATCAAGAAGGCATCAAAATCAAAGAAGCGTTAAAAGACTCAGCCTCCCTCTGTAGTGTATTTTTGCGATTGGGGAACGTGTATAGCCAACTTGGAAAACATACAGATGCGGCTCAAAACTATCTTACGGGGATTCGAATTTGTGATGCCATTCAAAACC
>JARGNR010000072.1 GCA_029212405.1 Saprospiraceae bacterium
TTTTTTATAATTATAGACTGTCAATGTATTCAATGACTAAGTCCAATCCTTCTAAGTCAAGAGTAGTAGTGCCGATAAAAGGCATTTCACTGTCCAGCAACGCCTCTTTTATCTTGTCTTTTTCGAATAGAATTCCAGTCTGGTTTTCAGGAGTTTCATATCTGAAATCAAAATCACGTTCAGTGACTACTTCCCAAGCAGTTGGATTATGACAATGGGAACAATTTAAGTCCAAATATGCTCTACCTCTCTCCGCTAAAGTATTTGTTTCATCGTTGTAATCCACAATATTGGAAATAAGACTTACTTGAAAATCATCCATCATGCCTACTGATTGTAAGTAGTTGATTTGGTTAAGACTTTCGCCATTTCGCTCTACTATCCGATTCAAGTTTCTCAGTTTTGTTCCTAACGGGATCATAGTTGAATTGGATTGATGGCAGGCAATGCATTCGTTTTCATCTGGAATATGGTATAAGGTCGAATTACTATTGCCATGTACATCAATCCAGCTGACTTGGGTGTCCCGTCCATTTAATTCCAACACAGCATTGGTTTGCGTTTCATTCCATTGATAGGTCGCCACATTCCAGATATCATTTTCTTTGATGAGTAACCGCGTTTCAATAATTCTTTTACCCAGAGTGATATCCCTTTCGTCATTGTAATAATAGAAGGTCTTCGACAGAATCGTTCCGTCGGGAAAATCAATACTTCCGTCATTTAGTCGTCTCATTTGAGTTCCTACTGGAAGTTTTACAAGACGTTGTTTGTGTGCATAATCCGTAAATAAGATCGAGCTTAATTCCAGCAACTGGAAATCTGTGGAGGGGTTTAAATCAGCTGGTTCACCTTGGAAAATAGAATAGGACGAAAGACTATCTTCAAAAACGACAGAACTTGGAAAATCGAAATCTGGAATCTCTACTTCGTCAAATCTATCATTATCACTACAGGCTATTATGGTAAAAATCAATATTCCAATACAACAAAATATAGCTTTTTTCAATTCATATAGTTTTTGATGAAATCAAAACGTAAATGCCCTTGTAATTGTTGTGTGTATTTCATGTTTAATAGGTGATTAAAAAAATGTCACATTGGTAGATTCACACAAAGAAAAATTCTAATTGAAATAAAAAGAATAGAATTTTCGTAACTAGAATTCTCTGAACATAAAAAGCGGTTTGAATATATATCCCAACCGCTTTTGCTTTAAATCCTACTTTTATTATTACGCCATCTGATTTTTCATCATTGTGAAAAACTCGTCATCTGACATTTTTTTTCTACTGTCGAGTAAAAAATGTGCATCATCACCAGCTCGATATCTTAACTGGTCACTATTATCCGTTACAGCTGTATAGATCACTTCTGCCACCAATTGAGCAGGTGAAGTGGTCAAGTCTGGATTTTGCCACTGTTTCATTAATGCTTCAATAATAGGCTGGTATTCTTGAATAGTACCTGCTTGAAAATCAAATGAACGGCCTCCAAAATCGGTGGCGATCATACCAGGTTCTACAATTTTTACTTTTACCCCGATTTGACTCATTTCATAATGCAGTGATTCAGAAATTCCTTCCACAGCAAACTTGGTTCCATGATAAAGCGACCCCAATGCAAATGTCATTTTGCCTCCGATGGACGAAATATTGACAAGAATGCCATTTTTATTTTCTCTAAAGTGTGGCGTAATTGCCTTCGTCACATCCAGTAACCCAATTACATTAGTGTTGAATTGACGTACGATATTTTCTCTTGGGAAAGATTCTAAAGGTCCGTATGCACCGTATCCTGCATTGTTGACCAAGGCATCGATTTTACCAAACTTTTGGATGCCTTCTTCTATGGCTTTTTGAATGGAATCCAAATCCAGCACATCCAACCTTGTTACCAGCACATTGTCTAGCGCATGTAATTCTGTCTCTTTTTCTGGAGATCGCATAGTGGCGATTACATTCCAACCGTTATCATTGAAATGTAAGGCTGTAGCTTTCCCAATTCCACTGCTTGCTCCTGTAATTAATATTGTCTTTTTCATGTTATTTTTTATTAAGTTGTAATAAATTATCTACTCCATTGGCGGTATACACTCCATGTGTTGTTTGTTGCAATACCTGATTGTAATTTTCTATCGGTTCTTTCAAGCCTGTAAAATCGACTACTGTTCTAAATGGTTTTTGACCAAAGGGAGTATTTACTAAAGCAGCAACTGCTTCAGCTACTTTTTCTGGACGTTGTTCAGGATTTGATTCGATGAATTGTACATATCCATTTAATGATGCCTCTGGAAGTTGCGCCATTTCTCCAAATTGTTGAACTCTTTCTGTATCACTTGGTTTAATCATGCCTCCCATAAATGCTGTGGGCATTCCACCAGGCTCTACAATGCAAGATTCTATTCCAAAGCCTGAAAGTTCTGCTCTATATCCTTCGGCTAAAGATTCTAAAGCATACTTTGAAGCCGAATATGCAGCTAGAAAAGGTGTCGTAATTCTGCCAATGCAACTTGAAGTATGGATAATTGTACCCATTCCTTCATTTCTAAAGTGGGGTAGAATAGCACGCATAAGACGTTGTACCCCAAAGACATTAACATCAAATACTTTTTGAATGTCTTCTGCGGTGAACGCTTCAAGAATTCCATTCGCTCCTATTCCAGCGTTATTGAAAACTGTGTCCAATCCTCCCATGAGTTCTATGGCAGATCGAACACCAGAATTTACGCTTTCTTCAAGAGTTACATCCATCTCCACCAAATGAACTCCTTTTGATTTTAAGGTATTTGAAATGGCTGCATTTTTGCCATGTATGGATCGCATGGTACCCACTACTTGATGTCCATTTTCAATTAATTTGAGACAGGTCAAACTTCCAAACGCGCCACTTGCACCAGTTACCAAAATTTTATGTTTCATCTTTTATAGTTTTTAAATTAATGATGAACCAAAGATCAGAGTAATAAAACGATGGGTGTAACACGAAAAGAGGAAGGTTAAACACAAATCACTTATATAGACGAGAAAACAACCAATTCGTAAAAAAAACTAGTTCAGTTGTCTGTATTCGTGAGGTGTTTTGCCAGTTTTTTGTTTGAATAATCTGCCAAAATAATGAGGGTAATTGAAGCCTAATGTATAGGCTATTCCACTGATTGAATCGGTGGATCGCAACAACAATGTTTTTGCTTTTTCAACTAGAAAATCATTGATGTGTGCTTTCGCAGAACGACCAGTTTCTTTCGCTAGCAAATCGCTTAAGTAACTTGGAGAGATATGGCACTGATCTGCCAAATATTGGATGGTCGGTTGCCCCTTCTCAATCAAGTCATTTTCCTGGTAGTA
The DNA here is from genome assembly GCA_029212405.1 of Saprospiraceae bacterium. Lineage (GTDB taxonomy): Bacteria > Bacteroidota > Bacteroidia > Chitinophagales > Saprospiraceae > CAJXUU01. The sequence goes on from JARGNR010000072.1 coordinate 3,348, forward strand.
TTCTTTTAATAAAAGTTCGACTTTTGCCACGATATCCAGACTACTGGCCGAACGAGTATTAAATTGTCGTTCGTAAAATCGTACGCTATAATTGAGTAGTAGTTCAATGTTGGAGACCAATACTTGTTGGCTGTGGTTGTCTATCCTTTCCTTAATTTCCGTCTTGATTAATTCAACAATTTGAGTTAGGATGGCTTGTTCTTTTTCGGAAAGGTGGAGGGCTTCATGCACATTGTAATTAAAAAAATTGTAGGAGTCTATTTTTTCACCCAAATTAGTTTTACGAATTAAGTCAGGGTGAAAATAGAGCATCCATCCTTTTACCTGATTAAGTTGTTGAGGTTTATTGACCGATAGGATTTGATCTGGAGCCGTAAAAATCAATACTCCGTCATCGAAATCATAACTATTCCGACCATAGTCGAGACCACAACTGGAATCTTTAAGTGCAATACAGTATAAATCTGAAGAAAATCGTTTTCCCACCGTTTCATAACCATAGGAAAGCTTTTCGGTATCGATGATTGCTATTAATGGATGTGCTGGTTTTTCTAGGCCCATAGCCAATAGCAGTTCATGGATTGACTTTGAATGAATAACTTCCTTGCTCATAACTTATTTTTTACAAAGCTAAAAACATCTTTATAGTCTCGCTAACACAAATCCCTGATTGATTAACACACATTGGAGTTGAAAGTCAAAGATGTACCCTTAAGGAGTAAGGCTATTTTTATCATTTAGATAAGGAAGCGATTAGTTTTCTCAAAAACCCGATAATGGTATGAATGAGAAAGCCTATTATGGACAGGAATGTCGCAAATAAAATCGGTAATATTCCCCCAAATGTGAATGCCATCCCTAACACAAATCCCATGATATATTCAGGTAAATGTACAGGTCTAAAGAATGCCAGCAAAAGAGGAAATAGTATGTAGTATTGTAATATTGCTTCCTGATTAAATTCCCATAATAAGGATGCAATGACACCAAATATCAGGGCAGCTAAAAACTGTTTGAGTGATTGTTTTTCATCTTCTTCAGCAGTGGACGCAGATTTAATTCCATGGTTATTTCGTCTTTGAATGAAGAATACACCCACCCAAAATAACACAGGAATGGTAACTAAACCCCACCAATTAGAAATGCTAGGTAAATCCTTTCTTGCAAGTAGATGGTGACTGATGACTCCACCATTAAAATGTTCCCACAAAATGAATAGGAGAGTAATTAGAAAAACACTAATTGATGCTTGTACTCTATTCTGAAGGATGGATGTTAATTTCATAGCTTATTTATCTCATTGCTTGATAGACTTGAATCTGGCAGTTTTGTTACACCTCTATGCTATGTTTTAAAAATTATTTTGATTTGCTTTATTTTTCATTGTTTAGAATTCAATTTTATTGTTTAAAGGTAGCGATGACGGGTAAATGATCCGATAGATAATTGGTATTCTTCCTCAAGTCATCGATGTGTCTATATTTTACCACATCCAGACCTTTCACAAAGATGTAATCTATTCTTCTTTTTGCGATTGTATGCTTTTTAAATCCAGTAAAGGTCCCGATTGGACCATAAATTCCATTTTCCACGCCACTTGCTCCATCTTTCAACTCTTTAATAATAATTTTTATAGGTGGACTATTGGGTTCCGCATTAAAATCTCCCATTAAAACAACAGGGTATTGTTCAATGTTGATTTCCTTTATCTTTTGAAGTATAAGTTCAGATGATTTCTCCCTAGAGATTTTCCCAATATGATCATAATGTGTATTAAATACCCAGAGTTTTTTGTTGGTAATTTTATTTTCAAACAGGCCATACGTACAAATTCGCTCCATCGAAGCATCCCACCCAACAGATATGGAATCTCTCTTTTGGGACAGCCAGAACGTGGAATTCTTGAGCAGAGATAACTCTTTATGGTTATAATAAATCGCACAAAATTCTCCTTTTTCTTTGCCATCATCTCTTCCTACTCCTATTCTTGAATATGACGGAAGGTGCTTGTCTAAATAGGTCAATTGATGCAACAATCCTTCTTGAATTCCAAATACGTCTGGTTCATAATAGTCAATGAGATCAATCATTTCTTCTTTCCTATTGTCCCATTTGTTGATGCTGTCAGATGGATCATCATACTTGATATTATAGGTCATTATTTTATCAATTTGACCGAAGATGTTGTTATTGACTCCTACCGTGATACATAGACATATAAACAGATTGCAAATAGATTTCATGAGATTCATTATTATAATAGTATGTATTCTAAGCATGATTGATTATAAAAGGTGTGGTGCACAAATTACGAGATTTATGGTGATAATGTGTTCTATTATGCCGACTTGCCTTTTCGTGAAAGAATTAATTGGAAGATGTTGCCTATAAAATGAATTGCGACATAAATTCCAGTTTGCTCAGCTTTCCGTCTATACATTTGAACTGTTGTTACAATCATTTACATCAATTTACATTAGGGATTCACGAATCCGTACGATCTCCTCTATATTGCAGTCGTACTGCATCAAAGTAAAAGTCTTATGAAACGAATTGTCAATAAATATAGCACCTTAAATACACTCCTTGTTTTCTTATTGTTTGGATGCACAGAATTTAGTATTGCTCAAATAGGTATGGAATCTTCAACAACCGAGGCTATTTTGTCAGAAGCACTATTGCCTGAGGAAGATCAACCTCAAGAGAATCTGGACTATATGGTAACTACATGGTCGAGCCCAGTAACCAAAACCGAAGTTCGAAAAATCACCTCAATTATGGATTTCTGGAGTGAGGAAGAAAGAGCCAAGCAGAAACTTGACGGATTTAAGGAAATTTGGGTGGTCAACTTGAAAGACTATCCCGATTGGACGTTAGACGTCAACGAAATTCAGGATGAATACAAGGCGATCAGTCCAACGGTAGAATATACAAAAGAGCAATTGGCCATTATCGAAAATGCTGAATATTCTGACCATCTTCGTTTTTCTGCAAGATTCAATAGTGTGAGATTGTCAACAGGCAAGGTGAAAGAAAATGTATTGATTAGTCAGTCAATGAGCCTTGTTCCTGATGTCCAAGCCGCCTATCAGGGAGGATTTGATGCCTTGGTTGATCATTTGAAAGTGTCAAGCAAAGAAAAGGTAAAACATGTACAACGAGACAAAGTCGGAATATGTAGAGTGTTTTTTACGGTTTCCAAATTGGGGACGATTACTAATGTGAATATGGTCGAATCTTCAAACTATCCAGATGTGGATGAGGCCATGATTAAAATTGTGAAAGAGATTCCTTTAAAATGGACTCCAGCTCAAGATGGAAATGGAGCGCAAGTGGATCAAGAGTTTGTATTTACTTTTGGAGTAGCGGGATGTTGATTATATTGTGATTTGAGAAAACTGAAAAAATAAAAAGTAATACTTATTTCATGAATACTAAATTAGAATAAAAGATCCCTTGATGATTCATGTAGGTCCCATCTCTTTTGTTCAAATCCAGTTGGCCTCCTTCGAAATTAGTAGCTTTCAATCCCAATTCTTGAAAGATACATGCTGTGGCTGCATAATCCCAGATACTCCCACCTCCATTTTCTTTTTTCGGAAATTTGAGCATACATGCTGGGCCATTCTCTAATACTCGAATGGCATTGATCACAGCACCTGCACCATGCATTTCTTTTATCCCAGATAAATGGAGTTGCGCTTCTTTTTTATGGAGGATGACTCTTATTTCATTGGCTTTCGGGGTGTCTTCCAGCTTTCGATCTGTCACATAGGTCAAATGATCATTGGTGTTTTTAATTACCCATGGAATTCCGTTTTTGTATGCCCCTTTTTCCTTTATTGCGTGATACAATGTATTTGTGCAGGGGTCAAATACTACGCCTATAAAAGGAGTGCCATCTTTGGCGACTAATGCGATAGAAACAGAAAATCCCGGTTGTTTATTGATGAAGGCGCGAGTTCCGTCCATTGGGTCGATGCACCAGAAATGATTTTCCCTAAATCGACTGCCATCATCATCCATTTCTTCGGAGAGCAGCGCTATATTAAACTCTTCGCAGCTGGGTTGGAGAAGAGCAAGAATGGCCGTTTCACAAGCTCGGTCTACTTCAGTCACAACTTGTGAGAAATAGCTAGTAATTCCCTCTTTATTCTCAACTACAATGTCCTCATCCATATATTTTTGAATGATTTTTCCTGCGGTAAGAGCGGCTTCAATTGCGATATTGCAGAGTGAGTTTAAGTCCATATTCATAGATTCCGAATGACTTCTGCGGTGACGCGTTCACTATAGGTATTGATCTTCCAATGACCAGGGCTCCATCCTTTGAGAAAACGATGAAAGTCTGCCCATGCCATTCGGTACATCAAGCGCCACTCCTTCTCCAATGCTTCATTTTTTTCTTGCAGTTCATTTTGTAAATGCTCGAAATAGGTGTCGAGGATTTTAGACTCCAATCGTTCACACTCTTTTTCACTAAGGCAACTTCCAATAAAATAAGCGACATCTTTCATTCCACATCCACCCCCTACATACTGAAAATCTACTCCAGCGACTTGCCCATTTTCTGAAAAACAGAAGTTGGCCAACTTAGCGTCTCCGTGGACAAATGTTTTGTATACACATTCATTCAAGGCTTTGTCAATGAAGGGGGCAGCCTCTTTCAAGCGTTGATCTTCCAATACTTCTAATTCGTGAGGCCTCGTCTCTAAGTGCCAATACGTGCCTACTTCCCATAGCCCACTAGGAACTTTGCCTAAGTAGCTCGCATGAAATTTAGCCAGCCATTCTAAGCAAGAAGCAATTTCCTTCCATCCTACGGAGCGCATTCTTAAAGGAAATCCAGCTGCATCCAAATCTTCCAACACCATCAATACTTCATCCTCTTTTCGTTCTATCGCAAGACAATTGGGTAGTCGAGCCGCACTGTTTTTACTATAGGTATCATACCAGGTTGTTTCTACGACATAGGATTTCACTTTTCTCTGATGACCAATATCGGTATTCCATCCGCGAGGGTGATTTTTATTCTGAGGCAACTGTACATGCTTGACCACTACGCTTTCAATAGCTGCATGTTTCAATTCAATTCGCATGATTTCACCATACCCGCTCCACAAGTCTTGGATCACCTCTTTTTCTAGTAATGAAGAAGCTCCAGTACACTGTAGAATTATCGACCTAAAATATTCATTCATATAAGGCCAAAGATAACAAATTGTCCATGAGATGAAATGAACAACTAGTAGGTAAAGAGAACGAAATGTACCTTAAGAAGCTAACCACTTTTTATCAATTCTCAAAGCTTGAAGAAAACTTCCCTAAGTACATGTCAACATTATTCACATCATTAATTTTGAAGGATGTGGTACTGTTTAATTTCTTTCTCAGTCATGTAGTGAATCGATTCAGAAGTGGCGGCATTGATGGTAAAGTAATAAAATGCTTCTGATTCAGCTTGAGAGAACCCTATTGATTTATAATAATCAATGTAAGGTTTGTGATTGGCGTGACCTCTAGGGAAATCAGTGGCATCACGTTCTCCATCATTCCATGAATGGACGCCAATTTTAGTATTTCTTCCTTTGGTTCGTACTTCTCCAGCTAAGAAAAAATCAACACCTCCTGATGCGATTAATCCATCATCTAGAAGGTGGGTATCTATCTCTAGACTATAAATCAATTGAGCAACCTGCAAATTTACCTCATCATCATCTGACCCTGGAACTTCAATGATTTCTATGAGATCTACATCTGGATAAGAGTCGATTAATTCATTAAAATCATTCAACGTAGAACTATTGATCACTCCGTCCATTTCTACGGTATTCTCATCAATAACAGTAAAGATTCCGAATTTGCTTTTAAGTTCTGACGTCTCTTTATTCATCAATGGGAATAGAGCTAATAATGTAATGGTCGTGAAGCTTAAAATTTTTAGTCGTATCATTTTGATTTTGTTTGTATACGTTGTTTATCAAAAAAAATACACCATTTTTACTCCCTCCAATACCAATATATTTATTCCTTTTAAACATAAAAGAACATTAGCTTTTCTAGGAAAGCAAAAGGGTGAAAACGAAAGATACTATTTTTTATGAAATGGGCGATTTAGACCAAAGGTGATTTTGAATTCATCTCAATAAAGTTCATTTGTTGTTGATGAAATTGCATTAAAAAAAGCGATTTATGAATCTACATAAACCGCTTTTGTAACTCTGTTTTTGACTTGTGTATATTACCCTTTAGGTGCTGTTTTGTTAAACATGTAACGTGCAATTTTCCACTCTCCATTTACTTTTTCGAAAACAAAAAGCTCTCTGTTTGCTTCAGGTACTTCCATCCCATTTGCGTGAATTTTAACTGTTCCTTCAGAATGAGTTACTGCATATGCCATATCTCTTTCCACTACGATTTCATCAATGTAAAATTCAATGTTCAATTGAATTTGAGAAAATACGAATTCATAAGACTTTAAAATGCCTTCAGCGCCTATACCAGAAGGTGCCTCTGTAGGCATGAATATCCCATTTTCTGTATATAAAGATTGTGCTAATTTAGCATCAGAGGTATTTAATGATTTCTTGTAAGTATCCAAGAGTGTTCTGATTTTTTGATTTTCTTCCGTTTGCATAATTTCTGTTTTTTTAGTTGTACTTAATGTTAACTTTTGATCGCTTTTTTGGCTGAACGCCGTTGATAGAATAATGGCGAATAGCGGTATTAATATATTTCTCATTTTTTGTAAATTTTGTATAGTACAAAGATGAGTCAATGAACCAAGAGTGACCTATAAGGTAGATTAAGAAAGAAGCTTAAAGTAGTTTAAGATTTTGAAAGATTTTTACGGATGGTACTTAAAAATTCAGGGGTTATTCCTAAGTAAGAAGCAATCTGAACATTAGATATTCTTTGGAAGAAATAAGGATAGCGGTCTAAAAAGTCAAGATAGCGTTCTTCCGCAGTAGAACTGATGTTTTGTAATATTCGCTCTTGAATGTTAATTAATGCATTCTCAGTGAAGACTCTAAAAATCCTATTGAACTTGGGATACTTTATAAAAAGTTGTAGTTGATCTTCTTTACGAATTTGTAGGATGATAGAACGTTCCATGGCTTCGATATAGAGCTTGCTAGGTTTTTCTGAATGAAAACTTCCCAGATCACCAATCCACCAGTTTTCAATAGCAAATTGTAGATTGTGTTCTTTCCCTTTATCGTCTACATAATACATTTTCAAGCAGCCCTCTACAACAAAGGTATTGTATTTAGCAACGTCCCCTTCTTGGAGAATGAACTGTCGACGTTTGATTTGTCTTTCTTTGAATATTTTTTCAATAAACTGCTCTTCTTCCTCATTTAAAGGGAGGAGCGTGTTGAAGTAGTCGATGAGTGGTTTTATATTCATTTTAATTTAGTACAAGACACTAGCAAAATGTTCCAATTGTGTTTTGCTTTGTTGGCCGATCTGAACATATGCTCCAGTCGACTGAAGAATAAAGTTAATGATACTCAATTCAATTCTAACATTTGGTATCGGTTTCGATAATTTTTATATTTAAGACTCTTGAAGCTTGATTATAAAATCTATAATGGAAATTCCTCTTACGTTAACGGTAATTTTGTTAGGAGCCATCCTATCGCAAGGCGTTTTTGCTGCTAGTCTGTTAATAATTCATCCCAATAATCGAAAATCAAATCTTTACCTGGGTTTTCTATTAATTGCTTTCTCCTTATGGTTACTAGATGATTTTTTTAATGCAGCATTTATCTATCAACAAAATCCTGACTTCTATTTTTTACCCATTTATTTTTCTTTTGCTTTTGGCCCCCTCATCTATTTGTATACTCGATCGCTTACAGAATCAGATTTTGTCTTTACCAAATCTCAACTCTTACATTTTATTCCCGTTGGTATGCAAACGCTTTTGTACATCGGATTGCAGGGGCAGGACTATAGCTATAGACGTTGGTTTTGGCAAGAAATTCATTTCCCATATACATACAACATTGAATTTGTAGGCAGTTTGATATCTCTTGTTATATATTTGTTTTTGTCTTTGATCGTGGTTAGAAAATACCAGGTTTGGATCAAAAATCAATTCTCAGAAATCTCCAAGATTAATCTCAATTGGTTAAAGTTGATTTTTGGAGTTTTAACATTCATTTGTTTTGTTTGGATTATAGATACGCTATTGAGGTTTGTTTGGCAGTATTATCCCATGCACGATTTTTCAGCTATTTCAATGGGAATTTCTGTTTTGGTATTGGCAGGGGGCGCATTATTACAGAGCAGCTTAGGCAAGACAAGAATTGAAACAACAAAAATAAAGGATAAAAAAATAGAGAAGGAAGTAGAAATTGATCCTCAACTATTGGACAAGATTCAGTCTAAAATGGAAGAAAATAAGTACTTCCTAAATCCTAGTTTGACCTTGAATGTATTTGCAAATGATTTGAATGAATCTTCAAGAAAGGTGTCTTCTCACATCAATCACGGAATCGGAAAAACATTCATAGATTTTGTAAATGAGTACAGAGTGAATGAATTTAAAAGTAAAATAGATGAAGGCAAATTAGCCCATTTGACTTTAACGGGCATCGCTTTTGAATGTGGATTCAATTCTAAAGCCACCTTCAATCGGGTATTTAAGAACATAAGTGGTCAAAGTCCTTCCTCTTATTTAAAAGAGACTCAAAGTAAGTAATAAGACCTCCCAAAACGTGTATTGAGTCGTTTCGCATTGTTTTTCTCCTCATCATTGAGTCATTATTTAATAACATTTAAAATGATTTGATCTATGAGACTTTTAATTTTATTTTTTGTTTCCATCCTTTACAGTTCTACCTTTTCCCCATACGCAACAATTGAAAAAAATACAATACAGAACAATGATTTGCTAGGGGAGTGGATTCTTGACCTTCGCCCTACTCCTGAAGCGGATCCTTATTATCAATCCCTTATTATCAAAAGCCAAGAGGATAAAACATTCTCAGGCACATTTTATGGAAGTGCAATCCAAGAAACCCACTTGAATAATAGTTGGGATAAATTGTATTTTGCTTTTCAGACCTCGGATGCTAGCAGTGAATATTATCAATCGGGGTATATGGTAGGGGATTCTATTTTTGGTATTACTTATAGCCCACAAAGAAACTTTGTCATGCCTTGGAAAGGAAGCAGGAAGTTGAAATAAGAACAGATGATTGGATCGCTTTTTTTCCAATAACTGTGTACACAGCTTGACAAATGAATTTATTATTCACTGCTTTCTGTACGAATGTTTGCACTTGAAAAATCTTCCCTTTCAATTGGATGGTTATTCAATCTCGACAACATAGAGATTTGGCCGATATGAGTTAATATATCAGATAAAGGACCTTGTAAAAGCCTTTTAGAATAGTTCATATCTAATTCCTGTTCAGTAAGTACGTTGTCAAGCTGTTTAATTTCTAACAGAAACCGATCAATTTCTTCGTTCAAATTCAATTTTTGGTGTGAAACTTTTTGCTTTTGTCCCTCTTGAATAAATAGGGTAGTAGAATGTAAGACATCAAACATGTGATGGATGATTTCAGTTGGACTTCGACTTCCATTTCCTAAAGAGAAGTTGCCAAAATCGAAAGTACTATATTTCACAGATTTTTGAAATCGATAGTCTATTGTTGCTAGTGTATGTCTCAAATAATCGTTATTCATAGTAGGTGAGAATTGAGATTCCTTCTTTGGTTGCCACAGCCAATCTGCGATGCAGAGAATCATATGCATAGGTAGGAAGGAAATCAAGGTAGTGTATAATTGGAGAGTCTTTTTTTCCAGTATTCAGTTCCTTGAATTCATACCGTACCTCTCCCGTATTTAAATCAATAATTTTGGGGTGGTCAAACAAGGACCATGCGGTGTTTTCATCAATGGGAAGCAAGTCTCCTGTTTCTTCTTTCAACTGAACTTTCTTTTCCAGTTTTAGTGTTTTCAAGTCGATAATACCAATTTGCAAAGGAAATAGAACATCTTCGGTCTCAGTGATTTCATCATCAAGAACAGGTTCATTTGTTAGGCTGACAAGCAACTTTGTTTTTGAAATAAATTGAGCGGAACACACTTCTCCGATAATAGGAAGATCAATACCATAGGTGTCAAGATTAGAATTGTCAACTAAAGAGTCGGCAAGGTTATACAACCGAACATCGCCATAAGGATGCCAGAACCAACCTGCACTAATTAGAAAGGTATTTGATTGATTTACTTGGAGTCTTGAATGGAAAAAGTCTTTTGGGTTCCGCTTAAGATGATGGCCCACTTTTTTTCCAGTTTCAATCTCTTCAATGACGAGCTCATTATATTTGTTTGGACAATGGACCAAGCACGTAGTGTCGTCGTTCAGATCAAAAATGCAAACAGGGAATTCATACACACCAGCGCAATAGTAGGAACGATCAATCTCTCTTATAATTTCTGATTCTTTTAATACCAGACCTTTGGTGCCGAGTTTTTCAAAAATTACTTTGTAGATTCCATTGGGTGAAACTCTTACCCCATCAAATTTATAGCCAATACCTCTTCCTGAGTGTTCAAATCGACCATCGAGATGATACAGGTTTCCTCCATGCACCCAATCCACTAATGTGTCACCATCCCAAACTAACGTCGTGGGAATAGTGGAAGTATTTATTTGTTGGTGTTCCAGCATCTATGGCTATTATTGGTTTATGTTGATGGACGAAGACTGAATCAGCAAAGTTTATCCTTTAATTCCATTATTCAAAATGAGGATTGCCTTTACCTGAATCCAAGTAATTCTTTAAACTTGTGGAAATAAAAAAATCCCAGCCCTTCCGACAAACATCAAAGCAATTTAAAGCAGGAGTCAATCCAATATGGGAAAATGATATTTCTGTTTCTCCATTTCTATCCAGGATTTTCCAATACATTTTTGAATTCAACCACTCCTCTTCAATATCTATTAAATCTCCATGAATATGCGTTGCTTTTATACAGTGCCATGTGATTTTCTCAAAAGGGACATATTCGATGATCTTAAACCTCCATTCGGTTTCTCCAAAATATATAGAAAACTCATCTCCAATTTTAGAAATGGAATTATCAACTTTTCCCCACCATTGATCTACCTGCTTTGCAAGGGCGTAAAAGGATGTTTCCTGGTTCGCCGAAGTTGATATTTTGTTTTTGTAATCCACAGTTAAATATAGGTACAAAAGCGCAAATTGCTTTGGAAATCGGCTGTCAATTCTAAGTTTTAATGTTGACACAAGCTTATGAAAGTAAAGGAAACTGCCATCGTCTTATTCAAATTACGATGGCAGTGTTTATTATAGGTGTGGCAATTATTATTCGATATTGCCTCCAACGGCCAGTCCGCTTGGTACAGTTTCTGGTACTGTCTCGGAGGTGGATACATAAAAAATGAATTTGCACATAGAAAAGGACTATCTGGAATAGGTTGAGGACTTTTGAGCTGAACGATTTTTCAAGATGATGAAGAAATTAAGATGATTTATTTATTTAGAAGTTGTGTCATATACCATAGAAATAAAGTGATAGAAGCGATAATAGCAGTATGCTCCATAATTTGGATGAACTTATTTTTCTTCTTTAGAAACAAAGAGTAGTCATCAGCCACAATACCAGAGATTCCTATGATGCCTATCCACAACCAAAACAACCAACTCACTTTATATTCAATAACTTTTATTAAGCCATATGTCATAGGTATAGAAATAAGAATATAGATAACCATCCTTTTTAAACCTTGCCTTATTTTTTTTGAGTTCATTTGTTTTCAAAAAATGTACGATGTGTGATGGTACAAAAGAACAATTAGTTTAGGTGAATTACAATTTTATTCGATGAATTACCAACCATAAGTAAACAGGTTAGTAGCTCCATTTATTCCACATTTTTGATAGGTGTGATAAGCAATTCCTGTATTTTTTCTAATTGTTTTCTCATCTTCTAATTGGATCCAAGATTCAATAACAGATTCTACAACATAGGCTTCAGGTGCCATTAAGTTTGTTGTCATCAATAAAGGATATCCTTTTGAAGCAAGAAGATGATCTTTAAAATATTTATGGGATAAGCATCCGATAACTGCAGTTTCTCTACTTATTTGGTCGGTACTTGGAACTATATCCAAATGATAATCCATAAGTCCATTATGTCCATTAAAGATGATTAAATCAGCATTACTTCCGATTCCCAAACTCTTGTTTTTAATTTTAATGTGGTCATCGCTGTTGCCTGCAATAGAATTTAAATAGTCTTTCAAACATTCTTTCATAGCGTCTCCTCTATACGCATCAGCTATAATATAAATTTCAGTTTCATTGGACATTTTTTTCTTGAAAACAACTCTTTCTAAGATCGTATTTGATGTATTCTTTTCTGATAGTATTAATTTCCAATTCGTATATGTTTTAAAGTGATTTTTAAACCCATACTTTGCTCCCCAATATAGATTATTGTCCAAATCAAGTCCATTCCCTAATTTTTTAGGAACAGGCACAATTCCTTGATGCTCATTGTCACATAACGGAATTCTTACGTGTATAGACAAAGGTTTCTTAGATTTAATTTTACTTTTTAAACGATTGAATGATGGTATTCTGGAGAATTCATCTTGATAAGTTGGAGCCTGTTCATGTTCATTTAATGATGAAGTTTGCGGATTTACTTTTAAACTACTAACAGTCGAATGTTGATTTTCATACTGACAACTCAAAAGCAGAATAGAAATAAGTAGAAGGAATTGAGGTTTTATCATTTTGATTGATCTTGCATATTATAGAATGCGATTTTATGAATAGAAATGTTTTTACTCGTTTTGTGTTCCAAAAGTATTCTCTTGTTTCGTTATTATTTATATTCTTGTTAGTACCCTTTTCAACTTTTGAAAGGCTTCCCAGTTCGTTGATGGGTAATCTTCTATAATCAACGTTGAATCACTAAACAAAATTCTATTCATCACCCCGGCCATGGACATCTGTTCATCATTGTTAATTTTGATTGTCATTAATTCTTGAACAGCAGCTGATATTAGGTTCAATTCATGTTCTGTGGCTTGGATATTCAGAGATTGTTTTACTATAGGTTGGCCACTGAATCTTTGGAGGACGGGATCTGATGATGGATGAGGTGGTTCTTGAGGACCCATCTGACCTTGGTATTCTTTGTAATCTATTGTCAGTTTTTGGGTTTGGTTGTGCCGGTATACTCTTACGAAATAAGTGTTCCCTCCCCATTCTCCAAATCGATCATCCGTATGAATTAGATACAATTCTTTGTTGAATTGAATGGAGTCGAAATTCCAATCAGATTGTTTTTGCTTTTTCGTATGCTTACATCCCAGGAGCAGAGAAAAGAGCAGGAAAATAAGGACTATATCGATAGGTTTGTTCAAGATATCACGTCTGCTTTGTTGTTCATAATGTAAGATGCATGTACTTTGATTTTTGGTTGATTAATCAGAAAATCAGCTTTATATTCTGATTTCACCTGACACACATCCATTGGAATGACTTCTTAATTTGGATTGCATTCTACGGGAATGAGACTTTCTATTTGTATGATTTTTACATTTTCTTTGGAATACCTCTATTCATAACATTGTCCTTCTTCCATTCCGGTATAGAAAGGAATAAAATTTTTAATCACTCCCTTGTTCGTTTTATACATTATATCTGCGACCTTTTCCTTGGATAGTCTTCCTTTGTCTTTTGTAAATACCCTTAACACTTTAAATTGCGTTGTTTCACCTGATCGATTCAATAGATTGTCATTTCTAAATTTTAAAATTATGGTGAGTGCTATGAGTTAAACTAGAGTAAGAATTAATACTACATCTCCTTTCTTTGACTTGGTGAGCATCCCTCGCTTTTTATTGAGATAGGCTACACGAATCTACTTTAGGAAATCAATAAAGAGAAGTTGTATTCTACAAATTCAATTCTGGAGGTGATTTACAATTCCTCTACAAGCTGAATGTTATTTCCACATGTATCATTGAACACAGCAAATTTGACGGTTCCCATTGCAGTTGGTTTGATACTGAATTCTACACCGAGTTGAATCAATCGCTCATATTCGGCTTCAACATCATCGACATCAAATTGAGTATAGGGAATGCCAGCTTCCATCAATGCATCTTGAAAAACCTTACAAGGTTCAAAATGATTAGGAGCAGGTTCTAATAATAATTCTACGCCATCTTGAGCATCTTTGGAGACGACGGTCAACCATCTGTTTTCTCCCGATAAAGGGGTGTCCTTCTTTTTTATAAAACCCAATTTTTCAGTATAGAATTGTAATGCTTTTTCTTGGTCTCGTACTGGGATGCTAATTAATGTTACTCTCATTTTACTATTTCTTAATTAATTCTACAAAGTTCAAAACTCATGATTACAATCACTTCTTGAAAGTTGCTCTTTTCTGTATATACTAGGTGATTTCCCTGTTTTGACCTTGAATAAAGTACTAAATGAACCCACACTTTCAAATCCAACTGCAAAACAAGTCTGCGTTACCGTTCTTCCCTTTTTTAATTCTTCCTTTGATTTTGCTATTCGTTTATCTATTAAATATTGTCTTGGTGTAAGGCCGTAATATTTTTTGAATAATCGCAACATATGGTATTTAGAAATAAATCGATTCCGAGCCAAAAAGTCCAAATTCAAATCATTTTCATAGTTATTGTCTATATAATTTCGAATGCCAATAACCGTTTCAATATGCTCTTTATTGGAATACACAAGAGCATTCATTTCCTGTAGCTTTTTTTTATAAAATGTCATACGGGTACTTTATATATTACTTAGTTGAATGAAATCCAATTGATAATTTTACCATTCAATATACATATAATCTTTTCTTAGTTCTTTGGATGTATGTTTAAATACTATTCTGAGGAATTACGGCATCCTAAAACTTATTTTTTAAAGACAAAAGAAATCAATCTTGGTAATCTTTTTTCATCTCCTTGATCAAACCACTCTCTTAATTCCACCACTTCAAATCCATTATTTTGAGCATGCTCCACATATTCGGAAACATGATGCACATACACCTCTAATTCTTCCAGTCCATTTTCACTCTCATATCGAGCTTTACTACCAGAATATTGCTTAAATGGGTGTAATTCACTTATGAAAAACAGACCATTTTTTTTCAACTTCTTGTGCGCTTGAAGGAAAATATGGTTCAGGTCGAGTATGTGTTCTAGGGTTAAACTACAAGTGATTAAATCAGCAAATAGATCTTCAACCTCCCAGTCTTGGGTCAAGTCCGCTTTTTTAAAAGTAACTCGGTCATCTTCTATTTTTTCGATGGCCTTATTCAGCATCTCTTGAGAAAAGTCCAAGCCAATGATTTGTTTGGCATTTTCTAACAACCAAGGGGTGTTCTTTCCTGTGCCACAACCCAATTCTATAACATGTTCAAACTCATAATTCCTTAAGGTCTCAAAGGTGCACTTTTTATCCAAATCTCTCGTGCGATTTTTATTGGTGTCATATTGTGCGGCCCAATTATTATATGCCTTTTCTATACTCATGCTTTTTTTCTATTCGTTGACCATTCGATGAATAACACACAAATTCATTTATCTTAGTACATTTCACTACATCAGGAAATGGAAATCAGCAGGCGATATCATTATTCTATAGAACAATAATATTCCAACAGTTCATACGCTAATTTCGGTATTTTTTTTCGCCTTTCTCTGTCTATTCCAGTGATGTCTTGTAACTCGGTCTTTAATTTCATGTAATCTTCAGATTTGATGTTTGAAATTGAATGTCCATTAGAAAGGTTTTTTTCCAATTCTAGTTTTAACTCCGCTTTGCTGATATTGAGTTTGGAAATGAATTCTAAGCCTACCATTAAAAGAGGACTTTTTAAAAGTTGTGTTGCCTGATTATTAAGAAAGGGTAGACCATATTCTTTAAAATCCTGACAAATTCGTTGAATAGTTTTGGTTGTGGTCTTTACTTTGCCGTTATGGAAATAATAGGCTTCTTCTACAGGAAGTACTCGATTACCTTCTTTCAATACAAGCAGGTCAGCATGTGGATTTAATAATCCGGCATTATAGCTTTTTACTCTACGATACGCCATATTAACTCTTGAGGCAACAGAGCAGCTAAAATTCCTCTCTTTTAATGAGAATAGGATGTGAAGATGCTCAACTGCTTGGAGTTGGTGAATGCTTCTTTTTTTCTCAAATGTATAACAGCCTTTGTCATATTCTAAAAACTCAAATTCAGGTAAAATCTTGTGCATTTCAGCCATTAAAATCTGTTTGACTTGACCTCTTTTTAGTTCAGGGGAATCATCATGTACTTCAATTTTGGATTGTATTTTTGAATGCCAGCTCATAGTGCGAGGTTTAACGGTTATTATTGACGTTTGTAATTGTGAATGACATGTTTAAAAATAATGAATTTCTGCCGAGAATTGAAGTAGATTAAATTGGATAAATCGATCTGCTAGTTTTCTGATTTATAATTAAATAAATGTGGTTTCCTGATGTAGGCTGCGAATACGGTAGCCATTAAAATTAACATGACTATTTCTGATGGTTTTCCTTTGTACATGTGAATTAATACAATACAAGTCATATAAATGACCAACATCGATGTACCCATAATAATGGTTTTATTGTATAAGAATAGTACCATTGCAACCAAAATGAAAATCCCAGCAGTGATCATTACCACACTACTTTCTACAATCTTACCCGTTTGATTTGGATTCAATAATTTCTCAAGCGCATTTTGGATATAAAACAGGGATATAACCAAGGAAGGCATCCAAACCAATATTTGGGAAAAGATAATTTTTGTACTTGCCTTTTTCTTCGTCAAAATTAGGATTTTATAAATTTCAATATTGTATTATCAATTCTTAATAGATATACACTGCCTGGTAATTTAGATACATCAATGGAATTGAGGGTTGGTTCAATTGTACCAGTCAAAATGAGTGTTCCAATGGGTGAATATATTTGATAGTTTGTATTCAGATTGACTTGAATATCTATATGTAAGTTATCAGAGACGGGATTAGGGTAAATATTCACATTGGAATTTTCCAATTCATTGACGTCCGTAATCAAATCTGCTCCATCACAATCTTCATCAATGTTGTTATTGGGAATTTCTTCCGCTCCAGGATAAATCGTATTGTTTTCATCGTCACAATCACCAGAAATGGTCACAAGTCCTGCTTGCTCATTGCAATAGTCGGTCGCGGTGAGTTCATCCCCATATCCATCGTTGTCATTATCTGTATAGTAGGTCGTAAATTCCAACTCTTCGTCAATATTTCCATCACAATTATTATCTATGTTATCACAAATCTCTTCACTTTCTGGATGAATCAATGGGTCGTTATCATTGCAATCGACGTCAGCCGTAAATCCATCCATATCATTGTCAATAATTGGAGATTGAATGGTGGTTTTATACGTATTTGTAATGATTGGGTGATTGAAATCGAAATAGATATTGGCTGTATTACTCAGGGTAACACCGATTCCTAAATTCTCTTTTGTCTTCATCTTGAATACAACTTTTCCATCATTGGTTTCATCCTCAAAAGGGAGATTGATGTTGGTGAATATAAATTCTACCCGATTTCCTCGAGTGATGCGAGTTTCCATCTCATGACTGGCATAAGTGACTTGTAAGGTATTTATTTCAAACATTGATGTGTCAATAATATCTGTAATCACAATAGTTGTAGCATTGGTAGTACCCAAATTTTCAAATCGAATCATATAATGCAAAAAATCTCCTACCATTTCTGGGTATAAAGCAGAACCCTCTAAACATGTCTTGTCATTTGGGTCAAAGGAGTTGACCACTGTTTGGTATGCATTATGAACATTATTGGATGTATCCTCGTCGGTCTGTTCTATGACAACTTCTGCAAAAAAGTGTAAGATGTCACCATCATTGAGAGGAGGATTTTCAGTCGGTGAATTGAGATTAAATGTTAGGTCAATTGTCTTTTCCTCAAAGGGATTGATCACTTCATTCTCCAATGAAAGTGTACCATTACCCAATTCATCAAGGGGAAAACTAGAGGACACAAAATCCATTAATTCGGCTTCAAACCCAATTTGTAAATCAAAAGGAAGGATTGTATTTCCTAGATTCTTAACGATCACGCTATAATTCGCATCAAATCCTGGTTGGGCTTGATCTTGAGGTATAAACACAACTTCCAGATCGTTGTATACTTCTTTAGGAGTAATGCAGAAATTTTGTATGCTACTCAATGGGTCCTCTGGAAAGGTCAAGGTAATAGATTCGGGCTGCACTTCAAATTTATCGGTTTCTTCTAATGCATATTTAATGACGTACGTTCCAGAATCCAAATAGAAATTAAAACTACCATCGTCATACCCATAATAACTATAGCTGTCTAGACCTTCTTGAATGTTAAATTTAGGGTAGGGGATTGTTGAAAGTTGGGTGTCACAATCAGGACCAAAATATACTTGGCCGCTTAAAGAATAAATGCCATTATCTTCTAATGGAATACAATCTGAAGAAACAAAACAATCGGTGATGCCATTCTGTGATAATCTGAATTCAAGATTACTTACTTCAATCTCATCGGCACAAATAAATGATAAGTCAGGATTATTAGTGAAGTCTAAAAATATCTCCTTAAAATCATTTTTGAACACCATACTCTTCAATTGATTGTTGTGACAATAAAAATAGGATAGACCTTTTGTTTTGCTAATATCTAGGTGTTCTAAATTATTGTCATTGCAATACAATCGAATTAGGTTTTCTTGATAGTTCAGTTGCAATTGACTTAAATTATTCATACTACAATCCAGTCTCGTTAATTCTACGATTTCAGTAAGATCCAGGTAATTGATCTCATTCTCATTACAGTATAAAATCCCTAAATCTGTCAATCCATTCAGGTCCAAATTCTCCAATGAATTGTTAGCACAGTTCAAATAGGTTAATTGGGTTAGATTTGATAAATCGATACTAGATAAATTATTGTTCTCAACATTTAATGAAGTCAAATTATCTTGAGCAGAGAGGTCTAATTCAGAAATCATATTGTGGGAACAGTTAATTTTTTCAAGATTAATTAAATTAGATAAATCAATAGAAGTCAATGCATTATAATCAATATCTAACGTCCTGACGCTAACTAATTCACTGAGGTCCAACTCATTTGCTGTATTGTTTCTATAGATCAACTGTCTTAGCTTCGGAAGATTTGAGAATTTTACATTTGTAATGGGATTATCGTAACAATAGATAGCAATCATGTCCTCATTATTAATGATTTGAAAATCTAAGGCTGCTGTATTGATGACCGAAAGAATTTTTAATTTTTTTAATTGATAAATATATCCATCAATATACTTGATTGGATTGTTTGCAATATGCAAGGTTTCAATATTCTTAAATTTCTCAAGGCCTGCGATATTCGTGATATCTAAGCTATCTATTATGGACAAAAAATCAATTGCTTCAGCTTCATATACTTGTATATTCCCATCCCCATTGGTATCGACCCCTCGATCGATAATCGCTTGTTTAAAAACAGGATCTTCGAACATCACATTTTGAGAAAAAATGAAATTGGATAATAAAGCAAATTTGATAATGAGTATAAACTGAAGGAGTTTCATTTTAGTTAGTTTTGATTTATCGATAGGTTCTATTCTTAAACTTTTGCTATTCGTTCTGAATACTGTTCTAAATATAAGAAGTAATTTGATACCTTTTTGCTGCCTGTTGATCATTAAAAGCAAACTTATGGTCTTGCCGAGAGTTTTTCTTCAGGTTTTTTTTCTTAAGATACTCTATTCTTTTTTTTCAGAAATCTTGACCACTTAAATCAAATGCTTTTTGTAAATACTTATTAGCTGTTTTATACTCTCTTTGTGATTCATACTATTCAGTTATAGAGTCATAGGCATCTGCACTTTGATGATAATAGTCAATAGATAACTCAATTTATAGAGTTTATTCAACTTTATAAAACACCATTTCTTTAACTCCTGTAGTTTTTACTTTGATTTTTTGAAAACCTAGATTGTTTTCTTGAACAAACTCTATCGACACGATATTATCCATTTCTGCATTAAATCGATTTCGTGATTGAAATGATAGATCATTGACTTGAAGTTTGCCTACTACCAAGTTTAAGTGGTTCCCTGAAACGTTGAATTTATAAGTACTATTTAGTTCGCTATTATGATAGCTGCCTGCATATTCGTTTAGTTCTTTTCTGGTTGGAGGAACACTCATGGTTTCAGCTTGAGGTGCTTTTATTTTTTCTTCACTTCGGGGAATGTCAGTTGGGAGTTCAAGAACAATATCTGCAATTTTCAACAAGTCAGGATACAGATTCAGACTACTATCATTCCCTAGCAGACTTATTGTTAAATTGTCATTTGGAAATCTTCCGAGCATCATTCTAAATCCACCTAGAGCGCCTCCATGACTAAGGAATGGATGCCCTTTATAATTCCTGTAGAATTGCCCTTTACAGACATAAATCTGATCGCCTTCAAAATTCATTGCAAGGATCTTCTCCCCATTTTTATATTTGGCGATGGTATTGAATTTCTCAATGATAGGATGGTGAATAAAGTCTTCATCAAATAAGGCCTTCGTCCATTTTGATAAATCATCGATGGTTGACATGAGATTGGTCGGACCATAATTGTAATAATTCAGTCTGACTTTAGTATAGATTGAATCTACAGATGCATAAGAATATGTCGTTATATTATTTGATTGGTTTTGATTTTTAAGAAAGAAGGTGTTTTCCATAGACAAAGGCGCAAAGATATATTGCTTAAAAAAGGTATTTAGGTTCATCCCCGAAGCGGATTCAATAATTTGAGCAAGTAAGGTGTAGTTGGTATGATTGTATTCAAACTGAGTTCCAGGTTCAAAATTCAAGTGGTTTTGGTTTTCAATCAATTGAATAATAGTATCATTGGAAATAAAGTCATCCATAGTATAGCCTGCTAAAGTCAACAAGCCTCTTTGATCTCGAAGTCCACTGGTATGTGTTAGCAAATGATTGATCGTAATTGGTTTGTGATAATTGGGAATATTTTGGAGGTGCAATTGAATGGTATCTTCTAGAGATAATACTTGCTTTGATTCTAATAGATAGATGCCAAACGCGATGAATTGTTTCGCTATGGAAGTCGTATTAAAAACGGTTTGTGAAGTGATTAAACTGCGACTTTCCATATTCGAAAGTCCAAAGCTCTTTTTGTATACTATATTGTCATTTTTTGTCACTAGAATAGATAGACCGGGTGTTTGGTCATTGTAATGACTGAATAATGCATCAATAGATTTTGTAGTTATGCTTTGTGCAAGGAGCTGAAAAGTAATGAGTTGGAATAATGCAATGAGTATGGTCTTAATCATAATTTGAAATCCTTAATTCCTCTAAATGAGTTCGTCTTCGTTTTGAATGCTAAGGTGTTTTCCGATAAATATACTGAATATGAGTCGTTTTTCTTTCCTCATTGCTCCATAACCGATTGTCTGTACCTCATTATTTTTATTGTTAATGAACCGAGAACTATGCCTGGTATGATTTGAACAAGAGATCCATAGATAACATGGTTCAGTAGTGTTTGGGTCCAAGTTTCAAAGTAAAGACCATAATGCGTTCCAATTTCCCATTTAGTATCCACCCACCATGCAATAGCAACGGTCAGTCTCGAAACAGGAGAAAATAGGATTAAACTTACTAAAAGTAGGAGGTAGGCTTTTTTGTCACGATATAGTTTGATTCCCCAATACACAGAAAATGCTATAGTTAACCAAAGCAGGCCTATAAGGAATATTGCAGCATCTGGTAACCCAGCAAGTTCTAGTAGAAAACGAACTGGAGTTACTATGAAACTGATAACCATGGGGATTTTGGCAAGATGAAATGCTTGTTGAAGAAGACTTTGACTATGGTCTAATTCCTCTTTTTTATTCGATCTATTTATAGTATTCATTTTCTAGTTTCTGTTCTACAAATTTGAGATGAATGTGTTTTTATGCATTTTATTTTTAAATGGGTTAGTCTGATTCAATTTTTAGTTTCAGTGAATTCAATAACCTGACTTCAAAATCTTCTAAAAGTTTATCCGCCCAAAAATTGGCATACCCATTCATATTAGAATTCAGCGTGTAGGAACAACTCAGAATCAATTCCGTCTTATAGGGTTCGATTTCTTTCAATTCATACGATATATTGTCAAATGAAAAATAGTCGCTTTGCAGTAGATGGTTATCGGTAGGGAGATCTCGTAATTCAGATTTGTCGATATGAATAGTAAACTCCACAAATTTTAAAGGTTGGATATTGGCAATCGTTTCATATAATTTGAGGTCATCAGAAAAGTACCCAATCCGATATTCTGTCCCATCAATGGTTTTAAGTTCTGATTTTATGGGCCTTGGTACGCCGATATAATTAAAGAATCCTTTCTCATATTCAGCACTTTTTATTTCTGGCACTTCTATCAAGTTACTCCATACCGTTGCTTTGTCTTTCGCAACTATAACTTTTGACGCTACAGTAAACTGTTCTACTTTGTTGGGAATCAATGATTCTACCGGACAAAAAATAAATGGCAACAAGATGATAGAATACAGTTTTTTTGAGTTTCTTTTCTTAATAATTGGCGCAATAAGCATCCCTACAATACCAGCACATAATAAAAAGGGGAAAGCAATAATCAATATACACAGCCAATCTTCAATTCCACTGGATAATGCAAAGAGGAAAAATAACAATACGCTCAAAACGGGAAAACCAAATTTCTTCCAGTCTGATTCTAGAACTTCTTCTCTGGCAAAAAGGATAGGTAGGATTGAAATAACAATGGGTACAATCCAAAAGAATGAAATGCTGTAAATATCCAGGTCATCATACATTCTACTGAAGAAATCGGATGCATAGATTAATCTGCATATATAGCCATATGCAGCTCCCAAAATAATTCCAAGATATTGATGATATTTCATTTATTGATAAATGGTTTCGCGCATATAATCGTATTCAATATTGAACAATGCTCCTCCACCTCATCCACAATTCAAAAGTTGTTCATCTAGAAGCATTTTAGCCCTAAATTTATGAAAATAAAGCTATCCAAGTTCAGGTTTGGCATTTTATGATGATTTCTATTGAATAAGAGATTTTTTGAGGTTTGCCCATTTAATAACTCCTTTTAGTCAAAATATGATTGTCTTAATTTTATAATTCCACATAATTTTTTCCGTACTTCATTGTAGGTGTCATTCCTTGCAGTTTTGACCTTGCTCAATATAATAGACATCCAAGGCATCCAGAAATCTTTCGTCCTTCATTCCTGATCGATTCGTTAAAAGTACACTGCCAATTCCCAGTCCAGGATATATTCTCACCTCACTGTAATATCCGCCACCTCCACCTGCATGGGTAAAATATTCCTTCCCATCAATTTTACCTTTAAACCAAGACAAACACATGCCAGTTGATTTATCGTTGTTTGTATAATTTTCTGTAAATAATAACCTTTTCTGCTTCTGAGTAACAAGCCTTGAATCAGGTTTTAAAAACTCTTGCAGATAAGTGACCAATCCATTTGCTGTTCCTATTAATCCTCCATAAGCTTGTCCATTGACATAACTCTTTTTAAAAGGCTTCCATTTACCAACACCCTTATCCATAAATTTAGATTTGTCAATTAAAAAACTCAGGACGAAATTCATTAACGTTCTTCTTTTTTGATATCCAATTGCTTGATTTTTACCCATTGAGAAGGCTATCTCATTTTCGATTTGAAACTTTTTCAAAATATTTTCCTCTACATACTTTTCATAAGTCATTCCAGAAATATGTTCGATTATTTGCCCCAATAAAACATATCCCAAATTGGAATAGGAGAATTTTTCATTCGGTTGTGATTTGACTTGGGAGTGCTCTTCAAATATACTTTTAAAAAAATCTTTCTGCTTAAAATCATTGTGCTCCTCTTCTAAATGAATCCACCCTAAAGGCATCGGGTTGGGAATTCCGGCTGAGTGGGAAAGTAGTTGCCGTACCGTACTTTGAGTAGAGTAAGGAAAATCAGGCAAATATCTTGAAGCTGGTTCGTCCATTTCAATATCACCACTTTCCACCAGTTGAAGGACAGCCAATGCAGTAAACGTCTTAGTAATCGAATAAAAACTATAGGCGGTGTTCTTAGTTGTTGGTTTCAATATGTTGACATCTGCTAAGCCCGATCTCTTTTCGTAAAGTATATTTTCTGCGTCAAAAATTACATATTGGATGGAAGGTGTTTTTGACTTGGATACTTCCTTGTCAATAATTTTATCAACCTCCTTGGATTGTCCCTGTACGTTAGCTATTCCTGATAGTGATAGTAAACAAAAGATAAAAGTTCTCATAAGTCTAAGATTTTATACAAATCTAGGTGAGCGCTTTCAGCTTGTCATTAACAAATGATAAAATCGGTTTAGGAAGCTATTTTTATCACTTGCTGATTACTGCTTCACGATTAACTTACTGTATGGAGTGTTAGCTGTCTGCACTTGCAGGACGTACTGTCCAGGAGCTAGTTGAGAAATATCCATTTCGTACTTCTTGGAGGTGGTGGAGATTTTTGAAATAAGTTCTCCATTTAATTTCAAGATGGCTATTTGCTTCACTTCGGGGAAGTCGTTCTCCAGTTGAATGGTTATTACATCATTGGCTGGGTTGGGAAAAACCGTCCATTGATTCATGTCTTGGGCAAAATCATTGGTGCTTACCGACTCCATTACATCAAAATCCCAAATACCTCTTCCAAAAGTTCCGAATCTGACTTTGTTGGAAGCAGGTAAAAACTCTACGCTGTAGAATCTTGTAGTGGGAGCGTTCAATCCAGCCATTGAATACCAACTCTTTTCTTTTACATCATATACATAGGGGCCAGATTCTGTTGCGGCGAAGAGCAACGACTCGTCTTCATTCGCATCCAAGTCGACAATGACCGTTTGAGGTAGTCCGGCACTTGCATCTGTGAATGTTTGACCATAATCATTGGATACAAATATTGCAGGACCATAATACCCACTTCCTGCATAGTAGACTGTGCCAGGATCAATCTTTGAAGCATAGATTGAATTGCCTGAAAAGCTGGTTGGAAAAGGGGCAAAAAAATCATTTTTAGAGAAAGACATACCGCCATCCCTGCTTGCAGAAAAACCACGATAACCAGCACCGACATAAATTAGATTGGGGTCGATGGTAGAACAGGAAATTGCGGTTATACTTCTACCCAACTTTTGAGAAAAATTGGTAGTAAATTGAGAAGTTTGAATACTTCCATTGTCAATCGCAAGTTTAATCAGATAGGAGCCATCTCCTCCGTCGATATTCCCGCCGGCCAAATAAACTTCATTTTTGGAAGGATCCGATACTTCAGCTAAAGGAGGCAGCCAAACACTCTCATCTTCAGAATCTATCGTGTAATAATTTGATCCGTTATTGTCCGTCTGGGGAGCATCATAATAGCTCACACTTCCTCCTGGATATACCATCCATAGATGAGATCCATATTCAGAAAATACCAGTTGTGCATAATCACCACTAATTAATTGATTGAAGTCAATGAGTTGATCTTCTCCTGAGTCATAGCCACGCTGATAACCTTGATCCTGACTTCCGGCATAAATATAATTGGGATCATTAGGATCGGTACGGACAGAATAGTACTGGCTTGCATTCAGACCATTCATTCCAATATTTCTGTAAGAACTAGATTCATCATACGTGATGCTAATTCCACCATGATTACTGACCAAAACAAAGTGTTCATCATCTGTTTCTGAATAAAACTCTTTGAAGTACATCATGTCGGCATGCAATCGGGTCAGTGGGTCAGAATAATATGACATCCAGGAACCATGCTTTTTCCAGGTAATCCCTCCATCTTGGCTGTAGACCAATTCTACATTACCTGCAATCATGGTTTCAGGGTTCGATGGCAATACATAAAATCTTCTGTACCACGGATGTGAAGGGATTTTTCCTTTTGTTACCCACGTTTGACAGGTGTCGTAGGATGTTTTTACGATGTCATCGGCCGCATAGGCAGTGAATATCAGTGATCCATCCTTTACATAGGAATAAGCGTTTGTAGGAGATCCAATTGGATTTTCTCTGTAATATAAAAGTTCGGTAGAGACTTCAAACAATTCAAATGTATTGGTTTCGAAATCAAATTTGGAGATTTCTGTTTCCTGCTTGATTTTGTTTTCAAACAGATATAAATCTTCCGTTCCTTCTGGATGGGTCATCCATACACGACCTGAATTATAAACGCCCAATGTGGTTATTTTGCTCCAATTTTTACCCCCATCATCACTTCTGTACATACTCAAATCTTGGACTATAGTTTCATTGGACAGAATGTATAGCGTTGGATTCTCTCCTGACATTTTTATCAAGTTGGATGTACGGCCAGTACTGTTCATGACCTCTATTCCATTGCTCTTGGTCCATGTTTCTCCCAAATCAAGGCTGTAAATCGGAATGTCTGCAGCAGTGGCAAGCATAATCTTTTGTCCATTAAAATCGAAGATTTCGAGAAGGTCTCCATTAAATATGATGTTCTGATTGACCACTTGCCAGTTGTCCTCTTTGCGTGGGCTTTTAAACAATGATCCCTCATGTCCCAAAACATAAATTTCATCCGTTTCTGAATTGTAGGCACTAGCCTCTACATTTCCAGCTAAATTATTACTCCCTCTTTCTTTCCAAATACCCTGTAACAAACCATTGCCAATCGTTTCTATTTCACCAGAACGAGTAGAATTGGAACGTTGGCTTTTACTTTGGTCTTGATAGGCAAGACTATTTTCCAATTCTAGTAATTTCCAATTGGATGGAGAGTCTCCACCATGAAGTTGGTCCATCCAGGTTTGACGAGCCTTGGTCTTGTCTTGATGTGCATATTTTTCATATGTTGGTTTTGGAAAGGAGCTTTCAGGTTTATCATTTGAGGTCGATTGACAACTAATAAATGCGAGGAAAGAATAAAAGAGAAGGTAGCGGTAGTAGTGATGCATGACATTGTAATTATAGGATTTAAACAATGGGGAGATGTAAATGTTTTTGACTTACTTGGTATTTAACATTTCAACTGCACAC
>JARGNR010000073.1:0-8026 GCA_029212405.1 Saprospiraceae bacterium
AGTACACCTATGTTATCAAAAGTTTTGCAATTTTTAACACGTAAAAAGTTGATAGAATCTAAAAAAGGTAGGAATGGAGGTTTTTTTATGAAAAATGACCAAAAAAGTATGCACCTTATGGAAGTTATTCAACAATTAGAGCAGTCTCAATATTTGATTACCGCTTGTCTTCTTGGACAGAAAGAATGTACAACAGGAAACAAGTGTCCATATCATGATAAAGTAGCTGCAATACGAGAAGAATTAAAAGCGATATATAATACAGATTCTATTTTGGAGTCTGCAATAAAATTAGAAAGTAGATTATAAAAATTTAATAATATAAAACATGAAAAAAATATTAGTATTCCTTGTTGTAGCAGCAGTAGTATTTGCTTGTGGCGACAAAAAAGAAAGTGCTTCAGAACGAATCCTAAGAGAAAAAAAGGAAAAATCTGCGCAAATCGATAAAGGTTTAGGGTTAGGGGAAATTACAACTGTAACGCTAAATGATCCCTTAGATGATGCGATGGTCCGATCGGGAAAAGCCATTTATGAAATGAAATGTGCAGCTTGCCACAAATTAAAAGGATCAAGAGTTGTGGGACCAAGTTGGGCTGGATTAACTTCTAAGCGTAAACCTGAATGGATTATGAATATGATTACGAATGTAGAAGTCATGTTGGACAAAGACCCTACTGCACGAAAATTACTGGAAGAATGTTTGACTAGAATGCCTAATCAAAATGTATCTATTGGAGATGCAAGAGATATCTTGGAGTTCATGTATAAAAATGATATTGACAATCCTTCTTAATGCATTTTGAATAACGAATTTCAGGACTTCTATTATGAATTCAAAAACATTACGAACACCCATCATTGTCACATTGGGTGCGTTTTTCATTGCCACTCTATTGGGGTTAGGTCTGAGAGGAGCATTTGTATTGGACATGCCAGAATGGTTTAACTATAGACATGTCCAACATGCCCATTCACACGTAGCTTTGTTAGGGTGGCTATTTGCTATTTTTACGCTGAGTATCATCCATTTCTTTGATTTGGAATTTGAAAAGTATGCAAAGTTGTATTGGAGCTTACAAGCAATGGTGGTCGGAATGTTGATCACCTTTCCTATAATGGGATATGCATCTCTTTCGATCTTCTTTTCTACGGGCCATATAATTGTATCGTACATTTTGGTCGTTTATTTATGGAGAGATTTAGGGAAGGTGACTTCGGAAAAATCAGATGTTCTCTTTGTGAAGACAAGCTTAGCCTTTATGGTCTTGTCTACACTTGGAACATGGGCTTTGGGACCAATACTTGCTTTGAAAATGAAAGGGACGGCTATCTATTATGCATCCATTCAGTTCTATCTTCATTTTCAATTTAACGGATGGTTTATATTCGCTATGCTTGGTATATTGTTGGCCATACTTCGGAAACGAGGCATCAATTTTGGCTTTTCAAGTGATTCGTTATTTTATAGGCTACTTACCGTATCAGCTTTTTTAACCTACGCTTTGGCCATCACTTGGTCTACGCCCTACTTAAGTATTTTTTTAGTGAATAGTATCGGAGTACTTTTGCAGCTGATCGCACTTTCATTGCTTTTGATTCAACTCAAAAGATACCATAATGAAATCAAACACAGCTTTAATAAATATGTCTATTGGGTATTTTGTATCGCTCTGATTGCATTAATTATTAAAATAGTGGTCCAAGCTGCTGTAGTTATTCCTTATATGGCCGCAGTATCGTATACAATTCGAAATTTTGTGATTGGGTTCATTCATTTGTTATTACTGGGCTGCCTTTCTATGTTTGCCTTTGGATGTATTTCTATTATTATGGATTTAAAATTAGATAAAATTGGGACTTTGGTATTTGTGACAGGAATCATATGCACAGAGGCTATATTATTTATTCAAGGATTAATGCTTTGGATGGGGCAAGGATTTATCCCCAGTTATTATCTGATTTTAGCAGTGTTCTCTTTATTTATTTTAATAGGTTTACTGATTGTACTGGTTCGATTGATCCAATTCAAAAGCATGGATGAGGCAACAAAAATGTGATTTAAGTATCATAGGATACATAAAAGATTAAACGATCATTATATCTTTAGATCTTGATTAAACCAATAAAATAAATTATTATGTTTTCAAAAGCTTGTGAGTATGCCATTAAAGCGGTCTTACATATTGCATTTAAATCAAATGATAATGAGCGAGTTGGAGTAAAAGAAATTGCAAAAGCCATCAATTCTCCAGAAGCGTTTACGGGAAAAATAATGCAGCAGTTGTCAAAGAACAAAATTGTTAAGTCAATAAAAGGACCAGCTGGAGGGTTCTGGATTGGAGAGGAAGAACGACTAAAATTAAATATCATGGATATTGTGAAAGTCATCGATGGGGATAAATTATATACTGAATGTGGATTGGGATTAGAAAATTGCAATAACGAGAAACCTTGTCCCGTCCATCAAGAATATTCCAAAATAAAGGAAGCTTTGATTCAAATGCATACTCAAACCAATATTGATGAACTTGCAAAAAAATTAAAGGACAACGCTACGTTAAAGTAAAGCGGGACACATTCGATTTTTTCTTACGAGCACTATTGAGGATTGATTCACTAAATATCTTATTATTCAATTCTTCACATAGTTTTTAATAGGGTACTGGAATGATTAATATCATTGTCTGAAGTGACCTACATCAAGCAATAAGCCCCTAATTGTATGGAGTTTTGAATATCAATTCAACTTGAATTCTAGTGATTTGAGTGGGATGAATGAAAAACGAATAGGCATACGATTATGCGAGCAATTTACTTCATATTGATAATCATTTGTTTCGGGACGATTTTTTCGTGTTCGATAAATTATGACCTGATTACTCATAGAAATGAGGAAGTTGATTTTAGACGATACAAAACCTATGCTATCGTACACGATGATCATGGATTTGAATTGAATTCAGATACGATTCACAAACACCATATCGATGCAGCAATCAAGAAAGAGTTTGAGCGGATAGGCTATGTTGAATCTAACTATCCAGATTTACACATATTTTGGTTTGTCAAAGTAGATACCAAATTAGAACCTGGATTGTATAATACCTATTATCAGAGATGGAGGTCTCCCAAAGCTATTGAGGTACATGAATATCAAGAAGGGGCTTTGGTTATAGACCTAGTCGATACGGACTCAGGAGAGGTGATTTGGCATGCCAAGGTGAAAGGAGAGATAGATGAGAAAATGAAAGATGTTCAAACTAAAGTCAAAAAAGTAGTTAAAGAAATTTTTAAATCATATAAAGCTGATACCGGCATAGACAAAATAGAATCATATGTTTTCAAGTAAAATCGCTAATGAAAAATCGGTCCACACCATGCTTAATCCTAAAAGTATTGCTGTAATTGGAGCGTCTGAAAATGCAAAGAGTATTGGAAGTGTAGTTTTCAAGAACTTATTGCATAGTAAGTTTGAAGGAAGTATATATGCGGTTAATCCAAAGTACTCTGCTATTCTAGATCAACCTTGTTATTCCAGTCTACAAGATATTCATGAGGAAATTGACATAGCTGTATTAGCTACTCCTGCAGAGACGATTCCAGATTTGATCGATCAATGTTGTTTAAAAAACATACAATCTGTGATGATATTATCTTCTGGTTTTAATGAATCAGGCGAAGAAGGACAACAGCTTTATAAAGATATAAAAAGTCTATGTGTAGACAAGCAAATCCGAATAATTGGACCGAATTGCATTGGAATTATTAATCCGTGGATAGACTTGAATCTTGGCTTTTATTCAAAACAAGCTCTACCAGGTAATTTGGCCTTTATATCTCAAAGTGGAGCATTAAATGCGTCCATTCTTGATTGGGCAGTAGATCAAAATGTTGGCTTTAGTAGTTTTGTTTCCGTTGGATCAATGATGGATGTTAATTTTTCTGACCTCCTGGAATATTATGAAAATGACGATAAGACAGATTGTATTTTAATGTACATTGAAAATATTGAACAAGGCAAACGATTTATCGAAGTAGCTTCACGAGTATGTGACAAAAAACCGATAATCGCTTTGAAAGCTGGTAGAAGTAGACAAGGTGCACGAGTTGCCGCTTCTCACACAGGAGCATTAGCGGGTAATGATAAGATATACGATGCCGCTTTTGAGAAAGCTGGTATTTTGAGAGTGGATTCTGTGGCAGAACTATTTCATGTTGCCAAAGCATTTTCTATTCAACCTTTACCAAGAGGAAAGCGATTAGCCATTGTAAGTAATGCGGGGGGACCGGCCGTATTAGCAACAGACATGTTGATATCTAAAGGAGGAGAGTTGGCTACGTTGACAGATGCCACCATCTCCATCCTGAAAGAAAACCTTCCAAGTCATGCAGCGAAAGTAAATCCAATTGATGTGATGGATGATGCTTCAGCGGAAACATTCAGCCATACGGTTATCCAATGTAGTAAGGACAAAAATGTGGATGCAGTTATTGCTATTTTCACTACCCAAGGCCTTACTAATCCTGCAGATGCAGCACAAATGTTAATTGATTCCTATACGGAAACCGATAAACCCATACTCACCTGTTGGATGGGAGAAGGGGATGTAGCAAAAGCCAGAGATCTTCTTGAAAAAGCGGGTTTTCCGAATTTCAGATATCCAGAAAATGCGGTGAGTGTATTCCAAAAAATGATAGAATATAAGGAGGCTCATACTTTTGAAGAAAAAGAGGAAGAAGAAGTTCAAACCTATGATGTGGAATTGGCTCAAACCATCATTCAATATGCAGGTGTTCAGGATCGAGAAAGATTAACTGAAATGGAGGCAAAACGCATCTTGGATTGTTACCATATTTCTAGTCCAGAATCTCATATTGCTACAAGCGTAGAGGAAGCAAAATATTATGCCGTTCAAATAGGCTTTCCAGTAGTAATGAAGGTTTTATCTCCAGATATAGGTCACAAAATTGATGTAGGTGGAGTCATTCTCAATATCAATGATTATAAAGAAGCAGAGTATGCTTTTGGTGAAATATTTTCCCATGTGACATCAGAAGCTCCTGATGCTGAAATCATGGGGGTACTGGTAGAAAAGATGGTCCACAAAAAGTATGAATTGTTGATAGGTGCGGTAAGAGACAAGGCATTTGGTCCAGCAATAATGTTTGGAATGGGAGGATCGTTAGTTGAATTATGGAATGATACGCATATGGCGATGGCACCGCTTACACGTGATGATGCTTGTCATCTTATTAAAATGACAAAAGCCCACACACTTATCTCTGGATTCCGGGGAATGCCTGCAATCAATAAAGAAAAACTAATTGATGTCATTGTTAATTTTTCACATTTGATAAATGACCTTCAAAATATTGTTGAGGTAGATATTAACCCGTTTGCCATGGATGAAAAAGGAGGATTAGCTCTTGATGCACACATGTTAATAAAGTAAAATTAACTCATGACTTAAAATTTGGGAAGAAACATGGCAATGGAAATTGACGAAAAATATCATTCGCTTTTAAAAGAGGCGTTAGGTGAGTATCAATATAAGCTTGCCCTTGAGTTAAATGCACTTAAAGGTCATGCCTTGACTGAGCGTCGAAAAAATTTGACTCAAAAGCAACGATTATTAGAGGAATTATTAGCCCTATTGAATTCTTAATACCTTGCATTTTCATTTATTAGATGCACTTAGTTATGGAAGGACTTAAGAAAATCATTGATGTACAACAAACCCGAGATGCAGATCAATTTACAATAATTGATGAACCGATCTCTTCCATAGAATTAATGGAGCGTGCTTCTAAAGCATTTGTAGAAGCCATTGAAAAACATCTTGATACAAATCAATCTATTGCAGTGGTTTGCGGAAGTGGCAATAATGGAGGAGATGGACTTGCGGTTGCTCGAATTTTATCTTGGAAAGGGTATGATGTTTACCCTTTTTTATTCAAAATTGGAAGTCAACTATCGCAGGATTGTAAGATCAATAGCCAAAAAATTGATTCTATTATTACGATTGAAAAAGAATCAGAGAATATTGATTTTCAGTCGTTTGATATCATCATTGATGGATTATTTGGTTCGGGACTATCTCGACCGATTGAAGGTTGGGTAGGACATGTTGTTGATTTAATCAATGCTTCTGGAGCTAGAGTTTTTTCGATCGATATCCCTTCTGGAATGTCTTGTGATCGATTACTTGAAGGCAATCATATCATAAAGTCTGACCTAGTAGTTTCTTTTCAAAGACCCAAACTATCATTTTTTCAACCTGAATCTTCTCCCTACATTAAATTGTGGGAAGTCGTTGATATTGGATTGAGTGAATCGTATATTCAATCGCTACCATCAGAACATTTTGTTATTGATCGAACTGTTTCTAATTTGTTATTGGATCGACCAAGATATTCACATAAAGGCAATTATGGACATGCATTGATTATAGCCGGAGCAAAAGGGAAAATGGGGGCAGCCATTTTGTGTGCTGGAGGTTGTCTTAGAAGTGGTGTTGGGTTGTTGACGATGCATATTCCCGCATGTGGCTTAGATGTAATGCAAGGCGCTCGTCCGGAAGCCATGTGCACAGTGGATCCTCATGCATATCATTTTTCAACTGCCCCAGATGTATCGAAGTATACCTGTATAGGTGTCGGTCCAGGAATTGGATTATCTCTGGAGACAAAGGCTGCATTGGTCCATTTAATGAATACAGCAGAAATACCAATGGTTTTAGATGCAGATGCACTCAATATTATAAGTAGTGATCATACACTGCTTGCCCTGATTCCAGAACATAGCATTCTCACTCCGCATCCCAAAGAATTTGAACGATTGACTGGAGCATGGAAATCAAGTTTGGAACGGTTGGAAAAACAAAAGCAGTTTTCAAAAATGCACCGTTGTATTGTTGTTTTAAAGGATGCAGACACAGTAGTCACTGATGCCTTGGGAAATGCCTATTTTAACACAACGGGGAATTCGGGGATGGCAACAGGTGGAAGTGGGGATGTTCTAACTGGGATTGTCACCGGGTTGATGGCACAAGGTTATAATTCATTACTTGCAGCTCTATTGGGTGTATATTTTCATGGCAAAGCTGGAGACTCTGTAGCGGATCTAAAGGGTAAAAATGCATGCATAGCAAGTGATCTTGTTGACCATCTTCGCATTGAGAAAATCAATTAAGGTACTCTTTGTGTTTTATTGAGCGCTTATTTTTGAGCTTCGATAAATGCCTTAAATTCAGATTTCAAATCCTTTATAATATTAAATTGTGTATCGACTTTCTCCTTGATTTGATTGTGGTATGTCATATCTTGAGAATCAATAGAATCAAATGCATTTTTTCCACCCCTTTCCAAAGCAAGGTCATGTTTTTGTATTTCATTTTTCAATTTATCCACGATTCCTTTCTGGATAAAAAATTGATTTTGGAAGTGCTCCGTTTTTTTGGTGTTGGAAGGAGAAGAAATGGAAGCTAACACTTCTTCAAATTTAATTAACTCCTCTTTCATTAGATTCAGTTCATTATTCCATGCGAGGTGTTCTCCCTCAGCTTCTATGGTTATTAAATCATCACTCATAGCATTTGTAGTATTGATTATTGCATAGTACAAAAATATATGCAGAAAGTAGCCTTAAAAATGTTTAAAGTCAATGCCATCAGTGATTTTCATCATTTGCTTCCATGTTATTTCCCTTCAAATTGTATACGTAAAGTGAACTACTATGAAAAGTATTTTATACGCCTTGGGTGGAATTGTTTTTTTGATAGCGAGTTGTTCTCCACCTGTTGTATTTGATCAACCTTATCCACTAAATGGAGCGGATTTGTTATCTATTCCATCCGCTTATCAAGGAGCTTTTATTTGTGAGAGCGATAGTTCTTTGGTTCTAATTCAAGACAAACAAATCGTCGTACGGCAAGAAAATTATTTCCTATTGCCTTTAAAAGATGTGGAAGAAATAGAAGATTGTAGTATCCAAGGCGATGAAATGTATGTTTCTGGAAGGGCA
>JARGNR010000073.1:8036-30478 GCA_029212405.1 Saprospiraceae bacterium
AGAGTGTATTCCTATTGAATTTTTAAATGATGGTTTGGTCAAAGGAATAGTTGTTGAATATGATACCCTTTTTAGCATTCATGAAACATCAGTGGCAAGAGACTATCTTGGACATGTCGTGCTTTCAGCAGAACTTAAAGATGGTCAGTGGGCCATAAGCTTTTTGTCATTAGAAAAAAATCAAGATGTTAAGTATCGGGCGATTACGGACGAATCCGAAATACGATCTATTGACAAATTAACCCATATGGAGAACATCACAACCAAGGAGGATAAAAGTAACAGGTATATGATCCGTCCGTCGATGAAGGAATTTGACGTTTTATTCAAAGATGAAAAAGTGTTTTTGGAATGTGAGTATTTGACAAGAGTCCAACTTAGCGAAGTACCGTCGAGACCGATCTTGTTGAATGGTTTAGGACAAAACAAACAATGAATACTATAAACAGAATCTGTACTTTATCCTAAAAATGTATATAAATAACGTTACAGAAAAAGGGAAAGATGCTAAATGATGTAAAACAAAATTAAATAAAGAACCATGAAATATCAAGAACAATATACACATGTAAAATCGGTGATTCGCAAATTGGGAGGTGAATGTCAAGATATGATGGAACACTTTAGCAATTTGCATAAGTCATCCGTTCAGGAAGGAGCTATACCCAATAAATACAAGGAATTAATAGCTTTGGGCATTTCAATTTCTATACAGTGCAATGAATGTATTGTTTATCATTTAAATGATGCCATCAATGCTGGAGCTACAGATGAGGAAATAATGGAAACCATAAGCGTATCGGTTATGATGGGAGGAGGACCAGCATTAATCTATGCAACCCATGCCTATGAGGCACTTCAAGAACTAAAAAATGGCAAATAAAGGACAACACGAGTAAAATGGCAAGACCAAAAAGTAAAAGGGAGCTCTTAGATTTGAGCGCACGATTTTTCTTACGATTTATGGATCAGGTGGATGGTATTTATACAGAGCATGGAGATGCAGATTTTCCGGTTGGAACTATGAACAGGAATATGAAAGATGTGATGGCACACGTGCATGAGTGGCATAATATGATGATAGAATGGTATAACGTAGGGATGTCTGGCGAAAAACCCAAGATGCCAAAAGAAGGGTATACCTGGAAGACTGTTCCTGCTTTGAATAAAGTCATCTGGGAAGCGTATAAGGAAGAAGATTTCAGTAACATACTGAAAAAATTGAAAAGTAGTCATTCCAAGGTAATGGCACTGATAGATAGCCACTCAGACGAAGAGTTATTCACAAAAAAGAAATATAATTGGACTGGAAGTACTTCATTGGGAGCATATTTGATTTCCTCTACTTCCAGTCATTATGACTGGGCATATAAACTCATTAAAAAATGTACTAAATAGACAAATATGGAAGTAGAAGCAAGAGATTCAAAACCTACCATGGCGGAGTTTGGATTTAGGGAAAACGGACGTTTTTATTGGTGGGCTTCTTGGTATGCTAATGTGCTGGGATATAAGAGTTTAAAAACGTTGAAGCCAAGTATTGAAAAGGCAAAAAAGGTTTGTATACAGTTGGGAATTACGATTGAAGACAATTTCATTCATGCTGATTCTGACATGGGGCCAAACATTAAATTGACAAAGTTTGCCTGTTTCCTCATTGCCCTACAAGCAGATGGAAGAAAACCAATAGTGAAACGAGCCCGGGCATTTTTTTTGAACGAGTTAGAAGATTTAAATGTGACCTTAAGTGGTCAGGATTACTTGAATCGCATGCTGGGTAAAGATGAAATCACACATCTAAATCTAAAATTGAATAGTGCAGCAGCAAGAGCTCATGTCAAGGATTTTCGATTCTTCATCAATGAAGGGTATCTAGGGATGTATAATAAGACCATGACCGAGTTAAAGCGTGACCGGGGTGTAGCATTGCATAAAAGTATGAATGACTTTATGTCGATGACAGAGATAGCAGCCAATATTTTCAGAATAACCTTGACTGTAGAACGATTAAAATTGATTCGGAATCCTTCAGAAGAAAGAGCAGCAAGAGAACATTGGAGAATAGGATCTCAGATTAGATCTATGATCAAAGAAAATACGGGTTCTTATCCAGAAGAATTAGCCATTTCTGCAGATCTCAAACTACTGCAAAAAAAGCTAAAAACAACTCAAAAGTTACTTAACGATGAGATCAATGTATTAAAAGAAATTAAGGAATAATAGTGACCAATTAAATAAAAGAATTATGAAAAGAAATATAGGGAAAATCGATAGAATACTTCGAATGACCATAGCTGCTTTACTGGTATTACTAGTTTTGTCAAATCGAATAATTGAACTACCTGCGATTGCTGCGGTCGTGATTTCTATCCTTTTATTCTTGACTGGACTCTACGGATTCAGCCCGATCTATTCTGTGCTGAAGTTGTCCACAAAGAAATAGTATAGCTATACAATAAAACACCGGCAAAAAATATTCACTTCAGTTAAGAATTAACCAAAAGAAATTAGTTAGGCAGTTCGATAACAGATGTCTAATTCGATGAATTGACATCTGTTTTTTATACCCACTAATGGATATGAATATTTTGTAAAGCTCATAAAATCAGTTACTTATAAATTTTAAAAATATTAATGATGATAGAAGGGCAAGTTCTCTTTTGTCATCTTTTTAGTTTTATGCAAAAAAGATGATACAGATCATCTTTGGCGATGATTTATATTATCAGACAGGTGTGCTTCAACATCTACCTTGCACGTGTAAATTGAAAACTTAGGAAATGAAAATAATCCTACTCTTAATCATCATTAGTCTATGCATAGCTGGAGGCTTTTTAATTGCCTTCTTTTGGGCTGTGAAGGATGGACAATACGATGATGATTACACTCCCTCAATGAGGATTTTGATTGACGATGATATGTTACCATCGGAGTTGATCACCGAAAATTATGAATTCACTATTAAAGAAACAAAACCACAAGAAAATGTCTAAAGTAGAAACATTTAGCTACGATAACAAAATCGTGCGAGACTTTGGAATTGCCACTACCATATGGGGTATTGTAGGTATGATTGTAGGGCTGTTAGCGGCCTTGCAGCTCATCTGGCCAGAGTTTAACATTACCCAATATTTTACCTTCGGGCGTATTCGACCACTGCATACCAATGCGGTGATTTTTGCGTTTGTGGGAAATGGAATCTATATGGGTGTGTATTATTCATTACAGCGATTGCTTAAAGCAAGAATGTGGAGTGATACACTGTCAAAAGTTCACTTTTGGGGGTGGCAACTGATCATATTAGCTGCTGCTGTCACACTTCCGCTAGGAATTACATCGGCTTCAGAATATGCCGAATTGGAATGGCCAATTGATATAGCCATTGCATTGGTATGGATCGTATTCGGATTGAATATGTTTGGAACAATTCTAAAGCGACGTGAAAATCACCTGTATGTAGCAATTTGGTTCTACATAGCGACATGGATTACGGTTACCGTATTACACGTAGTAAAAAATTTAGAAATTCCTGTTCATATGTGGAACAGTATTCCAGTATTTGCAGGAGTGCAAGATGCACTGATTCAATGGTGGTATGGTCATAATGCAGTGGCCTTCTTCCTGACTACGCCCTACTTGGGGCTGATGTATTATTTTCTACCTAAGGCGGCCAATCGACCAGTATACTCATACAAACTATCGATTATTCACTTCTGGGCATTAATTTTCATTTACATCTGGGCAGGACCTCACCATTTATTGTACACTTCTTTACCAGATTGGGCTCAATCATTGGGTTCCGTATTTAGTTTAATGCTTATTGCTCCTTCATGGGGTGGTATGTTAAACGGTTTATTGACATTAAGAGGTGCTTGGGATAGAGTAAGAAGAGATCCTATTTTAAAATTTATGGTGGTTGCGGTTACTGCATACGGTATGGCTACCTTAGAAGGACCTTTATTAAGTATCAAATCTATTAATGCAATTAGTCACTATACGGATTGGACTGTAGGTCACGTACACGTCGGAACGCTGGGATGGAATGGTATGTTGACATTTGGTGTATTATACTGGCTATGGCCTAGATTGTATGGAACCAAACTTCACTCTGTAAAATTGGCCAATACGCACTTTTGGTTGGGTACATTGGGTACAATGTTCTATACGATTCCTTTATACTGGGCTGGTTGGACACAGAGTTTAATGTGGAAAAAATTTACAGTAGATGGTTTCCTAGCTTATGGAAACTTTCTTGAAACGGTTACTCAAATTATACCTATGTATATGGTGAGAGCATTGGGAGGTACCATTTATGTAGTTGGAGCATTCATTATGGCTTAC
This sequence comes from Saprospiraceae bacterium, assembly GCA_029212405.1. Taxonomy (GTDB): domain Bacteria; phylum Bacteroidota; class Bacteroidia; order Chitinophagales; family Saprospiraceae; genus CAJXUU01. Next base: position 12,378 of record JARGNR010000073.1, read on the forward strand.
AACTTATATAAGACTGCCAAAGCAGGTACATTGATAGCAAATGTAGAAGCTTCTGCACCAGCTAGAGAAACCTATGTTCCTCATAAAGGCGAGCACTGGCACAGATGGATTGAAAGAAGACCTATTCAAATGTTGATCGGTAGTGCAGTCTTAGTTTTAATCGGAGGTTTGGTAGAGATTTTCCCAATGATTGTCATTGATGAAAATGTGCCCAAAATAGAAAGTGTAAAACCATACACAGCTTTAGAACTGGAAGGAAGAGATCTATATATCAAAGAAGGATGTATTGGATGTCATTCACAAATGGTGAGACCATTTAGATCAGAAACAGAACGATACGGTGAATTTAGTAAATCGGGTGAGTTTATTTATGATCGACCATTTTTATGGGGTAGTAAACGAACAGGACCAGACTTGCATAGAGTTGGAGGTAAATATCCACATAGTTGGCACTATAACCACATGCTGGAACCTACATTGATGTCACCAGGATCTATTATGCCTGCATATCCATGGATGCTTGATCAAGATATTGATACCACGTATACGAGGGCTAAGATTAATGTGCTCAAGATGCTTAATACTCCGTATCCTCGAGGGTATGAAGATAGAGCGGTGAAAGACCTTCAACGACAAGCTAAGAAAATTGCTCAAGAATTGAATGATCAAGGAATAGATCAGGAAGGATTGGAGACTAAAGAGATAGTCGCTTTGATTGCCTACTTGCAGCGATTAGGAACAGATATTAAACCTAAGAAAATCACTGAAAATTAAAAAATAAAGCAATGTATAAATATATATTAGAAACTGCGGGGAATATCAATTGGATGGCGCTTTTCGCATTGATTACATTCTTTTTCGTATTCTCAATGTCTGTATATCTGGCATTTATTAAGGAAAAAGCAGCTTTGGATGAGGTAGCAAATTTACCATTGGTAGATGATGACCCTATTATTAATTCTCAAAATTGATATTGATGAAAACGATTTTAAATCATAAATATATAACAACCCTTGCTTTGGTTGTAATGCCATTTTTGCTCATGGCCCAAAGCAAGGCTAAATCTAATACCTACTTGGATTGGGCATATGATAACATTTTTTTAGTGCTTGGAGTGATTGTGTTTATAGGAGTAGGATTTACTCTATGGAATGCTATGAATGGCATAGTTGAACATCAAAAAAGAGAGTTTTTACGTGAACAAGGGGTAGAAATTACTCCAGTCAAGGAAGTCAAAAAGCCTTCTATTTTTAAAGAGCTCTATGATAAGGCCTGGAGTCTTGTTCCTATTGACCGTGAAGCAGACATTGATTTGGGACATGATTATGACGGAATACGAGAATTGGACAATCGTCTACCACCTTGGTGGGTGTATACCTTTTACTTGACTATATTTATAGGTGTCGGATATCTATACGTATATCATGGATCGGATATTGGTTTGAGCCAAATTGAAGAGTATGAATTGGCAATGGAAGAGGGTGAAGCGGCAAAAGAAGCATTTGCAGCAAGACAGACGAACTCTATCGACGAGAAAAATTTGGTTGCCATAACGGATGCTAAAGGACTTGAAAAAGCACATGGTATTTATATTGCCAATTGTGCGGCATGTCACGGTGCAGAGGGCCAAGGTGGCGTTGGGCCGAATATGACAGATAATTATTGGGTGCATGGCGGTAGTCTTTCAGATGTTTATCAAACGATTAAAAATGGAGTTCCAGAAAAAGGAATGATTGCCTGGAAAGCGCAAATGCAACCTGCTACAATATTGAGTTTGGCAAGTTATATTAAAACACTTCAAGGGACAAACCCTCCGAATCAGAAGGCACAGGAAGGAGAATTATATGAGGAAGTGTTAACTGCTACCACTCCTGAATAAGATAAAGCAATCTCATGAACAACCCATTTGATGAATATATCGAAGAAGAAGGCTATAGAGATAGCATTGCAACTGTAGATAGTTCTGGAAAACGTATTTGGATATATCCTAAAAAGCCAAAAGGTAGATTTTATGACTATCGTAAATATGTATCATATGTTCTTTTACTGATCCTTTTTGGATTGCCATTTATAAAAATGAACGGAAAGCCGTTTGTGCTCTTAAATGTTTTAGAGACAGAGTTTATCCTTTTTGGGGTGTATTTTGCTCCTCAGGATTTCCATCTATTTGTAATTGCAATGTTGATCTTTATGGTCTTCATTGTTCTCTTTACAGTTATTTATGGACGATTATTCTGTGGTTGGGTTTGTCCGCAAACCATTTTTATGGAGATGGTTTTTCGACGGATAGAATACTGGATAGAAGGGGATGCCAATGCGCAACGAAGATTGGATAAAGCACCCTGGACTACTGATAAGTATATAAAAAAGGTAGGTAAACAGTTGATTTTTATTTTGATCTCTGTTTTTATAGCGCATACCTTTTTATCGTACATAATTGGGGTGGACGAAGTGACAAAAATCATCATGGATCCCATAGAGGAACACTGGCAAGGATTTATCGCAATGATCATTTTTACAGCGATGTTTTACGGAGTGTTTTCTGTGATGAGAGAGCAGGTATGTACCACAATTTGCCCATATGGACGATTGCAAGGTGTATTGTTGGATGAAAACTCATTGGCGGTTGCCTATGACTTTGAAAGAGGGGAGCCAAGAGGAAAGTTGAAAAGAGCAAAGAAAAACAAGCAAAGTACATCGGCCAATCTTCAAACAGCTCCAAAGGTGAGTATAGAACCAGTTTTAGGGGATTGTGTTGATTGTAATCTATGTGTGAAAGTGTGTCCTACAGGTATCGATATTAGAAATGGAACCCAACTGGAGTGTGTGAATTGTACAGCATGTATGGATGCATGTGATGAAGTCATGGTAAAAATCGATAAGCCGGAAGGATTAATACGAATCGATAGTTATAATGGGATTGTCAATAAGCATCATAAATTATGGAACTCGAGAGTCGCGGCTTATAGTTTGGTACTGGTGGCATTACTTGGATTAGAGTCTTTCTTATTTATGAATAGATCTAGTGTCGAAACCTTATTTTTGAGGACGCCTGGAATGTTGTATCAAGATAATGATGATGGATATATCAGCAATTTATATAATTATCAATTGATCAATAAAACAGATCTGGAAACAGAGGTTACGTTCGAGTGTGACGATGTTCCTGGAATCCTTTTCGAGTACATTGGTCAGCCTCCAAAGACAATTAAGAATCAAGTTTCTGAGGGTGCAGTATTTATAAAAATACCGAAAGAAGGTGTAAAGGGAAGGAAAAACGATTTGACGATTAGAGTAATGGTTGGTGATGAATTAATTGATGAGGCCGAAACCACATTTTTAGGACCTGGTAAATAAAAAAATATGTTTAAGAAATTCAATTGGGGACACGGGATATTTGTATTCTACGTCTGTTTTGTCGCTGCAGTAGTTACTGCATTGGTTGCTAGTTTCAGTGTAGATCATAGCTTGGTCGTAGACGATTATTATGCAAAAGATTTGGCCTACCAATCTCAATACACTAAAACTCAGAATAACCTGAATAAGCAAGGGGTTACTGTAGATAACGATAAGAAGAATAAAGAGATACTTATTGATTTTATATCTACTGGTAAGGTAGAAGGCTCCATTAATTTTTATCGGCCATCAGACAAGTCAAAAGACTTTACGGTAAAAATTAAAGAGGATAAAATTATAATCTCTACCGCGGATCTATTGCCCGGAAAATGGGTACTTAAAATTGATTGGAAAGAAGATGGGAAACCATTTTATTCAGAAGAATTGATATACATCTAACTATGTTCTACATTGCATTTACATTGGGCCTTTTTGGTAGCCTACACTGCTTGGGTATGTGTGGCCCTTTGGCACTTGCATTTTGCGATAATGAACAAGATAACGTACCGCAGCGGTTGATGTCTGGACTCTCTTACAACTTAGGAAGGACATTTACCTATGCCGTTATCGGGCTTTTCTTTGGATTGTTAGGCTCTTTTTTAGTGGTCGTTGATCTACAAAAAATCTTATCTGTTGTATTAGGAGTTCTTTTGGTCATTTCATTTTTATTGTCCTTTGATATTGATCAAAAAATCAATGGAATAACTTCCGTTCAAAAACTATACAATGGGATTCGTCAAAGTATTGCTCGAATGTATTCTAAAGCGAAGCAATATCATCCATTTGTACTAGGGGCTGCGAATGGTTTATTGCCGTGCGGGTTGGTGTATCTTGCACTTGCAGGAGCAATAGCTTCTGGTACATTGACGAATGGAATGTTTTTTATGGCTTTTTTTGGACTGGGTACCATTCCCATGATGCTGGCCCTTGTCTTAGGATTCAAATTTATAAACCCAAAAATCAGATTTCAATTTAGAAAAGTATTGCCCTATGTAACCTTATTTTTTGGTTTGTTCTTAATTTATCGAGGCGTCATGGTCGATATGCCCAATGAACTAAACTTTTGGGAGATGCTTAAAAATCCAGTTATGTGTCATTAAACTTGGATTTTCATTTGGAACGTACACGATTAAATTTTCAGTTCGACCCAAATCGGGAGATGATCGCTTATCCCTTTTTGCTCCATTTTACCTTGATTTTTTACTTGTATTCCTTTTACAAAGATGTGATCCAAACAGAAGGCATCATCTGGGATGTATTTCAATATATATTTTTTCTCACTTATGGTCATTCCAATTCCTTTTGTAGCCCATTCATAGCCCAATACAGCAAATGATTCTACCGTTGCCGCTAGATCCGATCCTCCAAATGAATTGAAGTCTCCTCCCACAATGATTTTATCAGCACCAGAATAATCTAATCTTCTTGCCAGCGCTTCTGCAAAATCTCTTCTTTTTTGAGTCGTATTAAATGCTGCGGCATGGGTACTGACGCATTTGAAGATCAAACCATTTATTTCAATATCGGCAACAGCTGCAATTTTTACAAAGATGTACCTTTTAGCTTTCAAAGGATTGGGATACCAACTGGGATAGGGGAGAATGAATTTTTCCATTGATCTGATGTTCCATTTCGTGAGAATGGCATTCCCTACATTTTTATTATGTTTAGGATGATGAATAGATGGGTAATATACATATTGCATATTGAGCTTCCTGGCCAAGCGTTCTGTTCCTTTTTCATCCATTTCCTGCAAAAGAAAAATGTCGGTATCTTTCAATAAATCTTCTTGCAAAAGTTCTATAGCTTCATCAATATGTTGAGCAAATTCGATATTAAATGAAACTACTTTAATGAAGTGTTGAGCGGTATCTGAAAACGAAGGTGTGTCTCGAAAATCTCCTGTATAAATTGGATGATTTAAATTCACATAACTGTATTTCATAGAAGAAAAACAGCTTGGGCATGAAAGAATAATAAGAAGGAAAAAGCTAGGGATAAAGGGAGATCGATACATACTGAGATATTTACGCTATCGATTTTCGAGAATGATCTTTTATATGGTTATTTGATGAAATTTAAAGTTTAGATTGTAAGTTTGATTTTTTTGAAACACTGGCCGTGACGATCAAATGGTTTATTTACTTCTTCACATATAATTTTTTAATCTTGACCATTGGTCCTGGGCACATTTGCTGGTGACAATTCATGCAATTATCTACCATATTATTAAAGAGTTCCTTTGTATTTCCTGTGGAAGATGAAAATCGTTTTGCTGATTCAAGATAGACTTGACTCATTGCCTTATACAAGGGACTTTCTGCTTTTGACGGCTCGGTGGAAACGGCATTATGGATTTCAGCAAACTCTCGAATATTTTCAGGCAGGTTTCCTTGCTCTACATTTTCTTTTATCCCTTCATAATAATCATACATATCACGCATCAATAAAGTAAGCTCACTATCATTATTGGGATGAAGAATGCCCATTTTGGGTTTCGATTGGCCGTCGTTACAATTGGATAATATAAACAGAAGTCCAATCAAACAAGATACAGTTCTAAGTATTTTCATTAATTATTCAATTTTCTGTCCAATGCAATTTTCAAAAAAATGATGAATGTCTTCAATCTGATCATGCCCTTTTTTTTGTCCAAAATAGGATACGTAATACATAGATGCAAAAAGTAGCACTAAGAATGGTACAGCCCACAGAATAGCACTAGATTCATCGATTGACATGTTTGCAAAACCAATGACCAAAGCGATAACAATAGCAAGTGCGATGATAGCATAGACAAAAACAAACATGGTCCAAACAGCAGGGAAAGGTCCGTATAAACCCCGTAAAATACTTCCATTGCCAGATTCATCTTTTTCTATGGTAACAGACAAGTGAGGGGACCAATAGTGTTTGTCCTCATCGTTTGGGTACATACTTACATACCCAAATCTGACTTTACCAGTACATGGTGCATCCTCAGAAGCAAGTGCAGTTTTCATAATGGTCTTCAACTCTTCAACTTCATATTTTGAATATATCTCAAATCGAGGTCTAATCTGAAAGCCGGTTTTTTGAGATATTATTGACATAGCACGTTTTTTTAGTTAGGTTTTGAGTCGTCTTTTAATATAAGAAAAGCAAGAGCTAATATCGTTAACGTAGTAACAACAGCAGAGAACGTAATCGTATACCTTGATGGAAAAAGACCAGCAATGACAAGCGTAAAAACAGAAAGTACAAAAGCAAATCCTATTTTTTCATAAAGATCCATCTTATTGCTTCATTTTTCCTATCATACAACTAACATAACTTTTTGCTGTGTCGATTAAGTCAGGATCACTTTCGGTATATCCAAGACTATTCAACTTATGTTTTACTTTTTCTAATACCGTATCATTACTGCAATCAAATTCAACTGCTCCAGTAGATGCATCCGCACTAATATTTTCTACCCCTTCAATTTTAGATAGTCGATCTTTGACCGTGGTCTCGCATCCACCACATTTTATATTATTAACTATTAATTTTTGTCTCATAATTATATTTCTTTCTATCCTTCTAACACGATTAAACCTGCTCTGGTTCGATAAATAGATCACGAAGTTATTTCAACGTTTCTTTTCTACATCTTCCAGCACATATTTAAATGCTAAAAAACTCATTAGTACACCATAAACAATTACTGTGATAGAAGAAAGAGGCATTAAAATAGCAGCAACTACTGGGCTTAGATGTCCAGTAACCGCAAAAGTTAAACCTATGCCATTATATATGAAAGCTAAGACAAAAGCACCATAGATTATATATTTGGACATTCTCAAATACTTCAACTGTTGCAGAAGTGACCCGAATTTATTGGCATCGAGTATTCCATCACATGCAGGTGAAAAGTTATTGGATTTGTCAGAAATGACAATTCCTACATTTGCCTGTTTTAATGCGCCTGCATCATTCAAGCCATCTCCAATCATCATAACCCGCTGTCCTCTATTCTGAAGCTCTTTTATCTTGTCAAGTTTATCTTTCGGTCTCTGATTGAAATATATATGGTGTTCTTTTTTAAATAATGCGCGAATTCTGTCTTGTTCCTGATCTGTATCTCCAGATAAGACAGAAATCTGAAATGAATTTTGAAGTCCATTTATTATCTCATGTATGTTTTCACGCAGGGAATGTTCAAACTTGAAGTATCCCATATATTCATTGTCCAATTCGATAAAGACACCATGCTCTTTTCTTGAAGATTCTATTCCAAAAATAAAAGAAGAAGATCCAATTTTTAATTTTTTGCCCTCACAGGTAGCGACAAAACCACTTCCAATCACATCTTCATAGCTGTCTACATCTATCAATGTAGCATGGCTCAGTTTCTTTACAATTGCTTTACTGAGCGGGTGAGATGAATGGCTGCAGGCAGACTTAAGAATAGACTCTTGGTCAAGACTTAAAGGTTTGCCATGATAGGTAATTTCAATTTCTGAACTATCGGTCAATGTGCCTGTCTTGTCAAAAATGATATGATCAATATCCTGAATGTCTTCAATGGTCCCCACATTTCTGAGATAAAAACCTCCTCTAGAAAGCAACCGTAATATGTTGCCATATGTAAATGGTATGGCTAATGCCAACGCACAAGGACAGGCAACAATCAAAACTGCTGTGAATGTGTTGAATGCCATTCCTACATCTTTCATCCACCAGAAAGTCATGGTCAATAGGGCAATGGCTATGACGACGTAGGTAAAATATTTACTGATGAATGCAATCAACTTACTGGAGTCAGATGCACCTCTTTCTTTAAATGTATCTTCATTCCACAATTGAGTAAGATAGGATTGATCTACATTTTTTTTGATGATCACCTCTATACTTTCTCCTTGATGTTTTCCTCCAGCAAAAAGTGCTTCTCCTACAGTTTTAGAAATCAGATCAGATTCACCAGTGACAAAACTATAATCAATCCGAGCCTTCCCTTTTAATAGTTCTCCGTCCGCGGGTATTAATTCCTGATTTCTGATACGGATGATATCGTTGGGTGCAAGTTGGTCAATTGATTTGGTAATCCATTCTGTTCCAGATTTTACGGCTGCTGAAATCGGAAAATATGATTTGTAATTCCGGTCAAAATCTAGTGCTTGATATGTGAAGGACTGAAACCAACGCCCAATCAACAAGAAGAAAACAAATCCAGTAAAACTGTCTAGATATCCTTCTCCTTGATGGCCAAGAATTTCATAAACACTTCTGAAAAATAGGGTAATCATTCCTATTGCAATTGGGAGGTCGATATTGAGACTTTTGATTTTTATCCCAGTGTATGCAGATTTTATATAATCTATGCCGCTATAGAATAAAACGGGTAGGGCCAATATGATATTGATATAGCCGATGTGGAATAGGTAACTTGCCTTGTCAAATCCTAAATATTCAGGAAAACTCAGCAACATGATATTGCCAAAAGAGAATCCCGCCAAGCCAAGTTTGTACAAGAGCTTTTTATCGTATTTATGTTCGTGTACATTTCCATCCAAGCTATCATAATTGATCCTTGGGGCATACCCGATTTTTGTTAATAGTGCAACCACATTTCTCAGAGAAGTATCTTCATGTCTGAATGTAATGGTTGCTTTTTTGGTAGTAAAGTTTACTCTCGATTGGATAATACCTGCATCCAGTTTGGAAATGTTTTCTAATAACCAAAGACATGCGCTACAATGGATATCTGGCAAATGCAAGGTGATTTTAGAAATGTTACCTTCTTGGAATTCTAGCAACTTTGCTACGATTTTTGCATCATCCAAATAGTCATATCCATCAGACACTAAATCTTTTTGTGAAATTCCAGGTTGCTTTTCATATAAATAATACGCCGACATACCACTTTCACCCAGAAGTTGGTATACCATTTTACAACCATTGCAGCAAAAAACTGAATTGTCAATGGTAAAATTGTTTGATTCGCAAACATCACCACAATGAGCGCAATGTTGCTTTGTCTCTACGTTTTGTTGCAAATTATTATGCATTAGTTGCTACCAGTGCAATCATGCCAACGGCAAACAGCAACATTAAGAATAATATTAAATACGTAGCGATTGCATATTGCTTATGAGTAGGTTGTCCCATAACTTTTGAAATTTGATTATGTGTAAAATTACCACCTGAACAGGTGCTGATGGATGATATGGATCAGTGTGCAAAATGATTTAAGTCATCTGCAGTAATTAATCGACTTAATACCTTTACGTATCAAAGAATAAAAAATATGAACCCTCTACTAATTGAAAAATACAATGTTGCTGTACCAAGGTATACCAGTTATCCAACGGTACCTCATTGGCAACAGAACGCACCAACTCAAACGCAGTGGTTGAACTCATTGAAAGAGAGTTATGCGGAATATCCAGAACTCAGTCTTTATATTCATCTTCCTTTTTGTGAGGCATTGTGTACATATTGCGGCTGCAATAAACGCATTACTAAGAATCACACGGTAGAAAACCCATATATAGATGCGGTATTAAAGGAGTGGAAAATCTATTTGGAAAATTTGGATGAACGACCAACGATCAAAGAAATTCACTTAGGTGGCGGTACGCCTACCTTTTTTGATGCTGAGAATCTAAAGCGATTGATTTCTACCATTCTGGAAGACTCAGATCTTGCAGATGGGTATGAATTTAGTTTTGAAGCACATCCAAACAGTACGAGTTCTTCTCACCTCCAAACCTTATATGAGCTAGGATTCAGGCGCATAAGCATAGGTGTGCAAGATGTTTCCCCTAATATCCTAAAAGCAATAAATAGAAAACAAACTGCTGACGAAGTTAGAGGAGTCACAACTTGGGCTCGAGCGTTAGGGTATACATCTGTAAATTATGATATTATTTATGGACTTCCTTTTCAGAAGCCATCTAATATAATGGATACCGCCAAGTTTATTGCTGAGCAACGACCTGATCGAATTGCATTTTACAGTTATGCTCATGTGCCGTGGAAGAGTGCCAGTCAGAGAGCATTTACAATTAAAGATGTGCCTTCTGGTGTCGAAAAAAATGAATTGTATGATATCGGAAGGTATCTGTTGGAAATGGAAGATTATAAAGCAGTGGGAATGGACCACTTCTGCTTGAAAGAGGAAGCATTGTATTCGGCCTATACAAAAGGCGAAATGCATAGAAATTTCATGGGATATACTCCTAATTATACCAAGTGTAGCATTGCTTTGGGAGCATCTTCTATTAGTGATTCCTGGTCAATGTATGTTCAAAATGAAAAGCATGTAGAAAGTTATCAACAGAAGGTGGCCAATGGTGAATTACCGATTATAAAAGGACATCAATTGAGCAATTCTGAAATGATGATGCGAAAGCATATCTTGAATTTGATGTGTAATGATAAAACGAGATGGACAGCAAATAGTCAAGATGCTATTGCAATCACTCCGTTTTTATCAAATCTTGACCAGCTGGTAGCTGATGGCTTAGTAAAGTATTCTGATTCCAAGATTCAGATTACTGAAATGGGTAAATTTTTCATTAGAAATATTTGTTCATCAATTGATCCCATCTTCCAAGCATCATCTTCCAACCAAGTATTCAGCAAGGCAATATAACCGTATGAGGAATATTCATATTATATCGATCAATCATCGTACACATAGTTCTGATGAAAGAATTCAGTTGGATTTAACCGATGAGTCAGGGAATCAGTTGCGTGGTTATCTACGCCTTGAATTAGGTGTTCTAGGGTGTGTTCATTTACGTACCTGCAATAGAATTGAGTTGATTTATGAGGCAGAAAGAAACCTGAATAAAAAGATCGTAGAAAAATGGTTGGATTTATCATTTTGTTCAACTAAAATAGATTCTGGTTCTTTTGAATGTTTTGCAGGAGCTGACGAGTGCATCGAGCATTTACATCAGTTGAGTGTTGGGTTTAAATCCGCAATTTATGGAGATGATCAGATTTTGAGCCAACTTAAAAAAGCATTTGAAAATGCAAGAAAGCAAAAAGAGTTAAGCACTTTATTGGAACGTTCGTATCAGAGTATCATGCGATTTCATAAAAAGGTATGCAGAGAAACGGATTTTAAATCACATACCATCTCCTTGGCGTATCAAGCACTCAAATCAGCAAAGCGCAAATTTGGAGTGAGGAAACTGGCAGAAAAAAAGTTACTGATCATTGGAGCTGGGGATATGGCAGCACAAGTGGTCAAATATAGCTCTAAGTTTAAGTTTGGAAATATCTGTATTACAAATAGAACAGAATCCAAAGCTAGGAATTTAGTCAAGAATACCACGATAGAAGTACTACCCATACAAGAGGTTAATTTTCAACAATTTGATTTGGTTATATCTTGTACGGATCAAGGGTTTGATCAGATTGATGATTGGTCCTCTATAGAGTACTATATAGATTTAAGTTTGTATTCTTCACAGATAAAGTCTTTGGAGGTAGGGCATATATTTCTTCAAGAATTACAAGAAGTGATCAATGGTCAAAATAAGGCCAGAATGCAGGCTGTGGACAAAGTACAATTGATTCTATTGGAAAAGTCAAATGAATATACAGAATGGTGTGCTGAATGGAAAAAAAGAGCAATGACTGCACAAGGATAAAACGATATACCTTTTACTGGTAATAATATTATAAAGGGGTGGAATTAATTTTTCATCTCTTTATTTTTATTGAAAGGGTTGAAATGAGACTGAAAAAGGTAGGAAAACTATTACGTTAAATTTGGTTTAATCAACTTGACTTAAAAATAATCAGACGACATAGGCAAAAAAAATCACCATACCTAGAGGGGTACGGTGATTTGAATAAAAAACATGCATATGTCTACTAAGCTGCAGTGTTTATCATATTTATTTCTTTAGTTTCAAGGCTATTCGATGTAACCTGTGCTTTTTCTTTTTTCTTTCCAAATGAAACAGCTGTAATTGCCATTAAAAAAACTGGGAAACCTAAAAGTGTTAATAGTGGATATCCTAATGCAAAAAATGTTATTATAACAGCCATCATTGCAAAATATCTTAAAACAACTGTTTCAATAGAAGCCGTAAAGAAAGTCATGATAAATATGTTTTAGTTTGTTTTCAATTTAAATACAATTCAAATATCATGAATTGAAATGGCAAACTAAATGATCTGGATCAGCACAAAAAATGATCTTCATCAATCAAGGCAATCCTACTAATCCATTCATCTATTGAGGCATATCTTGTAGTGCCTCTAATTCCAATATATTGATGTTCCCATCCTTAATTTGAATGATTCCTTCTGACTTAAAGTCCCCCAGAGTTCGGATCGTAGTTTCTTTAGCTGTACCGGCTAATGAAGCCAAATCTTCTCTCATTACGGTGATTAAGTTGCTTTCTGACTTTTCGTGGAGTGTGAGTAAGGCATTGGCTACTTTTCTACGCACGGAACTGTAAGCAAGATCTATGAGTTTTCGTTCGGAGTGATCGGCATGTTGCGCCAACATTTTTATGAAACGCGCAGAAAAATCTCTGTTGTTGAATAAAAGCATTTTAAAATCTTCTGGCGGGATCAATCGTAACACTGTATCTTCTGTCGTCATTGCCGAATCGTCGTACCTTGAATCCGTTAAATTGGGTAAGAAGCCAAAAAAGTCACCTGGGCCATATACATGCGTGATCAATTCTTTTCCAAATTCATTGGTTTGATAACATTTTACCTGACCAGAAACTACAAAGAAGATCCACTTTGGGTATTGTCCATATTCGTATATTATTTCTTTTTTAGAATAGGTGCGAACTTCTCTATTTTCCGAAAGTTGATTCAGTTCTTTTTGACCTTTAGCCTCATTGAAAAAACTTCTAAGACCAGCTTCAGTATTATCAATGGCTTTGAGTTTTTCACTTTTTTTAAGACGCATTTCAATTGCCTCGAGCAGCTCTACATCGTCATATGGCTTAGTAATGTAATCATCTGCTCCTAGCCCCATTCCTTTTCTAAAATCCGTTTTTTCTGCCTTTGCAGTTAAAAACATAAATGGGATGTGCATCAAACTGGGATTGTTATTTAAAATCTTCAAAACACCAAACCCATCCAGTTCTGGCATCATTACATCGCATAGAATGAGATCAGGCTGGACTTCAGTCACTTTTTTAATACCAATTTTGCCATTTTCAGCTTCATGTGCTTCATATCCTGAAAGTGAAAGTATTTCTGCAAGATTTTCTCTGACTTCTTGATTGTCTTCAATGACTACTATTTTTTTCATTTGTATATGATTATGAATTTGGAATTTTTACCGTAAATGTTGTGCCCACTTCGTGCTCGCTAATAAAAGATATTTCGCCACCTAATATATCAACATATTGCTTTACAATATTCAAACCCAGTCCTGTACCTTGAATATTGGTTACATTTCCAGCTCTAAAAAATCTAGTGAAAAGATATTTTTGATCCTCTTTAGGAATCCCAATGCCTGAATCCTGTATTTCAAATTGGAAATAGTCCTTTTCAAAACTAATCTTGCAGTTGATATCATTATCACTGTACTTAATAGCATTGGAAACTAAATTAAAAAGAATATTTCGTAATATTCTTTCATCTACGATTACATTCGGATTGTTTCCTTCCACAACATGTTGTATGACTTGGTCACTTTTTAACATCCCTTTGGTGTCTTCTATTACTTCTTTGCATAATAGGTCTAAATTTAATTCAGACAAATGCACTTCAATACGACCTTCCTCTAATCTGCTGAGAGATAAAAAGTCGTTTAAGATTCCAGTTAAATTTGCAACCGATGCCTTAATTCTTTTTATGTGTTTTTCTCTATTGGCCTGTTGATCTTCTTTTTCATATCGACCTATAAGGGCAGCTGATGATAAGATAGAGGTTAACGGAGTACGAAATTCATGGGAAGCCATGGATACAAACCTCGATTTTAATTCACTGAGTTCTTTTTCTTTAGACAAAGCAATTCTTAATTCATTTTCACTACTTTGCAATTTTTCTTCAGCAGCATGTCGTTCTTTTACTTCTTTTTTTAATGAAGTGTTTGTTTCAAGAAGTTTATTTACTGCATTTTCTAAATCTTGTGTTCGGTCGGTTACTTTTTTCTCTAGTTGTTTATTGAGATGTTTTATATGGTTTTCTGCATTTTTTACTTCTGTCAAGTCATGAATGATACCTGTATAAATAATACGGTCATTGAGTATCACTTCACTAACGGCCAATCTGAAGGGAAACTCTTCTCCACTTTTTTTTCTGCCTCTCACTTCTCGTCCGATACCAATGATATGTGCTTTTCTTGTTTTTTCATACCTATTGAGGTAACCATCATGTTCAGAATGATAAGGTTCAGGCATGAGCATAGTAATATTGTTGCCAATAACATCTGTGGGTGTGTATTCAAAAATTGAAGCAGCGGAAGGATTCATGGATTCTACGATTCCCTTTTTATTTATTGTGATGATCCCATCGATTGCAGTATCTATAATGGCCTGTAATCGATGGGCAAAGTCTTGATCATTACTAATTTCTGGCATTCATTTTTTTTTCGCAAGATACATTCTTATCAGCTAAGTTAGAAATGTAGATTCCTGTAGGTTATGATCAGTATCATTGGGATAAATGATATGCATCATGTCCAATTATTGATTTGACAACCATATTTGTACAAAAATAAACTGTTATGAATCTATTAAGCCCGATATCTACTATTATGACCAAAGACGTGTTTACACTTAGACCGTCTGCTTCTATTGCCGATGCTGCTGAAATATTTAATAATAATAAAGTACATCATATACCTGTAACAATTGACGATGAACTGATAGGTATCGTGAGTATGACAGATTATTTGTTTTTCAGAAGAGGATTTTTGGACAATAGGGATGATCAAAAAATAGAAGATATCCGAATGAATAATTATGAAGTGAATCATATAATGACTAAGGGTATCGCAACGATGGAGTCTACTGAAAGAATCAATGTAGCCCTAGAGATTTTTAAAGAAAACATATTACATGCTATTCCAATAGTTGATAATGGCAGATTGGTGGGTATTGTTACTACACATGATATAATAGCTCATTTAGCAAAAGATAATGAAGCATATGCAGAATATGATTAATGATTTAATGGAAATAACTGTTCTTGGAACTGGGAGCTCTAGTCACCAAATGGTATCATTCGCTATAAAGAAGTTTTTGAATAGTGCGGAAATTCCATTTGTTCTTAAAGAAGAAACGGACATTGCTACTTTCTTGCAAAGGGAATTGGTTTCTGTGCCCTGTGTACAAATTGGAGATGAATTTTTACCCGTCCAATCAAATGGTAATTTCAATAAATCATTAAGAGTTGCCATTAAACATATCCTTAAAAAACAAAATTTTGGAAACATGAAAAAAATTATCATACCTGTTGATTTCTCTGATGTGTCTACCAATGCATTTATGTATGGTCATCGTTTAGCTACTGACCTTGGAGCCATAGTGAAAGCACTTCATGTTTATTTGCCTACATCTAAAGAGCTTTATGAAGCTACCGTAGTAGATGTTGATTTCATCGAATTGCGAAAAAGTAAGCTAGAAAATTTTGTAAAAGATTTTGATCGAGATTGGGGCAGTGATATTTTAGCTACGTCTATTATAGATAGTGAATTTAGAACGGGTTTTCCTGGCGAAGAAATTATGGATTCCTTAGAAAATAATGGGGCTGAAATGATCATTATGGGGTCTACAGGAGATTCAGGTTCCATTAAAAAATGGTTCGGCTCTGTTTCTACTAAAGTAATGCATGAGTCTCATTGTCCGGTCATGTTGATACCTGAAAACGCAGGGTATAAAGGAGTGCATAATATCTTGTATGCTTATGATGATATTGAATTGGATAAAAAGGTGATTGATCAATTGGTTGATTTTTCTATGAAATTTGATGCTGTATTGCATTTGGTCCATGTCAATGACGATGAAAAGCCGAATCCTGGGTATTATTTGGAAGAATTGTTTAAAGAAAAATATCCCGATCAAAAAATAAAGATCTCTACCATCAATAGTCTAGATGTGGTAGAGTCCATAGACGAATATGCAAAGAGTCATAATATAGATGTGATTTCTATGGGAACCAAAGACCGTTCCTTTTTTGATAGCATTTTTCATGAGAGTATAACTACGAAAATGGCACTACATTCAGAATTACCATTACTCATTTTAAAAGAACATTGATAATGAAATATATTTCAACAATTATAGCATTGTTTATGTGTTTTTCAGGATTTGGTCAATCAGATCATTTCTCCAATCGAAATGCACTAAAAATAAGTCCAGTAGAATTTGGAAAAGCACAATTTGAAGTCTCTTACGAACATTATTTTGGAGATAGATCATCTAGTTTTTCCATCAGTCCAAGTGTGATATTAAAAGAAAACAACCAAGAATCTATTGAAGGGTTTCAAATAGGGGCACAGTATCGATTTTATTTGTCCCATGTACGTAAAGATGAGCGCAGGGTATTTTTGGGTTTTCATAATATAGGTTTATATACAGGCTTATATGGCCAATACTTGGATTATAAAGAAGATTATCAATACATGTGGTATGATAATCAGCAAGGAGAACCCATGTCGGGAGAATTTACCAAGGATGTCACTGCTATGGAAGGTGGAGCAATCATTGGAGTTCAGATTGATATTACCAATCGTATATTATTGGACTTTTTTGTAGGCGGTGGTATACGGTATTCAGACTATGTAGATACACGAGAAGCGGTGGTCAATCCTGGAGATTACTATAATGAACCAGGCATATTTGATCCGGAGTATCAAGGTGTAAAGCCTAAAATTGGTTTCCAATTAGGTATATTGTTTTAATTAGAGAGTAACGTTTATTACTTAGTAACCTTTGTATGGTCCTGTAATAGTCATTGGGTTTTTCCGAATGGGCAATTTCAGGACCATATTTATTATGTCAATTTATCCTTGTTATTTGGCTGAGGTGGTATACAGTTGACTGATATCAGTTCCTATAACTTCAATTTCATTCAGCATATTATTTGCTGTCTTCAAATCATTCTTTATTATTGCGAAGCATTTTGTGCAAAATGGGGAATTAGCTCAGTTGGCTAGAGCGTTTGACTGGCAGTCAAGAGGCCACCGGTTCGAATCCGGTATTCTCCACCAGAGAATAATCATTAGCTCCGATAGGAGCTTTTTTTAGTACATGCAATTCAAAACAAACAAGCTTGATTTTGGATGGAATGGACTAAAAATTAGCCATTAGGCTGTGATTATTTTGACCTTGGGAGAAAAACGGATCATCGGAGATAATCCAGAAATCATCAATAGGGCAATGTCCAAAACAAGCAAGCTTGATTTTGGATGGAATGGACTAAAAATTAGCCAATAGGCTGTGATTATTTTGACCTTGGGAGAACAACGGATCATCGGAGATAATCCGAAAATGCTATAAAAGAAATTAGATGCTTCGGACATTTATTTCATGGAATCCACATCAAGCTTGCTTGAATTTGGAAGGAATGAAATAAAAAGTAGCCGATAGGTTATGATTATTTTGACCTTGGGAGAACAACGGATCATCGGAGATAATCCGAAAATGCTATAAAAGAAATTAGATGCTTCGGACATTTATTTCATGGAATCCACATCAAGCTTGCTTGAATTTGGAAGGAATGAAATAAAAAGTAGCCGATAGGTTATG
>JARGNR010000216.1 GCA_029212405.1 Saprospiraceae bacterium
CGGATAATCGCCCATATCAGCAGCAACGTAATCTGGGGCTTAACCAACGCAGCCAGGGCCAGGCATGCGCCGGACAAATACTTTTTATTTATCAAAAACATCAAGAAGGCCAGACCGATGCATAAATCCAGTAAGACCTGAATTTGCCCTAAATACTGAGCCTTAACTATTGCATCAAATCCGAATGTTCCAACAATCGCAATCAATAAAAAAGAAATTTTATATTTCCAGTCAAAATTTTCAATATTAGAAAATTTCTTAAATACAGAAATTGTCAGATAGTAAATCAACCCAATTATAGAGAGGATTGCGACAAAGGAGATAAAATTCATAACCTCACGAATTGTCTCCCACCCCATGCCCATCTTGATGAAAACTACACATGGTAAAATACTCAAGGGTGGATACTGAAATTTTATCCCCTCTTCAAAGAATACAGTTTGGTAAATGCCTTCCCCATGAAGCCGCGCATTTGCGGCATTATACATTGGCCACCAGGAGTCATCGTCCACGATAATAAGCTGCAAAATTGTGCGCAGCTCCACAACCGCCCAACCTCTCCCAAAAAAATAGTCAAAGACATCATATATGCCGCCAAAGGTAATAAGCCCTCCGATCAGACATATGAAAAGTAAGGCCGATCTTCTCGCGCGCGTTTGGGAATTCAGCTCTGACATTTACAATCTGACTTTCTTCAATCGTCTACAATAGGCGAACTTCTGTTAGTCCCCGTCGAGCATGGCGGCCCCATACTAATGATAGAAGAAAAAGGATCAAGTTTTTCACAGATTTTCGAAAACTAACTCTGCGACCCAAAAAACCTAAATTTAAAATAGACGGTTAAATTTCACGCGCCTTTGTTCCGTTCCTTGGAGTAATTTCTATGCTTCCAATTAGTGATCTGAGCAACAAAGTCGTCACTAATAACAACACACCACCAAAGTACATATAGGATTGCAGTATATTGAGAGGCCGCACAGCATATATCGCGTCTTCTACAAAATAAAAATAATTCGATATCAACAAAAACGGAAAGACCACTTCGCAAACTTCTCATTAGGCAAACGGAAATTACAAAAGAAATAATTAATATAGGCCAAAATATTCCGTAATGGTGCTCCCAGGCGATAGGCGATCCAACTGTCACAACTATCAAAACGGTTGATAAATCCAGCAAAGATTCTAGGTTTTTCTTAACATTGGCATCTTCTCTTTTTACCCATCTTGGCCGAAAAGCCAGGCCGAGCAGAATGAAGCTCATTGTCGAGATTACCGTGAGCACATGCACCAGAGCATTATAAGGAGCAAAAGAGTGGAACTCCCATTCTAAAGAATTCACGTCACTCAACATACGATTGAGAAGTCCATTGAGGCTCTGATTAGCCCAAAAAACTTCTCCATGCTTCCCAATATAGGAAAGCACCCGAACATAATCGATATGTTCACGAAATCCGAAAACTGCCAAGGAAACAATGCCGGCAGGGATCAAAATTGCCAACATTCCAATGGCAAGCCCTTTTTCTCTTCTAAACAAAGCCCAAATGATTAAAATCCCAAATTGAGGTTTTACCAAGGTAGCCAGCGCAATGAGAGTGCCGGTGAGAAATTTCTTACCTCCCATCCACGCCAAAAGGCCGATACAAACAAACAAATCAATAAAAACCTGAACCTGGCCCAAATGCTGAGCCCAGATAACCGGATAAAATGTATATGTCCCAACAAATGTCAACAACAGGAAAAAGAATCTGTTTTTGTTCGAAACTGACAGGTTTCCGCCTTCAATGTCAGAGAAAATTTTAATTCCAATTTTGTGGGTACAAATAAAAATTAAAAAAACAGACCAGAACGATACAGTGTTCAATAAATACACAATATCTTCAAAGGCTATATTAAGTTTTATCAACACCATAAAGGGCAACAAACTTACCGGTGGGTATTGAAATTTTATTTTATCTTCAAAAAATATTTCTTCATAAAGGCTAACATCTCTTTCTCCGAAGGCATTAAAGGCTGCCTCATACATTGGCCACCAAGAATCTGTGCTATCTCTTGTAAAGAGAATAAAATTCAAGAATGCGAATTCATTATCAATAACCTGGATGTATGAAAGATAGTCTTCAATCAGACTCAAGGCAATTAAGACACCAAGAACTGAGACTAGCCATGCGAAAGGGGTTCGCGTTACTCGCTTTAACTTATTAGGTGCCATCTTAAGAGCCGACTCCGTGCAAGGAACTAACGCAAACTACGTAACTAACTGGCAAAATGCAGGCTACGCGTGAAAACAAACTACGACAAACATCATAGCTATACTAATGGATTCCTCAAAACCAGATCATTACAAGTGTCGCGAAAATTGATATCCGGAAATCTAGAATAGATACATCTGTCATACATATACTGAATGGCAATGGTTTATTAGTTTGTTTATGGTATCGACGGTTCGCTGGGCTAATTAGGACAAGAGGACTACCTGTTGATGACGCGATTTGTAAATGTTGGATCTTCCGCGATCTTTCTGTTTCTTTCCGTCCTGTTAATAGTTAGCAGAGTGCCGATCATAGATATAGTACATCCGGCGGTGTTCCTGTCAGGCTCTACTCTGATAACAGTTCTCGGCTTTTGGCTGGTTAGTGGATATAGGGCGGCACTAACAGCATTGGTGGCGATTGTAGGGTTTGCGATAATTATCCTGTTATGGGCTTTCTCAACACAGTTTCTCTATGATGCGGGACATGACGGACACTCTTATCATCTGACGGCAATATGGGATTTGGCCCAGGGCTGGAGTCCTTTCCTGTCATCTCATGACAATATCTGGGTTGATTCCTATCCTAGCGGCTATTGGGTACTGCAATCATATCTGGTTTCAATGACGGGGTTGCTGCTCTCGGGAAAATCTCTCCTCATTGGCCTAATG
>JARGNR010000074.1:0-28065 GCA_029212405.1 Saprospiraceae bacterium
GAGATGGGACATTAGATATTTGTGGGAATGAAGTAACGTATACTTGGGAATTTACTGACCAATGTGCTCGATTGATTTCACATACACAGACGGTTACGGTAGAGCCGATTCCAGAAGCCAGTTTTATCAATCCACCAGCAAGTGTAACGATCAATTGTGATCAATTACAAACCTTCACACCAGAAGTGTTGATGTATTCAAATGGAGGAAGTGGGAATTGTGAGATAGCTGGAAGTGTGGATCCTGTTGGAGATGGGACATTAGATATTTGTGGGAATGAAGTAACGTATACTTGGGAATTTACCGATCAATGTGCTCGATTGATTTCACATACACAGACGGTTACTGTAGAACCCATTCCAGAAGCCATGTTTATTGATCCACCGGTTGATATGACCATAAATTGCGATGAATTACAAGCGTTTACACCAACTGTATTAAGTTTTACAAATAATGGAACTGGAGACTGTCTCATTGAAGGTACTGTGGACCCAGTAGGGGATGGAACATTGGATAAGTGTGGGAGTACAGTAACATTTACATGGGAATTTACCGATCAATGTGCTCGAACTATTTCACATACTCAATCTATTACAACTGAACCTATTGCTGAAGCGAATTATATAGATCCACCTGGAGACATTACAATTAACTGTGATGATTTACAGACTTTTGTGCCGGCATCCTTAGATTTTACGAATGGAGGAATGGGAGATTGTCTTATTTCTGGCACAGTAGATCCGGTTGGAGATGGAACATTAGATATTTGTGGAAATTCAGTAACTTATTCCTGGGAGTTTACAGATGAATGTGGACGTTTGATATCCCATAATCAGACGGTTACTGTTGAACCCATAGCACCTCCTACATTTATTGATCCACCTGTTGATGCCACAGTGAGTTGTGCCGATAAACCCAATGAGGGAGAAGGGCTTAATTTGAGCTATACCAATGGAGGTACAGGAGCTTGTGAAACAGCTGGAGAGATAGCCCCAATTGAAGAATATAATGTTACAGAATGTGGAGGTACCATTGTCAATACATGGATGTTTACCGATGATTGTGACAATGAAATTAGTCATACCCAAACGATAACAGTAGAACCTGCGTCTCAAGCGCAATTAGAAGATTTACCTCCTTCTAGCATCACGATAGAGTGTAATGAAAATACTGGAACAGGACCAGATTTGGTTGTAACAAATAATGCAGATGGCGATTGTTTAATTGAAGAAACAATTTCACCTCAAATTGTTGGGGATGCAGATATCTGTGGAGGAAGTTTTCAATTTTTGTGGGAATTTACAGATGAATGCGGTCGAGTGACATCATTTACTCAAACCGTCAATGTAAATCCTGCTCCTGAAGCTATGTTTGATAATTTGCCTGTTGACATTGATATTGATTGTAGTGACAATGGAAATGATCCAGAAGAATTATCGTATTCAAACGGGGAATCTGGAGCGTGTGATATATCAGGAAATATTGCAGGGACAAGAACTGGGCTTGTCGATTATTGTGGAGGTACTCTTACAGATTCTTGGGAATTTACGGACGAATGTGGTCGTACCATAACTGCAGAAAGAAATGTAAATGTTGCCCCAGCCCCTCCTGCTGAATATGTCAACCCACCTGCAGATATTGTGGTTGATTGTGATAATGTAAATGGTGTACCTGCGGTACTTAGTTATACCAACGGAGAAACTGGAGTTTGCCAGATTTCAGGAACGAGCATAGCTGTGGTAAGTGGAGGTTTTAATGAGTGTGGAGGCGAATTGGTGTATACATGGAGTTTTGTTGATGATTGTGGACGACCAATTACTCATTCACAAAGTATTACAGTAAATCCGGCACCAGATCCAGCATTTATAGACCCTCCACAAGATGTTACGATAGGATGTGATGATACGTATCTAGGACCAGACATTTTAAATTATACCAATGGGGAAGGCTTTCCTTGTGGTATTTCTGGAATGGTAGCTCCATCTAGTGTCCAAGTGGATAATATTATCACGAATACTTGGGAGGTGACTCTCGCATGTTCGGGAGAACTTTTGTCACATACACAGGTAGTTACATTAAGTATAGTGCCAGATATTTCGATCAATCCATCCAGTGCATTTATTTGTTTGGGCGATAGCTATGATCTTTCTGATATCATAGTTAATGAAAATAATGGTACGAATATCACCGTATCCTATCACAATAATTTTCCACCCAATGCAGGGAATGAAATATCCTCTGTAGTGAATCCTACCACAGATTTTAATTATGTAATTAATGCGGTGAATGAGTTTGGTTGTGAAGATTTTGAAATTTTTAATGTTTTTGTAGAAAATCCTCCTTTTGCAGGAGAAGATCAGTCTACAACTGTATGTAGCGATGGTATTCCAATTAACCTTTTTAATTTTTTACCTCCATTTGTTGATATGGGAGGATCTTGGTTAGATGTTGATGGAATTGGCGCAAATATATCAAATCCATTTGGAGCTACATTCAACAATGTTTTGCCTGGAAATTACAATCTGTATTATGTGGTATTTAGCACTACAGTCTGCGAAAATGATACCATGGTACTGAATCTGAACGTAATTGATAATGTCTCCTTTGAAATTACTGAAGTGACATGCATCGGTTCCAATGATTTCTATGAAGTGTATTTGAATTCAAATGGATTTGATATTCAGACTACAGAAGGTGACTTGATCAATTTGTCTGGGGATGAATATGTGGTGACAAATATCCCAATAACAACGGGAGTTTTTATAAGTGCATTTGAAGCGCTCAGTGGTTGTTCGATTACTGAATTTGTTGATATTCCAGATTGTGATTGCCCAGATATTGATCCTCCTGTTGTGGAGAATGTAAGTATTTGCGTGAATGAACAGCCTGTACAACTTTCTGTCACTGTTCCTTCTGGGATGACTGCAAATTGGTATTTGGAACAAAATTCCAGTACCGCATTAGTGTCAGGCTCGACAGATTACACTGTTCAGGATTCCGCCGTAGGGCAATATAGTTTCTTTGTTGAGACCTACGATCCAGCAACCGATTGTACATCCAATGTTAAAACAAAGATAGACCTCGAAATAAATGGGTTGCCTGAAGTAGAAGATACTTCTTTAATTATTTGTGACTTGGAAAATGACGGACAAGAAATAGTTTCTTTACAATCTTTCAATTTATTGGTGAGTAATAATCCAGCCAATACATTTTCATATTTTGAAACTTTAGTAGATGCTCAGAATGGTACGAATCAAATGGCCGACTCCCAAGTCTTAACTCTTGGATCTACTATGGTATTTGTGCGTGTGATCAATTCAGCAGATTGTGAATCAATCGGAACGTTGGATATTATACTAAATGACCTTCCACAAGTGGATATTGAAAGTACATCTCCAGCCTGCATAGGAGAAAGCAATGGCAGTATTGACATTACGGCAATCGATGTAGATGGAGAAATGATGACGAGTTTGGATGGAATAACCTATGAATTAACTACTTCCTATTCTGATCTTTCTTCAGGGACATATATGGTATATATTCAGGATGAAAATGAGTGTTTAAGTGTTTATGATGTGGTGATTCCAGATGGCTTGGATATTATTCTTACTGAATTTAGTTCCGAGTGCAATGATAATGGGACCAATACTGATCCTTCTGATGATTTTTATACCATTTCTCTCTTTATTGAAAATAATCAAGGCAACTCAGGTACCTACAATGTGATTATTGGAGGTACGGTAGAGTATACGTTTGACTATGGATCAAATGAATCTTTTGAGATACCAATTGATGAAGGGAATACGATTGATATCACAATTGAAGATGTAAGCTTTTCTTGTACTAAAGTTCAAACTTTTGGTCCTTTAAATCCATGTTCTACAAATTGTGAAGTGAGCGTAGACGTCTTAGATTTTGATTGCAATGATAACGGAACAGCGACGGATCCATCGGATGACTTTTACACAGTTACGGTCAACGCCTCGGCTATGAATGGTGCGATTAATAATACGTACAATGTATTTTTAGATGGAGTCCTACTATATAATTTCATGTACGGTGAAACGGAAACATTTGATGTAAATGCCAATGGAAATAATTTAAATATTACGTTTCAAGACAATGAGGATATCCAATGTCAAACCTCACAGGAAATTGGTCCCTTAAGTCCATGTAGTGAAGGGTGCCAAATTATGTTAGATGTGATCTCAATTGAGTGCTCCAATAATGGAACTTCGACAAATCAGAATGACGATTTTTATACATTTACGATAAATGGAAATATAATCAATGGAGTTGATCTAACTCAATTTGAATTGTTTGTAGATGGAGTTAGTCAAGGATTCTACAACTATGGAGAAGATATTGATATTGACGTACCTGCTGATGAAGCCGTACATTTGATTGATATATCTGATCAGGATAATGTAGGATGTAGCGACGATTTTACTACGGATGTACTTACCAATTGTTCGACAGATTGTGAGATCATACTGAATTCGTTGACCGAAATATGCTTTGATAATAATACAGCAGATAATTCATTAGATGACTTTTATGAGATAACTATAAATGCATCTTCTGTGAATGGAGCATCGAACCAACTTTTCAATTTATATATAGACGGCACATTTATAGGAGCATTTCCTTACGATCAAGATAATGTCGTAACGATTGATGCAGATAATATGGTTCATACACTAGTTTTACAAGATAGCGAAGAACTGGCATGTGAATTAAATATAGAAACCATTGAATTGATATCTTGTTCTGATGATTGCCTCAATAACATTTTGATTACAAATGTGGAGTGTTTTGATAATAATACAGCCACAAATATAAATGATGATTTTTATGAATTTGAACTGGTAGGAGAACTGCTAAACGGTGATTCCAATACAAGTTTTGAATTATATGTAGATGGAGTATTGGAAGGTAGTTATACATATGGTGAATCTATTAGTGTAACAATACCCGCAGATGGAAATATTCATACCTTTTTAATTATTGATGAAGCAGATTCATCATGTACGTCAGAAATTCAATCCAATGAATTAACTTCTTGTTCAACAGATTGTGAAATTATATCTGAGACTTTAGTATACACTTGTTTTGACAATGGAACACCAACAGACCCTAGTGATGATTTTATTGAAATGGTTATTACAGCATCTGCAGTAAATGGAGCAACGAATAATATGTACAACCTATACTTCAATGGAGTACTTGAGGGGATTTATTCTTACGGTATATCTGAAACGTTTACCGTCCCAGCTCAAAATCAGACCATTAATTTGAGATTCCAAGACAGTCAAGATTTGCAATGTGAGCTTACTTTTGATACAGATATTTTGTCGCCATGTTCAGACGCATGTTTAATTGATCAAAATATTGTCAATATTGAATGTTTCAATAATGGAACACCAACGGATGTCAATGACGATTATTACGAAATTACCTTGGTTGGAGTAATTCTTAATGGCAGCCCAGCCAGTACTTTTGAAATTTTTGTAGATAATGTACTACAAGGAAGTAATGGGTATGGAACTGAAGTGGTCGTCACTATCCCAGCAGATGGGTCAAGTCATGTAATCCTCATTTCGGATGCAGATGATCCGTCTTGTTCTGCTGAATTCACTACTGAGGTATTGACTTCGTGCTCAACTGACTGCGAGATTACGATGAGTGATTTGGAGGTGGTGTGTTTTGATAATGGCACACTAGATGATCCAAGTGATGATTTTTATGAGGTGAACTTTACCACAAATGCAATAAATGGAGCTGCTGGATTTGAACTTACTATTTCAGGTTCGTCAGAGGGAGTATATAATTACGGAGAACAAGTTTCGTTAAATTTCCCTGCTGATGGCGCAAATTTGATATTAGTACTTACGGATTTGGATGATGTACAGTGTAAACTAAATCAAGCAATAGGGCCTTTAGATCCTTGTTCAAATCTCTGTACCATCGAGCCATTGATCATGGAATCTATGTGCTTTGATAATGGTACTCCAATAGACCCAAGTGATGATTATTGGGAGATTGTCATCATTGTGAATCCAGCTAATGGAGAGACTGCTCCTACCTTTGATTTGAGAGTAGATGGAGTACTTGATGGGACCTATCTTTATAGTGAAAATATAACGATCACAATTTCTGCGGATAATGTTAGCCATTTAATTGATGTAAATGACAGTAATGATATAAATTGTAGTGCTTCAGTAACTACTCAAATTCTAAATTTCTGTAGTACACCTTGTGAAATTACAGCTACTTATGACAATGTTAGTTGTGACAATAACGGTACGAATGATACCTCAAATGATGATCTCTTTTATGTAGATTTATTGGTGTCAAATCCAGAAGCAGGTGAATTCGAAATCCCGTCTTTATCAATTGTGGCTTCCTATAATGAAGTTTTGAATATTGGCCCCTTTGATATTTCTAATGGAAATGCTGCGATTGAAATTTTTGATACGGATCAGAATTTATGTTCAATTGTTATTGAATTGATTCCACCCGCCCCTTGTAGCGATTGTGTCCAACAGGCAGATGCTGGAACAGGCGGTACAATTTCTTGTGAAGTGACGGAAATCATGTTGGAGGGTTTTTCTTCTGAAGCGGGGGAATATTTTTGGTATGGGCCTGGAGGTAATTTAATCAGTGAAGAATTGACGGCTATTGCTCCTAGTATTGGTCTATATACATTTAGTGTTGTTTTTGAGGATGGATGTATTGTGGAGGATCAGGTAGAGGTCATTGCTGATGTTGATTTACCTGTTGCTTTATGGACCAGTAATGGAGCCATTACATGTGAAAAATTATCTACTGTATTGGATGGCAGTTTATCGGGGACAACCAATGACTATTTCTTTTACTGGTATGATGAAAATGGCAATTTGCTTTCTCAGGATCAAACGTATGAAACAGACATGCCTGGAGTTTATTTCTTGCAAGTGGAATTTCAAGATAATAATTGTAAATCGGCATTGGAACCGGTAGTAGTTGAGGCGCAGATAAATGAACCATCGGCTATTATATATGCTGAACCAAGCAATGTAATTGATTGTGTTATTGAGTCTATTGTTTTGTCCACAGACGAACAGGATAATGTAAATTACATTTGGAGTCTAAATGGTGAAAATATTGACAATGCAGCAGAGATTGAAATATCTGATATCGGAACATATGGACTCTTGGCAATTGATACAATTACAGGTTGTTCCAATGAAGCAGATTTAATTATATCCAGCTTAGTTGATTATCCAAATATCTCACTCTCTGTACCACAGTCATTGGATTGTGATAATGAGCAAATAGAAATTATAGCTTCTAGTATTCAATCAGGAGACAACCTTATATCATTCTGGACGGATGAAAATCAAAATGTTATACTTGAAAATCAGAATACCTTGGAAGTAACTGAACCAGGCGAGTATTATTATACATTAATTGATACCAATAATGGATGTGAGAATACAGATTCTGTCCTAATTACTGTTTTTGAGGATATTTTAGATATTAGTATTACACCAGAAATCACCTATTTTGAAGGAGAGGGAGTACTATTAACTGCATCAATTAATATCAGCGATTCAGAAATTGATTCTATAAGTTGGGCTCCAAATGAGAATATGAGTTGTCCTACGTGTCTTTCTACACGAATTGATAATCCAACAGATAGTATTTATACCATTACAGTTGTGGATATCTATGGTTGTATTGATACCGCTCAAGTGCGATTGATCAGCCAGAAACGACCTGAGATTTATATTCCTAATATATTGAATCCAGGGAGTAATTCAGGAAATAATACGTTTTCTATTTTTGGAAATAGTGCAGTAGAGCGAATTGTCAAAGTACAGGTTTTTGATCGATGGGGAAATTTGGTTTATCTGTCAGAGAACATAGAGATCAACAATCCAGGATCAGGTTGGGATGGTAGGTTTAATGGGAAAGAGGTAGAACAGGGAGTATATGTATATCGAATTGAGGCATTGCTTGAAGCAGGACAAATAGAAACCTATTTTGGAGATTTGACAATTATACGATAACTTCATTTTGAATTTGCAGCGGACAGAGTTTGTCCTTTATGCGTTTTTAAGAAGTATGCTAATCACATAATGTTGGTAAATACAATGGAGTGTGTGGTGAAAGCAGATGTGTTTAACTTACAATTCTAGAGTAGATGAATCAGTTTGTTAGTAAAAAAGCTTTTATGACAAGTTTTGTTGTCATTATGATGGCCGTATTTGCACCTCAGGTGGCAAAAGCCCAAGTGGTTCTGTATATGGAAATAATGACGGAACTAAAGCCGATCAAATATTATGAAGGCCAAGAATTGATGTTCAAATCGGTGGATTATCCTGATGAATGGCGAAAGATAAAAATTGGAAGGATTTTAGACGAAGAACAAATTATCC
The DNA here is from genome assembly GCA_029212405.1 of Saprospiraceae bacterium. Lineage (GTDB taxonomy): Bacteria > Bacteroidota > Bacteroidia > Chitinophagales > Saprospiraceae > CAJXUU01. The sequence continues at coordinate 8,424 of JARGNR010000074.1, forward strand.
TATTTGATGGAGGCATGTTAAAATTGGATGATATCATACAAATAAGAAGAACTCGACCTTGGGCAATTGCAGCGGGTTATATGCTTCAAACTTTTGGAGTGGCTTGGTTTGGATTTGGGGGAATTGCACATTTTACTACAAGTACATTTGATTTTGGGGTAGATACATTGGTAATTGGAGGTACGGCTATTGTGTCCGGATGGTTAGTTAAAAAACTATTCCAATACAAAAAGTATAAGATTGGTAAAAAAGTAAGATTGAAAATATTGGATATTAGTTGGCCTGAACCTAGAGGCTAGTGGGTATATTTTCTTCCCGTTTTTTTTGTGTTGGGGGGCATTTTTTTGCCAAAGTGTTGAACCCAAAATCTTCCATGTGTAGCAACGGCCATTTCCTCTACTTTAGGATTCATGAGCATTTTACAATGACTTCGACTATTGATCCAATCTCTCAATACTTCTTCGAATGATTTTTGACCTTCCCCTAAATTTTCACCAGCTACTTGCCAGTCGTATCCATAGTCTTCCAATCTTTCACCAATATCGTCACCTTCAATAGAATAATGCGCAAAGAAGTTATAACGATTCATTTCTTTAGCATGACCCAATGCAGATTTGTATAAAGTTTCATTCCATTTCAGTGGGGTTGTAGAAGGCATATATTTTCTACCACAAAAACAACCCGTTGATCTCACTAAGTTTACCTTTTTCAGTATGCTTTCTTTATACGTGTCATTCAAGTAAGCATCATCACTAGGTGACGAAGGCACAAATATTTCATTGTGACCTACCCAAGAGAGTATAAATATGAGGTATATCCATTGCATAAGAAGAAAACGAGATTACTTTTTCAATTATTTTATATGTAAGAAAAGACAAAATAATAATCTAAATATCAAGATAAAAATCTAGAAATCAAACAACAAATTTATCCTTTTATGTTTCTTAACATTTTAATACATGCATTTTGAAGCAGAGAATACACTTCTTCAAAGTTATTTGTAAAATAAGGATCAGGCACAGCCATATTCATTCCAGGGTGTGAATAATTTAGTATTATTTTTACTTTTTCTCGCTCTATTTCATTCTCAGCCATAGCAATTACATCATTATAGTTGCTAGAATCCATAACAAGAATTAAATCAAATTCTTCGAAATCAACCTTTGAAAATTGACGTGCTCTTTGATGAGAAATATCTAATCCATTTTGCTTGGCAATAGTTCTAGAACCAATATGTGGTTGTTCTCCGATATGCCAAGAGCCTGTGCCAGCAGAATCAACAGTCCAATTGAGTTTTTCCTTTTGTATTAGATCAGCAAGTATTCCTTCCGCTAAAGGGGATCTACAAATATTACCCAAACAAACCATTAATACCTTCATTAATCATTATTTGAAAATATAACGCACAGGACTTAGATCAGTTCACTCAATACACCTTCTTTCAAAGCGTAAGGGGAAATCCAAATGTTTTTTGGTGCAATAATTTCAATTACTTTTTCAATGAGCAGCATGGCTACAACGATCATCTTTGTTCTCGATGGTGGAAGTCCGTCCATGTTTTCTCTTTCGACGAGAGAGGCATTTATAATTTTGGAGCTTACTGAATGAAAGATAGGTATAGAAACTTCTGAAATACTATGATAGTTTACTTCTTTTCCATTCATAGTTTCCACCACTTCAAATGAACCAGAGGCTCCGATCAAAGAATGAATTTCAATGTCAGATTGAATAGACGAAAGTTCTTTTAATTCGGTTGTTAAAAATTTATTCAATATTTCAATCTCTTTTTTTGAAATCGGTTCAGAATGATGAAAATTATTGTGGAGGACTCCTATCCCAATGTTATAAGATTTTGACCATGTATTTTTTCCATTTTGAACGAGAATAAATTCTACGCTGCCCCCACCTATATCCATGATGACATGATTTTTTTGAAGGGGATGTAGTAATGTAACTCCCTTGAATATTAAATCAGCTTCTCTTTCTCCATCAATAACTTCTACTTCATAATTGAGCTTATCAGAAACCAGTTGAAGGAATTCTTCATTGTTTTTTGCTGTCCTTAATGCAGCGGTTCCTATGATTTTTATATTGGATACATTGGATTCTGAGAGTGTTTTCTTGAATCCTTCTAATGCTTTTATTCCTTTTTGAATGGATTGTTGACTGAGGTATTCGATGCCTTTTTCTGCAAGACCTACAAATTTCCTTTCCTTATAGATCGTTTCAAATGAAGTGGAAGATCGCTTTTTTGCTACTAAAAGATGAAACGTATTGGATCCTAGGTCAATGACCCCAATTTTATCCTCCATTGAGTGCTTTGTTTTGTATTTGAGCTGCTTGTTGGATAATGTTAGAATAGAATTTCATTCCTGAAGGAGAGATTTTGTTGGCATAAGCTGGTTTATTATTTTCAAAAAACACATAACCATAACATCCTTCTTGAAAATAAATTTCCGCTTCGTAAGCGATTTCACCATTTATATGAAAAAATTCTCGACCTATCGGTTTACACCCTTCCTGTATACTTCCCAATTGTTCTAGTGCAATAAGTTTTAGATTGGAATGAATACTGGGTTGATCATCCTGACTTATTGAGAAAGGTAAATCGTAAAAAATATAATCGATATATGTTGCTTGGGTTATCATTCTCTTCATTGAATTTTCGGGCAATGCAGATAGATCACCAAACTTACCTATTGGCTTTTTGGGTTCTGGTTTACAGGAGGCCAGAACTAAAGTGCAAAAAATAAGAATAAGTAAGTTTTTCATTTTTTAAAGTTTGAACTTGAAAGGTACTACAGTATTACAGGAAGCAAGTAATGGAAGAGAGCGCTTGATGAATTTAATTAAAGGGGATTAAAAAGTATAATCTGTACGGACGGTTACAAAATAACTGATCGCTCGCACATCAACCAATGAATTAAAGGCTCTTGTATACCTGACCGTAAGTCCCAATTTAGAATTAAATGCATAATCGACTCCAAGTAGGTAGCTTATATTATGTCGGTTGTATGTATTGATATCATTGCTGAGCGCTCCATTAGATGAATCCACAGCAAAAAGATAGCCATAGGATAGACCACCATGGGCTTTTACCTTATGATAATCTTCTTCTTCCATAAACCAATCTTTAATGTTGAAATAGACAGGCAGGGAAATGAATTGTAAATCTGTATAGTTTTCTCCCATGCTTCCAAATCCAAAACCAGTTGTACTCCCTCTTTGGCTGTACAACATTTCTATGTTCAGGTCAATATTATCTTGCAGTGGATAAGCCAATTTGAAACCTCCTGTTAGTCCTAACTTTGAAAAGCCAGCAATTTCATCTCCATCAATTTGACACAAGTTGAGGCCAAAGACAGCACTTCCTTTAAATCGTTGTGCATCTGCATCATTTATGGCAAATGTGGAGGACAAAATCAACAAAAGAATAATTTTTTTCATAATTAGATTAATATTAAAATCTTCCATATATATGAATATCTTATATTTGTACATTAATAAAGCAATTATATCGCAGATGGCAGTGCTAAACTTTACAAAAACGACGTTACACAAAATTGAACAAATTTTTCAAGAACAAGATTATACTATTCGCTACGAAAAAGGAAACTTTCAAAGCGGATATTGTATTGTTGAACATAAAAAAATTGTAATTGTTAATAAGTTTTTCGATACAGAAGGTCGGATAAACTGCTTGTTGGATATTTTGTCTATGATTGTTGTCATGGAAGATTTGCTCACAGAAAAGAGTAAAATATTTTTCAAACAGATCTTAAAAAGTCAAGAATTTAAAATTAAACAAGTCGCCTAATTTGAAAATCACACTCCTTGGTACTGGGACATCACAAGGAATTCCAGTAATTGGATGCAACTGCGAAGCATGCTTATCTGAGGACAGAAGAGACGATCGCTTGAGATCTGGTGTTTTGGTCCAATCTGATGGAGTCAATATACTCATAGATACAGGTCCCGATCTTCGGCAACAATTGCTAGGTGTTCCTATTCGCCATCTCAATGCGGTATTGTACACGCATGAACACAATGATCATGTAGCAGGCCTAGATGACATTCGTCCGTTTAATTTTATCCAACGTATAGATATGCCTTTTTATGGCTTGCAACGCGTTTTGGACAATATCGAACGACGATTTTCATATGTATTTGAAAAAAATCCATATCCTGGGGCTCCTCGCGCATCCTTGCATGCCATACATTCTGGTGAGTCATTTCAAGTTGAGAATCTCAACATTACACCAATAGAAGTGATGCACGGAACACTCCCCATATTGGGCTATAGATTTGGAGATTTTGCTTTTATCACGGATGCATCATTAATTAGTGAGGAAAACAAGGAGTTGTTAAAGGGCACAAAAGTCATGGTATTAAGTGCGCTACAAAGAGAAGATCATCATTCTCACTTTACCCTTCAAGAAGCAATTGATTTAATTCAAGAATTAAAAATCGAGAAGGGATATCTAACCCATATTAGTCATCGAATGGGAAAGACAATAGAGTGGGAAAAGGATTTACCAGAAAATATTTTTCCATCTTTTGATGGCTTAGAGCTTGTCATTTGAACTTAGGTGTGAAAATAAAATGCACAAGAAGTTTGATCAAATTTTAATTTTATATGTTCAGTGTGAGACTAGATTGCTAAATATTACAAAAAGAAATTTCTTATGATATAGCATTGTAACCATTTTTATCCTACTTTTAGTAATCAGTTTTGAAGTAAAGGAATTTATCTTTTTACATAGATTTAAACATATTCTTTGATCAGGAATTGCTACATAACACTCTTATTGTTCTTTATAAGTCTTGGAGTAAATGGCCAACAACAGAGTCAATACAGCCAATTGATGCTCAATAAGTATGCATTTAATCCAGCATTTGCAGGATTGGATTTTTCACTTAGTGCAAATTTGATGTATCGAAATCAATGGGAAGGTCTGCCCTCAAATCCTACAGAGATACATATCAATGCGCACATCCCGATGTATATATGGAGTGGGGCAGTAGGAGGAATGATAGAGCGAAGATCATTTGGTGTTTTAAATCAAACCAGTGTATTAGGGTCATACAACTATGTGACGGACACCCCATTTGGATTGATTTCTTTTGGCGGCAGGATTGGGTTATCACAGCTGGCAATAGATGGATCGGCAATTATCACCCCAGAAGGGATTTATACAGGAGGATTTACGCACAATGATCCAATATTACTGGAATCCCAAGACCAAGGAATAGGAATGAGATGGGATGCAGGAAGTTTTTTTTACAATAAAAAAATTCAGGCAGGAATTGCGATAAGTAATGTTCCTTCTTCAAAAATTGGACTAGAAAACACGTCATTTGAGCAAAAAACGCATGTAAATGGGTACTTTCAATATAATTTTTTGATAAATGATGAAGTGGAGTTAATGCAAAGTATTTTACTTAAAACAGATTTAAATAAAATTCAGTCAGACATTTCCTCTTTATTTAAAATTAATGGCAATATTTTTGGAGGTATAAGCTTGCGAGGATACAGTTCCCGCTCGTTTGATGCAGTCGTATTTATTGCAGGCATGAGGATAAGCGATCAGTATACATTGAGTTATAGCTATGATATGGGGCTTTCTGGACTTCGTAGAGGACATGAAGGAACACATGAGATTTTGTTGAATTATAATTTAAGAAAATTGATTGGTACGGGACAACCGCCTAAAATTATTTATAACCCAAGATATCTCTAAACCCTTGTTATATATGGTTTTTTATAATATGAGGGGTAAAGAAAAATTGGTTTTTTGTAAAATAAGATAGCAAAATGATCGTTTAAGAATGGCTGAGTTTTATAAATATTTATTGTTTTAATAAATTTCAAAATATAATTTTTGATTATTCATTTGCTGGCTTATCTTTGTGGGTCTAAAAAATGACAGGGGCACATTAATTATTAATGTTTATTATACTTTAACAAAATGAATAGAAATATTTTTTCAAGAATTGGGGTTCTTGCTGTAGTGATTTTCATCACTTCGTGCGGGGTACAAGAATCAGGACAATTGACAGGGGTTACAGACAGACCGAATTGGGGAGGAATCAATCCTTTCGGGATGATATACGTAGCTTCGGGAACATTGCACATTGGACAAAATGATCAAGACGTATTTAGTACGTATGTTCAAAGACCACGATCCATATCCATTCAAGGATTCTACATGGACGACACAGAAATTACTAATAACGAGTATCGACAATTTGTCTATTGGGTACAAGATTCAATAGCTCATACGATAATGGGTGATTTTATCGAGGACGATTATGGTAATGAAAGAATCGACTGGGAGTATGAACTCGACTATACAGACGAGACACTTGACGAGATGTACTATCAAGGTGATATGGTCTTTAATGGGGAAAGATCTATTGATGTCGCTCAGTTAAATTATAAATACGAGTGGATTGACTGGAAAAAAGCAGCATCTTATAAGAGTTATGGTGAAGCTGTACGAACAGAGTTGATTCAAAAAGAAGAAACAAATATTTATCCAGACACACTTTGCTGGATAAGAGACTTTGGATATTCCTACAACGAACCGATGACAAGAAATTATTTTACGCACCCAGCGTTTGATGATTATCCTGTAGTTGGAGTTGATTGGAAACAAGCAAAAGCATTTTGCGATTGGAGAACAAGACTTTGGAATTCATTCAAAGGAGCAGATGAGCCTAATTCTGAGGAATTCAGATTGCCTACAGAAGTAGAATGGGAGCATGCTGCAAGGGGAGGTCATGAATTGGCACCTTATCCATGGGGAGGATACTATGTAAGAAATGCAAAAGGATGTCTATTAGCTAACTTTAAGCCAGGAAGAGGAAATTATCCGGAAGACGGAGGACAATATACTGTAAAAGCAGATGCGTACTTCCCGAATGACTACGGATTATACTGTATGGCAGGTAATGTAGCTGAGTGGACTGAAGATGCATTTCATGAAAATAGTTACAATCATGAACATGACTTGAACCCAAATTTCAAGTACGATGCGAGTGAAGACGATCCTGAAGTGAACAAGAGAAAAGTAATCAGAGGAGGTTCATGGAAAGACATTTCATACTACCTTCAAACAGGTACAAGACACTGGGAGTATCAAGATACGTCAAAATCATACATTGGTTTTAGATGTGCACTCACATTCTTAGGAAGATCAATTAATGACTTCTAAATCATCCAAGTAATATATACAACTGCAGGTTCAATCAAATTAGATTTTAATTTATTGGAAACGTGGTTATGATATATAAAGCCGATTTTTGCATGTCTATTTTTGGGGAAAAAATACATATGCTTAAATAAGGAATTTTTAAACTATTTATACTTAATTATTAACTAATCCGTAATCTTAAAAATTTAACAAAATGAGTTTTATCAAATCATCAGGTTTCAAGTACTTTAAAAATCTTATTATTGGTGTGGGTGCAGCTGTAGTAATGATCGGGGCACTTATGAAAATTACGTCTCACCCTCTTGGTAATATATTTATTACAATTGGTCTTTGTACGGAGGCATTCCTTTTCTTCATGTTAGGAATTATACCACCAGAAAAAGATTACTATTGGGATAAATTATACCCAGGACTTGACAAATACAATTCAAATATAGCTCCTATCACTTCTGGATCTGCAGCAGCAAGATCACTAGATGCTGATGTAGTTGAACATAAATTAGGTGGTATGTTAGATGAATTACAAGGAATGTCAAAAAGCCTTGGTTCATTAAAAGCACTTCAAGAAGTTGACTTTTCAGAAACTTCTGAGCAGCTCAAAACTATGCATAATTTCTATACAAAAATGCAAGAGGCAATGTCTTCATTGAATGACAGTATAGATGATACAAAAGCATACAAAGAGCAAATGGCTTCACTTAATAAAAATCTTTCTTCGCTGAACGGCGTATACGGAAATGTATTGAATGCATTCACTGTAAAGCAATCTTAATTGATTGTAAGTAAAGATTTTATTAAATAACATACACTAAAAAAATAAAATATGTCAATACCTAAGGAACCCAGGCAATTGATGATTAACATCATGTACCTGGTACTAACAGCACTTTTGGCCCTTAACGTTTCTGCTGAAATTTTCAATGCATTTGAAATGGTAGATGAAGGGTTGATTTCTGCCAATAAATCTTTGGAAGATAATAATAAACAACTACCCGAACTAATTCGGACCGGTGCAAAGAAGAAAGCATCGCTTCAAACCTATGCGGATAGAATCGATGCCGTTACTTCTGCATCTGATGAAGCCACAGCTTATATCGATGAATTAGTAGAGAAATTGATTGATGCTTCAGGTAATAATAATGGTGGAGTTGATGACGACGACTATGTATTTGTTGGAGACAATATGAAGAAGGAATTGAGGGGTAAAAAGAACTATGATGGAACAACCAGACTTATGGTGGATCAAGGACTTGGAGATGAGTTGAAAACTAAAATGATGGAATATCGAGAGAAATTTATTGCTATTGCTGATTCCAATGATGTAGCACAATTATCTGCGGCAATTCCAATCAATATTGATGAAGAGTCATGGAAGTTATCTCCTAATAAGAAAAAAGGATGGGCTGATTTTACATTCGGTCATATGCCTTTAGGAGCAACAATGCCTATCTTTTCTAAATTTAAAAATGATATTAAGTCTTCTGAGGCGGCTGCTTTAAGTTACTTGGCAAATAAAGTGGGTACAACCACAGATGTTGTCTTAGATAAATTTAAAGTAGTATCTGCACCGAAAAAAACCTATGTAATTAAAGGAGAGAAGTTTGAAACTGACGTATTTTTGTCTGCTTCTGCGGGATCAGATTCAAATACAGGAATTACAATTTCTGTTAATGGACAGTCAATGAGACCTGATGCAGATGGAGTTGCAAAGTTTTCTCAAACTGCAACTAGTGTAGGTATAAAAAAATACAATGCAGCGATTACAGTTAAAAACCCTACAACGGAAGAAGTACAAACATTTAGAAGTGAATTTGAATATGAAGTAGGTGAAAGATCAGTAGCGATCTCAGCATCTAAGATGAATGTATTTTACATTGGTGTTGATAATCCAGTTGAAATTTCAGCAGCTGGTGTAGCATCTAACCAAGTACAAGTGAGCATGACAGGAGGGGATGGACAGATTACTAGAAATTCTGATGGTACGTATAAAGTAGTAGTGAAGAAGCCTACAACAGATGCTAAAGTGAATGTATCTGCTCCTGGAATGACCGCAAGTAAAACATTTAGAGTAAAGAAGATTCCAAATCCGGTACCAAAGTTGTCTGCTAAGAGAGGAGGTGTAATGTCTCCAGGAGAATTTAAAGCACAACAAGGAGTTCGTCCAGATCTTGAAAATTTTGATTTCGATACAAAATGTAATATTGTAGGATATAGATTGGTAAGAGTTGCTCCTAGATCGGATGCAGAACCCAATGTGAATCGTGGTGGAAAATACAACGCAGCTTCTCAAGCATTAGTTGCTAAAGCTAAGCCAGGAGATAGATACTTCTTTGAAGATATTAAATGTAAATGTCCAGGTGATGTAGGACCTAGAGATCTAGGTAACATCAGTTTCAACATTAGATAATTATTATAGAGAATTACGAAAAAACATTCGTTATGAATACATATATCAAATCTGTTTTAATGCTTTTTGTATTGTTGGGAACTCTCAATGTAAATGCACAAAAGCTTGCGGAAGACATTATTACTGAATCAAGCGAACCTGCAGAAGACATCTATATTGATGACATTGTGCAAAAAAGGTTGATTACGGAAAATAGAACCCTTCAGTATGAGCCCATCAGAGAAGCTGATATTGCATGGCAAAAAACTATTTACAGAGTTATTGAAACAAGAGAGAAAATGAATCTTGCGTTTAGAACTCCAGTACGACCTTTCTTTGAAATATTAAGAGATTTGGCGATGAATGGTGACATTGTTGTTTTTAAAGACAACGCGGGTCAGCCAGATTATAAGTCTCCAATGACCGCTGAGCAAGTTGAAAATGCTTTCTTTAAGACAGATACTACAACCATTATTGATTATGATACCTATGAGGAATCTATTAAAATCATCAAAAGTGAGTTGTATTACGAAGATATCAATAGATACAGATTGAAAGAAATTTGGTTTTTTGATGAAGAAGCTTCTCAATTGAAAGTTAGAATTATTGGAATCGCACCCGTACAGGATGTTGTTGATCCTGAAACAATGGTTGTAAAATATCCAGAGCTTAAATTTTGGTTGTATTACCCAACGGCTAGAGAATACTTGTCAAAACACAGAGTTATCTCTGATGAAAACGACGTTGCTCCTATGACTTGGGCCGATCTTTTTGAAGCTAGATTCTTCTCCAGTTATATTTATAAAATAACGAATGTATTGGATAAGAGGGTTAAGGATAATTATTTGACAGGATCTGATAGAGATGGTATCAACATGCTATTAGAATCTGAGCAAATTAAAGCCGAACTCTTTAACTTTGAGCATGATCTTTGGGAATATTAATTTCCAAACGCAAACATAAAAAGAAGCCTGCAAATTTATTTGTGGGCTTTTTTCGTTTCTATAGACAATTTAATTTGAAGCTTTTATTTTTGCATTGTGGACAATAAGTCAAACATATTAGACATTACTCTGGAGTATATAAAAGGTGTAGGCCCTGCCAAGGCTGAATTGCTTAAAAAGGAACTTAAAGTCTTTAGAGTAAGGGATCTGCTCACGATATATCCTTTTCGATATGTAGATCGAACAAAATTTCATTTGATCAAAGACTTAAAGTCTGATGGAGATACGGTACAACTAAAAGGGAAGTTGGTCAGTCTTGAGAAAATTAAAGGGAAGAATAACCGATTTCGCTTACAAGGCTTATTTAAAGACAGTTCTGGATTTATTGAATTAATATGGTTTCAAGGAGCCAAATGGTTGGGGAATGTCCTTAAAGAAGATCATGAATATGTGGTCTATGGTAAACTTACCATTTACAAGGGTAAGAAGAATATTGCACATCCAGAAATGGAGTTACTAAGTGACAGAGCGAAAGATAATTTACAACCTACCTTTGATCCAGTGTATTCTTCTACTGAGAAACTTGATTCCAGAGGATTAGACAGTAAAGGGAGACGTGGAATTTTAAAGTTTATTCTCGGGAAGATTAGAGAGGAAGATGTATTGGAGAATATTCCCGATTATTTAAGAACACAGCTAAAGTTGTGTACTAAGTTTCAAGCCTTACATTGGATACATTTCCCAAAGAATGCTTCTGAAAAGGAATTGGCGACCAATCGATTGAAGTTCGAAGAATTATTTTATTTGCAGCTTAGGCTTTTATTGGGAAAGGAAACCCGAAAGAAAAAATTGAAAGGGGCCGATTTTAATGTAGTCGGAGATTATTTTAATACATTTTATAAAGAAGGGTTAAAATTTGAATTGACAGGTGCCCAAAAAAGAGTAATTAAAGAGATCCGAGCCAATATGGGTTCTGGTGTTCATATGAATCGTTTATTGCAAGGAGATGTAGGTAGTGGTAAAACAGTCGTCGGTTTTATGAGTATGTTATTGGCGAAAGATAATGGATACCAGGCATGTATGATGGCCCCTACTGAAATTTTGGCGCAACAGCATTACGCAGGAATCTCTGAATTGGCATTTCCATTGGGGTTAAAGGTTGGGTTTTTATCCGGATCAGTAAAAGGAAAAAAGAGGCAAACTGTACTTGAAAATTTGAAACTAGGAGAAATCGATATATTAATAGGTACGCACGCCCTGATTGAAGACCCTGTAGTTTTCAAGAATTTAGGCTTGGCCATTATTGATGAGCAGCATCGATTTGGAGTAGCCCAACGAGCTAAATTATGGAAAAAGAATACGAAAGTCGCCCCACATGTACTAGTGATGACGGCTACGCCAATTCCAAGAACTCTTGCCATGACGGTTTACGGTGATTTAGATGTTTCTATTATTGATGAGATGCCACCTGGTAGAAAGTTAATTCAAACCGTACATCAATATGAGTCAGCTCGGCCCAAAGTCATCAATTTTATGCGTTCTGAAATTGACAAAGGGAGGCAGATATATGTAGTTTTTCCACTGATTGAAGAATCTGCCAAGTTGGATTTAAAAAACTTGAACGATGGCTATGAACGACTATTGCATTTCTTTCCTATGCCGACATATCAAATGAGCATTTTGCATGGAAGGATGAAGCCAAAGGATAAGGATTTTGAGATGGATCGATTTGTAAAAGGTGTGACCCAAATCATGGTAGCAACGACAGTGATCGAAGTGGGTGTCAATGTTCCCAATGCATCTGTGATGATCATTGAGAATACGGAACGATTTGGCCTGTCTCAACTACATCAACTGAGAGGAAGAGTAGGTAGAGGGTCTGATCAATCGTATTGCATATTAATGACGGGAGATAAATTGTCTAAGGAAAGTCGAGAACGAATCGGTACTATGGTTCGAACAAATAACGGATTTGAGATCGCTGAAGCAGATCTGAGATTGAGAGGTCCAGGTGATATTGAAGGAACAATGCAAAGTGGAATCATGGATTTGAAATTAAGTAGTATAGTTGAGGATAGTGGCATTTTAAATGCAGCAAGATATTATGCTCAGGCTATAATTGAACGTGACGGAGACTTGCAACATGCTAGTAATCAATGCATAAAGTCATTCCTTCAGTTGTCTCGGTCCAACGTTAAAATATGGGGTAGAATAAGCTAGTTTTTAGGCATTGGAGCATAAAATGTTGATCAGTAGTAGATTATAGATAATATAATTTTTTAATATTAAAATTATTATTAACTTTGGGACTTTAAGGAATCTCAAAATAATCTCATGAGGAAAGCTACCTTCACCCTAGCGCGTCCAGTGGTAGGTTTGACAATAGCATTAGTATGCTTTGTTACATTCAATGTATTTGGGCAACAACAATTTGATGTTGCATTAACAAAAACTACAGTTACATCAGCTCCCGTTAAGTACGGAACTGCCATTCCTTTTAATTTTACTATCTATAATCAAGGATTAGATACCATAACCAATGTGGAAGTCATTGATCACTTTGGAAGTGGATATGAATTTCAAGGAGGACTAAATTTAGGTTGGGCAGAGCACCCGACTATTGTGAACGCAGTAACAACTACGTTTACAGAAAAAATTCCACCCAATGAAAACCGGATTGTTACCCTTAATTTAGTGGTTAGACCTGGCGACTCTTTTGATGATTGGCAGAATACAGGAGAGGTGATCACCTTTACTGATGTCAATGGTATTGATAGAGAAAGTGAAGACATGGATTCTCAAGGAAACGAAAATCCAAGTGATGATGCTGGGGGTTTATTGGGAAGTCCCGCAGATAATTATATAGATGGAAACGGAACAGGAACACCAAATGACGGAGTAGCCGCGACAGATGAAGATGATCATGATCGTGACAGTATTCAAGTGTTTGATTTGGCCATTACTAAGATTTTAGATCCAACAACAGGATATACCTATGGGGATACATTAACATTTGATATTACTGTATACAATCAAGGAAATACATTGGCCAGAATAGTTAGAGTTCGTGATATTTTGCCAGAAGGATATATCAATCCAATAGCAGAAAATGTAGCTAATGGTTGGTCCAATGATCCTGTTAATCCGATCTATACGATAGATTCTATTAATCCTTTTGAATCTGTAGATATTTCTATTCAATTGGTATTGGGTACAACATATTTTGATGAAAATGCATGGACCAATTATTCAGAGATTTTTTCTGCAAGAGATAAAGATTTAGTCAATGTTTCCGCTTTAGATGCGGATAGTAATCCAGCGTCAAATACAGAGGGAGAAAGAAGTGTAAAGCCTGGTGATCCAGATGACAATAATATTGGAAATACTTCAGTAAATCCTGATGATGAAGATGATCATGATCCAGCTGCACCTGTTGTTTTCGATTTGGCATTAATAAAAGAAAGAGCAACGGCTTTATCAAGCTTTAACTATGGTACTCCTATTGAATATACATACACCGTTCAAAATCAAGGGAATGTGGATGCTACAAATATAGTTTTATATGATAGTTTACCTTGTGGAGCTTTGTTCGAACAAGCATTGAATCCAGGTTGGTCCTATGATCCAGGTACTCGAATAGCCACACGCACAATTCCTTCTTTGGATGCTGCTACTGAAATTCAAGGTATGTTGACATTAACCGTTATACCATGTACCATTGATCAGGCTACTGCCTGGACAAATTATATGGAAATTTCTTCAGCTACTACAGCTGCGGGTGTTCAAACTGTGGAGATAGATGGAGTTTTTGATGAGAACTTATCGAATGATCCAGGAGGAATACCAGAAACTGCTAGTGATAATGCCTTAGATGGGGATGGAATATTTGACGAGGATAATCATGATGTTGAACTCTTGCAGGTGTATGATTTGGCTTTAAAGAAAGAGCTCATAACACCAGGGCCTTATTTTGAAGGTCAGGAATTGGATTTTAGAATTCGAGTTTATAATCAAGGAAATATCGTAATTGAAGATTTGATTTTAGAAGATTTTGTTCCAGAAGGATATGGATATGATCCAGTCGTAAATGCTCCTTTGGGGTGGACCAATTCTTATCAGACCTTGGTCACAGGTGTCTTGACAACCTTTCCAGATACACTTAATGTAATGGAAGATATTTTCCTCGCTACAGAGGATAGCATTGATATTTTTATTAAGCTGAACTTGGAGTTGGACGGTGAAGATATTTCTGATTGGTACAATTATGCTCATATTTGGGTAGCTACGGACACAGTCGGAAATAATAGATTTGATGATGCAGATAGTAATCCATTTATGACTTCCGCACTGGAATTTGCAGTTGTGCCTGGAAGTGATGAAGATGATGATATCTTTTCTCCCGGGAAATCTGTAACTCCACAAGTGGAAGAGGACGACCACGATGTTGCGAATCTCAGTTACTTTGATTTAGCATTGGAGAAAAATTTACCATCTACCTTACCAACTACTTACAATGAAAATGTAACGTTTGAAATAGTGGTAAGAAATGAAGGAGTTCAATTTGCTCACGATATTACAGTAGTAGATTATCTTCCTTGTGGATATGGTTTTGATCCGGATGATAATACTGGCTGGGCGTTGAATGTTGTTACTGGCAATCCAGAATATTTTTATACGGATACATTATATGCGGGAGAGGAAGTTTCAATTCCAATCACTTTGAGACTAGTTGAATGCCTAAACCCAGATGCCAACTCATGGAGAAATATTGCAGAGATCAAAGATGCATTGGATGATTCGGATACAACTGGAGACGATCAGGACAGTACCCCAGATGATAGTTCGTTTAATGAACCCAATGGAGAGGACGATGTAGATGATGCTAGAATTGATGTATTTGATCTAGCCCTATCAAAAATTGTAATTAATCCTATTACAATTTATGAGGTAGGAAATGATGTCATGTACGAAATTGAAATTACGAACCAGGGTAATCTAGTGGCAAATAATATCGATGTGATAGATTACATCCCATGTGGTATGGTGCTTTCAGCTGCTAGTTCGGGGTGGACAGTGGACTTGGATGGGTATGCAAATACTACAATTGCGGGTCCTTTAAACCCAGGAGCTTCGACATCTGTATTTATTACGTTGACGATTGAGGATTGTGCAGTTGAAACAGGACTAAGGAATAATATAGCAGAAATACGAGAAGCCAATGATCCTTCAAATATGCCATCAGGAGACTTTGACAGTACGCCGGATAATATACCAGATAATGATGTGCCAGGAGAAGATGATATTGACAATGTTGAGGTGCCGGTACAATTTGGAGGAAGAATAGGAGACTTTGTGTTTAATGACTACGATGGTGATGGAATTCAAGATGGTGGAGAGCCAGGTATTCCGAATGTCATGGTTGTGCTTTATGATGAATTTGATAACGTTATTGCTGCAACGGATACAGATGGAAGCGGATTGTACGAGTTCTTAGATGTACCTCCAGGAAATTACTATGTTGTTTTTACAATTGATGATGATAGTCTTTCTCCTACTATACCTAATGCGGGGAACAATGCCAATGACAGTAACATCACTGATGAAAATGGTATAGGAAGTACAGCTATATTTCCTTTGGCAGCGGGACAAAATGAAGAAACTATTGATGCGGGCTATTTCCAATGCTTGGACATCAAAGGGGTAACCTATTATGATGTGAACGAAGATGATATTCGACAACTTACAGAAAATGGAATAAACGGATTGGTTGCCAACTTATATCGCCGTGTGAATGGAGTTTGGATATTGTGGGATAGTGAAACAACCCATCACGACTATGATACACCTTCGGATGATGGTATATGGGATTTCTGCGTTCCGCCAGGAACCTACTACATGGAAATTCAAATGCCTCCAATTGGCTTGGTGAGAGTACGGCCATTTGTTGGTGGATCCAATTTTGACAGTGATATCAATGGAGCAAATGGACCAAATACTACACCAACATTTACACTGAATCCAGGTGGTTCCAAGACTAATTTAGGTGCAGGATATTACCCAATGGCAACGGTTGGAAATAGAGTATGGTACGATGAAAATGCCAATGGTATACAAGAAGATTTTGAAGAAAAAGCGGAAGGTGTTAATGTACAAGTGTATAATATGAATAATGAGTTGGTAGATGAAGCGACGACCGATGAAGAGGGTATATATGAAGTGGATTATTTGCAGAAGGAAGAGTATTATTTGAGATTTGTTGCTCCAGAAGGAATGAATTTTACATTTGCAGATGCAAGTGAAGATGAGGATAAGGACAGTGATGTAACACATGCTATGGGAATCAATACTACAGATCCAATTTCATTCAAGCCAGGTGATAAGATTATACATATAGATGCAGGAATTATCTCAGGTGTGTTGCCTTTGGTTTGGAAGGATTTCTATGTAGAGGAAAATGAAGATCATCATTTATTAACATGGATTACTTCTATGGAAGTAAATGTAGATCGGTTTGAAATTGAAAGAAGGCTGGCTGGCGAATCCGAATTTAAAGTACTGGATAAAATAACAGCTGCGGGGAATACCTCTAAGGACCATAGTTACTCTTTTAGAGATAGCGATGTTTCTTTAGCAGGAGATTATTATTATAGAATTAATCAAATAGACTTGGATGGAAAAAATTCATATTCCAAGATTCAACATGTAAAGAGAAATGGAGAATTAGGGTATTCTATTTTTCCGAATCCTACATCAGGAAAATTGAATATTTCTGGAGAGTTTGATCCAGATGAGAATTATGTAATAAGAATTTATGATAATTTGGGTAGAGAAATAGAAAGAAGCACAAAGTGGAGTGATGCTATTGATTTAACCTTCTATTCAAATGGTCTTTATACAATTGTGATTGAATTGAATAATGAGGTAATTCACACAAGAAGAATAGCAAAACAATAAGGTAGTTTACTTTTAAAAGTAAATAGTCAGAGTTCGATTAAGTTGGGCTCTGACTTTTTTTTGTGTATTCTTGAATGGTATACTTGAGTATATGAATGGGTATAGTAACAAACAAAATACACGATGTTTAAATGCTATATGTCATGGGCTACCAACAGGTATAAATCAGTATAGGCTCATATATAATTAATTATATATGTTATTTTTTCGTAATATGTTTTGATATGATCATTAGTCTGATTATATTTGCCTGAAGGGAAACGTCTAATTGTTTACCCTATAATCTAAAATGGCCTTTTGGCCATAGTTAACCTGACTATGATTACTATTGAATAAAGATTCATTGTGTAGAACCGCACAGTAAAATCGATATTTAAGTGAATGAGTGATCTTTTTTGCAACGAGCTATCTATGTCTAGACGCTTCTGTTACAGTCTCTTTTTCTTCTTAATCCAATGTAAGTGAAATGATTTTTATTTCACCATACTACTCGTTTTTACTGATTAAAGTTTGCAAAACATTTTAACGAATAAATTGAATTTTATAATATCAGTAATTATTAAACATGAGAACATTATACCCTCCAAAATTCTCGAACAGGTCTACATTAAAACATTGGGCCCGTTTGATAATAGCTTTAATTATTCTTACACCAAATTTGATTTTGGGACAATGCGCTCCTGGAGTCACTGGACTTCCTGTAGATGTGACCATTAATGATAATGATGAATGTACATCCATTGTCACGTGGGTGGAACCCACCAATTCTTTGGATTGTGATGATTTTGATGACTCATTTGATGCGACGGATCCTACCATTTGGTCGCTGAATCAAAATGGTCAAAATGGATCTGTGGATTTAACTTCTGCACCCGCATCTATATCTATAGAAGGATCTGGAAATGGTCCCAATAACGTCAACACGAATACAGACTTTTGTATTACTGTTCCTTTTGATGGAAACATCAATTTTGATTGGACAGCATCCGTAATGACACCCCCAGCAGGGGCTCAATTAAGAAATGATGAGCCTGCCTATGCTATTGATGGTGTAGAAACGAGATTGAATGTGTTAGGTACTCCAGTGGGTAATAATATTATGACTGAGTCAGGAAGTATAACAGATTTAGCAGTAACTGCCGGCCAAGAATTTTGTTTTAGGGTTCGTTCCAACAATCGAGGGGCTGAGACTATGTTGGATATAAGTAATTTTTCTTTTGAAATTACCCAAATTGAACAAAGCAGTGGAGTTGCGCTGGACTCTGAGCAAAGTATTGGAGAATATGTAATTGAATATACGACACCAAACTGTGACGGAACTACTACAACATGTGACTTTACAGTTACAGTAGCCGAGACAGTTGATCCAGTAATCACATGTCCAGCGGATATCACAATGAATGCAGATCCTGATAGGTGTACTGCCGTGGTATGTTATGGAGTTGAGGTTACGGATAATTGTGATGCTATTCTAGTGGACAGCTTAGCCGGATTTGAATTTGTAGGTACTTTTGATGGACATAATTATTTTGTTTCTTCTCCAATGAATGCATTGGGATGGGAAGATGCAAATTCTGCCGCTGCGGCAGTAGGTGGTCATCTTGTGGTTATTACAAGTGACTTGGAACAACAATTTTTAAATGATAATATTGATGATGGTTTATATCGTATTGGCTTGAGATATTCTCCTAGTTTAGGGGAATTCAAGTGGGTCAATGGCGAACCATTTGTATTTGAATCATGGGGCTTAGGTCAACCTGGTGGAATATTGGAAGGAGATTATGTATTTAATTTAGATCTATCCAGTCCATTTTTTGATGGATGGTACGATGCACCTTCCATTCTACCATTAAGATATATAGTAGAAATAGAAACCTACCAAACGGAACTTATTGCAGGAATATCTTCAGGATCAAACTTCCCTGTTGGAACTACCCCTATAACCTATGTTGGAGTAGACGCAAGTGGGAATACGGATACATGTAGTTTTAATGTGATTGTATTTGATAATCAGGCTCCAGTAATTGATTGCCCGGGGGATACAATCATCCAATTAGTAGAAGAACAATGCGATACATTGGTAACGTTCGAAATTCCTGATTTTACAGATAATTGCCCAGATGCAACTATTACCCAAATAG
>JARGNR010000074.1:28165-29507 GCA_029212405.1 Saprospiraceae bacterium
TTTGAATATGAAATTTGTTGTGGAGGCGTTTGTTGCTGGGGATATGTAAATGTAGAATTCAAATTTGACCCTGTAATTGAATGTGTAGCAAGTGATACATTATCTTGTACACAGTCGTTTGATGAATCTGTGATAGTACCTGATGTGAGCATGAGCTGCGCAGAAGTGGAATTAATCGTAGTTGACGAAGAAATAGAATATTTTAATTGTGATACTATGTTTACGGCTAAAATGGTAAGAACATATACTGCAATTGATGAGTATGGAAATACATCTGATACCTGTGAGCAAACCATATTTTTAGAAAGAACAAACTTGGATAGTATAAGTCCAGTATTACCGTTTGCATTGTATAATGGTAATGCATTGGATTGCGGATCAGGATTTGCAACCACACCTCAAGGATATCCTTTCCCAGCATTGTCTGTTACAGGTGCACCTAGATTGAGATTAGAGAATGGTGATTTTGTTGATTTATATCCATTTGAAGCCAATGTGATTTGCAATGGGTATGCAGAATATGAAGATGAAATATTATTTGGAAGCACAGATTGTGTGACTAAAATAATGAGAACATTCACAATTGGTGAGTGGTGGTGTAGTGAGACCAACCAAAGACAATTTACTCAATTAATTGAGGTGGTTGATTTTACAGGCCCAGATGTTACTTGTCCTAAAGACATTACAATAAGTACTGCTAGTTTTGATTGTGAAGGGTATATATCTGTAGACCTTCCTCAAGTTGGCGATGCATGCAGTGCAAGTGGAATAAGAATTGATTTAAGTGCACCTACATCTCCGACAGGATTCATTAAAGATTATGCTGGAGAAACAATCATGTTGCCAGTGGGTACCAATGCATTAACCTATAGAGTATATGATGGCTGTGATAATCGTACCGATTGTACATTTAATATAACTGTACAAGATGACGCCGATCCAATTGCAATTTGTGATCAATTCACAACCATTGGAATAGGATTAGATAACCTGACAAAAGTTTCAGCAGAATCTATCGATGATGGTTCTTTTGATGAATGTGGTGAGGTAGACTTATCCGTAGCAAGAATGGATGATCCTGGATTTGATGACTTTACAGGATTTGGACCAGATGTGGATATAACATGCGATGATGTTGGAAGTGTTGTAATGGTCGGTTTATTAGTGACAGATGCTGGTGGAAATACCAATATGTGTATGGTTTCTGTTGAAGTTACGGATAAGATCGACGCACAATTTACATGTCCGGGTGATATTACAGTAGATTGTAATTTCCCTTATGATCCAGATAATTTAAGTGCATTTTTTGGAGAGGTAGTGATTTATGATAACTGTCCTGCAT
>JARGNR010000075.1 GCA_029212405.1 Saprospiraceae bacterium
AATGGTAGTTGTGATTGGCTTTCAAAATGTATCTTTAGTGTGGTGAATCACAGCGATATTACCGTATTTAGCAAGTCCGTAGCTGTTGTGATTGGCTTTCAAAATGTATCTTTAGTGTGGTGAATCACAGCCAAATTGAATACAAACCTTACTTCCAGCATGTTGTGATTGGCTTTCAAAATGTATCTTTAGTGTGGTGAATCACAGCAGGAAAATTAATATGGGAGTCCTCTATCATGTTGTGATTGGCTTTCAAAATGTATCTTTAGTGTGGTGAATCACAGCAAGTCATAATGGGCGATTCTGGTGACAATAGTTGTGATTGGCTTTCAAAATGTATCTTTAGTGTGGTGAATCACAGCCACCCAAGCGAATACACCACGGTAACCCCTGTTGTGATTGGCTTTCAAAATGTATCTTTAGTGTGGTGAATCACAGCCAATGATTTCCAAAGTAATAAGGGCTTACAGTTGTGATTGGCTTTCAAAATGTATCTTTAGTGTGGTGAATCACAGCATAGCAGACTTTGAAATACTATAGTTAGACGTTGTGATTGGCTTTCAAAATGTATCTTTAGTGTGGTGAATCACAGCTGGGAAAGATCACATCGATAAGATCAGGACGTTGTGATTGGCTTTCAAAATGTATCTTTAGTGTGGTGAATCACAGCATCAAATTGAATGGATTGTCGGCGGAAGAAGTTGTGATTGGCTTTCAAAATGTATCTTTAGTGTGGTGAATCACAGCTAAAAAACCTAATATATGAATGTAGATTATGTTGTGATTGGCTTTCAAAATGTATCTTTAGTGTGGTGAATCACAGCTTGAATAATGCATACACAGGAGCAAACGTGGTTGTGATTGGCTTTCAAAATGTATCTTTAGTGTGGTGAATCACAGCGCCCAAAGTCACTATTGATTCTTCTACTTTGTTGTGATTGGCTTTCAAAATGTATCTTTAGTGTGGTGAATCACAGCGAAAGTAGAGATGACAGATCGAGTTATCGTGTTGTGATTGGCTTTCAAAATGTATCTTTAGTGTGGTGAATCACAGCAAAAAGGCCTTGTAATCAAAGGTAAATTCTGTTGTGATTGGCTTTCAAAATGTATCTTTAGTGTGGTGAATCACAGCAGACCTTTTACAAACTGCTGTGATTCACCTACTTATGGGTAGGCTTAGAATTTGGATTTTAAAACAATTCGAGCTGTAATTTTGGAGGCGGTTTCGGAATAACTTTTCTACCATGGAAAAGTTCCATCATGCCAAACTGTTTATCTGTCACCGTGAGGACTGCTACTTTACCATTTTTAGGAAGATTAGTTTTCACTCTTCTTACATGCACTTTTGCATTTTCCCTGCTGGAACAATGACGGATGTAAATGGAAAATTGAAACATGGTAAACCCATTGTTCAAAAGCATTTTTCTGAATTGATTGGCAGCTCTTACCTCTTGTTTTGTCTCCGTGGGTAAGTCAAAAAATATATAAATCCACATGGTTCGATATTGATTAAATCGGTTTTGGGTTATCATTTTATCTGATTTGAGGATAGATGATTCTTCTTTTTTTTCCCATATAGCATTGGGCTAACGAAGCAGTAGTCAAAGTAAGACCAACCATAAGTGGTCTTTTTTTCTTTCCAAAAAATGAATCAACGGTAGCTACTGCAAGTAGTTTATTCTTAGCTTCTTTACTTAGGAAAGAGGTTTCTCCTAAGTGCTCATACAAATCAAACGCTATAAGATCAACAAAGGGACGGAAGGGCTCCATTATATCATCCGCCAAACAATATGCATTGTATTTGTTTTTATGGTGTATCCCTAATGTAGGATGCAAACCACTAGCAACTATTGCTCTAGCGACCATCGAACGTACAATAGCGTATCCATAGTTGAGCAGATTATTAGGGGGCTCTCCATAACGGTCTCGAATAAAATCATCCAAATAGTGTTTCCAATAATAAGCAGCTGCTTGCGCTTCTATGTTTTCACTATCACCGCTTTGTACTCTTTGTGATAGGATACTTAATCGCTTACTAGACTTTCCAAGGCATTCTAATACGCTAGCTTGATTTTGAATTTTGGCAATTACCGTTTGTTGCCAAAGGTTTTTTTTCAATGGGATGGAAGCATCTATTTGATATCGAAACCGTTCACTTTGCTCCGTATGCCCTTGAAGGGGAAGCATGAGGCTATTGGGCATATGATGTTCGTCACATGAAATGATGGCTGTTTTGTTGTTTTGTAATGCTTTTATGGCATTATGGGTAATTGTAATTTGACTGTTGTCCAATAAAATGACTCCTATATCTTCAATAGGGCGGACAAACTCTCTTGTCTCTTCTTGGTCAATTACTTGAATTTCTAATTGTCTATTTTTTAACTTTAGATAGGTAGGATTACCAAAGTATAGGGTTTGTTTGATCATAATATATTGGTTTGCAATATATTATGGCAATCCCTGTGCCAAAAAAATTAAACAAATCCTATAACTGACCCCAATCTATCAATTTCTAATTTTATGCAGTTCTTTTTTATCATAATTCCATCAGTTGATCTCTCCATTTTATTTAAGACTGTAAATTCTTTTTTATTGACTATAGGGGCTGCTACATATTGTGAAATGAAAAAACAATCTGATTTAGAAAAACTGACACATTTGTAAATGCGAGAAGGATCAATCGTATCGGGAAGCGTTTTTTCTTCATCCTCATGGAAGACATAAACTAAATCACCAGGTGAGAGTGTGAAATAAGTATGTCCCTCTTTGAATTCTGCCATTTCTAGCTTATGCTTTTTGATTTCGATCAGATCGTTAAAAGGGATGGTAGATTGAGATGTTATAATATGTTTTTGAGTTGCATTTTCTTTATAGATTAGAAAGTATAGATTACTTCCTTTAGCGCCTTTTCCATACTTCTTATTTTTTGGTTCTTGGTCACTTAGCGGAAAGGCGATTCCAAGATCTTGCTTTTGAGTAGCTTTGTATATAGGTTTATGTCGATTTTTATTGAATTCAATTAAACCATTTCCACTAAAGGCTTCGGAGGAGTTGCCACCATGTTTTTCTAGATGTTGCAATAAGTCTTTCCTAAGTTGTTGATCCACCACTTTTAAAAGTTGTTTTTCATTTACTTTTTCATCAATCAGTAATTTAGATGAGGCATAATTTGAGAAGATTGAAATTTTTAGCCTTTGAATGATTTCACCATCTAATTCTATGGGGTTATTCTTAAAATACTTTTTTAGTTTTTTAATATCCTTGTCCAGCTTCACGTAAATTTTTATGACTTTATTCCTTATTTCTTTATTGGCTATCATGGTCGGATTTTCCAACGCTTTATTAAGACTTACTTCAGTATATTCTTTCAGAGTACGTTTTCCATAGATAGTTTCTTGATGCAATGGTTTACGTATAGCAACATGATTGATATTCGAAACTTGTTTTACATAACCTTTATTCCAGGAACCGTCGGGTTGTTCTATGTATTTTTGATAGTAGTTATTGGTTTTCGTGATAACTCGAATTCTATTTTTAAATGAAACAATAATATTACTAAGTGCAACTTCGGCATCGTTGACAAAGGTTGGCCATGGTTTCTTGTAAGATTTTTTATTGGATTTATCATTGATATCAAATAGTTTTTTCTCTAGATCATATCTTCTATGCTCGCTTCTTAGAGAGTTTTTATAATTGACGTGATCAATAGAGGTACAAGCGATAACCAATGCATCCACAGCATGGTGCCTGTGATCTAAACGTTTAAGCTCATTTTCATAACCAGACAGATCAATTCTATTATCATTAATATTAAAGTAATCATTTGTTTTACTTATTTCATTCATTCTCTTGAATCGGGGAGAAAGAAGTTTTTTCCATGTGTTGTGCAAACCCCAGTTGTTTTTAAGTTCTGAAGTAATGCCGCCTACCATGGGAAGGATATGTCTGGATTTCGCTTCTTGGTCTTTTTCATCTCTTACAAATGGGTCAAGAAGTTCGATCAATTTTCTATTAATATATCTCGTATTGCTGAGTTGTCTAGCAGAAAAAGATTTTGGTGGGTCATAGCTCAATAAATTCTTATATTTTCTGTAGTTGATAGAAGCAAACATTGTTTTAACATGATTTTCATATTCTTCTTTATTTAACAAGATGATGCCTGATGATATTTCTTTACTTCCGTCATTACATATAAGTTCGTAAGCTGTTCTATTTTCTTTGTATTTATTGACGGAAGCTTCACATATTATCTTGTTATTGAACGAATCATCATAGAAAAGCGATTTAGGAATGATGTGTTCGATTTCATAATCTGGAGTAAAAAGTCTAGATAATGGTATAATATTTCCAGTATAAGGAGAAATATATTTTTGTTCTAACCACAATTTATACTTTGTTATTTCTGATCTAGTCGGATCATCTTTTTTTCTTATGGAGAGTATATCTTTTTCTATTATGGATTCATTTCGAATCGCTCCTTCTTCAAAGATTTTAAAGGTCTCTAAATGTCCTTTGCTGAAAGGGTTTATGCTACTATTGGTATTGCTCAATTCCAGTAACATTGCTTTAGCCCTCTGATTACTTCGATAATTTTCATTACGTTGATTGATGTAATCTCTTCTTTTTTTATTTGGGAGTTTTAGTTCTCTAGCCATTTCTACATGGATCTCATCAATCTTCCCAAATTTTTTCCAAATATCTCTTGTGATTAAAAGTGACTCTCTTATGATTTTTTCTGCTGTTGGATTCCTTAAGCTATGATTAGGAAGTAGAATATTTACATCTACTTCCTCTGGAGTCCTGTATATTCGATTAGTAACAGATTCGCTGTGTCTTCCGTAGATAGCATAGGAGGCTTTTGTAAGATTTAATCCTTGAAAATCATTTAAAGATGTCAAATGTGAAAGGATTTCTCTTGACCTTTCGTTGATTGCATTACTTTCTTCCGCATTCAAAATATTTTCAATTCTTGAACGAGTACGATGATCAATTTGAGTGACGCTCCAATATTTTTCTACCCTCATAAGGGGTAAGATTTTATTCAATGCTTTTTTACTAAAAGCTCCATAATCTTTGCTGAATGATGGTATTGTTGCGATAGCTTGAATTTGTTGTTCTGTTAGATTTAATCGTTCATGGCGAAGTGCAGCTTTCAAATAATTCGAATTGTCACCAAGTGAGTAGATGGAATGCCATATTATTTCAACTTTGTTATAATCATTTAATAGTTCAGATATTTCTTCACTTGTATTTATTTTAGATAGGCATTTACTTATGGCATATTTTAATTCATTCCCTTTTAATTTTGTTCCTTCTTCATAGTTTAGTTTAAAATCACTAGGATTACATTTCAATGCTTTTAAAATTTGGGTATGAGAAAGTTCTTTTTTTATATCAAAAAGATCAAATAAAGTAGCTTTCATTTTCCAGGGGAGTATTTCCTCTGTTTTATCGACCTCAGATCGAAGTATTCCTTCTGAGTCCCTTTCTTCTAACTTGTAAACTTTGAGATTATGTATGTATTCCCATATTCGAAATTCTTGATACATGGGATGGGATTTAGGTAAGCTTTTAATTGGCTTTTCGACGATTTCATTTTTTTTATTCTTATATTTATATGACTCAAATTTACAATTGGATATAAGATGTTTTTTGGATTTTAACGGACGCTGGTAGTAAAGAATATCTTCAATAATTAAATGTTTCAGATCGTATTTCTGTAGATTCGTCTTATGTGAAATATTTCTCTTATACAAAAGGTCTACACAGGACTTAAATACTAAAGAATCTTTCAATACATCATGAAATTGCATTTGCTTTTGAATAATCTGTTCTAGTTCTCTTTTGTAGTATTTTCTATCAATTGTATGAACCTCATTGCCCCTTATTTTGATAAATGGGTTATCTACTATTTTGCTGAAGATGTGTTGCCCCAATGTTTTATTTGAGTTGTCAATGATTTGTTCAGTTTTTTTCTTTCTGAGTGTCCAGTCATTCTCATCGGGAGCAGAAAAAATGACTTTTTCTTCTTCCTTTACGGTTTTTGTAGTGACAATAAAGTCAATTGATTTTCCTATCCAATTTGGAATTTGTTTATCGGAATAATATCCTATGATTCCATTCCTCAAGGTTATTTGCAAACTTTTCCTTCCTCGTACATCATCGTTGAGGTCTACTATTTCATCTACGATTGAATTTGTAAAATATTTATTGCTATCTGTTTTCAATGAACCATCATCTCTCAATTGAAAATATCCTCTTTTGGCATTAAATTGAAGTATTATCCATGCTAGTTCTTCTCCTGATATTTTTTCTTTTAGCGCTTTAGTTCTGAGATAGTAAATAGCCCAATCGTGAGATACACAATTTAATGATGGATGCTTTTCTTTAAAAATTGAGGACATTTCCTCATATGATTTTTGAAATTTAAATCGAGTTTTTCCGATTGATTCATCAAACGTAAATGCAAGAGAATAGTTGGAATTAGGTTCCCATTTCTCTGAGATAAATCCAATGGTTTTTAATACTTTTACTAATCTCTTCCTACGATTCAATTGTCGATTTCGAAGTCTTCTTACAGCCCTGTATAGAGTCCTGCTTGATGTTGCAGACTGTAAGT
Organism: Saprospiraceae bacterium; assembly: GCA_029212405.1. Classification (GTDB taxonomy): domain Bacteria; phylum Bacteroidota; class Bacteroidia; order Chitinophagales; family Saprospiraceae; genus CAJXUU01. Next base: position 6,620 of record JARGNR010000075.1, read on the forward strand.
TTCCACTATTAAAGTCACTTATTTCTTTTTGATCCATCGGTAAAATTCTGGAACCTATACCTAGTATCTTTCCTGTTTTTTCTGTTGTATTATTTTCTATAATCGCCCATCCAATAGAGTTTGTACCTACATCTAGTCCAACAATTTTTTTGGTATTATTCATGATTTTTGTTTTTCAAAAGGAAAAATGGTTTTCTTCGGATGTAACTTATTGGAGAATAACATCTTTACCTATATTCTAATTATTTTATATATTGCAATACATTTTGAAGCCAATCATAATAAGGCTTATGCCGCAGAGAAATCTTAACGGGTGGGGAAACTCACCCTTTTTTATTCAATTTTATTTTCTTTAATTAAGACTATACTTTTTATTCTTATTCTTATATTTTGAAGTCAAAATACTTCATTAATACTTAAATCTGTAAGGTGAGATAAAAATTGCGTAGATCTACGTAACATCAAAGTAAATCTACGCAATCCTTAATTATTTGAAATTAATGGGCACAAAAAGATAAGGCATATTTTTTGTTGATAAATAAGTATGGCAAAACGAATCTATTCTGTCTATGTAGTTGAACTTTCGAAACGGGTATTTACCGAGAATAGAAGATTTCGAGAAGCGAATCCGCAATTTAATGGAGTGTTGGAATGCCTCTATGTAGGGATGACTAGTAAGAGGCCTGAGGAACGATTAAAACAACATTTGTCTGGAGCATTAAGCAAAAAAGGTGCAAATCTAGCTTCGAAAATTGTGCAGAAGTATGGAATGTATTTGCGACCAAGTTTATATCATCACTTGAACCCCTTAACGAGGGCTGAGGCGATACAAATCGAGGAGGAGTTGGCTAAGGAATTGAAGCGGAAGCGATATGCGGTTTGGTGGGGGTGATTGAATGATCGCAAAGAGTCGAGTATCTGACTGAAAGGTTCTGTTTTAACATAAGGAATGGCGCCAGCAGATGAAAAGCTTAGCTGGAAAGATTGAAATCTAAGAAACCATATAATAGCTATTAAACCTAAATCAATCTTTGAGCCAAAGGTTCAATGAGTGATTTAATAAATCGTTTATAAAGCAAATAAAAAATCCCAGCGAACCATAGTTGCCGGGATTTAGAAGGATTGTCATGATAACCTTCGTAAACAGTTGGGTGTCGTTTTGTATTGATTCTATTCACTTTTAATACATCGAATAGAATTTCCTTCTCCACCACCGCGATTGGTGAAATCATCTACTGCCCAATCGTCATACCATATCCGATATGCATGAATATTTCGGGTTGTTCCACCTGTTCGTGACCATAGCCAGTTTTGTTGTTTATTGCCAATGAAAGTACTTGGGGAATCATCCCTGAAGCCAGAGCCCACAGCTGCAAATCCGGATGCATTGGTCCCTTTTCCGCCAAATGGAAAATTAGAGGAGTTATTCCAAAATTCACCAGGTGGAAGTTTTATTGCAATGCCGGCTGAATTTATTCCACTCCCTATGAAGCTACCAGCATACACCATTAAATCCATTAACTGGTCATCAGTTGGGACTTCATATCCTACTGGGCATGCATTTTTACCTCCATTTATAGTAGAATCCACAACCCCCCAATTGTATAAGGCGCCAAATTTGCTATAGGTTGTGGAGTCATTATTGAACCATGTGTAGGCGTCGTACACATCTGTGTATTCTGTACCATCCCATGATTGTTCCCAATCATCCCAATCAGTATCAAGTTCTATTTTGGGTATAGGAGTACCGTCACTATAATGTGTAGTTCTTAGGTATTCTAACAGCCATATTTGACCGTTGATATCTACTTCATTGTACACATTTCCATCAAAATCTTTAATGTAGTTGGCATCACTAAGGCCAGGAACAATGAGCCAATTACTGGCAGAAAGGTAGAGTGTGTCTCCTGCTACTGAAGCGGAGAGTGTTTGTATCTCATTGAGGGTGTCTTTGTCCAAGTCAAGGTCTACATATGCCTTGTTCACCGCATCCATAGCGTTTACGGGATCCGGTACATTTTGAATGGCATTGTCGTCCATATCCAAAATGGTGGTAGCGGTATGGTTTCCAAGATTATCAGAGCCTACCTCTTTCCAGACAGAATTGTTGAAATACCAAACGGATTTGGAAACTGTATCATAGACCATTTGTCCATTCTCTGGTGACCAAACTGCAGTATGGTCGGCCTTAGGGATGATTACCCCATCATACATTATTTTTAAGTGTTGAGAACTGAGTTGTGAAACCGATAGGGTTGTAAAAAGGATGAGTAGAATAAAGTTAATTTGTTGCATTGTATAGATTTTTAAGCGGTAAATGTTAAAGGTGTTTTTATGTAATAAAAAGGTGTAAAAAATGAAGATGATATTTCTTTGTGGTACTTTATCATCGTACTTCCCGTTGGTAAGGCTTGATTTCCATTCGGGAAACTTTTTTACCCAATGGACCTGATTTTACTGTGAGAGTCGTTCAAAAAATTCCTTTTTTCGACGTCTTGCGATGGGGATATGACTGCCATCGTTCAGAATGACATAGCCTCCATCTTCTTTTTTATATCGTTTGACATAATTCATATTGATTAGATAGGCAGAATGCACGCGAAAGAAAATACTGTCAGGCAACATGCTTTCAATTTCTTTAAGCGGCTTGGATACTAAAATGCGATCCCCTTCTGCCAGGTAAATAAAGCAGTAGGAACGGTCCGCTTCGATGCGCTGGATGTCAGAGATCGATAGAATGTTGATTCCTTCTGCGGTTGGAATGGTGATTTTATGATTCTGTCCAATGTGATTTTGTCGGATCAAGTAATCCAGTCGATTATAGATGACTTCATTAAACTGTGTTTTTTTAACCCGGTCAATGGCGCTGAGGATATCTTGAGGATCAAAAGGATGCAAGATGTAATCTATGGCCCCATATTTAAAAGCTTTTAAGGCAAATTTTTCATTCTTGGCAGTGAAGATAATTTTGAATGTAGGACTCTTAATGGATTCAAGTAGTTCAAAAGTAGTGTACCCATCCATATCTATATCTAAAAAGATGAGATCAGGTTTATGCAATTCAATTTGGTCCAGCGCTTGACTGTTGTCCCGTGCGAGGCTCACTACTTCAATAGAAGGGGCATATTCCTGAATTATCTCCAGTAGAAGAGGATTGGAATCAATATGTTTATTGATGATAAGGGTTCGAATCATAAATTGAGGATGTTTTAGGTAACTATGTTTTTTAGTGCGAAGACTTGGATGTGTGGTCATGACAATTGTTTTGATAAGGTATAGGGTAGGTTTTGAGCATTCTCTATGAGCGGAATGTTCTTTTAGTAAACCAAAAAGGGTGAAGGATGTAGTGAAATTTAATGCACTGCCAATGCAATTTGTTGAGTAAGTTTTTCTAGAAACTCTTCTTTTCTTCTTCGGGCAACGGGAATTTTGATTTCTCCCGTCATTTCAATTTCTCCATTCTTATGATATCTCACGATTTGATCTAGATTTACCACGTATGACTTGTGGCATTGGTAGAAATTATGGTGTTCAAGCATGGCTACAAATTTGCCGAATGCTTGAGTGCTGGTATACATTCTGTTTTGTGTCAGAAAGATTCGACTATAATTTTCGAAGGCTTTAATCGAAATAATGTCTTTAACTTCTACCAATTCTAGGGTTTGAAAGGTAGGAACCAATAATCGCTGGTATGGAGAGGTTGCACAGGTCATTGTTTATTGTTTTAGTGTTTTAAAATGGTTTTGATCTAAGCACGCTTAACAATAATATATGTCAAATGTAAGTGGGATGTTACCGTTTAAAAAGACGTATTATTTAAATAATCCTATATTAAATTATTTGCTTAAGTGGATATTATGTCTGTAAATAATTGATAATAAATGTATTAGAGTTTTAATTATTCTATAAAATCCTATAATAATATTTTTCTTGTTTTACCAATTATCGTATATTTCGACCAATGGCACATCTCAAACTCATTGAAGGATTAAAAATACTGGACAAGGAGGAATGGGTTTCTTTTCGAAAATATTCCTTAATGTATTGTTCCAAGCAATCGGATAATTATAAACTGTTACAGTATTTATCCGAGAATAGAAGTCGACTGGATTCCTTTACAGAGGTGGAGCATATACGTACTCCCAAGTTTGCTAGGATGACGGCAAAGAATTTCTCCAATTTGATGTCTCGCGTTTTTTCTTGGTTTGAGGAATGGTTTATCTGGAAGAGTAATTTAGAAGATCAGATTGGGTTCGATGTGCAGTTGGTCAAACTATACAATCGAAGAGGAGCGTTTCGTCTAGCGAATAAAACGTATAAACGAGTCGAGAGAAAACTTTTAGCTACCGACCAATTGGATTTGTCAACACATAAAAATTTATATCTATTACATCATAACCATTATGTGAGTGACAATCCCGTCAAATATGAAAGAAAAGCAGAAATTTTGGAGAGTTTGATTTCCTATTTTTTGATTCAATTTAAGGAGCAGGCTTTTTTATATTTTGCAGAATTGTACAATTGGGGGAAAATTCAGAACCATGATTTTGTACATGAGAAAAAAATTCTGAACGCTCTTGGGGCATTAATAGAAGATTCTGAGACATTAGAAGTCATCTACCAGATCAATTCGATGGTAATAAATTTGGATAGAGAGTCATTTATGACTTTGAAGGAATCCATTTATTCAGGCCGGATCAACCCAGATTCAGAACTGTATATATTGGCCTCTTTGTATATGATCGAATTCAGCATGCGACTTTGGAATAACAATAAATTAGAAGATGCACATTTGGTTCTGGAGGCATATGATTTTGGCTTGGAATCAGGAATATTATTGAAAACTGGAAAAATGTCTATCACACGATTTATCAACTTGGTAGTTGCCTTAGGGTATTTAAATCTTACGAGCAGGGTGTATGATTTTATTGATAAATGGTACCATTTAATAGAGGGAGAAGAAGGGGCTTCTACAAGCGCATTGGCTTATGCCCATTTGAAATTTATAGAAAAAAAATACGCTGAGATCATTCCTTTTTTAGTAGGGATGAAATTTGTCACAGAATTTGGTAAGATGAGGGCTTCTTCACTGGAGTTGATAAGTTTGTATTCGGAAAAGCAGAGAAACTATCATCTCTTAAACAATAGAATACATAATTTCAAAAGAGTGTTGAATAATTTGAAAGGAAAGCAATCCAAGGATATTTATAAGATTTACATCAATTTTATTCGCGTATTAGAATTATTGATAAAACGAGAATTCATTAAAATAACAATTCACATCGAAGACTATTCGCCCATCATTTATAAAAAATGGTTGATAGAAGAAATAAAAGCAGGACAATAATTGCCTGCTTTTATTTTTCAGCGGTGGGTTATATTCCTCCACCTTCTTCTCCGATCCATTCAAGGATTAATAGGATAATAACTTCCATGATTCAAGTTTTTAATGGTTAAAAAATGAATCATGTCTTGTGGCCACGAGACATGACAGTCTCAGGGACTATGTGCGCTAAGTCCCACGGTGTTAAAATTTCCTTGATCTGTTTTAATAATTGTAATTCAGATACATTAGGATGTTTGATAGAGTATGTATCTAAGTCTTGAAAAGGTTACTTTAATTTTATTCGAAACTTATGAATGGTGTGCAATCAATGATGATAGGTCAATTAATGAGGTTATATGGTCTATTATCTTGATGAACGGATGAGGTATAAATTAGGCTTTAAACGTGAAATATCTGTGGCTTTCACTTTCTATAATTTGAATTGAAAATCTGACTGTGATTTATGAATAAAATATATATTTTGCAAAAAAGTAACCTTTTCACCCTTTAACTACATATACAGGTATACTAAAGTGAGTAATGAACATGATCCCCTCAAGATGATTGAGAAAATCCGTGGTAGTGAGCTGAGCCGCAATACTGCTATCCGGACCATTATGAATGATGCTGTGCTGAAACAGAAGATCAAATCATACATTCTCAAAAATAGCGGAGATGCCTCTGATGCAGAGACCATCTTTCACGATGCTATTGTGACGTTTGTAAAGACAGTTTTTACCAAGAAAGAGTTTCAGTTATCCGTTCATTGGCATGGTTTCATGTTAGGTACAGCTCGTAATCTATGGATGAATGCTTTACGCAAAAAGAAGAAACATGTAACTGTTTCCATAGAGCATGCATCGCACAACGAAAGTGGTGAAAATAATATGAATCTACTTTTGAAAGGAGAACGTGGTCGTATCCTCCAATTGGTATTAAATGAAATGAAAAAAAGGTGTAAAGATGTATTGATGCTCTGGGCGTCTGGATATAAGATGGTAGAGATCGCTACTCAGTTAGGGTACAAAAGTGAAGGTGTAGCTAGAAAGAAGAAGAGTGAATGTATGAAGGAGTTGTATACATACCTTGGCAACAATCCGCACATTAAAGAAAGAATAAGACCTGTATAATGGATTATTATGATCAAATAGAAGCGTATATAAATGGGACACTGTCTTACATTGAACGCATTGCTTTTGAAGAAGCGATGAAGGCGGATCCTGCGTTGCAACAAGCGGTGAAGGATCATGATGTAGCCATGGATATTGTGGGCAGTATTTTGGAAAGTGAGGTGAGGCAGGTGATTGATGCTGAAATGTCCTCTGGAAAAGGAACTGAAGACGACCGTATTTCAATTGATGAAGAGGGTAAAAGTGAATCTGTGACCGTTAAAAGAATTAATTGGATGCGATGGGCTGCGGCTGCTGCAATGGTGTTTGTTGTGGGATGGTGGGGAGTGCAACAGTATCAATTTAATCAATTAGAGAATGATATTTATGCCAATTATTATGAGAGTCCAAAAATAAGCGTTTCCAGAGGATTGCCATCAAATCCTACTCAAAGAGACAGTATTGAATACTTTTTTAGTGTCAATGACTTTTATACTAGTCTTGATGTTCTTGAACGAGCAAATCCTACGGAAGAAGAAATCTACATTACTAAATTTAAAGTCCACAATTATTTCAAACTCAAAGACTATTCTAAGGTAATCTCTTTGCTAGAAAATAAGGATCCAACAGAACTCGAGTTAAGGAAAGTATTGATTTTTTCTTATTTGCTTGATGGACAAAAGTCAAAGGCAAAAGAATTATTTCTTTCTTCTGCTTCTGATATTCGGGGTAGTTTGTCGGGCATCTTTTCTTAAGAATATTTCAAGAACATTTTTAGTGAATTGCATTTTAGAGATATCTTGTTCTGAGATAGATGCTCGTTGGCCATCCTCAGGTTTATTTAAAACTGTAAAAATGGAATCCAAAGCTTCTTCATAACAGATAAAAATACTTGAGTCATTTTCAAAAATATTCAAGTATTGATCAATTTCATTTGCAAGATTTATAACATTATTTAATACTGTGTTACATTTCATTTCATGAATTTCTTCAATTTTTATATCAAAAAAATCTTGCTGTTGAGCGAAATACAATGTATCCTTATCAAAAGAAGGATTGTTTGCCATATCAATTTCACGTATCCAACGGATTAGGTTATTTCTTCTTAGTTTTTTATGTACATCTAGCCTATCTGAAATGTATTCAGCCCTAGATGTACCAGGGGAATTTACAATTATAGAATCCCATTCTTTTCCAAAATTTTCTAATAGTGAATTTTCTACATCCACATCAAGGTTTCCATTTTTAAGCTCTTCTATATATACATCAGAAAACATTGTGAGATAATTACTTACAATTGGTGTGTCATCAATATTCCGATCGATACTATTGAGATATTCTTCTTCGATAGAATTAATCCTGTCATGATTACAATCACAGGCCCTAGGTTGTTCTTCATCTTTCATTGGCGGTACATATCTTCCACTATGCGCCATCATAATTTGACGACGGGTGAAATGCAAGGCACATCCGATATTTGATTCATGCATCACATTATAGGAATTGCAACCCTCATACGGTTTGATGTTGTAATGAGTCAAACCAAGTGCATGACCCAATTCATGTATAAATAGCATAGGACTATACAAGAGGTTACCATCTCCAAATATATAACTGTTCTTTCCATGAGGTAAACAGACCGCATTGGCAGTATTGAAAAATTTGCTGTCCTTGAATAAGAAGAGTTTAAATTCTCCTTCACCAATTTGATCTTTTGCAGGAGATTCTCCTAATGCTTCAAATATGTTGTTTTGATTTAACCGCCCTTCTGTACTGTATTTAGAAAGGTTTCTTGTTGAATCGACAAGGTTAAATTTAACAGCATATCCAGATTTAAGGTTTCTTAGAATAATATTAATGACGCTGACAGATTTTTCATATTCCTTCCAGTTATCTGTCAATGAAGAATCAATATGTATATCAAAATTAATAGTATCGGTCTTTGAAAAAAAGTTACTCTCCCCAGCCAATCCTCCACCAAAATTTGAATCGTCCGTAAAAACCCAGTAATCATCAGGTACAGGATCGGGTATTGAAGAATTCACACGTTCAATCATTTCTTTTTTTTCTCCTGCTTCGTCTACTTCTACCAATTTGTAATATTCATAAGAACTATTATAGTTGGATGATTTATTTGAAGAGGTGAAAAAGTTGCAAGAAGATACTGTGATTATTAGGATTAAAAAAAATAGGGTATTTTTCATAAAGTGTAGAATCTATTATTCAATAGTATGATCATGGGTCAAAGAGACATTGAAAACATCCAAGGCGTCAATATTAGTAAATGGTGGATTACCTTCTCGAGTTGAAAAGAAATATACATTTTCTCTTCCTGTATCCACATTATTAAGGTCATAGATAATAGCGGTATCTATTTGCATGGTTTCAGGGTCAACTAACTCAACCCATTTATAATTTACATCGTAATTATCATAATTAGACGGCAATGCTTTTTTGGGAGGTCGAATATGTCTTCTTTTATGTTTGGGCCCCTCTCTATGTCCATCAGCAAGATGAAGATTTATTTTATAGTTATTTTTCATCAGATAAATCTGATTGTTATTTGCTATTCGACCACTGTCTACTTTTTCTTTTCTATAAATATCGGTAGCTAATAATAGGTTGTTACATCTGCATTCATTGATTTTATAAAATACTGTATCTTCTAGATCTAGTGGATTGGCAGATTCATTAAATTCATAGATGATCGCTCGACTAGCAGCTTCAATACCTTCTTGTTGTGAAAAGACATCTAATGCCTTAATCATACCATTCTGATAATCTTCATTTGCTTTGACAATAACAACTCCGGGGAAGTAGACATCGGGTATCTTATCCTTTCCGCAGCTGAATAAAAAAACTGTTAGGATAATGACAATTATAAACTTACATTGAGTCATTGTATGAATTTGATATATTGCAAAAAGGGTATTAATGTGTGTAATTTATGGAATCTTTCTCAAAAATAAGAGACATACTTGTTTGTAGTTTGACGATAGGTTTACTTTTTGGATGTACGGACAGTAAATACCAATCAGTGGTCGATTTATATTCTTGTTTGGAATTTAAAGATTCTAGAGCACTTAATTTATTGGTTGATCAGCATGCCTCTGATAGTTTATTTGCTGCGATGCTTTGTTTGAATCAAGAGAATATTGATGATTTTGAAAAATACAATATGGATTGTTCTATGATATTTGACCACCCCATAGTACAAAAAGAGATTTTTCTTACTGCAGCCGAAAAGGAGTATGAGAAAACATCAAATTTTAAAGCATTACTGGATAAGTTAGAAGCACAAAAATGGTCTAATGTAACGACATTGGATAAATATATAACATGTCGATATCTTAATCTAAAGTCTTTGTTATTGAGCGAGCTGGAGCGACATGAAGAAGCCGAAGCTGCAATATTGTATAGTATACATTTACTCGCAAAGAATAAACTAAAAGACATACTTCCATATTCCTATTTTGATGGAATCAATACCTATCAATATATACTCCAAAAAGCAATTCAAAAAATTGAATTTCAAAAGGAATTAAGTCAACGAGTGATTGACGGGGCCAGAAAATTAGGATTTAAAGATCTTGAGGTCGATGCCCTTTATAGACTTACCAATATTAGCATAAATCCTGACGAACTATCGATTGAAAAGAACCTTGAATTAATTTCAAGGAACTCGATAAGTAAGGAGACCAAAGCCCATGTGGCTTCTGGATTAATGACATACCTTGAATATCCTAATGATCACAAGAGTATTGAAATGTGTAAGTCAATTCTTTTGAATCAAACAGGTAAAATTGATACATTTTATCATGTAATCGATGTGCTAGGTATAGCTGAAATATATGCTTTTGGAGCGGAATTAGATAGTGCAACACTATATTTGGATCTTGCAGATAATCTTATTGAGACGTTTGGAAAGAGAAAAGATTGGTTGACTTATTATTTGAATGATACGAGAAGAATTGTTTTTGAAAATGCATATTATAAATCATTAGAGGAAGAATATTCAGATAGCCTTTTATTTTACTTGGATCTATTAAAAGTACAAGCTGATAATCTTTATCCTGACAAAACGGTTTACCATTATAATGATGTGGTTGTTGATCATGCAATTGATCTAATGCGCCCATTTGAGCACTTAGAAAATTTACCCAAGAGAATCCAAGAAAAGGTAATGAATGCTATTCATTTGAGTAAAAATCAAGAACTTAAATTTCAAATTCAGGAAAATAGGATTCAAAAAATGGGGAATAGTTTAAATCTCTCTTCCATAGAAAAACGAATTTCAGAAATTCGACTCGAAACAAACGGATTAACTAAAATTGATGAATTTGAAAAAGATAATTTAGAAGAGTTATATTCTCTGGTAGAAGAAAAAAATAGAATTAAATCTGAAATAATTTCAACGAATAACTTTAAGTCATATCCCATCAGTACGGATTCAATTTTCTCTTTGGTTGAAAAAAAAGAAATTGAGATTATTGAGTACATCACAAATTATGAGACTACTTTTATATATCATCTTTCAGAAAATGGTATGGATATCGCTTCCATATCTAATGAAATATTGGATTCTTTAATAAACAAGACGTTGTTAGCTGTTGAAAGTAAAAACCCTATATCTACTTTGGATGAACTTTTTAAAACAATTGTTCCCTTTAGAATATCAGAGGATATCTCGCAGTTAATTGTTTTAAAAAGTGGTCCACTAGAAAAAATCCCTTTTTCAATTTTTGGTTTAAAACAAGCTATTCGATATAGCAATGATTTAAATGAAGTCCTAAAATCTGAAAAAATAATTTTAGATAAAGAGTCCTTTTCTGTTTTAAGTTTCTCAGATGAAAAGACTATTAAAAACAATGAAATTAAAGTTCATCCTGATTTGCAATTTGGATACGATGCTGCATTAAACATCATGGATTTACTCAAGATAGATGAATCTAGTTATTTTGGAGGAAAGAGTTGTACATTCTATAATTTTAAAGACGCTTGTGAATCTGAAGGTGTTCATCTAATTACACATGGAATAAGTGTTGAGAAGGTGAAAAACAAAAATTATCTCATTTTTAGAGATGAAAATGATTATGAGTTGGTTTCAAGTGTTGATTTGGACTATCTAGAGCATTATCCTAAGTTTATTTTTTTAGATGCCTGTGATACCGGCCAAGGAAAGATTGAAATAGGTGAGGGCAGTTATTCTATTGGAAGAGTTTTCTTGAAAAATGGGACTCAAACCATAATTAAAACACTTTGGAAAATTGATGATGAAACTGCGAGCTATTTTTCGCAGGCTTTTTATAAAGCTTGGTTAAAAGGAGAATCTGCTTTTGGTTCATTTAATATAGCTCAGGATTCTTTAATAAGCAAAAATCTAACTCCCTACCATTGGGCCCCCTTCGTACTCGAAGGAAACCCCAATGTATACCTCTCTGCAAATTAAATCACTGTTTATGCAGGGTTCAGTTGTCCTTGCGCACTACCTTGCTTAAGACAAGCGCGTATTTCTTCCAAGGTCCAATCCTTCAAAATCTTTCCGTCTCTATACACTTCAATTAATTCCCCTGTCTTTTCTTCTTCCCAACTGACATCATCTACCAATACATATTCCCCATTTTCAATGTCAATTTTAATCAATCCTTTCGCTGACTTTTTGGTGCCGTCATCGGTCACAGGATCTTTATAAATGGTTCTTCCTTCTCCATCCACTTCACCATAGGTGGCCTTCATCGCAAATCCAAATGTATCTCGGGTATTGTATTGATAGGTAAACGACCCAATACCCAATACCACATTGGTAGAAGCATATCCATTTGCTTTTAATCGCTCACAGATTTCAGTGGCTCTTTCTATGGTAATGCTGTCTCCATATATCGCACCAATATGGGAATCTAATTCTCGATAGCCCTTTTCATTGACCGTACCTCCAAATGTTTCCCACAATAATTCAACCACGCCCTTTCCTTTTGGACCTTCTGCTCCAGGTTCTCCACAAATGATATCCGCAGGGTTGCCACTATCAGGACGGATGACCACTTTGCCATCTCTTGCCAAGATCTCTTCTTTCAGGTTGGGGAGGTATTCCGTTAGCACTTTCCACAGATCCCAGGTATCCGATACGATGGATACAATTCCATTGGGGTAGACCTCCGTAATCAATCGTTTGAATGTTTCTTCTTCTCCTGCATTGGTGCCCATACTCATCACAGAATGTTCTGTTGCTGCTACAGATCCCCCGACCAACTCCTTGTCGGAATCTGCATTATAATAGTCCTCCAGAAAATCAATGGCAGGTATGGTATCCGTACCCGTAAAACTCAATAAATGACCTGCGCCACTCAAGACCGCAGCTTCTAGCCCTGCCATCCCACGCATGGAGAAGTCATGGCCTTGCCAATCAACAAATGCAGGAATAGAGGATGTTTCTTCCGCATATCGATCCAATATTTTACGATACTGATTCGCAATGGTAGCTGAGTTGCATGGAAGCCAAACGGTAGTCGACAACAATGTTTCGAAATAGTTGGTCAACCAGAAAAACTTTGGAATCGTATTGTACATGGTAAACATAGGAACTCGGATCGGTACGCTCGCTCCTTCTGGCAATGCTTTGAAGACCATCGGAATGTATCCCAAATCATGCAATTCACTGATGTGTTCTATCCCTACTGAATTTTCGCCCAAATAATTATTGATTCTACGGGTATACCTCTTCAACACTACTTCCTTGTCCTGCGAGAAAAAATTGGTGTCAAAATCTTCAATGATGTACTTTTTGATAAAGTACTGTAATCCGAAAAAGACCACTTTTTCCACGCCTTCTATTCTACTCTTTCTTGGAGTCCAGTTGGAGTACACCAAAGTAGTTTGATTCGGGTATTGTCGTTTATGATCAAGTTTGTAACCGTCGGTATAAAGTAATGGATTCATGATTCTAGTTTTTAAGATTTATTTCTGCCCAATTCATTTGGGTAGAGGGAATAGACAGGCGCACTTTGCCAGTATGTTTTTGTATCGATATCTAAAGCGGTAAGTGTTCCTTTAAAAGCAGCTCCAGTATCTACATTCCAAAGATTGGCCACATGGATCGGTGTTTCTTGTCCGTAATGTTGGGTTGGGGTATGCCCAATATATATTTCTTTAAAATGTTTTAATCTATTGGGGTATCGTACCGAATTGATGTCTATTGTGGGATCTAGTCCAACAGCCGTTTCTAATAAGGTCCGATCCCAAATGTAATTGGATTCATAGTGTTCACTTTGTGGACCATGCATGGAGGTGAATCCAGCATGAATGAAGAGTCTGTTTTTATCGTCGATATGATAATAGGTCATATTTTGATAGAACTCAATATGCCGCTTTATATCTGCATTAGATCGGTTGGCGTATCCTTCTTGCGTTTCTTTTCCTCCATGTTTGTCCCATTCTGGATTTTTCTGTCCAGTGGTCAACCAATATTCACAGTATAAGTCATGATTTCCTTTTATGAAAAGACAAGATTGGTGTTTATTCAATTCGATCAAATGGTCAATAACTTCAAAGGACTCACTCCATCCATCTACCAGGTCACCCATAAAGATCAATCGATCTTCTGAAGTCACTTCCGCTCGCTCCAAGACTTGAAGTAGTGCTTTATATCCGCCGTGTATGTCACCAATTGCTAGTGTTCTCATAAGGTTTTAATATATTTTGGATCAATATAGTCTGTCAGCCAAACTCCATTTTTTGACAAGTAAAAATGAAATCCATCTTCATGCATCTGTGCCGCATCGATATGAAGTACAATAGGCTTACCATGCCTGGACCCTACATTTACCGCTGTTGATTCTTCATGACTCAAATGTACGTGTTGTCTATTTCTTTTTTCAATTCCAGTGGATCGGATTGAATCTATATTACGAATGGATGTGCCATGATATAAGGTCGATGGAGGTGCTATGGGCTTGAACTCCATATCTACGTTCAAGGAATGTCCCTGATTTGCTCTTATTTTGGTTTTGTCTTCGTTAAAAGTGAATCGTTTTTTATTATTTTGTTCCACCACTTCTTCTAAAACTTCCAAAGTGTAAAATAGCTTTTTAGTTTTTGCTTTCTCAATGAGTTCCTCAACATTGGCCCATCCATTTTTATCTAGAGTAAGTCCTATGGTTTGAGGTTTGTGTCTCAGAATCAAACTGAGAAATTTGCTTTTATGTTTTAATTCTCGATTATCCATTTTTAATTGGTTTTGTATCATTTGTTTAAATGATGTTACATTCAGAGTTCATCTCTTATCTCCATGAGTATAAACCCTAGTAAATTTTTTCCTTTCCAGTGCATTGGGTTGTTCACCTCAGTATTGTCTTCTGCCATGCCGATTCCCCAAATGGGATCTACTGGACTGGCTTCCACCAGTATTTTTGATTCGGTTTGAAGTAAGAATGACTTTAATGCTTCATTTTGAGAAAACTTCAATATGTTGGCCTTTTTTACGATTTGGTAGCAGTTTTCTTGCCATGTCGCATTGTCAAAATTTCTCACTTTTCTTCCTAAAGCTTTTGCTTCTCTTGGAGAATTGGTTTGAATGATTTGCTCTTCCATTTCTTTGTCTCCAAATAATTTTGCTTTTCCTGCCATCATAAAGTGTTCTGCTGTTTTGTATTCGATTCCTTCATGGGTGAATGGAGCAATCCACCATTGGCTAAAGCAACTTTTGGAAATGGATCCATCTTTTTTAGGTTGATGTCCCCAAAAGAAGAGGAAATCCATGTGTTTTCCTTCTGAAAATTCTTGTTGTATGGTTTTAAGTGAATAGTTCATTTGTTTATTTTTTTAATAGTAGTTAGTATGCGTGTAGCAAACTTTCTATCCAGTTCTTTCATTTCAATGGTCAAAGCTGAATACGGTTTGAAGCATTCCTCTTGCCATCTATTTTTTCTTTCTGTGGAAAGGTTGGGTTCAGTGTTAAGTAGATTTTCCGCCCAATGTATCCATATTTTATGAATCTCTTCTGCCACGAGTTCAATCGTATCGTTATGCAAGTAATCCATCGCTTAAGTTTAATTGTGTGAATGAGACTTTGTTTGGTAATGTACTGAAGGCATCAGTGGTGTAAATATGATCATACATGGCATCTAATTTTTCAAATCCTTTGCTGAAAATTCCATGACTTACGGCCAGATACAATTTACCTGCATTTTTTGCTTTTAATGCTTTGGCCAAACCCATAAATGTGCCCCCTCCATCACAGATATCATCAACTATTAATAGGTCTTTTCCTTGTAAGTCATCTGTGAATACTTTGAATCCAGATAGTTTTCCTGTTTTGATGTCTCTGGACTTTCCGCATTCCACTACGTTATAGTTTTGAAGTTCTTTGGCCAGTTTGTACACTTTTTTAAGTGCACCTCCATCCGGTGAAATCAATAAGATCTCTCCATCAATTCTCTGGGTGACTTTCGCAATAAAAGAATAGTTGGTTATCGTTTTGCATTGATTCAGGATAGCTGGGGTGACATCAGAATGAGCATCATAGACGACTACTTCGGCCAATTGACATGCATTGATGATATCTGCATATACTTTTAATGAAAATGGTTCGCCGGATGCCATGACTCGATCTTGACGAGCTGCGGGGAAGTAGGGGAGTATCCCTTTGATGGTTGCTACACCCATTCTCCTCACAGCGTCTACCGCCAAAACAAACAAACCGAGATCATTAAAAGATCGAATTCTTTGACTTATCGTGATTTCCTCTACATCTGTCAAATCGGATTTGATTTTAATGTGAGGTTCACCTCCTTTAAAAGTGAATGTTTCAAAATGAACAAGATCCTTTTCAGGGTTTGGATTGAATGTGGTATCAAGATTCAAGAGCATATTTGCGTAATTTGTACACAAATCTAAACTATGCATTTGACTTTAGCAAGTTATTTGCGTAAAAATTACGCAAATTTAATTTCAAAGTGAAATCCTTCTTTTTCCAATTGGCGATATTTACTCTTTTTGAAGCGGTACATTTTTGCGGGTCTGCCACTTCCAATCTGCTGGATTTTATCGGTTTCTTCCAAGATTTCGAAACTCATAATCTTCTTTCGAAAATTCCTTCGATCGATATTTTTCCCCAATATGGTTTTATATAAATTTTCTAGATCTGAAAAAGCAAATTCTTTATTTAATAGATCAAATCCTATTGGTTGATACATTAATTTGCCCTTAATTCGTTCAATGGCTTTATCAATTATTTTTGCATGATCAAAGGCTAAAGATGGCAGGTCATTGGCTGGAAACCACTGTGCGTCTTGAGCATCGGTATTGGCTTGCAGTTTGAATTTTGATGGATTGACTAGGGCAAAATAGGCCACGGAAACGACTTGACCTCGTGGATCTCTAGTTACATCATCACCAAAAGTATAGAGTTGTTCTAAGTAGTTGACTTTGATACCAGCTTCTTCTTTGAGTTCTCGTTGAACAGCTCCTGACAGAGATTCACCATCTAAGACAAATCCACCCGGTAGCGACCAGCTGCCTTTATAGATTCCATATTTTTGCTGAATTAATAATATGAATAATTGCTGTTCTTTATATGCAATAACAATAGCATCGACCGCAATATTTATGTTTTGATGGTGCAACATTTATTTTGTGTACGTTTTACACAAATATAGAGGCAAAACTTTGAAAGTAACAAGAAAGATGGTGATTTGAATAAAAAATTACGCTAATTCTCCAGCAATAAATGCAGTGGTCCATGCGGCTTGAAAATTATACCCTCCAGTGATGGCATCAATATCCATTACTTCCCCTGCAAAGTAAAGGTTTTTGCACTTTTTACTTTCCATGGTTGCCAAATCGATACTTTTCAGACTTACCCCTCCACATGTGACAAACTCTTCTTTGAATGTGGTTTTTCCTTTGACTGCATAGGTGTCATTGGTGAGAATATTAACAATTTTGTTCAATGATTTTCCTCCCAATTCTCCCCATCTACGATCTACTGCAATAGAACATCGCTCGAGTAAATAATGCCACAACCGTTCTTGCAAACCATAAGGTTTTATATTTCCGATCATCTTTTTTTGATGTTGAGAAGATAAACTAGAAATATAGTGGAGGACATCATTATTGTTTCGTTCGTTTGCCCAATTAACCTGAACCTGAAATTCGTAACCCTTATCCGCTAATATTCGCGCACCAAAGGCAGAGAGTTTTAATATAGCCGGGCCACTCATTCCCCAATGGGTGATCAATAAAGGGCCATCAGATATCAGTTTTTCTCCTTGGATTTTGACTTGGGTTTCTTTCACTACGATACCCATCAATTTGGTGATGGATTCATTCGGCATATTGAAAGTAAAAAGAGAAGGGACAGGTTCTTCTATCCGATGTCCCAATTCTTCCAACCACGCTAAGCCTGTTCGTTTGGGACTACCTCCTGTCGCCACGATCACCTTATCAAATCGTTGAGGAGGATTGCCTTCTTTACTAAAGGTCAACTCAAGTCCATTATCGACCTCCATCATTTTTTTTACTCCCATTCCAGTTTGTATATCAATGCATAATCGTCTTGCTTCCGAGAGAAAACAATCAATGATGGATTGAGAGCTCTGAGAAACTGGAAATACACAGCCATCTTCTTGTATTAATAATGGGACATTCCTTTTTTCAAACCATTCCATCGTATCCGAAGTATTAAATCGATGAAACGCCTTTTTTAATTTTTTCCCTCCTCTTGGATAGGCCTTCACCAATTCATTTACATCGGCGCATCCATTGGTAACATTACATCTGCCTCCACCTGAAATTTTTACTTTGGATAATAATTTTTGAGACTTCTCAAAGAGTACGACTGAGGCGTTCGGGTGATTAATTTTTACATGGATAGCAGCAAAAAAACCTGCGGCTCCTCCTCCAATTACGGCCACTTTCATCATAAATCAGATTCAGAAATTTGATGATCAATTCGAACAAAATCGGCCCAAGTAAGCGCTTCATATCCAGTACCTTTTATGAATACATTTTTGGCCATCGCAGCGCCCAACTGTTCCACTTTTACACCTCGAAATTTTTTCAATCCTCCAAGAAGAAGTGGATTAATTAAAGGCCAAGTAGCCAAAACAAGTGCTTGAGAAAATCCGTATCGGTTGGTAGGTGTCAATATCATGGAGGGTTGGAATATACTCAATCTTTCAAAATCCAATGCTTTTAGTTCTTCTACCAATTCCGCTTTGATTCGAAGGTAAAGGGTAGAGGATTTTGTACTGATTCCAACGGAAGATAATAGTTCGAAATGCTGGACCCCTCCCTTTTTACATGCTTTGGCAAAATCCAATACCGCATCTTTATCAATTTTGATAAATTCCTCATCACTGACTTTACTGGGTTGACCTACTCCTAATGTACAAATGGCAATACGGTGGTTGTCTACTTTTCCGTGATAAGTAGTAGGATCAAAAATATTTACGATGTGTTGAGTAACGTTGGGAGCGGAAATTCCATCCACTGGACGTCTACCCAAAAGACTAATACGGGAGATGTTTTTAAATTTTAATAAGGTTTGCAATGCGCAACCACCCACCGCGCCAGTCGCTCCGAGCATGACAATAGAAACCTCCGTATTTTGCTTCATGTAGGAAATATGATTTGTATCATTTAAAAATGCAAGATACTACTTATTGCTACTGCAGTACTACTTTTTTAATTCCTAAAATTTCGTTCTGGGCACTTATGATTTTCAATACGTATACTCCTTTTTGTAATTGAGAAACATCTAGCGGGTCTCTTGCGTCGGAGGCAACAATAGTTTTACCATGGATGGAACATAATTTGTTTTTCCAATTGCCTCGATGAGGAATGTCAACATAGAGGAAATCATGGACTGGATTTGGAAATACTGAAATAAAGAGGGTATTCTCTTCACTAAGACTGGTATTATTTTCATCAACCATTCCATTACAATTATCGTCAATCATATTGTTAGGAATTTCTTCCATGTCTGGATTTACTTCGGGATTGGAATCGTCACAGTCCACATCGGCTGTAAATCCATCGCCGTCTAAATCGGTTATGGAAAAGCAAGCTCCTAATTTACGTTTATTGAAAGTAACTAATTGTGTGCCTGTTTGATAAGCAGGGGGATTGTCGAAGAGTGTACCATAGGCAAGTGTATCATTAAATATCAAGAGAGATTTTAATGGGCCCAGGTCGCAATTAGTTGATTCATAGGTGTGTAGGCCATTGGAAGTATAATAAACTGTATTGTAGATATCTGTAATCCACCCATGGGTTGGAGAACTGAATAGGATAGATTGAATGGCTAAGTCTGTTTCTATTGAATTCCAAGTTGCACCTCCATCTTCCGTGACATGTAATTTTTCATCGATTACCCTATAGGCGAGTTGTTCTGTGAAATAAGTGCCCCCATATATGTTGTGTTCAAATTCTATAAATTCCCAAGTTGTGCCTTTGTCATAGGAAACCGCTTTTCTATACGCACCAAATGGGAGATCTCCCACATAGCCAAGGCCTATCAATGTATTTTGGTCTATGTAGGTAAATGTTCTTATGATATGATTTCCTTGAAAGTAGATGGTTTCCCAATTTTTTCCGTAGTCAAGACTTCTGAAGAGATAATTTTTATTATCATCCGGTGTTGCCCAGGCTTCTCCATTTTTTCCAATGGTGAGGTTGTAAATTCGAATAGATCCTTCTACTTTTTCTTGCCACGTTAGTCCACCATCGTGTGTGACCAAAATGGCTTTAGTGGCAGTATCAAATCCTGAATATCCACAATTTATTATTCCGTCATTTTCATTATAGAATTGAATGTTAAAAATAAATCTATATGCATCCATAGGTTGACTTGGCATTGAGAGATTGGTCCAAGTGTTTCCACCATCTATGGTTTTCAATACCGTGTTTTGATAATAGACATAATTGATTTGTTCCGAAAATTTGTAGACTTTCATGTTGGGTAAGGAATCTATTCTATAGCCCAAATCCCATGCATCACTGACACAGATTGATGCTTTTTGGGTTCGCTCGGTATATTCTTCTTTGCAATCTGTAAATGCCCTGAGCGCTACATTATAACATCCTGGGCTGTCATAAGTATGAGATGGATTTTCTTCAGTAGAAGTAAAACCATCCCCAAAATCCCATTCATAGGTATCTGCAAAAAGAGTGGAATTAGTAGTTGAAATCGAAAAATCATTGGTCTCTATTTCAAATTTTACTTTAGGTTGTAAACAAGAATAGATGTCGCATAATTCACTTTCCTCAGGAGCCGCCCAAAGAAGCACATCTCCAAGTTTAGCACATACAAAATGATAAGAAGTTTCAAATTCAAATAGTTTTTCATCATTTCCATTGATAATATCACCAATTCCAACTATCCAGGATACTGGTATACCTCCTTTTTTTAAATCAAACCGCATTCTTTCTTCTCCATTCAATAAAGTAACCGGGTATATATCTGTTATCATATAGCCCGCATATTTTCCTGATGGGACCGATTCTCCTATTGCTAAACCAAAATCATAAAACAATATAAGAGCACAATCAGATGGATGAATAAGATACATCTTTTCTTCCTCAAAGTAGAAGTAGTATTTATAGCCTGAAGTATTGTGATAATAGGCAGAAGCTTCTCGATCACAAAAAGATTCTTCTCCGAAATAAGAAAATGAAAGGTTGAGTTTTTGGTTTAGATAATTCAGTTGATAATGACAAAGACTCAACCCTTCTTGGGTAAAGTACTCTTTGATCGTCTGAGTCATGCCAGAATTAATCGTAATAAAAAAGAAACTCAGGCAAAGAAATGATTTGAATTGGTACATCATCATTTAATATGTAATTGAACTCTATTATACTGAAAATTATTCCTTTAATGAATAGTAGATATAAAAAACTGGATCAAAAACTACTTAAAGTATTTGACCCAGACATTAAAACCAAACAAGGTTGTTTTACATAGGTTACGCTACATATATTCTGCTGATGAGATTATCTACGATGTATGTTTTGCTTTTTGCGTAGAATTTATCAATGTCTTCAATAAAGCTGTGGTAAAAGAAATTTAGGATTAATCCTAGGATCAAGGAAACCATAGTGGTGTCAAAAGCTACATTTAAATAGGAGGTCAACATAGGCATTCCTTCGTCTGTTTTGGCAAGATGCGCATTGCCGATAGCGCTGGATAATCCGATCAAAGTTCCGATAAAACCCAATGACATAATGGCTCCAATCAAGTATCTCACCATACTTAAATTTCCTTCCAATTCCTCTTTGTTGTTTTCTATTTGAACGTCCAATACCTGTAGGGTTTCAGAAATGGATTGATCATTTCGATACTGTGTGCATGCTTTTTTTATGAAATCAGATATTCGAAAAGTAAATCCTCTTTTTTCCATTCCAATAATGCTCAACTTTACTTCCGCTACTTCTTGAGGTGTTAAGACCAATTGATCTTCATCCGGAAGTAAATTCAGGTCAAATCCTTCAAATTCTTTACTTACTGAAGAGTGCATTTTTCTGATTTCAATCATTCCGTAAAAGAAGGCAGCGTAGCAGAAAAATTGGATGTATCCTCCAGATGTTCCTCCCATCAGTTGGAAAAATCGTTCGATGGGTGGAAAAACATATGAAATATCTGCGAGGAATATGAGAATCAACCAAGTAGCCAATGCTAATCCTGTACTGATTCCGATGACGATCATTTTATTATTTGTGTTCATTTTATTTATTTTTTAAGTGTTAAACTTGTTTGTTAAAAGTGAAACTTCCATCTGCATTTACGGACATTCTGCCCAGCAGGGTTCTTTCTTTTTTGTTGAATGGGAGTTCTACATTGAATGTTTCTCCTTGTTCGCCCCGTTCCAGGGTTTTGGTATAAATCAAAGTGCGTATGGTTACAGAAGATAACGGCTCTTCTTTTGCTGCTTTGTATTGTGCATAGACTTCGTATTCTCCTTCAATGATGGAATCAAATTGTCGAACGGCTTCCTGAGTTGATCTTAGATCGCCGCCAAAAATACTGGTCTTTGACTTTCCACTATCCCAGAATCCAATGCCTTTTCTTTTTCGCTTTCCTCCATAGACACATTTGCCAT
>JARGNR010000076.1 GCA_029212405.1 Saprospiraceae bacterium
AATCTACATACGCATCTAGAATGACATTTGCAGTCATATTAAATTCCGATCCGCTTCCTCCTCCGATATCTCTATTGGTTAATCCCAATTCTAGTTTGTATTTTAATTTAGGACTATACGCCCAACCTCCAAATTTGAGTCTAGACCTTCGAACTAAAAATTTTGTTGTATGATCTTCTAGAGATCCTAAGTCATCATCCGCTACAGTCCAAGAATGTTCCATTAGGTTCTGGAATCTCACATTCATTTTTACATAAAATGTTGAATCTTCCCCTAAAAATTGAATTCCTTTACCAAATTTTTTTGAAGTTATCTGAGCCGAAATAGACAAGCTGAAACATGAAATTAATATCATGCATAAGAATGATTTTTGCATTGGACAAGTTGATTTTAAAAGTTTTGCTAGTTATTATTACCAAAAGCAAAATTAGTATTCCTATGTTAACTGTATATTAATTATTTAAATTGATTGAGCTTTTTTAAATCACATTTCAAGTGTGTTTATGAAGTTTAAATCAACTATATTTTCTGATCATTCACTATAACTTTTTGTAACAAAAAAAAACCTGGAAAGAATCCTTGTCCAAAATTCAATCCAGGTCTATTATGGTAATAATATAGCGCAAAGAAAGTCTTCTTTTGTAAATTAGATGTTTTTGGAATGTTAGGTTAATGTTATGTTTTTTTTTGAAATACGCCAAAAAAATGGCTGTCAGTATGGTGAAATATGCACAAGATAGGGGAGGGATAAAATTGATTTTAATTCGTGCTTCACCAACTCATTTTTCCCTACTTTTTGATAACAAGTATTTGGCTAAAAGAGGACCAAAGGTCCTCTTTTACTTTCTAATGTTAAGCGAATGTTACCTAAATTTTGATCTAGATTTAGTGTAATTATTTTATGTAATAGATTATAAAATAGTATATTATACTTTATGAAATTATAAATATGAAGCAGTATGTTGCATTTTGTGGCTTCTAATGTTAACTTTACGTTACTTGATCAAGAATAAAATTAATGATTCGAATAATAAAAAGAGTAGTAATGTTGTCTGTGTTTTGTCTATTTGGCAAAGCGGTTTGTGCAGATGCTAGTATACCTTTTGAATTGATCAATGGACTAATACTGATTGAAGCTGAAGTGAATGGTAATCTTGGGAATTATATTTTGGATAGTGGTTCCAATGGGATACTTTTAAATGGCTTATCTGGGGATTCTGATGTGAGTTATCAAACACTAAGTTCTACCCTAAACGGTAGGGAAAAGAAAATCAACTTATTTAAAGTGGGGGATTTTGAAG
The DNA here is from genome assembly GCA_029212405.1 of Saprospiraceae bacterium. Taxonomy (GTDB): domain Bacteria; phylum Bacteroidota; class Bacteroidia; order Chitinophagales; family Saprospiraceae; genus CAJXUU01. The sequence continues at coordinate 1,302 of JARGNR010000076.1, forward strand.
TTTCTGAATTGTTTGGTTTTTCTACGGACTTGTCCAATTTAGAAACATACTTAAACAAATCTTTAGATGGAATTTTGGGATGTTCCATATTCACACCAAACTCACTTTTATTTGATTTTGAAAATTCAAGATTAATTATTTCAGAAAAAGACTTACCACAAGAAGTAGTAAATTCATATTCTAGTATTTCATTCAAAATAGTGGAAGATTTACCTATTGCTGAGCTCAACATTTTAGGTGAAAAGCATTCTTTTATTTTAGATTCAGGTGCGTCATCTCATTTTATTGACCCCAATGAGATACATTCTTTTGAAACTTATTTTATTCCTACAGGGATAGAAAAGAATATTGTTACAGCGGGTGGAACAGATAAAGTTTCTCGCGAATTTGAGCTTCAAGGGAATTTATTAGGGAATACGGAAGTATCCTTTCAGGCGTTTGAAAAAGACTTTGCATTAATTTCTACAGCTTTAGGCACAAAAATTTCAGGCCTACTTAGTCTTAGTAAAATTTCAAAAAGTACTGTGTTTTTTGATTTAAAATCTAAAAAACTATTTTTTAACTAAGTCTGTGATTCAGATTTAGGAGGGTAGACGTCTTTCACGTTTGCCTTAATCCACTGCAAACATTCATCGAAGGAATCAAATATATGATCTGGACTCACCAAATCTGGAATAATATCAATTCTTTCCATCATATATTTTGGTTGTTTGTCAAGGTTGACCATCAACACGACTTTTCCTTTTGCGGCCATGCCATTGACTAAGTCTTCTATAGCATAGAGACCTGTTTGATCCATATATGGTACTTTTCCCATCCTTAGAATAATAGCAGCAGTTTCATCTGGAATTTGAGTCGCCAACCGTTGAAAGTCTGTAGTCGATCCAAAGAAAAGTGGTCCTTCGAGATGCTTGATCATCACCTCCTCTCTTAGGTTTTCTGGAAAGTCCATTTCATCATCCCAGTCTTCAAAATCATCCAAGGTGGTTACTTCAGAATTCTTTGCCATTAAGTCGCCTATGTTTTTCATGAAAATTAATGAAGCTATAATCAGCCCTATTCCTACAGCTATCACCAAATCCCATACGGATGCAATGATTAAGACAACAATCATAATGACGACTTCTGGTACAGGCATATTTGGCATAGCCTTCAATCCTTTGTAGTCCATTACACTGATTCCAACAGTTATCAAAATTCCAGCGAGTACTGCAGCAGGAATTTTTGAAGCAATCGGTGCAAGAGATATCGTTATTATTAATAGCATAGTTCCTGCTATCATTCCTGAAATTCTGGTTTTGCCTCCAGCATTTATATTTACCACAGTACGAATTGTTGCTCCAGCTCCTGGTAAGCCACCAAAGATGGCTCCGATAGTATTTCCGATTCCTTGGCCAATCAATTCTTTGTTGGGCTTATGCCTAGTTTTAGTCATGTTGTCTGCTACAACTGAAGTCAATAATGAGTCTATCGCTCCCAAAAGTGCCAGTGCTATGGCTGTAAAGATGTAAGGCGTAATAGATGACATACTAAAAGTAGAAAAAATCTCCCAGTTGGGAAGTGGTAATCCACTAGGTATCTCCGGTATCGGACGATAGTCTAGACCAAATCCAATGGCTATGCCCGACATTAATAATAGAGCAACCAATGTACTTGGGATTTTAGTTGTAATTCGTTTAAATCCAAATATGATAAATACGGTGGATAGAGACAAAATAAATTCTAGCCAATTGATGTTTTTAAATGCTCGCGGAAACAACTTAAGTGCTCCTAAAACACCTTTCGCTTCTTTGGCGGCAATGGTCTGTGATTCTTTTAAGATCTGATCCTGAGAAATAGTACTCGCTCTCCGTACAGTTTCTTTAAAATTTTCAAGAACCAATATTCCTTCCCCTGCTTCTTCTATCAATATATTTTCTAATATTAGTTCTTCGGCGACAGGTTTAAATTGATTTACATACTCCATATCTTCTTTGGGATAATATCCAATGGAAGGTAAAATTTGAGTAACTAAAATGATGACACCAATAGCGGTCATGAATCCTGAAACCACGGGATAAGGGATATACTTAATATACACTCCTAACCCCAAACTACCCAAAAGAATTTGAAATAGTCCGGCTAGAATAAATACCGTTAAAATTGCTGGTAAAGCTTGAGATATGTTTCCATCATTGGAAGCAACAATACCGCCAATAATCAGCATGCTTAATGCTGTCATGGGCGCTGTTGGTCCAGAAATTTGCGTGTTTGTTCCACCAAAAAGAGCAGCAAAAAAGCTAACAAAAATAGCTCCATACAACCCTGCACTTGGTCCTAGCCCAGAACTTAATCCAAAGGCTAAACCCAAGGGTAATGCAACAATACCCGCTGTGATACCTCCAAAGAAGTCACCTTTTAAATGCTTGAGAGTGAAATATTTATCCATAATGTCTTATGTGAACCTTATCGCTAAGTAATTGAAAAGTAAAATCCCTTGATTCTTTTTGAAAGGATATCGTGATATAACTAGTAGAACTATAAGGTGTCAGGGGGAGGAGTTGGAATTTTTAATCGATATAGCTTTGAAAATCGATTGTTCGTATTTCTAGGTTGTTCTAAATAAAGGGAGGCATATTTAGCTGATGGTCGATTTACTAAGAGTAATTCATCTATCTCAATGTCTTCCATGTTTTCTTTGGACTCTTTTTCTTTTTCTCCATCAGCAAAATTCTCGATTTTTTCTACGTCATATTCAAATTGACTTCCTAGGGTATGAACACTTGGAAAGATTAGAACAACAATCAAAAGAATGCAAATTGCAAGATCTTTTTGTGCAGTAAGTTTTAACCAATATGAAGATGCTTTATACATAGGTTAGTAAAGAAAAGAATAAATTCATAAATAATATAAATGATTATCATAAATTATTCTTATCAATCCATGTTGTTTGCATAATTTTTTAAAATTGGTAAAGAATAAAGCCAAGAATGGCTCCTCCCAAAACGATGAAAGCGCTATTAATTTTTTTAAAACCAAAAACGGTTATTATACTTAAAGCTGCAATTACAATTGTTCGCCAGTCTGTTATAGAGTCCTTTGCCATTTCATAACATACCGCAACAATCACACCGACAGCAGCAATGTTTACAGTATCCAAAAAAGCAGATAGTGGTGGAGATTTTCTAATTTTATGCACCAGTGGATTGAGGATCGTCACAAAGATGAAAGAAGGTAGAAAAATGCCTATAGTAGCGGCAATAGCCCCGGGGAACCCGCCCAGTTGATATCCAATAAATGTTGCCGTTGATAATACAGGACCTGGTGTCATTTGACCTACCGCCACAGCATCAATCAAAGCGGGCCGGGTCATTAATCCTGTGGCCACTAATTCTGCATCCAGAAAAGCAAATAATACATACCCACTGCCATAAAGAATGGCCCCTACTTTCAAAAAGGAGAGGAAGATCTTTAAATAGCCTATGGAGCCAGTTGCACCAACCTGTAACATGAAAAAAGGGGCAATTGATTTGGAAATTCCTGCAGTCTTTTTAGCATAAAAAAGAAGAAGACCAAGTAAGCCACATCCAAATAGTACAATAATCTCGTTGAATCCATAAATACAAGCAATTATAGTTAGCACACCTAAAATTCCTAGTTCGAAACTTTTAAGTGCTTTTTTACCCAATTTGTAGGAAGCAGATAATATAATCGCAATAACAGCTGGTTTTATGCCATATATTATGGGTTGTACATCGGGAAGATTTCCATATTTTCCATACAGCCATGCAAAAATTAATGTGATGGTAACAGCGGGGAGAATAAACAAGCCTCCTGCAGTAATTAAACCTTTCCATCCTGCTCTTTCATATCCGCAGTGCATGGTCATTTCAGTCGAATTGGGCCCTGGTATAAGGTTGGTTGCACCAATAAGATCTAGAAAATGTTGTCTTGTCATCCATTTCCGTTTGGTGACAACTTCATCCTCCATCATTGCAATGTGGGAGGCTGGCCCTCCAAATGCGATACAGCCCAATTTGAAAAATAATTTGGCGACTTCGTTAATCTTGCTTTTTTCTTCCACGTTTAACTCTTTATGCAAGTTTAGTTTATAAATCAATTAGTAACCATAACACCAAATAATATAGGTTTTGTTTTTGATTAAAATGTTTTTTTTCAAAAACGAAATTTCGATTGGATTAAAATTGTAGTTTGAGTTGTTCCATCAACCCTGATTTTTTAGGATGATCGCTGGATATTAAAAGCTCAAAAGTAGTGAATTTTCCGCCGTATACATTCATTTTAGCATTTTTATCCACTCCATTTTGTAGAAGAAAAGAAATTATTTTCGGTAGATTTTCAGGGACTTGTTGTCTCCATAATTCTACTCCGTTGCTTGCAGTATAATGTAATAATGTAGCCTTATGACCAAATTGAGATTGACAATACAATATTTCAGGTGATGCTGAAATCAATGCTTCTAGTTTTTCAATTTCTCCACAAAGGAGAGCATTTACACCTGTTTCAAAATTTATATTGAATCCGGTAGTGCTCAAGTCTTCAATATCTTGCCAAGACGTAAAACCAAATTCACAGGCAATGGATTTTTGACAATCAGAATATTGTAGGTTTTTATTCTTTAAAATTGTACTTGAAGCCCCAAGGTAATTGGGGTGATAATTGTTGATTTGAGTGTAAATACATTCTTTTTGAATAGTGAGTCCCTCAAACATTTTTTCTGCCAATATGGATAGATATTGGAAAATAGATTGGTTTTCTTTCGGCAAAAGTAAATCTCCATAAAAGGTTATTATTTCATCTACAACGGGAGGTCTATAAATATTCAAGCAATCAGTTTTTTATGATGATGTCAAACGAAGACAAAAGTCCTTTTACACCAGCTGGAGAAAAAATAGTTTTCTTCAATGTATTATTTGAAGGGTCAAGTGTATAGTTTACTGCGGTTCTAAAGTCAGTTTTCTCTAGATTTGTGCGGTGAAATATGGCTCTTTCCAAATTGCACTTGTCAAATAAAACATAGGATAGATCACATTCCGAAAAATCAGCTTCTTTTAAGCTACAATTGGTAAAATGAGTTCCTTTTAGTTTCATTTTAGTGGCAATGATAAGATCCATCTGACATTCTTCAAACCTTGCTTTAAATAGGAAGGGAGAGCAGACGGATAAATCTACTCCGATAAAATTACATCCGATGAAGGAAACATCCTTAATGCTGGCATTGTCCATTTTTGCTAAACTAAAGTCACAAATTTTAAATGTACATTCCATGAAAGAGACATCTGCAAAATCAGCTGTTGAAAAGGTACAGTTTTTAAAAATACAATTATCATATCCCTCTCTAGACAAAAGTTGCCGGTCAAAATTTATATGTTCAAATGTTTGATCGAAGATTTTCATTTAGTACTTATTGTAATCCACAAACTTTTGAAAGATTTGTTACTCCTCCGCAATTTTTTTAATGTGCTCTAAAATGGAAGGCATCCCAGCTTTATTATGTTCCATAGCTTTTTCATTGGCAAACCCTATTTGGGTCCAGGTAAATTTTACGGTGCCATCTAGATTATCAACCAAGTGGTAAGATACTTCGCAATAGTTTTCTGGAAGATCTTCTAGTCCCGAAAATTGAGTCCAATAATCATAGGCCAACAGCGTATAGGGTCGAACCGCCATCACAATGCCTTTGTCATTATATTTCATGCCATCGAATTCACCACTAAAAAGGATGGGGCTACCCATTTTCCAATCGGTTTCAGTTTTAGTACCATACAGGAATTGCGCAATGTATAAGGGGTCAGTAAGTACTTGCCAAATTTTTTTTGGGCTGGCATGAATCGTAATCGCATGATTTGTTTGGAGACTTTTATTCATGTGCTTATTGTTGATGGAACCAAAGATGATAAGATATATCCATTTTTGATTCCATACTATATTATATATTTCGATTTAGAAGAAAATCACCAAACATCCTAAATTTGTCTTTAACTTCTTCCTCCATTTTGATGGCATCTAAATGTGAAAAAGCTAGATTTTTGTATTCACTTTTTACTTCGTTTGAATGAACCAAAACATGAGCACTTTTCATGATGTCTCGAACTCGGGCTACCTTTTGAGTCGGATTTTTTGGTTTTGTAGCATAGAGTTGGAGTAGTTCATTTTTCTCTTCTTCACTTACTAACTCTAATGTTTTCAGATATAAATAGGTCTTTTTGTTTTGTATGATGTCACCTCCTGGTTGTTTCCCTACTTTGGGTTCACCAAATGTGTCCAATACATCATCCTGCATTTGAAACGCAATACCTACATTCTTTCCAAAGTGATACAAGTGATTTGCTGATTGTTCATCCAAACCACCGATCAACGCCCCCATCTGCAATGAAGCTCCTATGAGAACGGAAGTTTTAAGTGTTATCATCTCAAGATATTCCACGATACTCACATCTTCTCTGGTCTCAAAATCAATATCCATTTGTTGACCATCACATACTTCGATGGCCATATTGTTGAATATCTTGTAAAGTTTCATCGCTAATTCTGAGGAATAATTTTCAAGATATTTATAGGCATACAGCATCATAACATCCCCAGATAATATAGCGGCATTGGAGCCATATTTTTCATGGACAGTCATTTTTCCCCTTCGCAGTGGTGCTTCGTCCATGATATCATCGTGAAGCAAAGTGAAATTATGAAAAACCTCTACCGACATCGCAGCGGGCAAAGCCGTCTCCGCTTTTTTTCCTGCTAAGTCAGCAGCCATCAAAAGTAAGAGCGGCCGAATTCTTTTTCCTCCAATCGTTAATATATAATCCACAGGGATATACAAATTGTGTGGTGGGCGCCCAAACTTGTTATCGTTCAAGTAATCTAGAAATAAAGTTTTGTAGGATTGTAAAAATTCCATGTATGCATTATTTGTGGCGAAGTTACAATCTTAGTTTGATTTCAATTGCGAAATTTTTGTGGTATACACTTCATTATATTTTTTGTGAAGTTCATCCTGTCCCTACGACAAGTACTCCATAGTAGATTTAATTTGAGAATGCAACACGTTTAAATCTTTTCAACCCGTATTATTAAATCACTTCATTGCTATCATCTACCCTTCAATTAAAGACTTCAAATAAGGATTGTAAAATAATCCATCTGGATCTAGAGTTTTACGATATGAACTATATGCCTTGATGCGTTCTCCTTTTCTTTCCCTTATTTCTGCAATAAAGTTTTTGTTGAATGGTCCAGATTTAGAGAATGAATTTTCGCCTTCTTTTGGATCATAAAACCCGTACATTTTGCCATTATGTGGAAATCCACCCATAGCAACCCATTGTCGCTCTACATCTGCAAAAAATTGTAAAAGCTGTGAAGGATATTGTGAAGCCATCAAATCGGGTTTAACAAAAGCAATCAAGTCTTGGTTGACAAACCAAGAGTCCTCTTTTTCAGTATATGCCCCGGATAGTGAAGCGTTTCCTCCTTTTACAAACCTGTACTCCATAGGTGCAGCAATATGAAAATTTCCGTTAGGCAGAACTAATTTTGTAACTAAATCTAAACTGTCCCAGACTTTACCTAAACCATCTTCATTTAGATTGTCTATAGGAATGAAGTAAGACATGAAGATTACCTTTACAGCTCCTTCCAACCAAAGATCTGAGTGAGCGAGATTTGCTTTTTTACCATCTCTTTCGACAGTATCTCTTGCTAATGCAGTAATCACTGCTGGGCCTGCTAATGGGCTGTCTGCCCACTTTATATATTGTGACTTTTCAGCAAGTTTTGCGCCAAATTGGGCAATCCCATCTAAATAGGGGGCACCATACTCTGGTGGATCATTATGAGCCAATTGACACGCAGTTTGTGGATCCGATGGTTTGTTGGGGATTGGATCTTTTGGATTGTCGACTACATTCCAAGCCAGTGTGAGAAAATTATCCAATTTCCATGAAGCAGCATAAGGAGTGAAAAAAGTTTCAATTCGATCGTGCTCCGCCAATAGTTTTGTGAACGTAGAAGAAAATTCACGTCTATTAAAAAGCGACCATCTCTTTATCTCACCTTTCAAGGTGTTTGCTGCTGGACGAGGAATAACATTTAGAACAACGGAAGTAATTACCCCTAGTCCCCCTAAAGAAACTCTAGCAAATTGTAGAGGATCCCACTCTTTTGTGCCTGCAGCTGATTTGAAATGTGGAGTATCTGCATTTATTGTTTTAATTGTCTGATCAGAGAGCATAATATTAAATTCTGAAATTCCGTTAGCAAATATTGAGGAATCAATGGTAGCTCCATGCACATCTACTGCTATCATGCCTCCAATACTGAAAAATCCACCTGCAGTGACCGTTTTAAACATAAGGTCATTTGCTGTTAAGAAAGCATCTAGGTCATCTTCGCGAACCCCAGTATTAACGGTGACCTGATTTTTTCCAGGGCCTAATATCATTGTTTGGTCTTTATTATCACCTAAATCAGCATAACAAGACATATCAATCAAATATTCATGAGGTTCTTTTTCTGGAGTTGCTCTATTGTCTTCAATCACCAGTGGAGGTTGAGAATGTCTTTGTCCTGATACTCGAATGATGACGTTTGCTTTTTTTGCTTCTTCAATTACATTTTTTAGTGCTTCTTGATTTTTTGGCATGAAATAATAGTTGGCTCCTGAAAAGGGAGGAGTATGTACGATATTGCCAGACCAATTGTTCCATGTTGGAGCACTAGGCTCTGTAGTAGTGTTTTTGTCCATTTTATGTGGTTTAGAGGGTTATTAATTTTTGTCAAAGAGAAATGGTGCAGAGAAGTTTAGGGCAACGTATGCGATACCTTGCCCTAATGATCATTTAATTTTATTATTGAATACAAACCTTTTATTGGAATATATTCCATGAACAAATAAATTAGCTTCTACATCCATCGATTGTTTCTTGGGTACCATTCCAAATTTGATTTTGAGAAGCTAAAAATGGCTTCTTTACAATGGTGTAGGTTACAGTTGATGCAGCAGGGTCTAAAGAGAAGTTAAGTACTACATCACCTACTATCGTTTTAGTGGTTGCTGTACCTTTGTCTCCATTTGGTGGATCATAAACAGTACCATGTTCTACATGACTTGTTTTTTTTACACATTCCCATACTTCGGGAGTTATTCCATGAAATACTTTTGTTTTTCCCATTTTTGTTGATTTTGTAGGGTTATTGAAACGCCTTTCTTCTCCTTATGATAGTTCTCCACAAGGAATAGAAGACAATGGTTTTATTTAAAGCATACTAGATTTACTTTTTTAAGTTTAGAATTTTCTATGTCAAGATATGTGAAAGGCATTTTTGAAAAATTTGGAGTTGAAAATCATCGTTTTAAAGGTTAGCCTATTGGATAATTTACACTCGGAAATTAACTCAATGAGGAGCATAACCCATGCTTTATTTGGTGTTTTGGTATTTGAATTATACAAATATCGTTGCATACTATTTCTTTGGTAAGCGTATTAACACCTCAAATTGAATGAGTATGTATACTTTTAGTGGATTTTACAATTGGAGTGGGATTAAAATTATAAGAACACTCAAATTGAAAAGGTAACATCAATTTATGGTCAAAGAGATATTTTAATTAAACCATTGTATTGAGTAGTATCAATGTCCAAATGATGAAACTAGAAAGTAGCTAGAAATGACATTGAAGAGAAGAAATTTGATTATTCCGTTCTTAATTCCAGTATTTATGGAGATATAAGTAAAAATGTAATAGTTTCGCACCTGAAACAAAATTTGGCTTTAAAACCAAATCGTTATACTCATGAATATAGTTATCGGGGGAGCTGGTGATGTAGGCTTCCATCTTGCAAAACTACTTACCACAGAAGACCACAATATAACGCTGATTGATCAAGATGAAGTAGTTCTTGATTATGTAGCTACGCATTTGGATGTTCAGTATATCAAAGGTGAAATCACTTCTATTGAGACACTTATGAATGCCAAGGTGGATATGGCAGATTTGTTTATTGCAGTAGTGACAACAGAGTCGGCCAACTTATTGTCGTGTATTCTTGCAAAAAAATCGGGTGCAAAGAAGACGATTGCACGAGTATCCAATCCTGAATACTTTCATCAAGTACAACGAAAGAATTTTAAAGATGCGGGTGTGGATAATTTGTTTAGTCCCAGCCTTTTAGCTGTTCAAGAAATCAATCGATTATTGCATAGAGTATCTGCTACGGATGTCTTTGAATTTGAGGATGGAAAAATTTCTATTATTGGATTCACAGCAGACCATGATTCTAATTTGATAGGGATGTCATTAAGAGAACTGACAGACGATGCTACTGGGCATCACCTAAGAGTAATTGTAGTCTTGCGAAGAGGAAAAACCATCATCCCAAACAGAGATTTGACGATTGAACCAGAAGATCATATATATCTATCTACAGACATTAAAGAATTTGATCGGGTAAATAAATTTGTGGGCAAAACCTTGAAGAAAATAAAGAAGGTAATGATAACAGGTAGTGGTCCTTTAGCACGGCGGACTGCAAAAATTTTAGAAAAAGAATACAGTGTTTCTATTGTGGTGAAAGACAAGGAGAATTGCAAAAAGTGCCATGAAGAATTGAATGATACCCTGATCCTTCAGGGAGACCCCAAAGATACTGAGTTCCTGAAAGAATACGGGATGAGTTCAATGGATGCATTTGTTGCGCTTACACCAAATTCTGAGACAAATATTTTGTCCAGCCTCATGGCAGAAAGTTTGGGAGATATAAAAACTGTGGCATTGGTTGATAATTCAGCGTACACACATTTGTCCCAAAATATTGGTGTGGATACAATTATCAATAAAAAACTACTGGCTGCAAATAATATTTTCAGATTTGTTCGTCGGGGAAAGATTGAAGCGATTGCATCATTTCATGGTGTAGACTGTGAAGTGATTGAATTTGTATTGCAACCCGACTCTCGAGTGCTTGGTAAAAAAATTGCATCCATTGGTTTGCCTAAAAACTCTACAGTTGCAGGTGTCATTAGAGATGATATGGGTTTGATCCCCACTGGAGATTTCATTCTTGAAAATGATGACAAGGTGATTATTTTCGTTTTACCCAATGCAGTTAAAACTGTGGAGTATATTTTTAGATAGATATGATTAATGGTAGAGTCATAATTAATGTCATTGGATTTATAATTTGCATTGTAGGTTTATTTATGCTGTTGCCTGCTTTTGTTTCTTACGTAAGCCAAGGAAATGATACAACATGTTTCTTAATTTCTAGTTTGATCACAACAGGTGTAGGTGCTTTTTTAGTCGTGTTAAAAGTTCCAGATAAATCAATTCGCAAACGAGAAGGATATTTAATTGTTGGACTGGGCTGGATTGCCATGTGTGTGGCGGGGTCCCTTCCATACATTATCCATCATGATATTTCGTTTAGTGAAGCCATATTTGAAAGTACATCAGGATTTACAACTACAGGTGCCACAATTTTTAATGATATTGAAAGCCTATCAGCAGGTACATTGTTTTGGAGAAGCCTTACCCAATGGATCGGAGGTATGGGGATTATTGTGTTCACGATTGCCATTTTTCCACTTTTAGGAATTGGTGGGGTAGAGTTGTTTGTAGCAGAATCGCCTGGTCCTCAGTCAGATAAAATACATCCACGGATTAAAGGAGTGGCAAAAAGGTTGTGGTTGATTTATGTGGGATTGACTGCATTTTTATGTTTTGTACTTTGGTTTTTTGGAGATTTAACAGCTTTTGATTCCGTAAATCATGCAATGACTACTATGTCTACAGGTGGGTTTTCAACTAAAAATGATAGTGTAGGTCACTTTGCTAGTTTATGGGTTCAATACCCCATCTTGTTATTCATGTTTATCGGTGGAATGAATTATACGATTATTTACTATATGTTTAAAGGGAACTTTAGTAAAGCTTGGAGAAGCGATGAATTTAGATTTTATCTTTTTTTCGTAGCCTTTTTGATCGCAACACTAAGTTTTTGGGTCTATTCCATTTCTGGAGCTCCATATGAAACAGCGTTCCGCGAAACTGCATTTCAGATTGTTTCAATTATAACCACAACAGGGTATGTAACCGTAGATTACACTGCTTGGAATAACAGCATAACAATGATATTTTTTATGCTGTTGTTTATGGGAGCATGTGCAGGATCAACAAGTGGAGGGATAAAAGTTATTCGTCACTTGGTCTTCTTTAAGAACTCTATTTTGGAATTTAAACGACTTTTGCATCCAGCAGCGTTTATTCGATTAAAAGTTGATGAAAATGTAGTGAATGGAAGAATCATTACTCATATCCTTGTCTTTTTACTTTGTTATCTGATTTTGTTTATCACAGGAACCGTTGTTATGACTGTAATTCTAGAGGGTGATCCTACTAATTTTCTTTCTTCAATTGGATCTACTGCTACCTGCATTGGAAATGTTGGTCCAGCAATTGGAAGTGTTGGACCTATGGACAATTTTGCTCATATCCCGCCAGTAGGTAAACTTTTCTTGTCTTTTTTAATGATTGTAGGTAGACTAGAAGTATTTACCATCTTAATCATTCTAACACCATATTTCTGGAAGTCCAATTAAAACCTGAAGCGGAGAATCGTAATCTCCCCACTCCAGCATGTTTTTTTAATATAATTTCATTGCCATCGTAAAGATCTCATCAATCGTATCCTTTGGAATATCTTTTGACGCATCAAAGTACATGACTTTCATTTTATTTCTATTGCCCAAGTGCAATTCAGGATGTTCAATTTCTATCCCTTTATAAATTCCCAGATACGGTTCATATGTCTTCTTGTCTGTCCACAAGTAACAGAAAAGTTTCTTTTTGTATCTAAACATGGGCATTCTATGTGTCCAGCTTTCACTCATCTCCTCGTCAAATCCTAGAATAAAAGACCTTAAGGCAAGTAAGGTAGATCGAACGGGCTCTTCTTTACTGACATAATACGCTTCTAATTCACTAATCATTTGCTTTCGTTTAGTTCAATGATACAAATATATCAACTTCTGCATTCTCTATATCTTGTGATCGTTCGTCATACACTTCATAATCCGTTTGAAAGGATCGATCCAATTTAGATTCCCAGATTTTAAACCATGTATTTATCACAGCCTCTCCTTTAATAAGACTCCCTTTCGCTACATATTTTGCTACTTTTCCAGGATGGATGACATGTGCAATCATTCCTTCGGGTAATTCCTCTATGGAAGAAACTTTGCACCCAATAATTACATCATAGGGAGCCAAATGATCGCCATCATATCCTGTATATAGACAATATATTTCGTCACCAATTTTGTTTGGAATCTTTTCTTTTATGTTTTCATCCATAAACTTTCCCCACAACATAGGTATGTCTACCGCCGCTTTTCCATCGTTTTGAGTTCTTGTTTTGATACCAATGATATTAAATCCTTCTATCTGTGTGTCCATTGTATTTTGTGTTTTGTTTATTTAATAACTCAAATGTAGCGGACAAGAGTGACAGAGGTATGTCAGACCTTTTGGCTGGCTAAAAAATAAATTTGCTTTCCTATAGGAATTCCAAATAATTACTGTTGAAGACCCCTCTTAAAATAGGCAATTAAGTCAAACTCTCTAGGAGTGAAATGGTGAGATCTTTCAATCAATGCATTAATTCTATCTAATCGAAAATCTCTAAAATCACTCCTCAATCTACACCAAGCAACCATGATCCAATTATCTTGCGTGTGATAGATAGCCATAGGTTCTACATTTCTTTGTGTAGTGTTGCCATCATAAAGGGCTGTATACGTCAGTTCCAACACGTAATGATTCGTCAGTGCAGATTGTATTTTCATAAGGTTATCACTAGAGACATGCTTATTGATATTTTTGATATATGCAATCCTTTCCTCTAGAAGTGCAGCTTTCTCTCGATTTTCTGTTCTTAAAACAGATTTGATTTTGGTGATCGCATTGGAATAATTTTCAATCAATGACTTATCTTTATTTTGACTGATTATTTGCTGTGCAGTGATCAACGCATTGGCTTCTTGTTCTGTAAACATAATTGGAGGTAAAGTATATCCATCCATGAGTTTATATCCCCTTCCTTCCTCCACATAGATTGGGACTCCAGAACTTTCCAAAGCTCGAATGTCTCGATAAATAGTACGTATGCTTACACCAAATTTATTAGAAAGTTGAGTCGCATTTACTAATGCATTGGATTTCAACATAGTGAGAATCGCTGACAACCTTGATAATCTAGCAATGGGTTCCAAGTCTACTGGTATTAGTTTACAACAAAGATAGAAATTGTATCAAGTCAGTTCTCCCCATTTCATTACAATATCCAATATTCTTATCCCATCAGAGTATCCAGTCAAAGAATCGCTTAAGTAAGGAGCCACGATTGCATTCTACCTCAATTTGTTGAGCCATTTTTTTATTATCTACCGTGTGGTTTAGGATATATTTTCCTGGGCGAATATCTTTTGTGTCCCATTTAAAATTGTGCCATCCTTCTTTTAAATTGTCATTTACGATGACTTGAATCAACTCATGATCAATACTTAGAATCTCAATTTTCACATTCCTTTGTTCCTTATTTATTAAAATTCCCATTTCTATTCCTTTGCTGCTATCACTAAAATAGGTAGTGGTCCCCTTTGGCAGAGATCCTTCAATTATAGGAGTGGTTATATTGCGTAAAATTGTAGGTAGTTTGAACAATTTATTTTTGGAAGGCTTTATGGCGTTTTTATACGTTTCAGTTCTTTCAACTCCCTCTTCTAAGATAGTAAATTCAATAGGATCGTTTCCATTACCATCATGATAATATGAATTCGTATTGTTCTCATCTTGGACATATCCACTCACATTTTTACTTATTGAATATATTCTTTTAATGTATGAATCATCTTGCTGACTAAATACATCTTTGTATGTATGTTTTTTATTTAATGACTTGCTCCAATCTATGGATACTGTGAGTGTAGAAATATTTTGTTTTTGTGCTTGACCTGGAAGTGTAATTATCATTAGGCTAAAAAGAAAGACGTAGAGTTTCATAGTGTATATTTTTTTTGATTAACTAATTGTACTCCAATAGTAAGGGGTATACAGAAGGCGATTCGGAAATATCTATGAATGCTTACATCTGATCAACAGGCTTATTATTATCGGAGTTAAACGCATTCATAGATTAAAAATGAGTTTTGTGGTTGGAAATTGTAAATTCATAGATAATTACAAGTATGAAATCTCATTAATCGTATTTTGCAAGCGTGAACTCAATTGGGCGATATATTATTAAATTTTTAGAAAACTGGCATGAAAACAGAGTTCGTAATCATATCTTGTTTTGGTTGTTCAACATTATGATGTATATGTCTTTTGAAGCGATTTATGGCAATGACTTGAATAGACAGATTGTAGTGAAACTCTTCTTTTTACCCACACAAATTCTTACTTCATATTTTGCTGCTTATGTGTTAGCGCCATTTTTGACAAAGAAAAAATTTGTAAAGTTTCTTATTGCTTTTGTTGTCGGCACGTATATTTTTTGTGTTCTGGCCAGATTTGCTGTAGTTTATGGGTTAGAAACAGTGTTAAAGTCCTCTCAACCCAAAGACTCTATTGTAGATATATTGACAAACCAAGGGGCGATATTTGGTCAATACATACTCCAAATATATGTGACTCCTTTATTTTTTATTATTCTAAAGTATTCTAAAGACGCATTTGTTACCAAACGCAAATTTGAGTTGATTCAAGCTGAAAAAATGGTAACAGAGCTCAATTTTTTGAAATCTCAGGTTCATCCTCATTTTCTTTTCAATACCTTAAATAATATTTATGTGCTTATTTTGAAGCAGGACATTAGAACTACAGAAACCGT
This sequence comes from Saprospiraceae bacterium, assembly GCA_029212405.1. Lineage (GTDB taxonomy): Bacteria > Bacteroidota > Bacteroidia > Chitinophagales > Saprospiraceae > CAJXUU01. The sequence goes on from JARGNR010000076.1 coordinate 17,192, forward strand.
TCGAAAACTTGCAGATATGATGGAATATATGGTTGCCTCTTCCGATCAAAGTTTAGTAGCAATAGAAAAGGAAATCGAGTTGATTCAAAACTACATCGATCTAGAAAAGCTAAGATATGGGGATCGCTTAGAACTTACCTTCAACTATGATCCTAAGGTCCTGGGATGTAAAATCGCTCCATTAATGTTGCTGTCCTTTGTTGAAAATGCATTTAAACATGGAGTGAGTGGAGATATTGATGACCCAAAAGTGACCATAGCTTTGAAATCTAAAGATTCGCATATCAAATTTTACATATACAATACTAAAAATGTGATACAGCAGAGTGATGAAAAATCATATAAAAAAGGAATTGGAGTTTCTAATGTGAAGAGGCAACTTGATCTTATTTATGGAAAAACATACCATCTTGAGATAAACGAAATGGAAGATTCCTATGAAGTAAATTTATTGGTAGTTAAAAAATAAATCTTGATTAGCCTGATAGGGCTTTGCACCACATGAAGAGAAAAAATAAACATAATGAATCCGAAACACATATGAAGTTTGGCTTGAGTTTCAAGTTTCATATCATTTTCTGGTCTCTGGTGCAGATCTATTATTTCTATACAATGGATTTGTTTGGGTTTCCCTTTGCAAGGATATTAGAGATTAAGATCTTGTATCTTCCGTTTCAGTTAATTGCCGCTTACTTTATGTTGTTTTTTCTTTTGGGGAAATATTTATACAAAGGGAGATACATTGTGGCAATATTGGGTTTTATTTCTACCATTTTTATATTTTCATATGCCGTATATTTTTTAGTGGTTTATGGAATTAATCCTTTTTTTAAATCTACCTATGTACCTCCAAATTTCTGGAAGACTTTTCTTGATTTAGAGACTTTGATCACGGACTATATGCGAGTGATATTTATGACTCCCCTAATACTCATTTGTCTTGAATTTGTTGTTTCTCAGTACAATAAGATGAAAGAAGTGGAAGAACTTGTAGCACAGAAAGCATCTGCAGAATTGAACCTATTGAAGACGCAGATTCATCCTAATTTTATGCTTTCGACCTTACGGAATCTGGAAAAACTTACTCAAAAATGGGATAAGGATGGACAGATAGTGATTGAAAAGCTTTCGGAATCATTGGATTATATTCTATACAAAGGAAGAAAAGATAATGTTAGGATCCAGGATGAAATTGATGCAATAAAGGGCTATATCACATTGGAGAAAATCCGATTTAAAAAGACTATTGAAATAAACTTGGAAGTTGTAGGGTTTTCAATTGAAAAAGACATATCACCGTTGATTTTATTTTCATTTTTAGAGTTTAATTTTAAAGGGATAGAAGGAGGAGATGTTCCTTTTAGTCATTGCCAGATTCGCATAGAGGAGAAGGAAGGTGTTCTCACTTGTGAAATTTGTAATTTTAAAAATGAAGCCAGTTCTTTCTGGGCATATGATGTACAGAAAATGGAAAGGCAATTAGAAATATCGTATCCAAATCGATCTACTCTTTTGGTTCAAGATTTAGGGGAAGAATATCGAATTAACTTGCAAATAGAATTATGAATCCAGTTTTCAAATGTTTAATTGTTGACGATGAACCTCTAGCAGTAGAGCTAATAAAAGAGCATATTTCCAAGATAAAATCTTTGGAGGTTATTGGAGATACCCATAACCCACTAGAAGCACTGGAAATAGTAAATACTCAAGATGTCGATTTGCTGTTTCTTGATATTCAAATGCCTGTTTTAACAGGAATCGAACTAGCAAAATCATTAAAAAATCCTCCAGCAATAATTTTCACAACAGCATATCGGGATTATGCAGTAGAAAGCTATGAAATGGACGTGATTGATTACTTGGTGAAACCAATCACATTTGTAAGATTTTTAAAAGCAATAAATAAATTTTTAGATGGTGCTACAATAAAACCTTCTGAGCATACCTCTACCAAAGTATCTGAAATAGAGCACAAAGATCACTTATTTGTTAATGTCAGCAGAAAATATCAACGTATAATATTCAATGACATCTTGTACTTGGAAAGTCTTAGAGAATATATTAGAATATTTACGGGAGAGACTTCTTATATGACAAAATCTTCCATGGCTGATATTGAAAGACAATTGCCCAATCATTTTCTCAGAATTCATCGTTCATTTTTAGTGAATACTCAAAAAGTAGATGCTTATACCTCCCACGATGTGGAAATCGGAAAAAAGGAAATCCCCATTGGAGTGAGTTATAAAAAGGATGTTCAAGAGTGGTTTTTAAATCATTAGAAATTCTCTATTGTCAATATTAGTTATACCCTACTTTACATTAGACTCCCATTGTAGTTCTTTCAGATCGTACCTCCAATATGGATAGATAAATCTATTGATTTTGATCGCTCTGTTAGCTTAAAGAAATGTTCGCTTTCCTTTCCTCTTATCAAAATAGCCTTAGGTCCGATGGAGGAGTAGAATAGAAACCAATGCGCCTAGATTTGTCGATATCATAAACCTTTGATAAAATATTGACAAATGAAAAAATATAGCTGCGTAAAACTACTCACGATTACCTTTTTTGTAGTAGGGATAATAGTTCAAGTACATTCTCAATCCTGTGTTAATGTAAACACCTTTGAAAGTGAACCTTTAGGAGTTTTGGATCCTTATTCGGGGTTTCCCGGTTATTTTGCAGATTATGGAAGCCCAAGTATAGTAGAGGAAGGATGTCCAGTAGGATCAGCAGGGAAAGGAGTGCGAATAAGAGCTTCTGTCAATGGAAGCGAAGGAGACGGCCTAGGATATACGTTGACGGGCGGAATAGTACCTATGCCAACATTTACAACAGGTACTACCTATCAAATTGCGGGTAAAAAATTATACTCTGAGCTATCAGCGGGAACATATACCGATGTTTTGATGAAGGTCCGTTTGTCCAATGTGAACAATAATGGGTTGAATTGCGGACCAGACTGTGCGTTAGTTGCTGAAAAAATTCTCATGCTTTCTCCTGGCATGTGTGAAAGCTGGGACCCGCCATATGAATTTGTTTCTCCAGGAGATTTTGATTTTATGATCATCAGTATTGAGGCATTTAATGATGCTGGAGTTGACGAGTTATTCATTGTATTAGATGATTGGTGTGTTGAACCAGTAGGAGATCCTTTTTGTGTGGCGGATTTAGAATTTTTTCAAGAAGAATGCGGTAAAGTACAGTTCACAAGCTTAGCTCCTAATGCGATTAGTTACCAATGGAATGTTGAGGGACCCAATGGTCTTTCATTTACATATGATGAAGAAAACCCTTGTGAGTTTTATACGGCTGGTGGTACATATTCGGTTTCTTTGACCATTCAGTGTGAAAATAATTTATCCAGCACATCAGAAGTCTATTTTTTCACTATCGAGGAAAACCTACCTCCATTTTTTGAAAATTGCCCTGAAGGAGAAACCATTCAAGTAATGGGACAGCTCTCAGATGGGGAGTGTATTGCAGAATATGTATTTCCAGAAATATTTGCTTTTGATGACGGGAACCCTATTCTTCCTATATGTACTTTTGATGGAGTGGCAGCAGTCTCAGGACAAGTATTTACTCGGCCTGCAGGAGTGTATGATGTGGTCTGTACTATTGTAGATGATTGTAATGAACCACAGATATGTTTTTATCAGGTGGAAATCTTATGTGAAGATATAGAGCCTTGTGATTATACATGTTGTGAAGATGGCCCCAACTGGCCCGTTGAAGGACTTGCGCTGGGTTCTCTCCCTCAAAGTGTTCCGTCTGGATATTATCCTGAATATGGTGATCCACAAGTAATCAACGATGGATGCGAAGGATCACAACAAGGCATTGAGTTAAAAGGCACATCTCTTGGTTATGGAGGCGATGCAGTAGGCATTAGAAATAATGGAACTCCACCTATTCCGATATTTGAAGTTGGAAATACCTACTGCATACAATTTTGCATGAAAGTAATTGGTGGGAATATTCCCTCTGCCGTTCTAAATCTTCAGGCTACTAATGTAGGACAAACGGATGTTTCCTGCAGTGGATCCTGCGAAGTAATTGGTACTTCAGCATTGGTCAATCAATCTGATGGGTGGACAACACAACAAGTGATTTATTCTCCAACAGCAGATTATGATAATTTTTTGATGATCAACAATGATTCAGGACCATTGGACTTCCCTTCTCTAATTATTATCGATAATGTATGCATATCGATTGCAGAACCTATTTTTTGTAAGGCTGATTTTACGATTGAAGATCAAGGATGTGGCAAAGTTGTTCTTACAGCTGATACATGTGGAGAAGTAGAGTCTTATTTATGGTTATGGGAAAATGGATTTGAATCTTTTGAATCATTCGATACAACGATTTGTCAAGAATACCCTACAAAAGGACCGTGGTCAGTAACATTAACAGTGACATGCAGTGATGGGAGTACGGATACAGTGACCAAAACCTTCAGCACATCAGCAGACACACTACCTCCTGCCCTGCAATGCCCCAATGATACAGTAATTATTCTTAGTCCTGAAGCAGAATGCATTCTTGAATATGTTGTTGGAGATTTTGATTTGGACGATACTACAGCAACGGTAACGTGCTACCAAAGTGGGTCACCAATAACGGACCCATCATTGCCCATCATTGTGCAAGAAGGATTAACGGAGATAAAATATATTGCTCAAGATACATGTGGAAATATAGATAGTTGTTCGTATACAATTACATTGAGTTGTGAACCTTTGGAAGATCCTAAATACGATTGTCCACTGGATATATTATTTGTAATGGACAATAGTGGAAGCATTAGTGCTACTGAATATGCAGCAATGGAAGTAAGTGCACTCGCAGAAATAGCAGCGATTTCTGGAGTCTATACCAATGCAGAGTTTGGAGTAGTACATTATTCTGGGTTGTGTGGAGACAAGATTTCGATTGAACATGACTTCAGTCCGGCAGCAAGCGTGACAACTGTAAGTCGCCAATTTAGTACAGTTTTTCCAGGATTCATGGATGATTTGAATGAGTCACTAGAAGCAGTGATTAATGCCTTGAATGGAACACCAGATTCAGATATCCTTTCTGGAAGCTTGTCGCCAGATCCATTGGCAAATTTATACATAGTCATATTTACAGATGGAACCCCAAACACTTCCTCATTTCCGGGAGGATGCACCAATTCTGCTTTACTTCCTTATACCAATGCTAATATTTTAAAAAATACATTGAATGCTAATATTTCCGTAGTTCATTTTGTTCCGAGTTATGCAGATGCCCAATGTGCAGCAATTGCTTCTCAAGGGGGGACATGGACGGGAACAGTAGATGCCAATGCAGGGGATCCCACAAATCCAGTTGGACCTAGACAATATATCCCTGCCACTTTTGGGGCACCAACGATTGATTTGCTAACCATTCTACCACCGTGTGAGCCCTGTTATAATTGTGATGAGTTGGATGTAACTTATGAAGAAATAAATTCTGATTCATGTTGTTATAGCATAGATCTGATCAATGGAATAGGTCCAGAGATTGTAAAATTGGAAGCAGAAGTTATTACTCCTGATTGGCAATTTAATACTTCATCTCTGAACGCTGGTATAGGGTATAAGTGGTATCCAGGAACTACGCCAACAGGCAATAAAATATGTGTAACGGGTGCTGGAGATTTTATCCCGACAGGGACGAATTCAGATGTAATGGAGTATTGTTTTTCTGAAACTAATCCGAGTCCAAGTGGGCCTCAAATTGTCGTGTTTCGATGGTATTCTTTATTGAATGATACGCTCTTTGAACTACAATGTACAGATACGCTTACTACGGAATGTGTACCTGTTTTTAATGATCCCTGTATTACTGTAGATGCGGTTGACGTGGATTGTAATGTAGATAATGCCTATGAATATATTATCAATTTATCAGTAACCAATACCTCAGGATTTAATGCAAGTCACATTACGCTCAATGGCTTGAGTCCTGGATTTCAATTTGCCAATTGTAGTGGAGGAGGGTATACTCCGACGATATCTATTCCAATTTCTGGAGGTTTACCTGATGGAGCTTCTACTACTCAATGTGTGAAGATATTAGCTCCTTATCCAATTTTGAATCCTGAAACAATATGCTTTGACATCGGAATCTATTCCTTTTTTGATTGCTGCCATAGCCCAGAACAAGTTTGTATTACTATAGATCCTTGTTGTGACCCTTGCGAAGATATCAGTACTACTTCTTCCATACTTGCTTTGTCTAATACAGATTTATGTTGTTATACACTTTCTGTCAATTACGAATGTGACTATGAGTATTTCTCAAAAATAAAGGTATCCTCAACAACGCCAGGGGTAACTTTTGGATACCATGCTCTAGGCAGTTCCAATTGGCAAATGTGTGGATCTACTGCAACTGAATTGTGTATGGAACCAATTTCAGGAACAATTCCTAAAGGCAATTATAGTGGACTTTTAGACATTTGTTTTGACGAAATCAATGATGTATCTCAAATACCTCAAGTTGTTCAAGTGGATTATTTGACTATTGACCCAGCTACAAATTTGGATACGGTTGCGTGCAGTGAAGAGTTAGTGTTTGAGTGTGATATGGTTGATAATCAATGTTTAGAAATTTCTAATAGAGATATCGTTTGTATTTCAGACAGCAGTAAGTATAGATATACATTTACCGTAACAAATAAAAGTTCAATTGCTTTTAATGCAACGGATATCGACGTATTTATCTTCTCACCTTCAGATTTATATTTTGATCCGACTGGAGGAACATTTCAATTTACTTCTCCGTTGGGATTTAATCAGAGTGAGACCATTACTACCTGTATTAAAAGTACTTCATCTTTTCCTTCAACGTCCAGTGATATTATTTTGGGATATCGATTAAGGTATAATGCTGGAGATACATGTTGTTATGAAAGTGTGTATGATACGATTCCTCTTCCGCCTTGTGATGAAGTGTGTTGTGCCGATGAGGAGGAATTTATTGGTTTGATTAGTCAAGGGTTTCAAATTACAGATTTAGGTGATTGTACCTATCAAGTTTGTGCCAATCAGTTTGATACTTGTCATTGGTTTGGAACATTGGGACCAGACTGGGGTGATGGGTCAGGAACACTTAACGCTATAATTCAATCAGATCCTCCAAACAACTGTTGGACACATACCTATTCACAACCCGGGCCACATAAAGTGACCATTCACGTATATGAAGGTGATCTACCTAATAATGATTCATGTTGGGATGCAGATCTTTGTTCAACCATTGAGAATTCCTGCCCTCAAGATACAGGATGCTTTACAGTAGTAGACATTGAGATGAAAAACATCGAATGTGAAACCAGTGACTGTTATGAAAATCCATTTTGCCAGTCTTGGCTAGTGGATGAAATTGGCAACTTGGGTTGCTTTGGAATCGCTACAGCATCTGTTAAAAAAGCAATGTACAATGGGGATCCTGTATTTGTGGTCGAATCAATCAATTTAGATTTAACAGAAACCAAAATATTTGACTGTAGCGGTATATTATTACAGGAATGCATCACAACGGTACCGGCCTCTTCCAATGGATGTAATCCAGATGCGGGAATTGATGTTGGAGCAGACCTAGTCAGTGTTGTTACCATCTGGAATTGTGGTGATCCACTTCCCGTTTATGATCCGCTAGCCTGTATTTCATCATCAAGTACAGTAATTGATTACTGTATTAAAATTCAAAATGATTTTCCGACTTCCGTGGCCGATACTATTGATTTGCAAGCCATTGCTCCACCAGGAATATCAATTTCACCTTCCAGCTTTCCAGTAAATGTTCCTACTGGAGGAATGACAACGATTAATTTTACTGTGATAGGTCCTTTATTTGCTGGAGATATTATCAAACTGAAAGGTATACTTTCTGGAATATCTGATGTAGGTGAACTTTTTGAATGCATGGACACGATTTGTTTGGAAGTGCCCCCTTGTCCTGTTGAAGATTGTTGTACAGATGAAGATGAATTTAATGATAATGTGTTGAAAGGATTTACAGTTACGCAATTAGGGGATTGTACATACCAGGTCTGTGCCAATCAATTTGATTCGTGTCATTGGTTCAATACAAGTGGTCCCGATTGGGGCGATGGAGGAGTGAGCCTTCAAGTTCTGACACAATCGAATCCTCCAAACAATTGCTGGACGCATACCTATACACAGTCGGGGACATTTACGATTAGCATTGGAATTTCTGAACTCAATTCTGATACAGGAGAAGCTTGTTGGAGTGCAGGCTTAATTACGACGGTAGAAACGGATTGTTGTGCCGATGACCCTTGTGATAATGTAAGCATAACCGAAGAGCCCATTAGTACATCAGGAAATAGTTGTTGTTATGCATTTACACTAGAGAATAATTTCTGTGACGATTATTTTAAAGGAATTATGGTAGAAGTGAATGCTCCCAATACGATTTCACAGTTGCAAGCACATAGTGGATTTGTTATTTCGCAAATTTCAAGTACGATAGCTGAAGTAAGACCTGTATATGGGTTTATGCCAATGGGAACATTTACTGCATTTACATTATGTAATACAGACTATACGTCTAATCCTCAATTAGTTAGCGTTTCATGGTTAGTTCCAGGCCCTGGAGGAACTTGTGAACAGATTTGCGAATCAGAACATGAATTAGATTGTGATGTAGATCCTCCTTACTATGATAAATGTTTTGAAGTGGTAACTGATAGTATCCATTGTGAATCAAATACCTACTGTTTTAAAATTAAAAATATAAGCCAACCAACATTTGCAATTAATAGTGTTCATTTGTATGATGTTTCTGGCATATTCGGGTTTAATCCAAGTGGAAGAATTACCATTCCTACCTTAAGTAGCGGAAGTACATCAGATTGGATATGTGTGAAGTATATTGGTGGGAATCCAGGTGATAATGCCTGTTTTAAGTTGTCAGCACACAATACTCCAGCCAATCTTCCACCTACGGTTTGTTGTACAGATACGATCGAAACTTGTTTTATTATTCCTGAATGCGACACAGAAGAATGTGCGGTTTGTCCTGCAGGATCTGTTGCTGGTTCTAATTTGATTCAAAATGGTGATTTTGAGACAGGAACTGGATATGGTGGTGGGTGGTATAGTGGGTACAACCTCAAGGCAAGTGGTTTGATGGGAGCCAACGAATATTCAATTAGAACTTCTTCTTCACTTGTCAATGGACAATGGAGTGCTATAGATCATACAAATTATGCATCGAATGGTAACTTTCTTGCACTGGATGGACCGTCAGGAAATGTAGCTTATGGAGTGACAGTCAATGTTCAGCCCAATACCAATTATACCTTCTGTATGTGGGTGGATAATCTGGTTAGTACAAGTACTTCCAGTGCTCCGGTAATTCGAGTAGATATTGGGACTACGAATGTCGTTTCAGGTCAATTGTTGCCAAAGAATCCAGATGGTTGGCAAGTAATCACAGTAAACTATAATTCAGGGTCAAATAATGGACCAATTGACATTAAAGTCAGAGATATTTCTACAACTAATTTCAACGATTGGGCCATTGATGATGTGTCATTTGTAGAATGTGATACCGTAGTCCCTAATTGTTGTACCAATTTAGATACTATTGCTTTCTCCGATTATTATGATGCTAACATTACGTTGAGTCGGGATGCATGCGAAGGCTGTGTTACAGTGGATTTGGACAGTTGTGATATTGCTACGGTTGATTTTGGAGGTGGACCTCTTGTAATTCAGGACAATGTTCCTGTGTGCAATGTGTTTGCAGGGAATGGCAATTATACCTTCATAGTCCATGTTGAGCGACTGGATGAAAACGGAGATGTATGTTATGAGCAAGACTTCCCAGTTTCGATTTTAATAGAAGAATGTCCTAGTTCGTGTTGTACAGATCTCGATACTATTGCTTTCTCCGATTATTATGATGCTAACATTACGTTGAGTCGGGATGCATGCGAAGGCTGTGTTACAGTGGATTTGGACAGTTGTGATATTGCTACGGTTGATTTTGGAGGTGGACCTCTTGTAATTCAGGACAATGTTCCTGTGTGCAATGTGTTTGCAGGGAATGGCAATTATACCTTCATAGTCCATGTTGAGCGACTGGATGAAAACGGAGATATGTGTTATGAGCAGGACTTTACAAAAAGCATAGAAATTGAAGATTGTACTAGCTCAGGCAGTTGTATTTCGTTGATAGATGGAGAACTGGACTGTACTACTAATAATTATTGTTTCAGAGTAGTGAATCATACATCAAACCCTGGATTTTCATTTGCTTCAATTGCTTTGGTAAATGAATCTTTAGGACTTACGTTTACTCCGGATCCGATTAGTTTAGGAGGTGATCTTTTACCTGGGGATACTTCTACAGTGATTTGTATAGCTTATTCAGGAGTAGATTTTGGAGATGAGGTGTGTTTTGATTTGGTCGGTCATCAAGAAGATTTGACTATTGGAGAAGAGCCAACATTTTGCTGTGCCGACACAACCAGATATTGTTTTATAGCTGACTGTCCTCAAGTCGATCCTTGTTGTGCCATTACCATGGAAGAAATGTGCGATTATTTAGATAGTGGAGTAGAGTATATGACAAATCAATGTGAGTTATGTCTTCCGTTTGAAGAAGATAGTTGTATGGTAGTGACTGTCGATTTTGGTCAAGGAGATATGTTGGAAAGTGTTGGAGGTGGAGAGATGTGCATAACGTATTCTGGTTCAGGAATATATGCTGTCGATGTCTTAGTGCAGCGATATGCATTGGATGGTTCGATTTGCATAGAAAAGGACACTCTTTTTGAGGTGGAAGTGGATTGTCCTAACCCAGATATTTGTGATGTCAGAGAGCTTGAAATATTTAATGCAATGACTCCTAATGATGATGGACTAAATGATCAATTAGTTATTGATGGTTCAATAATTTGCCCTAGAGATATTAGTATTTATAACAGGTGGGGACAATTGGTTTGGTCAGAAAGAGACTATGGCAACGATTGGACAGGTATAAGTTTCAATGGAGAAAAACTTCCAAATGGAACGTACTTTTTAGTGGTAGAAATACAAAATGCGGACGACAAGGAAAAGAAGAGAATTCAGACTTTCATTGATATAAGAAACTGATTTTTTCATATAAATAAAATGGGTCTATGAAGGCATACTAATGTTGGAATAGACCCCTTTGAAATACAATAATCAAGAAAACAACCATTATGAAATATTTAATTACACTTACCTTTTGTATGCTTTTGGTGCTTCCTATGGTAGGTCAGCAAGAAATAATTCTTACAAAATATACATTCAATCAAATGTTTTTTAATCCTGCCTATGCGGGGAGTAATGGAAAAGATCAAGGAAGTGCATCCCTCCAATATAGAAATCAATGGTTGGGTGTAGAAGGTGCTCCCCAAACAGTATTAGCTGGCGCTGAATATTCATTCTTTGAAAACTCTCTGGGGCTAGGTATGACAATGGCTCAAGAGAAAATTGGGGTCAATTCCAATTCAAATCTTCACTTTAATTCTGCGTACAGAATTAGAGTAGGAGAGGGGCATTTAAGTGGAGGAATTAGAGCTGGAATAACTCATATTTCTTCAGATTTTTCGAATTTATCAATACGAGATGAGGGAGATATCTATGGTACTGGTTCAGAACAAATAACACTATTTAATGTAGGTGCTGGAATTTTATTCCATCAAGAAGCAATGAAAATCGGTTTTTCACTCCCAACATTGGTTTCAATTGGAGAAGGAAGTATAGATAGGGTACGACATTTTTACAGTCATATGGAGGTCAAAATCGGAGATGATTATTCCACTATTAAATGGCAACCCA
>JARGNR010000077.1:0-17233 GCA_029212405.1 Saprospiraceae bacterium
TCAGTTCTGCAAGAAGATAGATTCTCAATACACTCATTATACCGCAGACTCCATAGTTTCCAATCGACATAATATTGACGACATTCATCTTTTGAAAATTGTCCGATCAGTGGAGTAGAAAGGATGATAAATACTCCGATGATAGCGAATAATTTAATTAATTTGTTGTTCATCATCTATAGTTTATTTCCACAATGATTGCAAAATTTGTTTCCAGGTGTTAAGGGCTTTCCACATTGGGTACAAAAGTGATTTATGTTCTTTTTGGTCGTTGGGGGTTCCTGACTTTCTTGAAGAGGTGTATTTATCTTTTTCTTTTTATTTTTTAACCCTAAAAAGTAAACCAATACCAATACCAGTAAGCCACCCAGAATCATTGGAAGCCATTGTTTGATTTCTTCCTTTGTAGATTGTTCTATTTTAAACCAACTGCTCTCTACCCACTTTACTGAAACTTGTTTTGAGAAAGACGATGTTGCCCCTTTAGAATCTGTAACCACCAACGTGAATTTATGATTGCCAAAGGATTTGATATTCATAATTTCTCTGGCACTTGAGGAAATCAGTTGATCATCGAGAAACCATTTATAAGACAATACATCTCCTTCCGGATCGGTCGAAGTACTCACCAAAATGATGTCATCTTCTGTGTTGGGAAATTCTGGCATGATAGAAAATGAAGCAATAGGTTTTTTATTGGCATTTTCCAACTTCTCCCATATACGATCAGCCTTGGAAACGAAAGATTCTACCACGGGGAAGTTTCGGTTATTATATATCACTGGATTGAGCTTACCCGAATTACTGGTGGTAGTGGTGGAGATGCTTTTTGGCAAGAGGGGTAAGTTATCAATTGCAGAGATTGTCAATCCATTTCCACTCGAACGAATGGTAGTCAGTCGCGCTGTACCATTACCTGTTCCGACTACATCCACAGTCAAGTTCGTAGAATTGGGGACATAGTAAAATTCAGTTTCACCGAGGCCACCAATCTCCACACCTGGAATTTCAGATGCCCACTTTCCACCGACTAAGCCTGTCTTGCGACCCAGATTATCGGTCAATACTAAGTCTGCGGGACAAGATAGTTGGATGATGTATTTATCTATTGAAGTTAATAAGTCATTGAATGAAGAAATACTGCTTTTATATAATTCCAAATAGAATTTAATGTCTTCTCCCGATAGATTTAAACGCAATGGATACGACCACAAATATTTTGTTTTATAATACGTTGAATTTGTAGTGGAGCTCTGATTCTCATAGAGTTGTGCTCCAAAATTTATTTTCCATGATGAGAGATTTTCATCAAAGGATAGGGTAGACATATTCTTTGCATTTGCAACGGCGTTCATAGGGAAATTGGGATCATAGGTATATACCAATGGATCTTCATTATCTACTTCAAGCAATTTATATCCCAAGATGGCATGGCCCCATCCACTTTTTTGCCCGTTGACTGTCTTAGTCCCATTAAAAGACATGATATTGGCTTGTCTTTGTTTTAGGGAATTTTTCAGAGTATGGTATGCATCTGAAACACTCTGGGGCTTGGCCCACTTCTTATAATTTTGTCCTGTTTCTATCGCAGATTTAAAAAAGCGATTCAACTGATCGAGGTGATACATATAGGGTATTTGACCTGCTTCGCTTTCAGTTACCGCTGATAAGGATTTACCAAATGGATTTTTAGAAGGAGTATGAAAAAAGTCTAATGCACTTGCGGAATATCCATGGCAAAGACCTCCACTTCCAGCAGTACTTATAGCTCGGAGATAGTTTTTGTATTGTGTGAATAATTGAGGATACCATAGATCTACAAAGTTTTTTTTCATTTCTTCCATATCACCGACTTCTGTGGGCGAAATGGTGAACGTCTCACTGGCTACATATCCAATAAACCGTTTCAATAAGGTAGAAATTTCGTCATCACTTAATGACGTATTTCTAAAGTTGTAGGTATCATCAAATAGGCTAAAGGCCTTTTGTCCGTTGTGTGCGTAATAAATATTAAAATCTCGAAACTCAAAATTATCATTAGGGCTGACATCGGCCACGTTGGGAATATAAGCATCAGCATACAGCCTCCAATTTTCCATATTCTGACCCTTTAGATTCCACACATAAAATTGATGACGTTTGGATTCTTTAGGAATCGTACCAATCAATATACTGTCCAATATTTGACCATCACCATCAGATGGACCTGCTGACAAGTGAACATATACATTGTTGGCCTCTACCGTATCCCGGTTATGTACTGTAACTTTGATGATTTGTTGATCAGCACGTTGCTCCAATGGGCGAAGAGGATCTGGAGTAGTGAAAACCAATTCAATGTCTTTTTTACGAATAGTAAGATTAGAACCAACGCCTTGAGGAATTGTAGAAATAGAAATGGCATTTGTCAGCTTCAGTCCTTTAACCGTTTCGACATGTAGTGTTAATGTATGCTGACCCAAACCTTCCAGTCTTACAAGGACTTTATCGTTGGGTTGAGATGAAGACAAGGACGTGTAGTAAGATTGTGCGCCTTCAGGTCCTTTGTATTGTAAAGAACTGGATTTCACTTGTTGCCCAGAGATTTGAATCGATAATCCTACTTGAATAGATGTGGTTGTTTGTTCTGGAGCAAAAAGAATTACATCCCCATTGCTCGGACTTGAGATCGAAACACTTGCATTCGTTTCATTTTCAAATAGCTTATTAATGTAATTGAAATAATTGTCGGTGCACTGAGTGCTTCCTTTGTCACATCCTTCCAAGCATGCATAGTAAGCCTCCCATTCTGGACATTCCGGTTGTGTTTCTTGAAAACGGACGGTTGGACAAGGAGCAAAGGGTTTAATTTCTGCACATTTTTGGCGACAATCGTATTCTGAATCCAATATACTTTTGCAATGCACTTTAGCAATAGCATAAAGGAAATCGTAGGGGTGAATAGTGGTCCTTTGATGCGTGACTGAGCTGTATACAGAACTTCCTGCAGCGTACACGTTTTTAATATTTTTATTGCCACCGAAATAATAACATTCTGCCAAACACCGAACGTATTCATCTTTCCTATTTCCCATTTCATAAATCAAATTAGGATCTTGTACCGTCATTTCTTTCCATTGTAAAAAGCTTTCCTTACATCCACAAGTTGAGGACGCATTGGATGTTTGAGATTGACCAAACATGGTAACATTGAGCCCAATTAATATCAGGAGAAAAAACAATGATTTGAACTTTGGAAATTTTGTTTTAGGATTTATCCAATTCGTTTTAATTGATTTTGAAATACTCATCAGGTAAAGGTGGTTTTGTGTAAAATTAAATAGAAGAAAGTGTGCCTCTGATAATTCAAATCATGCTAAAGGATGATCTAGTTTTGTTGAGATGTCAAAGCCTCTCGGATTGCATCCACCCAATAGTTCCGCTTTTTTACCACAAACTTATAATCTCTCAAATGAGTTTTAAGAATGAAACTGTTGGGGATAAATCCTAGACTTTCGGCTTTATTTATTTCTAGAATGTCTTTTAAAGGAATTTCTTCTGTTTGACCTTGTATATTTATACGGTGGGGTTCAAAACGCAGATGGTCGGCCATTAAATAGAGCGTACCACCTACCCCTTCAAATCCTTGAGATAAATTGGCAAGACCTTCATAACGTACATACATATTGAATGCTTTTATTTTAATAATTAATGTAAGGATTCAATAAGTAGAAATCAATAATGAAAATCATGAGGTAAGATGATCATCAACATCCGAATATGTTTTAAAAATTTTCACTTTAGTAGATAGGTTGAATCTCAAAAACATATAAATATGTACATGACGCCTTGTAGAAAAATTGCCATATTGTTTATACTAAGCCTGACTGGGATATGTATGAGTTGTAAAGATCGATGCTTACCTTTACCAGCTTGCGAGCAGTATGAATGTCGGAATCCCATGTTTTACTGTGCAGGTATTGTGTATGAGTCTGATAGGATACCAAAAGATATAAACACTGCTCAAAAAATTGTTAAGGATTATCTTGCTTTTGCTGGGAAATCAGGGGAGCTCGGGATTTCTGTACAATCTCCTTCACCATATTATTGGTTTGAAGTAGACGTTAATTTTAGCGATGGAAGTAGTAAGGGATTTACGGTAGGTCCAGATGGAAATATCTACCAGATAAAACGTAGGAATTGATCGGTTACTATTGATTAGAATTTTTGTGCCGATTGCGTCCCAATGGTTTGTTTTTTATCTTCTCTAGATAATTAGAAATTCGTTTAACCTCAGCATGATCAAAAATAGGATCAAAAAAAGAAATGTATTTAATTAACTCTTTTGCGTTCAAAATGGTCTTTGAATTAGGGCAATCAAACGTTGGGTATCCCATCATTCATTCACATCTTCTATCCATACAATTACTATCTACAAACCATTCGTCCTAATGGACAATGCATGATAGAGGTCATATCAAATATTGACCAAGATCATCTATTAGTTTGACTTTAAACCTCATTTTTAGAGTATTAGAATTGAGACAAAATGGAACCATGAGAAGTTGGGCAATATGCAGAGCTTGACACTCAAGACAACATTCTATTTCAATAATTGGAGAGCAAACACAATCGTAATTGGGTTGTATGTAATGAACTGTGCGTATAGTTCAGTTTAAACTAATGGAATACAACCTAATGGTGAAGACCTTGGATTTATTTTTATTATACACTATTTTAACCGTATCAATCAATGGAAATTTTTTACCTCATTATTGTTATTATTCTATTTGCGCTTGCAATATCTGATCTGGTCGTCGGAGTGAGTAATGACGCTGTAAATTTTTTGAACTCAGCTGTTGGGTCTAAAGCAGCGACTTTTCGAGTTATTTTAATCATTGCTGCAGCAGGTATCATTTTCGGATGTACCTTCTCAAGTGGGATGATGGAAGTAGCACGGAAAGGTATTTTTCATCCAGAACATTTTTATTTCTCTGAAATCATCTTGCTGTTTCTGGCAGTAATGGTCGCCGATATTATCTTATTGGATAGCTTCAATACCTTTGGTATGCCTACCTCTACCACTGTCTCTATTGTATTTGAATTACTAGGAGCTGCGGTGGCCTTTTCTGTTATTAAAATATATACTCAACCTCAAGGATTGGGAATAGCAGAATACATCAATGCAGATAAGGCGATGGCTATCATTTCTGGTATTTTTCTCTCCGTATTTATAGCATTTACTGTAGGGGTAATTGTGCAATACTTCACACGGCTACTTTTTTCTTTTAATTATGAAAGTAAAATGAAGTACTTTGGAAGTATCTGGGGAGGGTTTGCGATTGCAGCGATCACCTATTTCTTATTGGTCAAAGGTGTGAAAGGGGCCTCATTTATGAATGATTCTATTAAGGCTGCTGTGCACGATAATGCTTTTTGGATCATTTCTCTAAGCTTTGTAGCGTGGACCATCATCTTGCAACTCATATTGGTTTTCTTCAAAGGATTTGATATCATGAAGTTTATCGTATTGATCGGTACGTTTGCTTTGGCAATGGCATTTGCTGGAAATGATTTGGTGAACTTTATCGGTGTCCCACTTGCAGGTTATAATTCATTTGAGTTGTATCAGGCCAGTGGTGAAGCGTCCAACAGTTTTTTAATGTCTGGGCTGGCAGGTAAAGTGCCAACTCCAACATTATTGCTGATATTGGCCGGGGTTATCATGACCATTACACTATGGACTTCTGATAAAGCCAAATCGGTTTTAAAGACATCCTTAGATTTGGGTCGGCAGCATACGGGAACTGAAAGATTTGCTTCCTATAAAGTTTCAAGATCTATCGTACGGGTATCTTCTAAAATAGCCAATAAAGTAGAGTATATATTACCCCAACGGGTTAAGAACTATATGCTTTCTCAATTTGATGAAAAACCGTTTATAACAAAGCAAGTCAGTCTTGGAGCAGAAGCACCTGCATTTGATATGCTTAGAGCAGCAACTACGTTAGTGGTTGCCAGTATTCTTATATCAGTAGGTACCTCATTTAAGCTTCCACTCTCTACCACCTATATCACCTTTATGGTATTTATGGGAACATCCTTAGCGGATGGTGCATGGGGAAGAGAAAGTGCGGTATATCGAATTTCAGGTGTGCTTTCAGTCATCGGAGGATGGTTTTTTACTGCTTTTTCTGCATTTATTTTAGCATTCATCATTGCTACACTTTTCCATTTTGGAGGTGTATTTGCTGTGGTGGCTATACTTGTACTCGCTGGGGTATTGATCTATAGAACAAATCTTTTACACAAAAAGAGAATTGCTGAAAAAGAGGAATTTGAGAAGACCATTGAGGAGGGATCATTGAATAGAGGGAAAGTGCTCGAGGTATCTGCGAAAACATTGAATAGATATTTGGGACATTTCGTGAGAGATATTGATGCAGCTATTGATGGACTAAAAACGGAGAACTTGGATGCACTGACTAAGATTGGGAAAGACTTCAAACCCATCTATGAGCAATCCAGTATGTTAAGAGGGATAGCAAATGATTCGTTGGATAAGATCGATGAAGAAAATTTAGATGTGGCCCACTTATATATTTTGGCGCTTGAATACACGCATGAGATGGCCAGGAATGTAAACGATATTGTCAACCCTATACTCAACTATGTAGACAACAACCACAAATCATTTTTGCCGGCACAAATTGAAGAATTAAAAACAATTCATACCAGTTTGAAGGAGAAAATGATCGCTACGATTAATGTTTATAAAAACGATGATCAGCAAGGTGCTCTGGATTTGTTGGTTCAAATGGATGATTTTATAAAGTTAATCAGAACCGTTCGGAAAAAACAAATCAAGCGTATTAAGAACCACGTGATTGGGACAAGAAATAGTATTCTCTATCTTACCCTTTTAGGGGAGTTGAGAAGTATGGGCTGGTACGCCAGTCGAATGGTAAAAGTCTATCTTGACCTGGTTGAAGGGCAAGCTGAAAAAGAGGAAGGAGATACAAGTATTGAATCTTCCAAAAAGGAAAATTAGACTGTTTCAAATCGTATTGAATTAGAGTACATTAAATAACAATATAAACACAATATTATGTCCAAAAAGGATGACAAGAAAAAAGCAATGAAAAAAGCGGAAGCGAAGAAAGCTGTAAAAAAGGCCGCGAAAAAAGCTGAAGTGAAAAAAGCTGCTAAAAAGGCCGCAAAAAAAGCCGAAGCAAAGAAGGCTGTAAAAAAAGCGGTAAAGAAAAAAGCTGCTAAAAAAGTCGCTTCTAAAAAGAAAAAGGCGTCTAAGAAAAAAGGCAAGAAAAAATAGGATAAGACGAGGAAAAGTTATTTTTTAAGGCTATCGCTTCTGTAGAAAGGAGTGGATAGCCTTTTTTTATTAACTGAACTATCCCTCCCGTTGATGACTATCAAGACCTCCCAATCTTTCCAATCTTTCCAATCTTTTTCCATCTCCCTACACGCCTCTAACGCTGCCTGTTCCGCCTTGCGGGATTCCTTCCTTTGTCGACTATCGTCGCCACTCTTCGAGATCAGTCAGTCTTAATCTCCCCAATCTCCCCAATCTTTCCCAATCTTTCCCAATCTTTCCAATCTCTAAAATCTCTTACTTAATCTCCTATTTTTCAAAACTTCTATACAACTTACTTAATGTCACATATTTTTCTGGGCTCCCATTTTCAAATGGAATGATATAGAAACTGTACGTATGTTCTTGTTGTGCCTTATAAAGATATTGCTCTTGAGGCATGGACCACCAACTATCATCTCCACCTAATCCTCGCTGCCCCAAATCAATATTGACTTGAACTAAATCTTTGACTTTGATGTCGGTCGTATGTTTACTCTTGTTTGAGGAGCTGTAGTCTGTTCCAGCTGTGGTGTCAAAATCCTCATTTTCCATATGGAGAGCACTAAAGCCCATTCCTTTCTGATCGGCGGAAACCACCAATATTCCCGACTTGTTTTCATCAGAAAGTGCCATCCAGCGAGTATCCGTTTTGTATCCATTTTCTTGCGGTCGGATATAGGGAACATATTGGTCCATAACTGATGAAGTATACAGATCTACAAAGGCGGACGTGTTTCTATCTTGGTAGTTTTCCCACGGACCTCTTCCAAAATAATTGAGTTGGTCAAACTTGTTTAGTAATTGCATCCGCATTCCAATTCGAGGAACATCCCTATTGTATTCGCTGCTTCCCAAAGTGTTTTCTATTTTGATTACTCCGTTGCCATATACGGTATAGGTCGATGTGAATGAAGTATTTACAAAAGGAAGTGTATACGTAACAAGCATAGAAACGGTATGCTCTCCAGGTTCTGAAACATCAATTTTTGTAACTTCCATTTCCGTTGAAGCTATTTTCCATCCAATATTCTTTGTTTGCATGTGATTGCCAAAATCATTATCTGTTACTGCTCTCCAGAAATTTGGCTTTGGACCTCTTTGATTTTTTATCACTTCATTTCCATTGAATTGATACGAGGTAATTCTTCCTCTTTCTTTATTGAAAATCAGTTTGAAATTGGAGTTGCTGAATGTCAAATCCTGTTCCGTGGTAGTCATTAAAATTTCTGAGTGGATGTCTACAGCAGTATCAACGTGCTTATATTTACTATCAAGAGCAATCTGCTCATGAGCTACTTCAAACCCCTCTGATAAGAGGCCCCAGGGTCTCTTTGTAGTTGCGGAAATTTCAACAAAATATTCGGTGTTATTTTCAAATTCAATCTCGGTTAAAGGAACTCTAATCAATTTACCTAAATGGGGCGCACACGTAATATCTTCATATACTGCTTGCTTCAAAATTTGTCCATTTGCTTTGACTGTTGCAGTAAATATAAATTGATCAAGATTTGTGAAATCATATAGATTTTCAAGTAGCACTCTCAATTCATTCTGTTTATTGATTCCTTTGTGCTTGAAGTTTATAAATTCATGTGCCTTTTTTACTTCAAATAGGGCAGGTTGAGGAGATCGATCAGGGAATACAATGCCGTTGTTCAAAAAAGAATTGTCCGTAGGCATATTTTCACCATAGTCGCCTCCATAGGCATAATATCGTTCTCCCTTGTCGTTGGTCTTCCAAATAGATTGATCGACCCAATCCCATATAAATCCTCCTTGAAGATTGTCATATAGTTCAATAATGTCCCAATAATCCTGGAAATTGCCTGTACTATTTCCCATTGCATGGGCATATTCACTAGGAATGAACGGTCTATCTGTTTTGCTTTTACCGATTTGTTCTAATGAAGAAGGGGAAGGGTATTGTGGAACAATGATATCTGTATTCCAATCCATATCGTACCAAGACGCGTCCTCATCTTTATAGGTTCGTTCATATTGTACGGGCCTTTTAGTTTTGTCAATGGCTTTGATAGCATTGTATCCTTCATAAAAATTGACTCCATTCCCAGCTTCATTTCCCATGGACCAAATAATCACAGATGGATGATTTCTGTCTCGTTGAACCATGCGAACCATTCGATCTACATGCGCATTTTCCCAAGAAGGTACTTTTGCCAATGAGTACTTTCCATAATACATTCCATGAGATTCAATATTGGCTTCATCCACCACATAGATTCCATGAATATCGCACAATTCATAAAAACGTCTACTTCTCGGATAATGACTCAATCGAGCAGCATTGATATTGTTTTCTTTCCAAAGGCGAATATCTTTTAGCAATAACTCTTCAGACATCACATGCCCGGTCTCTGGATCAGTTTCATGTGCATTTACACCTTTCAAAGTAATGTGCTGACCATTGATCAACAATAATCCACTCTTAATCTCGACTGTTCGAAATCCGATATGAGAAGAAGTGGTTTCTAATAACTCTCCACTTTCCCCTCGAGTTTCAATAAATAAAGTGTACAAATTTGGGTGTTCGGCACTCCATTGATCGACTTGAGGTAGGGTAGCCCGGAACTCCAGGGAAGTGAGTTGAGATGATCTTGCAATAAATGATTGGACATCAGAATGGATCGTTGTTTTGGTATGATCTTCCACCCGATAGGAAAGGGTGATCTCTTTCTTTACATTGGAGTGGTTTTCCAATTTTATATCAAGAGATAATATTCCATTTTGATAAGCATTATCTAAAGTCGAGGCAATTTCAAAATCTTGAATGCGTACTTTGGGTTGAGCATATATGTATATGTCACGTTCTATTCCACTGATGCGCCAGAAATCTTGACATTCTAAGTAAGCACCATCCGTCCATCTAAAGATCTGAAGTGCAATGGTATTTTTTCCTGTTTTTACAACTTCGCTAATATTAAATTCGGCTGGAAGTTTACTGCCTTGAGAATATCCAATGTACGTCCCATTGACCCATACAAAACCACCAGATTTCATTGCGCCAATATGTAGGAAAGTTTCTTTGTCTTGCCAACCTTCATCCAAGGTAAATTCTCGTACATATGAACCTACAGGATTATATGCGTCAGGAACATCACCGGGATTCTTGGGGTAAATCTTGTTTATAAATTCCATGTCATCTGCAATAGGAGCTTTGTAATCAGCAAACTCATATTGATGATTCACATAGATAGGGACGCCAAATCCTTCTACTTCCCAGTTGGATGGTACGTCAATGTCTTCCCAATTTGAAACATCGTATTCTGGATCCATGAATGATGTTGGACGATGGGCCGGATTTTTTACCCAATTAAATTTCCATACTCCATTCAATAGTTTGAAATAGTTGGCCTGATTAATTTCTAGCTCTTTTATACTTGAAAAAGATGTGAAGGAAGCATGAGCAGAGAGTTTGTTTTCGCCGATCATGGCTACATTTTCAATATAGTCCTTGTACGTTTTATTGTTGTTTAGGTCTTGTCCATATAAGGGGCAAAGCAATAAAAGAGAGCCAAGGATACAATAGAAATATCGTTTCATGCTAGTTATTTCAACGTTGATGTTTTGATTGGATTGACATTCGATAAGATGCTGATTATCAAATCTCAATTATTTGATCAAATTTACCTCTTCGCAACTAGTAATTCAAATTTAATGTTTGCACCGGGTCAACAACTTTCACCTTCGAATTCTACTTCAATTAATTAATCAATTTTCATAACAGATTTTGCATAATGAACTCCAGTAGTTTGATCGATTACTTTCACAATGTAAAGACCTGGATGGAAGCGTTCAATACGTAGGGTAGATTCATTTTGTGTGTTTAAAACCGTTCTGCCGTTTATGTCCACGATCTTCACAGAAAATTTACCTAGATTGTTGGTCTCAATAGTAATATAATCCATTGCTGGATTCGGAAAGATTCGAATATTTCCATCTGTTATGTCAATAGTTGATGATATTAAATCTGCACCATCACAGTCTTCATCAACGCCATTATTGGGAATTTCTATAGCTGCAGGGTTGATATCTTGATTCATATCATCGCATTCTTCATAGAAATTAAATCCATCATTGTCTTCATCCAAAAACTCTACAAAAGTGCTTTTGATTGAGTTGGTAATGATAGGTTGATTCAGGTCAAAATAGATTTGTGCTTTGTTTGTAATGGTATCCCATTGTGCAATGTTTTCTGATGCATAAATAGTGAAAGATACATATCCGTGACTCGCAGGTTCATTGATGATACTATCCGGCAAAAGAATATCTTCAAAATAGAATGTAATCACCCCATCAGCTGTCATTTCCATCTGATGTCTATGACTAGATCCAGCCATTTGTAAGGTAGTCCAATCCAAAATTGGTGACAGGGTATCGGTAATACGAATATTATAAGCCGTATCGTTTCCTGTATTTTGAAATCTAATCTTGTATAAAAGTTGCTCATCAAATAATGTGTAATTACTTCCCGTTGGCTCTAGCCTTGAAGGACTGACCTGTTTGTCATTGGGATCGAAAGCACATCGTATAATTTCTTCTATTTGTATCTTCTCGAACAAGTTATAGTCATCACCATCTTTGATAAATGTACGTAAACAAAATCGTAAAGTATCGCCAGTGAAATTTTCATTGGCTACTTGAGTATACATATTGATTGAGAAAAAGGACTTTTGATGAAGACTATCAAATTCAATGGTATACACATTTTCAACGCTATCAAACGGATGGTTAATATAGGTCACTGTATCCCTTGGATCGATTGTTATTTCTATTTTTCCTTGATAGCTATTGCAACCGTCATTAAAGAGGCTAACCCAAACCAAGGCTTCTGCATTACACACTTGAGGACTGGTTACAATCTGTGAAAAAATGGATGGTTCTTCGTCTTGAATACTTCTCATACCCAAGTTTTGTTTGATCTCGGGCTTATATCTTAAGGAATCTATCCCATTATTGATCGCAACTTCAACTTCACATGCGACCAGACAGGGTTCATCAAGCAGAGAAAGACTATAATCCAACTCAGGATCAAGTTTTATTCCATATTGTCCATTTTCATTGGTAAAAGTAATCTTACCATCAGGTAGGGATTGTAACTTGATATTTGTCAAACCGACTTCACTACTGTCTTTTTCACAATTTTCATTATCATCCAAATATACCACTCCACATACATCAGGTGTGAAGAAATTATTCAGCTTAAATACTTCCCATCCTCCGTGTTCAGTTGCATACTTTGGTTGATAGGCCAGGAATATGGCATCTCCTCTATAGGTGGTCATTCTTCTTGGGTGGGATCCCGGTACGCCTGGGTAAATATCCTCTACCATATATGTTCCAGCTTGAGTACCATTGGTTACCCACAGTTCCTCACCTGCTTCTTCTATAGCATACTGAAAATAAAGCCCTCCTTCATGTTCACCCATGATCTTATTGGGGTCAAAATCATCTAGAATCAATTGAGTTCCTTCTGGCGTTCCATCAATACTATACAACAGTTTAAAGTGTTCATAAAGCATAGCTTTTCCGTTGACACTCAAAATCTGATAAATCGAACTGGTCAATTCATAAAATGCATTGAAATATTCGAATGAGTTCACATTCCCATTTATCGGGTCAAAATCATATTTGCCTAGTTCATTTCCCATCACCATGAACAATGTCGTATCAATTGATTTTATTGATTTCAGGTTATTGAGAAAATGTCGTTCAAACCCTTGACTTACATCATTGGTATAATGTAAAAAATCATCTTTACAAAACATCAAATAACCATCATGTATGGTCAAACTGGATATGCCTGATGAAGGAGAATCAGCAACAACATAGGTGCCTGCTGCAGTACCATCTGTTCGCCAAAGTGCTCCTGCATTGCCAAAAATAAAACTGCCAGACTCAAAGTATAAAATGTCGTTATAGATAATGGTCTCTCCAGCGATGCTCGTTGAAGCTATTTTTTCTGTACCTTCTACGGTACCATCAGTGGCTATCATACCTCCATCATAATTAATGATCACTTTATCTCCTAAGGTGAATAACTCTGAACTAGGAGAAGAATTAAGCGCTCCCGTTCTAGGAAAACTATCTAATAATACGAAATCCCCATCTTCTCCTTTTGTGCTATACAAATGCAAAGATTCGTGATAAAGACTCTGTTGAGCAACAATCATATATTCACCAGCTCGTGCTATATGGCTTTTGTCATCGTAGAGTTTAATTATTTCTTTGGTTTGATAATCAAAGACATAAAGACCTATTGGTTTTGAATGTGAAGTATGCCAATGACCACATGAAACAAACAGTTTGTCTCCAAGCGCAGCGATATGCTCTGCCGTCGATCCTTGGGTTCCATTGTTTACATCTCTTATGAATTGTGTATTGGATTCAGTACCATCTGTTACCCATATTTCATTTCCATGAATACTATCGTGATTATTAAAGTACAATCGGTTACTGGCCCACGCTAAGGTCTCCTTGACTTTTGTACTGGTAGGAATAGATCCCGAATTATGTCGGATTGTGATAATGGGAATTTGTTGATACGTGGTTAGATCCAATCGACTAAGCTGATTACCATAAAGGGTATACATTTGATCTCCATAGATTAACAGCGGATTATTATTTCCATCAAAATCGATCACCTCTGTTGGAATGTTACCACCATCAACTTCATATAATTTGTCCCGAGTCTCTATGAAAGTCTGACCCGCAACGGTATACATGGTCTCGAAATTAAAATCATCGAAAATAAGGATGGGGTCGTTTATGCCATCATAAAAGTACACCTCATTAAATTTTTCAAAATAGATGTTACCATTGAGTCCATATAGATTTTCTACACGAATGAAACTATATCCTTTTGTATCTAAATACAAGGTTGCTTCTTCACCATTTGTCTTATAGATAATTTCGTCGTCGCTACTGTATATGACATACAACTCTTCATCTATAATGGCCCAATCTGCTTTATCGTAATTATAATATTCCCCTCCCAAAATGAATGTTGAAGTCGTGCCATTATAGGAATAAAGACCACTTTGATTGGTAGTTGTCGACGAGAAGTAAGAATAGCCATTGGTTTGTGTTACCAGATGGATCGACTTTCGTTCACCTTCCATCACGATGTGGGTATTTTCTACGGTGCCATCGGTAGAATATAAGGCATCACTTTCTTCATTGCGGACTACGAATAAAACCTCATCCCGAAAAACCTGAATCTCCTCTACGGAGTACTCTCCAACTATGGCACTATCTAGCAATAGTGTATTTTCACTTCCATAAAAGTAGATTTGATCGCATTCATCCCAATAATCGCAGTCTCCTTTGACGACAAACAAAAGCCCATCTTTATAGGATGATAATTCCTTAATTTCATGGTCATCTTGATTGGTGAAAAGTCGTTGAGGTGGATTTTTACTTCCATCAGATTTATAAATGATCTCTGGTTTTTCTTCCCACTCAATGCTATCTGCTCTTACTTCCGAATGCACCGTAAAATAAAAGTGATCTTGACCAGCTGTAAATTCAGAATACCGTCCATCGTCATAAAAAGGCAAACCATCTATCAAAATATGGGTTCCTTGATGGGTACCATCTGTTATCCATAATTCTCTGCCATAGCGATAATTCTCAGCCTTAAATATATACTGCTCTCCAAATACTCCAAAAGGTTGTGCCTGAGCGTTTAAGGGTTTATCGTATACATCCAAGAGAAGTTCAATATCCATAGGAAGCGTTTGGCTATAGGAAAATTGTGAACTTAGTATCAAAAGTAACAGGATGATTCGGTTCATCATTAGTTGGATAGGTTGTAGTTTATCGGTTATCATATTAATTGGATAGCATTGAAATAGTTGAATTTTAATCGCATATTGCCTCTGGGCATTCTTTACAATTATTCAATTCAAATATAAATATGGTTTACGATTTGGTTTATAATCAATTCTTCTCAAATTGTTTTCTATTGTTAAAGATACATATTTCATACTTCTGTAAAATGTATGAATAGGGATAACGTAAACTAGTTTCCAATGTATTTTCAAACGGTAATTATAGTATATCTAGAAGATGATCCTACCAGAATTTGATTAGGTTGTCCTATACATTTACACCAAAAATATACCCCACTAATGCCGTCAACCCCATCGCAATGGTTCCCCAGAATGTGATTCGAAGAATGGCTTTGGTTGGACTAGATCCTCCAGCTTTTGCAGCCATTGCTCCCAATAGTGCAAGAAACAAAATGGCTGAACCATACAGGATATATTCCATTTGGTGGATAGGGACAAAAAGGGTAATTAAAAATGGTAATGCACCGCCTACTGTGAATGCTGCACCAGATGCAAAAGCCGCTTGGATGGGATTGGCTTGACTGATTTCGTTTATTCCCAATTCATCTCTAACGTGTGCACCAAGCGCATCGTTTTCGGTTAATTCTTTTGCTACTAATTGAGCAGTCTCTTTTTTTAGTCCTCTTTGTTCATATATGTCTGCCAATCGTTGCAATTCGATTTCTGGCATTTCTTCTAATTCCTTTCTTTCTCTTTCTATATCTGCTTGCTCCAAATCGGTCTGAGAACTTACAGAAACATATTCTCCTGCAGCCATGGATAAAGCACCTGCAACCAAACCTGCTAGTGTCGCGAGGATTATGGGGTCTCTCATATCACTCGCCGCTGCCACACCAATGGCTATACTTGCCGTAGATAAGATTCCGTCATTTGCACCCAACACAGCTGCTCTTAGCCAGTTACTTCGATGGATATAGTGCTCTTCTAAATATTCTTCTAAAGGGTCTACTTTTTCGCTCATTAATGTGGTATCGGTACATGATAAAGGTAAGTAATAATATGCAATTTGAGCAAATGAATTAGATTGACCGAGATCTACATCTACTAAATCACCTTATTAAATCGACTTTTCTGAACAAGTTGAAAAAGTGCCATTTACAGTTTTTTCAGCCGTCCTTATCTTTGCATGATCAATTGATGGGTACTTACTTTGTTTTGAGTAGATAGAGTTAATAGATAGGTGTGATTAGCAGAGAATTGCGTAATTTCTTTTTCATACACATTTTTACCAATCATAACATCTGGAAGTAGAGTCTTTTCAAGAAGTTGACCATTCATGTCTCGAATCATAAGTACAACCTCTTCAATTTCACTCAAGATAAACTCAATTTTCAGACGCCCTTTTGATGGGTTTGGGTAGATTAACACGTTTAAGTCATTGGGTTGGCTAGAATTGATATGGTCCACTGATGAAATGGTTGGTTTTTTAATGTAAACTTTAAAAATTAGACTGGTAGCACTGCTTTGTGTACCGTTATTAATAAAAAATATATTTGGTTGTGTACTTTCGATTCCTCCAAAGATATAACCGATTAAAGTACTGTCCGTAGAGATAGGATCTAATTTGAAAACGCCATTTGTATAGTGAGGAATGGCTGAATTGGGTATGAATTCAGCGCCTGCTCCCAATAGAGCTGGCATTTCGAGAGGGTCTTTATATTCAGCCATTTTGCCATCATGCGTTCTAGTTACTCTCGCTATCGTATTCACGAAGGGAACATTGTCGTCTTGAACTAAGGTGCCTGAATTGTCGTAGAATTGTGCCAAACCGCCAAAAAAGACGGTGTGCATTTCGTTGTCTTTCTCTGAATAGACAGGAAGTACTGGACAATGGTAATGATTGTA
Source organism: Saprospiraceae bacterium (assembly GCA_029212405.1). GTDB lineage: Bacteria > Bacteroidota > Bacteroidia > Chitinophagales > Saprospiraceae > CAJXUU01. Next base: position 17,068 of record JARGNR010000077.1, read on the forward strand.
GTACTGTTGAAACGAATCTTGTACAGTGTAAGAAGTAGAATCAATATTTACGGCGCTTAAAAAGGGGAGATTTGCATCTTCTTGAAAAACTCCAGAAAACATGGTTATTCCTTCATCGCCATTGGGCAATATTTGAGGTTCAGCATTGTAGTCTCTGCGGTGTAAA
>JARGNR010000077.1:17333-28858 GCA_029212405.1 Saprospiraceae bacterium
TTTTCTTGATGAAATTCCATATTGGTTGAACTCAAGTGTTCCTGAATAGAGCTTGGCAATGTAGATATTGGGGCAGTCCATTTTAGTTTACTAATTGGATCGATGACAATAAGTTGATTGTTGTGTCCAGCAAGATCAAAAGAAGCCCAGGGTTGTCTTCTGTGTAAGCCATCTAATCGACCACCTACAATTAGCCATTTGCCATTTGATTGTCCAAAAGCGTACGATTGAATTCCGCCCAAACCCTCAATGGTAATGGGTTCAAGTGATAAAATAAACGGTGTGTTTTGAGCACTTGTAAAGTGGAATGCCATTAGTGCCAAGCCTACTAGGATATATTTTATTTTCGCCATTTTGTTCATGATTAATTTTTCCAAGGTTGATTATGTTGTTCTTCAAAATGTGCAGGAAACCACTTTGGTGTTTCTAGTTCGTTATGGTAGATAAATTTGACTAATTCCTGAATTTCAACCTTCGATAAGGTGGTTTTCGGCATCAATCCAAATCTTCTAACGGGGCCCTTCATTACCGCATTTTCTTGGGTAGGGTTATGTATGAATTCAGACATCTGAGCAATAAATAATTCTTCGTTGGGATAAAGCTTAGTGTATTTATATTTTATACCAGCCATTGGGGGAGCCAACATGTCGTCATGGGATTCAGAATTTGGGTTGTGACATGCAAAACAATGGGTGGTCAGTAAGCTTTTTCCAGTTTCAAGAGAAATGGTATTTATGGTTTGAATCTCTGTTAATTCATTCGTGGAGAGTATCCGATCAAGATTATCAGGTTTACGATTGCAGCTTGCTATAACAAGCATGAAAACTAGGATAACGACATAGGTATACTTATTTGATATCATGGCTACTTTATTTATTATCAATAAAGGTATAGCTAATCATTCTACCGCTTTGTAACGTTGGTTACATCAAAATCGACTTGGTTGAGGTATATCTTATAACGAAAGTATTGTAACTGAGAAAAGTATTATTTTCTTTTGGGACTTTTAATTTTAAGATGATACTTAAGGGGGGCAAACTATGTTATTTTCCTTTTATTATTTTTTTAATAGCTCTATGACCTTCAGAATTTACTATCTCTACTACATATGTACCTATTTCCAAATTTGATAGATCTAAATTATAAAAGTTGGATGTAAAAATTCCCAATAAACTTCCCTGTAAACTATAAAGTGATATTTTCTTGATCATAGTTTCTGCGCTAACATTTAAGTAGTCTACAAATGGATTTGGGGATAATTTGATCTTTTTACTAAATAAATGTTCATCAATAGTACTAATCAAACAGTCGTTATCATTGATGGCAATTTTGTATTCAATCGTGTCTAAAACAAGTCCAGATCCATCCAAAGTTATATAAACATCAAAAGAACCACAACCTGAGATTTGGTTTGGATAGACATCAATATTAAATGGAATATTTTCTTCACCAGGGTCAAAAACTAAAGGAAAGGAATTGTTGGTCGTGATTTCTGGTCCTGGTGGATAACTTAAGTATTTGTCGCTCACAGATAAACCCCATTCTATTGGAATATTAATATTTGTAATTTCCCAATTGATAGAGAATGTGGAGTCAGAACTGTTTTCCATGTATGCCTCAGATCTGAAATATGTTATATTTGTGATGTCCTCGTCGTAAGAATCATTAAAACTTTCAGGAGAGATGGAATAACCAATTTGACTATTTGCTATATAAGGTAAGAGCAGAAATGAGATAATAGTTAACATTGGAATTTTCATAATCAAGTTTGGCTAAACTAATGGACAATATTTATGATGAACGTTATTTATTAAAAACATGCTACTTTTGGTAATTTCAAATAGATTAACTGTTTTCATAATTACTCAATATAAGAATCCTTATGCATTTTCAAAAACGGTTGTGGCAGCCCAAAGGAATCGAGTCTGGAGCAATAATTAGGGTGCATTGCATGGCTTCTTCATTTATGATCAATAAAAACTTAGCTAACCGATTTACCATTTTGTAACGTTGTTACATCAACATCGAGTTACGATGATTAAAAGATTGGTTTAAATGCTATGTTAATAATCAGTTCTTTTTTAAGTATATATGGTACATCTTATATTTATCAATGTCTGTTAGTTGCACTTATCCATTCTCATAGACTTCAATAGCACTAAACCTATACAATGTTTATCTAGTTTTTTGTGATAGGTTTTTGATGTAGAGCAAACAGCTTTTATATGATCAAATTGATGATGGAAATTTTTTATATCTTGAATAATCAATAAAAGACTTGATTAATTTTTTTCATATCTCGGTATTTGCTATCTAATTCTAGCTTTTGTTGATATAAATCGTTGATCTGTTTTAAACTTGAAGCTATTGCGATTCGTCCTCTTTTGGGGTCAAAAGGGGATACTATAACATAAACCTCATCTCCAATAGATAAATCGGGGTGGCCCATTATCATAGTTCGTGATAAAGTCATGTTAATTATTTCTTGATTAAATACATCTTGTACGGCGTATTCAAGTTGACCTATCGATTCTTTTATTACTCCTTTGCGTAATTGTAATGTTAGATTCATTGTAATTTTGTTTCTGGTTTGTATAGTCTCGTGTGACATTCATAGTCATAAACTAAATTCTTCTGTTCTTTGTTCTAGTTTCGAAGAAATTTTTAAATAGTCTATCCTTTAATTACCGTAGTGGTCCAATGAGGTTTCCAATTTTGTTCCGTAAGCCACTACGATAATCATCTAAAATATCAACCTTTGCTTTCATCTTTCCAATAGTGTAGTATATTGCAGTACTTAGTTAGATATGAATCCAATGTTATTCGCATTTCCAAGTTTTAATCAATGGAGTTCGCCCTTGTTGTTTCTTACCTTACAAGGGCTCGTGTTTGCTGTACTATTTTTTTGGAGATACTACCAGAAAAGAACAATTTCAGATCTGCTTTTAGGATTTTTATTGTTGTTTTTATGTTATCATCGAACAACGTACACCATAGGTTTTATGGAATGGTACGATACTTTTCGGAATACAAAAATCAATTACTATTTAGTTCCTTTTGGACTCTCTACTGGACCTCTATTATACTTGTATGTCAAGTCAGTGACGACCTCTGGCTTTCGATTAAGAAAAGCGGATTTGTGGCACTTTATTCCCCAATTACTGTTTATCCTCTATCGAATCATTTTGCTCATCTATGATTCCATGCAGCCTGGTTTTGATGCCACACAGAATGGGGTTTTAATGGATACATTTAATAATCAAGTGGTGGAAGTATTCTACGGAACCTTCTCCAGATTGCAATTGGTACTTTATCTCGCTTTCACGGTTCAATTATTTTATCATTACCGTCAAAAGATTCACCAGTATTATTCGAATACGTACAAAATGGAACTGAATTGGCTGCGTAATTTTTTGGCCATCTATCTCCTCCTTTTTTTTTATGACATGATAGAAACCTTGGTCGGAATGACGATCTTGGAAATGCATTGGACTCATAAATGGTGGTATCACTTTGTAGCCGCTTTGGCCATTATCTATATTGGGATTAAAGGGTATTTTACAGATACATCCAAGTTGCTTGATTTGGAATTTAATGCCGTCAGTCCTTCTGTTACAAAGTCTGATCCTATCGAATCGGTTCAACAATATGAACGTGAAAAAGCGGTCATAGAAAAACTATTTCTTGATGAAAAGGTCTATTTAGAGCCAGACTTGAGTTTAAAATCTTTAGCCTCTCAATTGGGGTATGCTCCCGCTCAGCTTTCCGAAATAATTAATACTGGGTTTGGTAAAAATTTCAATGACTTTATCAATGGATATCGCGTGGAAGAAGTGAAAAGGCAGCTGAAATCAGGAAAACACAAAGCGCTTTCCCTAGTGGGGATTGCCATGGATTGTGGCTTCAATAGCAAGGCCACATTTAATCGAGTATTCAAAAAAATATCCGGTACTTCTCCTAGTGAATATGTCAAATCTTTACCTTCTTAATTCTTACATTTTTCTATTGTGAGACGACTCAGATTATAATTTGAGACGGCTCAAAGCTATATAAGTCGGAAGTCTCCGATTCATAGTTCAAATTTGTGATATCAAACGAAGCAAGTGATTGCTTTCTTTATTAACAATCATAAATAATACTATAATGGCACAAGTTACTTCCCCATCAATTACAACTAAGTATACGAATCAACAAACAGAAAACGTGCTCTGGATTAAATTTAAATCCAAGGTTAGAAACACGTTTATACAATTGACAAAACCAGTGATCCAATCCAATTGGGGCGCTGAAATTGCATTGGCTCTTCCTCGAATATTTTGTGGGATTGTATTGGCCAAGGATTTTGGAGCAGACAAGTTTGGAATGCCATGGACACCTGTAGGACAGAATTTATCCTTGTTCGAAGTGGCAGCATGGTTTCCGCAAGATGTGGCTGAGTTTGGTGGCATATTCGCCGTAGCCCCATTGTTTTTTGCCTGGATGGGAGCAGCAAGTGAAGCGATAGGAGGTGTATTTCTGGCCTTGGGACTACAAACCCGAATCTTTTCTTTCCTGTTGATATGCACTATGTTGGTGGCTATTTTTTGTCAACAGTTACAACATGGTCTTTGGAATATGTTGGCGCCAATGGGTTTTCTATGGATTGCTATCTATGGCCTGGTGAATGGTTCAGGCAAAATTGGATTGGACTATCTACTAGCAAAAAGATGGAAAAAGTCTACACCTACCGTACAATAGTTTTTAACCATATCAACAATTATATCATTAATAAAAAAATAGAAATTATATGAGAGTTTTAATTACAATAGGATTGGTTTTAATGACAACTTTGTTCTCATTCGCTCAGATCAATGGGAACGGTCAAGTCATCACCAAAACGTTTGAATTACAGAAAATATTTGTCCTGGAAGTTCAGATGTACGCTAAAATTAAGGTGGATATGGATGCAAGCCCCGGTATAACCATAACAGCAGAATCCAATCTGTTTGACTTCATCAATCGGAATGTGCATAAAGGAAGATTGATCTTAGATCAGAAAAAATGGATTGAACCGACTCGTGAAATTAATATCACCATTGGCGCACCCGGTTTGAGGGAAATAGAGATGGGATCGCATGATGTGGTAAGAGCCATAAATGTAAAAGGCGATTTATTTAAAGTAGATGCTCCAATTGGGACTGTTATTTTGGAGGGGAAGGTCAACGAGATTCGTGTCAAAACAAAAAAGGGCAAGGTAGATGCTTCGAACTTAATGTCTAATACGGCATCCATACGGATAAAGAAAGATGGAGAAGTAATCGTTAACTCCATTTCCATTGTGGATTGTGCTATCGACGATGATGGTCGAGTTACTAATGTAAATCCTAATGCCGTGCTCAACGAATGTCAAAAAGGGATTGTAAATAGCCAAAAGGAAGTAATTGATACCCGATTCATTGACATTAAAATAAAGAACAACAGTCTTGGGAGAAAGCATTTTGTAGTTGTGGGCCCTAAACCCAACGGAAGGAAATTTAGTTATGGCTTCGCACTATTGCCGTATCAATCAAAAAAGGAACGGTGGACGATAGGAACCAAGGTCTATCGAGAGAATTCAATAGGGCAACGAGAATTGCTTGTGGAATTGACAGAATATGATGAGGGTGAGACGGTAAATCTGTTTGAATGGAAGCCAAAAAGACATGGGGATTTGTGATAAGATTCTTTGATTAAGAGGCATATGTAGTAAAAGGTTTGCCAAGTTTGGCAAAGAACTGCTATAAATGACAACCATCATACGTTTACTTGTATTCGTGTAGGACGCATTGGTACTGAATTTGTATTTTAAAAGGTCAATTACTTATTCTAGTTAAGGTGTAATGAAGCAATTTACGTTTGCATGTTTGGTAATGGGTCTTGCATTGTGTTCCAATGCTCAAATTGAAAGTGCGAAATGGTTGCTATCGAATAACAATGTTATTGAATTTGGAGAAGAAATCAGTATTGTCGATCATCCAGAAGAACTAATCCCACAAGGTGAAGGAACCGCCATGGTTGCACATACCAATGAGGGAGTGATTTTTACAGCAACAAGCTATGCCATTTACGATAGTGTTTGGGCAATAATTAACAATGGCGATAGCCTTGGGATTACGGATACAGGGACATCTTTCCAGTCTCCCATTGTTCTCCAGAAACCAGGTTCTCCTACAGAGTATTACGTCTTTTATCTTCAAGGTCAGGTATTTAATTATGTAGAAGGAGACTTAAAATATTCCATTGTCAATATTTGTGATGAGAATGATGAAATTTCAATAGATGAGGATGAAAAGAATATTCAGATAGATGGAAATTTTTCTGAGCGTTTGCATCTCGTCGAAATTGACAGGGATAATTATTGGTTGTTGGCAACTGAGTTGAATGAAACCAAGTTATGGGCCTACAAAATTGATACGAGTGGAATCAATTTGACACCCGTAGTCAGTGGGATAGATTTTCAGATTGATAAACGGGTAGGTGCAATCAAAGTGAATAATGCAAAAGACAAGTTGGCATGGTCAAGCTCTAGTAATTTAGATGAACCTGGTCTAACTATTTTTGATTTTGACGTAAATACAGGCGAGATTTCTAACCCGCAAATCTTAGAAATAGGGCCTGTATTTGGGATAGAATGGTCTCCTTTGGACAATTACCTATATTATACTCGATATAAATCATTTCTAGGTTTGTATTCATATAAAATGGAGGATGGGACTAAAAATACATTGTTTTCTCAACCTTCACTCTTGTTTATGGGCGACTTAAAGCTGAGTCCTAATCAGGAAGAAATTATAGTAGTACAACATTTTAATAACAAATTAGCGCGAGTTACAGATATAGAAAATGGAGGAGATTATTCTGAAATCGATCTTGAGTTTTTAGGGGATGTCAATATGTTTACGGGAATACAAGAACAAGTAATTAATTATGGTATTGTGATTCCCCCTGAAATAGTATCAAGTTGGGATTTAGTAATCAATAGTGGTGAGGATTCTACGGTGGTTTTATTGCCTGGTGAATTTACCAATGTAGAATGGTCGGATGGTCAAATAGGAAATGCTGCCACCTTCACAGAAGAAGGTATGTATAGTGTGTCCGCCTATTACAATTGTAGTTTTGTGAATGAAGAGTTTACCATTAAATATCAAAAAGTGATGTTGCCCGACGTCAACTCTACCTTCATTGATATTCCCGTAAATGGAAGTGTAAATACAAATGATGCAGTCCACACCAATACTACCTATGGTACCAATCCAATTCTGATTCATGCACCTGCAGAAGCAGCATACAATTTGATCATGAATTCTGATGGTACCTACACTTTTACAGCAGATCGATTAGGCAATTATGAATGGGACGTTCCAGTTTGTGTACCTCTTAATGGATCAGTGTGTGAAGGGGTGAATCTTGAGATTACAGTGGTAGATGTATTAAGTACAGACTTCAGTCCTTTGGCACACCCGGATATAGGAACCGCTTTAATGAATAATACTATAGAAATAAGTACACTTAAGAATGACAAATGTGCTGTACTAGGAGGGTGTACACTGGATCCAAATACATTGAGTATACTCACTCCACCAAAAAATGGAGCGATCACGATTGATTATTCAACTGGAAATACTACGTATTCTCCCAACCTCGATTTTATAGGGTTAGATACCCTAGAATATGAGGTATGTGTGACTGGTCAACCCAGCAATTGTGCACAAACAGAGCAAATTATAATTGTCGAACCTACAGCAGGGCCCAATACCACCTTGGCAACGGACGATTTTAGCACTGGAGCGCAAGAGGAAATTATCACTGGAAACGTAACGGATAACGATTTGGATCCCAATGGAGACAATCTGTTCGTAGAAGAACAGCAAATCTCATTAGCCGCGGGGTCATTTACATTGCTATCAGACGGTTCATACACTTTTGTGCCCCATGAGTCTTTTTATGGCCCAGTGGAATTCATGTATACCATTTGTGATGATAATATTAACCCAGCATGCGCGAGTGCCACCCTATACATATTAATACAGAGAGATGTGTATGTGCAAGTACGTGTCTATTTGCAGGGAGCGATGATAGGCAATGGGAATGAAATAGGTACAACACATGCCAGACCGCTCATGAGAGATGACTTGAGAGAAAGTCCATTTACAGGAGAACGATTTCTACCTGATTCTGAGCCCTATGATTCTCTTTTGGTGGACAATCATTGGGAGACCGCTGATAATCCATTGTTGTATGATCCTTTTAAACGGTTTGATTATGATTACTCCATGGTGGATAATAAATTTATAACGATAGTAAACCCTAATACCATTTTTGAAGATAACGGGGAAGATGCTGTAGTGGATTGGATTTCTATTGAATTGAGAGATAAAAATGACTACGGTGAGATCGTAGCTTCGAGATCAGGATTGGTCCAAAGAGATGGAGATGTAATGGATTTGAATGAAGAACTGGGATTGCGATTTAAAGGCCTCGAAATCGATGATTACTATGTAGTTGTGCGGCATAGAAACCACTTGGGAGCAATGACTTCAACGGCCAAGACACCTTATGAATATGCATCACTTATCGATTTTACGGTGGCGGAAACAGGTTTTTTTGACTTTGGTACGACTAAGAATGATATCGATTACACAGGGTGGTCTCAAGCAAATCTTTTTGGGCCTACTAGTTCCAATAAATCAGGATATAAAGCATTATGGGCAGGTGATTTTGATGGAAACGGCCGCGTTAAATACGTAAATCCATTAGATGACTTGAACACGCTGCTAGGAAATATATTTGGATACGAAACGGAAGGTTCATTTAATTACTCCACTAATTTTGATTTAGCATTGGGCTACCTGAGTGGGGACTTTGACATGAATAGCAAATCCAAATTCGACAGTCCGAACGACGATAAGAATTCTTTGTTTGGTCAATTGCTATTTTACCCTCTGAACATTGGATTTAGTTCAAACTTCAATTTTTTCATTGAGCAGGTTCCAGAGAATTTTATTCTCAAGTAGGAATTCATTCTAGGGTATACGAAATCAAAAGGAAAAGTATAGGGCATCCGTACAGAACACCCTATAGAATTTTTTAGATAAAACTATCCTTTGACCAGTAGTTTTGCAGTTAATTTATATTCGGTGCCTCCATCTTCAAATGTGATCTTATGAGTATCACCCACACCATCGAAATCATCTATTTCCCAGTGGTGATCAATTTCCTTAGTGGAAGAGGATTCAATAAATAACGTTACTCTAAAGGAATCATCAAATTTAATCACCGTTCCGCATTCCCAAATGCTGTCATCGTGATCATCATCTTTTCCACTTTCGTTCATTTCAAATGCATTCCAAAGCGGATATTTATATGCTTGAGCATCATTATCTACGGTCCAATGCAAAGAGACACTATCATGGGCAGAATCTCCGCTAGAATGCTTATCAACACATTCTAATTTAGTGAGCACGGCCATGTTTTTATAAGTTCCCGTCTGAAAAGAAGGATAGTCTTCGATATGACCTGCTATAATGTACAGCTCTTCTGCAGATACTCCATCGTCGAGCCCCAAGTCAAAACCTAGAAAGACCGCTTTTGCAAGTTTTAAAGTATTAAGAATGCTTCCATCTTCACCCAACACCTTATCACGATCTCCCCGTCCTACCCAAACGGTACCCGATAGCCCAATGACATCAGTGACTTCTACTTCCACACCTTCATAGAATCCACCTACATCCTTTGGTTGCTGCGACCAAACTCCAAAATTGATGGCAGCACTTACCCCCGCCTCAAAGCCTTCCACAATTGCACCCCCTCCATAAATAGTATATTCGTCCAGTGCATTTTCCAACCCCATGACCACACCAAAATCACCTTGTATGCCACCAAATATTTCTACCTGGGCAGTAATGCCCAAAGAAACGGATTCAATCCAAGGCAAATCACTAATCAGATGCATCGTATTTTGAAATGCAGTTTTTAATGCATGAGAGAATTTATCTTCTAGTGTGCTCTTATCTGTTTCTCCAAGGACAGATTTACCATCATCCGTAGCCGCCCAAGCTTCGAGTTCTTGTTGTATCGATTGTTGTAGACTAGTGGGGACGGGTGTGGAGGGTTGACTGGATGGGGGAGAGTAGTTTTCAATAGACACATCTAAGTTATAAAATGATCCATCTACACCCCACACTTCTATTAGTCCTCCTGGACTGTTGGTTTCGAAAAATGCATTACCAAGCATGTCTGCCGCATTGACCCATCCAAACATGCCATCATGATCCCAGACGCTTATGTAGCAGATTTGTTCATAGACAAATTGAGGTTTATCAGGATCTCCTCCAGTTGGGAAACCAATGCTGGTGCCATCATTCATCGTCCATGTCCCTTCAACAGCATATCGGATTGGAGGCCCACCATCTGATTGAACCATTAAAAATACATCATTGCCGTTTGAAATGTTTGTACGTGCGACACACGTAATAGAATTAATAGTGATCTTTTTCATCTTTAGTTTTTTGTGGTTAGGTGTGAAAGATAAGAATTTCGATGGAAATTTTAGAGAAGTATTCTATGGGTATGTAGGCTAGAATACACAATATTTTGTAAATGTCTTGGAAGGAAGCAGAGGGATAGCCGTTTTCCTTCAGGTCGATATGAATAGATGTACAAATTAAACTTGTAGGATTGAATATTAATCTGTACTTTTGCGCCCGCTAACCATAGATCTATGTGTGATCTATATATTGGTAATTTAAAAATAATAAAATGGCAACGTACTTACCTAAAGAAAAAATGGAAGAAATCTTCGCTGAGTACGGCGGAGGAAAATCAAATACGGGTTCTGTAGAAGGACAAGTAGCATTATTTACGTATAGAATTCAGGGACTTTCTGAGCACTTGAAATCGAATCATAAAGATCACTCTTCAAGAAGAACACTTCTTGGATTAGTAGGAAAAAGAAAAAGATTGTTGGGATATCTTGCTAAAAAGGATATCACTAAATATAGAGCGCTTATCGAAAAGCTAAAAATCAGAAAATAAATTTTCAAAGAGACTGTCTCAAAAAGGCAGTCTCTTTTTTTTGTCCAATTAATAGGCTTACTAATAAAAGCAAATTCCAAATCAAGCCAAAACTTAATAATTAGACTAGAGGCCTTGCACCTGAAAATATTACTCCTTTTTTAAGGCTTTCTCCTTAAATTCGAGGTAAGTATTTTAACCGAGTTATTTCGCTCGTCGTGAATGACGTATCCTCCCTTCACTAACGTGTTCCTTCATTTGATAATTTCATTATCACTTTTATTTCTTAAAAGATCATTCAGTCCTTGGCTTGACCCAGAAAACGTACCAAAAGAACCCAAGGCTTTACCCAGATTTTAACTCATTCTAAAATTCCATTTTCTTAAACACAAAAAATTCTCGCACCAAGGCCTTTTTTCAACTATAACAGTATGGTATCCAATATTTTATTTTCAACCATTACATTGTTTTCGCTCAAACACTTTTGTGTTTTT
>JARGNR010000217.1 GCA_029212405.1 Saprospiraceae bacterium
AAAAAGATAAGCCCTATCAATTCCAGACGGAAGACTTTTTTGAACCTAGAACAGCATTAAAAAAGAGTTTTGCAAGCCTGATTCGTGCTTCAGATTATAGAAGTGTAGCCATCATTCCTTCCGTTTCGTATGGTATGGCTTCGGTGGCAAATAATATTGATTTAAAAAAGGGAGAAGAAGTAGTGGTCTGTGAAGGTCAATTTCCAAGTCATGTATATCCATGGCTCGAATTAGTTGGTCGGTCTGAGGGAAAATTAGTTCAAGTAGATGCTCCAGATTTAGTAGAGCATAGAGCTTTGATGTGGAATGAACGAATATTGGAGTCCATCAATACAAAGACAAAGGTGGTGGCCATACCTCAGGTGCATTGGGCGGATGGAACCTTGTTTGACTTGAAAGCGATACGAGAACGATCAAGAGATGTGGGGGCAAAATTGGTTATCGATGGAACTCAAAGTGTGGGAGCCTACCCTTTTTCAATTGAGGAAATTGAGCCCGATGCATTGGTCTGTGCAGGATATAAATGGTTGATGGGTCCTTATGGAGTAGGAGTGGCGTATTTTGCACCTTCGTTTTGGGAAGGGAAGCCGATTGAATACAATTGGATGAATCGGTATAAAAGTGAGGACTTTGCCAATCTGACTCACTATCAATCCCAATATCAACCAGGAGCAGAACGATTTTCAGCTGGTGGGTCGAGTAATTTTATACATACCCCAATGTTGACTCAAGCCATTGAACAAGTCAAAAAATGGGGTACAGGTAATATTCAAGAATATTGTAGTCGGTTGATTGAGGAAGGAATTGATCAACTGCGGTCAAAAGGATGTTTTGTTGAAGAGAAAAATGGAAGATCCAATCATTTATTCGGAGTATATCTTCCTGAAGGAATAGATAAAGAACAAATAAAAAGGCGATTAAGAGAGCAAGATATTTTTGTTTCATTTCGGGGAGATGCGATTCGGATTTCTCCTCATGTTTACAATAATCGAGAAGACATAGAACGTTTTGTTTCTTGTATTTAAATTGGATCAATAATTAAAGTGAAATAAATGACTCGAAAGGACTTCATAAAAGTGTGTGGAATATTAGGTGTTGGAATTCCCCTGCAATCTTCATTTAGTGGTTGTAGTTCTTCTGATGATGTGGAGTTTGACGGTAAAGTTTTGATAATTGGAGCAGGAGCGGGAGGTCTTTCTGCCGGGTATTTATTACAACAAATGGGCATTGATTATCAAATCATCGAAGCATCTGATCAGTATGGAGGAAGAATGCAAATCACCAATACATTTGCCGATTTTCCGATTCCATTAGGTGCAGAATGGTTGCATGCAGGTACCAATGAATTTAATAAAATTGTCAATGATAGTTCAGTTCAAGTAAATGTTGAAACCAAAGCATATGAGATGAGCGATACCTATGCGATATGGAATAATGGAGAATTGGATGTGTCAAGCTTAGAAGATGATGATATAAAGTTTGTGGATTCTACATGGTATAATTTTTATGAAGATTATATTGTTCCTTCTGTTCTGGACAAAATAGTCTTTAATAGTCCAGTGCAATCTATTGACTATTCCGCAGAACTAATTAAGGTAGTTACGAATGGTGGAAATACGTTTGAAGCAGATAAAATTATTATTTCTGTTCCAGTAAAGTTATTGCAGTTGGGCACCATAGATTTTCAACCTGCTCTTCCTTCGGAAAAGTTGACTGCCATTGATGATGTCGAAATTTGGGATGGATTTAAAGCGTTTTTTGAGTTTTCTGAAAATTTCTACCCTACCCAGACACAGATACCAATTGAGCCTGAAACCGATGGGCAAAAATTATTTTACGATGCTGCCTATGGTCAGAATTCAGACAAACACATTCTTGGTGTTTTTACAGTTGGGAAACCTGCCTTAGACTATATCAATAAAACAGAATCAGAATTAAAAGAGCTGATTTTAGCAGAGTTGGATGTAATTTTCGACAACCAAGCTTCTCAACACTATATGAATCATATCACAAAAGATTGGTTGAATGAACCTTACATCGGAGGTGGATATGTTTCCGATTATGAAAATTGGCAGACGGTCAAAAAACTATCTGAATCTGTCGATAATAAAATCTTTTTTGCAGGAGGTGCCTATACTTCGGGTGAAGATTGGGTGTCGGTGCATACGGCTGCTCAATCTGCGAAAGAGGCGGTGGGGTTGATTGTAAAATAGGGTTTTTGGCTTTTTTTTTTTGAAACTATCGTTTCATTATTATTACATATTCTTATATATAGACGGGTTTTATTAAACTAATATTTGTCAAATATTGATGATGGGTTCGTTTGAAATGATATGCGCTTATCAGCGGGATTTTCATTTTTTCAATTGATAAAAAATGAAACAAAAAATCTCGACGCTTTAATGGCTAAACTGCGAATGCCGCTCCCGCATCCCAAGTAAAGCGTCAGGCTCGGCTTCTTTTTATGTATTGATAGTTCAGGCTTTAAAAATGAACGCCAGTCATGGCGAATCACCAGTTTTGATTGTAAAAATAAATTATAGTTTTTGGTAAGAAGAAATATTGTTTTTCAAATGTAGTTTGTCAAATAGTAATGATGGGCTCGTTTCAAATGATATGCGCTTATCAGCGGGATTTTCATTTTTTCAATTGATAAAAAATGAAACAAAAAATCTCGACGCTTTAATGGCTAAACTGCGAATGCCGCTCCCGCATCCCAAGTAAAGCGTCAGGCTCGGCTTCTTTTTATGCATTGATAGTTCAGGCTTTAATAATGAACGCCAGACATGGCGATTTCTATGGTTAAAAAAAATCTATTTAGAAGTTTTTTTAATACATAACTCCAT
>JARGNR010000078.1 GCA_029212405.1 Saprospiraceae bacterium
TTTATACCGCTAATAGTAAGGAATTCTTCTTTATCCATCACAGGCGCATTAATCGCAGCTACTAACCTGTCTATAGATTCAGGGGGAATTACTTTTATGAAAGTTGATTTTATAGTGTCGCAGTATAGTTGATAAACTCTGTTGAGATGATCAATTTGTTGGTACATTACAGTAAGGAGACTGTCTAGTGAAATATCATCGGTAAGAATATGGTTTTTCGGTTGGATACTATCACTAAGTTTCGAATATATAGTTCTTTCAAATTCTAGCCTTGAAATTTGATGAGTATCCCACAATTCAATGGATTCTTTATTAAAACTTAGTTCAAAATTTAATGAAGTAATGTGCTCATAATTCATATTGATCTCATCTGTAATACGGATAGACAAAATGTCTCTTTGATTAATTTGAGCTGGTAATTGTGTTGTAAGAAAGAGGAATATACTCCAGTAATACCATGTATTCAGTATTTCTTTTTAGTACATACAACGTTGACTTAATCACTAATGTGAAGTTGTTTTGTACAAAACAGATTTCTGATTTATACTTACTTTAATATTTATTCTTGAATAGAATTAGGCATCAAATGCCAATCATTGATGATACGCTTGATTATGTGCGAGCGCTCCTCCACAAGTTCCACAATTCCCTTTGGCTCCTGACCCTCCTGCACATCCTTTTGCACAGGTATAATGCCAAACTCCTGAAGCGTTTTGTGCCGGTTCTGGTTGTTTGGGAGGTGTTGGAGGAGTAAAAGTTGGGTTTACTGGACTGGTGGTTATAGGACTAGTAGTTGTATTTGCGGTATTGTTGTGATACGCAGCATTGTGAGCGAGCGTGCCTCCACAAGTAGCACAATTTCCAGCTGCTCCAGCTCCACCAGCGCATCCATTTCCACAGGTGTAATGCCATACGCCCGCTGCATTTTGTGCAGGCTCAGCAGTAGTTGGCGGCGGAGGTGGTGGGATAGTAGTATTTGTTTGTGCAGGTGCATCAGGTACATTTAAAGATTCTCTTGCTTCTTTTTTTACAGCACTTGATTTATCGTTACAAGCGTACATAGTGATAAAAGAACAAATGAAAAGTAGAGCAAAGATTTTAGAATATTTCATAATGGATTAATTATTAATTATGCATTGTTGCAAACGAACGAAATCAAATAGTACTTATTAAATAGTAAGAAGTTCTAGAAAGATTATATTTTGTAGAGCAAAAGTACATAAATTTTTTTCAAAAAATATCAGATGGATCTTATTGAAATCTATGTCTAGCTGCTTGCTTACTATTAGTAGGTTGGCACTTGTATGGTGCGTTGATAGATTGTGCCGATGATCGATTTAATTGTTTTAAATAATAAGGAATGTTAAGGAATAAAAGAATAGGATTGTTTTTGTGTATTTTATGTATAATCTATTTTTTAAGTAAAATAGTACTGAATAGATTGGATTATGAGATTAATTCTAATTTGGATACTATAATTTTGATTATACTTGCTACGTGTTCAATAGGTATAATCATTCAAATGGAAAGAAAATCTTAATTCTTGAGTAGAATGTGTATGGCCATCTTCAATATGTGCAGGAAGTTAATTATGAATTCATATCCAATTATTTCAATATGCCTACTTCTGCTACTGCCATACTTCGGGATTACACAACAATTTACCTTTAATGAGATAGAGATATGCAAAAAATCTAAAGACCTACTTCAAGATGAGTATTCCGAACAAATAAATTATATACTGAACCATACGATTCCTGCATTGACCAATTATTTGTCAAATGGAATGGACAGAAGATATGTGGATGTAAAATTGTGTTCTAGAATTGATAGCATCTTAAATCAACAGACTTTTCCAGTTAGCAATGAAAAAGTAGAGGAAAAAATGCTGCTTGACCTTTTACAATTGAGGTATTTGAGGAATTACTCAATTGACGAATGGGGGAGTGCTAACAGTAAAAAAGTAGAGACCACTCAACATATTTTTCAGGTTACTAAGGGAGGCATTGATTTTATGCCCAACTTCAATGATGAAGAAAAAGAAGACTATACCAATAAGTTAGCGCAATCTACAATTTCGCATCTACTAGAGGATTTAGAATAAGCATCCAGAAATTGTAATCTGCTGACTAGAGATCAAATAAGCATTCACAATACATTTGTCAATATTCTTTCGGAATATAAAGCTTCCTTACTTTATGTTTTATGCGAATAAGGACAAGGACAGATCCGATCGCTATTAGCGATCGGATCTGTCCTTGTCTTTATTTATGATATCGTTTTATACAGCAATGTATCTTTTGTAATGTTAAGTTTCTGGTTCTTCTTTTTCTTATGATATACCGTGAAAATAATAGCGATTGCGATTGTCAACCATCTAAAAAGATTTGGTAGAAAACCACCTAAGGCAGTATCGTCCATCTCAAATATATACCAGGCAAGATTCATAAATGTATGCATGAAAATGGGCACCCATAAATTATATTCCCATTCTACATAGAGCCATGCAAACAAGACGGCACCCATAAATGTAACCATGAAAATTCCAAACAACTCCATAGTATCTTGACTTTGATGCATATGACCAGAAGCAAAAAGTAAAGCCCCTATAAAAATGGCTGGAATAAAACCCAGTTTGGTATATTTAAAAAGTTGGCCAAATAGAAAGCCTCGGAAAAACAATTCTTCTACAAATCCAGCTACAATCGTTCCCGCAATCATATTTGGAATCGAAATATCTGATTTTAAATGAAAGAATAGTAATCCACCTAAAAGCATAGGCAACGCAAAAGCAAGTGAAATCCAAAGCGGTTGTAGTAACCCATTTGCTAGGCCTAAATTATTGAAAATGTTGATTTTAGGCTGGATGAGGTATGTTCCGATATAGATCGGTATGCCAATAAGCAAATAGGTAAGCATATAACTCGATAATCCATGATTTGTAAGCCCATCCAAGCTGCGTTTGATCGTCGAAAAATATTGCTTTAAAATCAAATAAAAAGCGAAGAATAAAAGTGTAACAATGATGGTTTTAAGAGCATGTGATATTTTCATACACGTGATTTCTTGCGATCTTATCGCTCCTGTTATAAATTGTTTTGCAAGAGTAAAATAGGAATAGTATTGCTTTTTACAACAGTATTTTTTGTAAGAAAAGGG
Source organism: Saprospiraceae bacterium (assembly GCA_029212405.1). Taxonomy (GTDB): domain Bacteria; phylum Bacteroidota; class Bacteroidia; order Chitinophagales; family Saprospiraceae; genus CAJXUU01. The sequence goes on from JARGNR010000078.1 coordinate 3,160, forward strand.
AAATTGCCAAGAAATATATCTATATCTCCATCCTTATCTATGTCCCCTTTCTCCATAATTAACCAATTGCCTTGTTTTGCAATTTCAGTGGTAAATGAAGCGAATTGATACGTTGCAGCTTTCTTGTTTTCTAAATATATAAACCCTTTTTCTGCATGATTTTCAAAATCTGGGAAAAAGGACAAAACAGCAAAATCAACATCGTTATCCTGATCAAAATCTTCAGCGATTACTCGAGTGGCACCATGAATAGGGTAAAACCATTTTTGATCAAATTGATTATTTCCATCATTTAGAAAAAGGCGAATGCCATGATATGGTTTAAGGAAAACTGAATAATCTGCATTGTCCCCATTTACCATAACGATATCTTTATATCCATCTTGATTATAGTCAATTAGTTCAAACCAACTTGAACCATATTCTGGTCCAAGAGAGATGACTTGATCTACATCGAATGTTTGGTCATCCGATTGATATAAGATATATATTCCTTCTCTGCCTTGGCCTAATAAGACCACAATATCTTTCCTTCCATCTCTATTCATATCAGCAACTTCAAACTTGATACTTCCTGGTAAAGAAATTAAGGTCTCTTTTTGATATTCGCCATTGGATTTATTCAACATGGTAAACGCTCCAGTATGATGTCCATATTCGCAAATTAATAACTCATCCACTCCATCTTGATCGAGGTCTATAGGGACAGTATATACGGGCCTGTGTAGATTGTCAGCGATCCGCTGCGTTGAGTTTTCGCAAATTTTATACAGTACACCTCGAGCAATTTCACTTGGATTCATAATGCCAATCTCTGTGACGTAACTACATGTGTCTTCAGTAAATATCGAAACAATTGGGGAGTTAAATCTTCGTTTTAGTTTTTCAAATTGATCTGAATAGAAAATACGTCCAGAAATGTCTGAAACATATATATTAGAAGCCATCGAATCGTAATGAATTGAAGTCAAACCCATAAATGGACTATTTTCAGAGGCTGTCATTGGGAGAGCATCAAATTGAGTCAATTCATAACTTTTGTCTACCACTATAGGAGTCGGAGCAATAGAATCAGGAGCGTGACTAAGAATGTAGTCGTGGATTTTATTCCAGTCTTCTGTTCGGATGAGTTGTTTTTGTGGATAGACATTACTTATTCTGGTAAAGTAATTTTCTTCCATTGAATTGGTGTAGGGATCATAGTCATTGTAGAAATAGCCCATCCTTGCAGCCATCTCAGGAAGTACATCATTTTCCCAGATGGATTTTGTAATGTTTTCAATTTTTGGGAGTTTATGACAACTGCCACAATATGTTTCATATTTACTTTTTGCGACAGCCTCTTGGTCCAACGGAGTACAGCTTAGCAAAGAGAAAATCAAAGAAATAGCACAAATAATTTTTAAATTCATTTACGTAATGGTTTATTAAATAGGTGCTATTTCATTTAACAACCAACTTCAATGTATACAATTGAAGGAGCAGGGAATCTTTAATCTTACAGTTTATTGAATTGACAGATTCCGTTGTTAATTTTGCATTTCCAATATAGGAGAGCGCGTAATCTACAACATTTGAAATCTCTCAATACAAGGAAAATTATAGAAATTTTGTGTTTGAGATATAGAGCGGACAATATTGGTGTTTTCTCTTATTTTATACTTGGCAGTACCTCTCTCCATCCTTTTGAGAGTACGTTTGAAAGATGTTGCTTTACATCATCCATCCCTTCGTGTAGGGCGATATTCGTTTTTTCATAGGGATCTTCTTCTCTATCGTACAATTCGATTTCTTTTAGCTGTCCTCTAGTGCCTGTTTTGTGATCCCAAGAATACCACTCTATGTAATGATATTCTTTCGTGTTTAGGGAATACCCCATATACCTTTTTCCATCAGCTGATACTTTTGGTCTTCGATGAAACTGACTGAAAGCGGCACTTTTCCATTGCTGATTCGGGTTGTGCATTAAGGGAACAAGACTTTGACCTTGCATGTAATCTGGAACTGTTATCCCGGTCATTTCGCATAACGTTGGGAATATGTCTACAAGCTCCGCAAATTCGTGTGTTTGAATTCCTCTATTTTCTTGGTTTGGAGATCGGATGATTAAAGGTACTCTGAGGTCAATATTATAGTTGGTCATTTTTCCCCAGCTGTTGTGGTCCCCTAATTTCCATCCATGATCTCCCCAAACTACAATAATGGTATTATCATAGAGGTTTATTTTTTTGAGGTGTGCTACTAGGTCACCTATCAATGCATCAATATAGCTAACACTGGCATAGTAGCCCTGTCTGAGTGTTCGCACAGTATCTTCACTCATTCTGTAACTTGACGTAGGGTGACCAATAGAATGGAAACCATCGTAATGTCTCAGTTCGTACATAGAGTTCATAGAAAGTAAGGGGGCGCCTTCTGGTATTTCCGGATTCTGCGCCAAAGGGATCTTTTCATGATCATACAGGTCCCAATATTTTTTTGGTACTGCAAAGGGTAGATGCGGTCGAAAGTAACCCAAACCCATGAAAAATGGCTCTTCCGACTTTGATAAACGGCTAAGTACTTTTTTTGCCAATTCATTTTGGGCGCCATCATAATATAGAGTGTCATGGACATCAGCTGCTTCCCAAGCAGGTCCCGTATTCCATCCATCAGCATATCGAACGGGCCTTAACTTTAGTAGTGAATCTCTTTTTATTTTTTGAGATTGATTGACTTTTTCGCTAATGTAAAAAGTTTCGCCATCTCTTTTGAGCCAATCCTTCTTTACATATCTTGCGGGCCTTAGGTCGGGCTCATTCCACGAAATAGAGTCTGGCATATAGTTATGGAAAATCTTTCCCAGGTTGACAGTATGATATCCAAACTTGGAAAAATATTGAGGCATGGTAACAGTGGCTGGATTGATTTCTCGAAACTTATCCCCCAAATGCCAAACTCTGGTGGAGTCGGGTCGTATCCCAGTCATTAAGCTCGCTCTTGAAGGAGCACAAACCGCAGACTGACAAAAGGTTTCTCTAAATGTGATGCCTTCTGAAGCCAGTTGATCAATATTTGGTGAAATCGCAATTGGATCTTCATACACGCCCAGTGAAGTACGGAGGTCATCAATGGATATAAAAAGTACATTGAGTTTTGTAGTTTCAGATGTGGTCGGTTTACATCCTAGAATGGTCCCAACAGCAAAAAATAGAATACCAAAAAACTTATATTTCATAAAATTCAATATTGATACATTGCAAACAGATCATCTATTACAGCATTTAATATACTAAACTTTGTAAGAGTAGGAACAGATAGTTACAGTGTACCATTCTTTCTTTTATAAATTTCTTCTTTAGTTTCGGAGCTGATATACTTCAATGATATATTTTTCAAATAACTCGTCTTCTTTCTTTTAAGTGACCACTGTTCTTCTTTTTACTAATTGTCATTTGATTTTACAGGTCAAATTTTTTCTTTAGATAATCACTTGTGAGATGTTTTACAACATCAAAAGGTTCACATTTGCTTACACCCGTTTCGATAGGAATTGGACCTATTCTTTGGGCCACTTTTAGTGCGGCTCTATTGAGAGTTTTATTGCGTTTTCCCATACCCATGAGTGCACCTCCCATGGCTACTTGCACACTATTTTTTTCTTGATCAAAATCATCATTTATTTGTTTGATTTTTTCCAAAAAAAATGCATCATCAGGCGCGTTTTTCTTTTTGGATTTAGAAACCTCATAAAGTAGACCGTAACCGCATCCTTTGCGCATGGAATCCTCCTTGTTTATCCAATCGGATAGCAGCTCCACAACAAATGGGGTTTTGGATAGGGCTGCATCACAGGAAGAGAATACATGGGCAAGATGTCCTTGGTTCATGTTGTCTACTTGCAATTCCACCTGATCTCTACTTATTTGTTTAGGATCATCGATGAGCAATGCCATAATTTTCACATCATAGATGTCACTCTCCCAAAGTTGTTTCGCTAATGCATGGTTTCGACCAATTTTTTTAGCCAGTTTACGAAGTACTGTAAGTCCAATACCAAAGCTTTTTAAACGGTCTGGACGAGCACTTTGTTTGTTCCATTGCTGAATACCGCGTTCGTTTTGGTTGGATCGTAATAGGTCTATTACTTCATTAAATGTCATATTATTTTTTTTGGAGCTAGAGCGATCCGATCGCTTAAAGCGATCGGATCGCTATCTAGCTATTCTACCATATGACTCTAGTACTTTTACAGTCCATAAGGTCTGAATACCTGCCCATTCCAACTTTGTTCCTTCACTGATTCCATAACAAGTGTCCCATCGTCCATCACTTTTTTGTTTATTGATTAGTCCTTCTAAATCTGATTCAATAGTCTCTTCAGAAAAGATTGAACGCAAAACGTGATCAGGATGAGATGCATAACATAAACTGTGTGGTTTTTCATATAGTCCCCACCCATCATCTGAAGTATCTTTACAAATTACACCATCAGCTAAGATCCATTTCTTCAAATCGTTTAAAGCGATTTCGGCCTTGTCTTTAGTTTTTGTATAATTTAAGAACTGCAGTCTTCTGGGTGTGCAGAGATGACAGAAAACGTGTTTTTCTTTGATCCGGTCTATTTCGTCCCAAACGAATTGTTCCGCTTTTTTCATCCAAGGAATGCGTATATTATATTTTTCTAATATTCCGAGAAGTGGGGCAGTAGTACTCAATGCAGCCCATTCTTTTACCGTTTTAAAATGTTCACCACATGGATACTCACTTTTAGGCCTCAACATCCATGGGATTCCTCCTTTTTCGGTGGTTACCCGCTCAAAGTAAGGCATGAAGTCATTCAGTATCACATCTTTGGTAAGGTACCCAACCTCATCCAACGTTTCGAGTGCCATGATACTGAAAAGCGGTTGACTTTCAGGAGATGCTGTATCTGGCTCCAGTCCGTGGCCAAAACCTCCATCTGGATTTCTATAGGCATAGACTGCATGAAACACTCCTTCCTTATTTCCATTTTCAAAGTAAAACTCAAACAAACGACGCTCAATCATTCTCGCATTGGTTAATATGAAATCACGTGCTTTTAAAAACTTACTTTTAGACAGTTTCATTTTGACTTTCATTTAGTTGCTTCCAAAATACGAACCTGGAACTGGACTCTCGATCATAAAATTATATCTATGTCCTTGAATTTGATTCATCTTCAAATCATTTTTTACTGAATCATAAAATGCATCAATGGTAACTTTCCCTTTTAGTTCTGTAGCAGCAATTTCATCCGCAATTAATTCATCTTCTCTTTGGTCAGGTTCTGTTCGAGAGGTAGTTCCATCCTCATTCATTTTGAAATTTCCTCCATTCCAAGGGTACGTATAGCTTTGCGACATTAGCCCAATTATATCAGGACAGATATAATTTGTTTGGAGCCAATTATGATTGAAAGAAAATGTAATATTCTGATTGTTAATGATTTCAATATTATTAAATTCATTGAAACCACTTGAATCGGAAACCAACATCAAGGAGTTTCTATATCCATTGGTTGGCCTATATTCTTCGATGGGTATGTTTGAAATTTTACTCAGTGCAGTCCCTATAATTCTTGAGTCATTATTGTTGGCATGTACGATTTTCTCAATGCCTTTTTCCTTAAGTATATTGGAAAGAACGTGCAATATATCTTTAATGAATTCATTGTTGCCCCATGATGCTACATGCCTTCCACCTGCTACATATTGATCTTCGGCATAGAAAAAATCCATAATGAGGGTTCCATACTGGATGAATTGCCAATCTCTGATTTTTTGCTCCGGTTGATTTACCAACTGAAGTCGTTCGAAAGATTCTCTTAACTCTTTTACTTTTTGTTTAGGAATAATGAGGTTTTCGTCGTTGGAGTTAGGATCAAATGCATCTTCCAATTCCTTGATGGATTGTTCTAAATTGGATTTGTCATTGTTTAATATTTTCATTTTCACATAGAACCAATACGTCCAAAAGTCAAACTTATTCCTTATGATTTCTAGTGTTTCTTGGGCCTTTTTGGTATCAAATCTTCGTGCGTACGCTACGGCCAGATTATGTCCAACTTCAGCATCTTTATTGGTTTTGAATGATTCTTCCAGAAAGATTTCAGTAAGCGGGTAATGTTCAACTTGGTAGAAATGATTTCCTAGTTGTTGAAATGTACTTGCGTTCAAAGCACCAATGGCGTTTTTAAAGAGGATACTTTCATCTTTGCCTCCCATTTTATCAAGACACTTGCTCGACAATTCATAGAGTGGAGTATAATATATATCCTTTCTGAATCCACCTACAAGTAAAGATAGTGCAGTTGAATAATCTCCTGTCTCATAGTGTTCTTTTGCTTTCAGCCAATCCTCAAGGGCTGGAGAACTAGAATCTTCGTTTTTCTTCTTCTTGAATATATTGAACATGATATATGTTGTCTTTAATTACCAATGCGGCCTCTCATCATTCACTACTCACTGGTTCTGGGCCATAAAAATCATACAACTTACTTGTCAAAGCAAGACGACTATTTTTTTCATACGTTGGAGTTTTTATGACCATCATGGTTATTAGACCTTTAACTCCAATATACATTTCTTTGCCTTCAAAAGCTTGTTGGCTATCTGTGATCAATTCTATCATTTCCAACGCTTGCATTCTTCCTTCCTTTTTTACTTTTCTTAGTTTAGGTATTTGAACGAGTACCAATGCTTTTTCTCCAGATATTTTGGTCAAATACTTAAATTTCTCAGGGTCAATATCTTCATTTGCGAAATCGTCAAAAATGCTTTTAATTTTATATGATATGGAGTCACTTTCCATAGTTGGATTTTTTACCATTAAATTTACATCCGCATTTAGCATGTCACTTCTTGGGTCTGGTTCAGCAGACGCTCCTATAATTCCTAAGAGCGTGGTTAGAGCAAACAAGAATCCCACGAATCCAAGACCCAGCCAATGCCACAATGGCCTTTTTGCTTTGGTCATATTCATCAGATAGCTGGTGTTCAGACTTGGGGGGAATTCTCTTTGTTCGATGGTTCGTTTACAATGCGTACATTCTGCTATGACTGTTTTACCAATAGGGAATACTGGAATCCAAAAAATGTGCGCATATTTTCCAAATACTGAAATTCTTTGCGTATCGCTCATTTCACAATAGCTACAATCACTATTTTGAAGATTAAAATTTCCAATATTACTGGCTCTTGTTCCAAAAAATATCATTTGATTTCGTTTTGTTGTTAACTAAAATTGGTTTTGATTATTATACATTTAGGATAAGTCAAAAAATTGTACATAATCCTTTCCATTTTGCTCCAACAAAATATATATTTCAATATTCACCCACTTTTCTAGGTAGTATTGAGGTAGCTTATAATTGGAAGTAGTTGTTGATTTCAGCACAATGTAATTCCTTATCGTTGCACTAATATAGAAGATTTAAGTAGTAAACTATGTATTCCTATAGGATAAAAATTCAATAAAAAATCTTACTCAATCCTCTTTAGGTAAGCAGTGATTGTGAATAGAAAGACTTTCATTTTTGTGTAGCTCAATTGACGGCTGCTATCAAATTAATAGCTGTAGACGTAATGAAACCATCTTAAAAGTTATTCCCTACAATTAATTCAGGTTCTGAAATCTTTAGATGAAGTAGGAGTTTCATATTGGTAGATCATCGGTTTTATTTCCAAATTTTGGTAAACTGAATATCGCCATTCTTAGAATCAATTACCGTCACTAAGGTTCCTCCTGTATAACCAACAGCTTGTAAACCTTTCACAATCCAATATCCTTTTATATGAAGGACTATATATCTGCGGTCGTCATCCATGTAGTCTTCTCCGAATTCTTTATGAAATATTGACTTGCCCACAGCAATTGCTTCCTTTTCTGTTTTAATGAGCCTGTTTTTTATCTTCACATTTCTTCCTTCTATTGCTTGATATAGGGAATCACTCATTTAATTTTAAGAAAATACTGACTGTCTTCAATCGTATCTACTGCTGCATTCCAGGTTAAGACTTTATTCTTTTTTGAACAAGATAGAACTACTGCAATACTTGCAATACACAGCGTGAATATGATCCTATTTGGCACAGTATTTTTGATTTGATTGAACCTCAAAATACATGAAGTGAAATTAAGCTGAATATAAAAAGCGTAAATTAATGTAAATCCTATAAGATTAGAATTTTATGAAGGTTGAAGGCGAACAATATTAGTCGCATTCACATATTTTACATTCTTCCAATGTTTCAAAAGGAATAACACCTTCACATCCTCCCCAATTAAATTCCTTGCACTTTTTCTCTTCCTTATCATAGAAGTATTTAGTATAGATAGCGAGACAAGGCCCACTTTTTGGTTCTAATTCACAACGGCCATTTTTAATACAATCTTTTTCACATCCATATTGTGAAAGCAATAATAACATAGTCAGTAGCCCAAATAGTTTTTTCATCTGTATCGCGATCGCTTTTATTTAAAACAAGGAGATGCATCTTTTTATTGCATATTTGAAATGTTTGCATGCTGCCAATTTTATCTTAGTGTGCGTGAGTATTTAATACGTTATGAAATACGTAAGTAACTACGCTAATGAATCAGTAGAGTCTAGATACAATTAAAAACAGTGGAGATAGGAGATAACTAGATGTCTTATTATTCTAATATATCTACAGAACTTGCTTTTTTTCTTAGTATAGAAATGAACTTATTCAACGAATCATTCATTTCTTCGTTGATATTCCATTTGAATTTTTTGTTGTCAATTTCAAGCTGACAGAATAATCCATCTAGAACTACCCCATTCCAATTTGATAATCCAAGCTCAGCATCTACTAATTGAGATACGTTTTCTTCCTCCAAAGGATTCCATTCAACTTGGTGTGTATAAATTGCCAATCTGTCAAGATTATACACTCCTTTATTAAATCTCAGATTATCAAGTTTAGCATTCCAAATTTTTATAATTAAAAGGCTAGAATTGTTTTTAAATTGGGTGATAGAAAATCCATGAGATAAGAGTTGTCCAACTTCAAGATATTGAAATCGAAATTCTTCAGCATCAGTCACTGTTAATAATTCTGCTATGATCTGATTCCAATATGCAGTGCGGTTATTTGAAAATTTTTCCATTGCTTCTTTTTCAACTTTGATCATGGAGAAAGCAGTGCAAGTGCCATATTCGTTTACCATTCAATACCATATTTCTTTTTTAGCTCTTGAATCTCTTTGTATTTTTTTGATTTTCCAAGAAACACTCTTTTACCATTTCGAAACTCCTTAAAATTAATTCTATTCTCGTACAGTTTTTTGCAGCTGCTTCGGGCTTTAATTTTATTCCCAGTAATGTGAAATAATGATTGTACACCACCAGATGTAAATTGAATTTTTGAGTATTCTTTGTAATCACTATCATCGATGAAGTCTTCTGAATTGAAGTGGAGTTCAAGGTTTTCCATATCAGAATAATTTATTTTTTGCTCTAACGCACCTTGCGTATAAGACAAATCAACCTGGTTAAATGTTATATAGTTACCTTTTTTCTCATGTTGTGATAGACCAAATAACTTTTTAATTGAAACATATAGAATACCAATGAAGACAAATGGCAGGAAGCATCCATCAATAGAAGTATGCTTGCCAAACCTTTTAATAAGGCCTGGCTTTTCTTTTTCTGGATTAATTATTTTAAAGGTATTGTTTATTACTGATTTCAATTGGTATGCTTGCTCGTCTCATTACTTCAATTACCAAGATAGTATTTAATTGGATTTCTTCTATAGATCTACTTTTACAAATAATTAAAAGAGTAACAATTGATATTCCAATGCTCGGTTTTAGTTGAATTTCTAACAAGCCAATACCTGTGATGTATAAACCAATGGCCTTAATCTGCCTCAATACAAAAAAGGAAACAACCCTTTTACTTTTTTTCGATAACCATTATATTCTTCTGGAAAAAGATCCATTAAGCCTACTTCCTCTACTCGAATCCGATAAATATAAGCTGCTAGCATTACCACCAGGCCAATCGTAAAAAAAACGATAGATTGTAAGAATAAAGCACTCCCGATAATAGCTAAATAAGCACCCAAATAACTCGGATGCCGTACCCATGCATAGGGACCAGTTGTAATCAATATATGTTCTGAATCAAAGCGCACGGTATTCGTAAAGTACTTACCCAAATGGACAATGGCCCAAATCCGAATGGCGCTGCCAAGTATCAACAAAGTTATACCAGCGAATTTCAATGTAGAACGATCGATATATTCATAGCCTAGTTGGAAATATCCCCAATCGACAATCGATCCCGATAAGGTGAGGACCAAAGCAATAGTAATAAATAACATACTGTATTTGTCAGTTTCAGCATTGCCTTTTATGTCGGAAGCTCGAAATGTAGGTTGGGTAAAAAATAACAAGTAGAAAAAGAAGACGATGATCAAAAATGACCATTCAACATACAAATGCCATTTCCCGATTAAGGGAAGGAAACAAATGATGAAACAGAGAACAGTGGTAGGTAATAATTTTTTCATAGTTCAATGGCAATTTTTTGGTGTTGTTTAAATTGAGTAGCATAAGCCTTCATTTTTTCCAAAACATCTTCTCTCAACTCTTTTAATTCTGAGAATAGATTGACAGATTTTAATGGGCCTACATAATAAGTTTGATCTCCTGCGATGTTTTGAAAACCGTATTGATTCCAAAATCGCTCATGTTTGTCTCTGCATGCAAGAACAACCTGGTCAATTCTATGGTAATATTTGTAAATGCCCAATCCGGCATTCACCATAAACTTAAGTATGCGAATGGATTGCTGCGGCAGAATAATAAATCGACTGAGCTCAATAGTACGGTGGTAGGCCTGAAGATGTTTTTCCAAGTTTTCTTGAGTTTCCTCAGGCTGATAGGACTGCATCGGGAAGGGAGGCAGGTTCATTTTTGTTATTAAATCTGTAAACTGATACTCTTCTGCAATGGCTTGCATGGCAGATGCAATAGCTTGATTTTTTTCTTTTTGGATAATTCGTGCATATCCAATAATGTTCTGGCAAGCATCGTATACTGCCCAATGTGTACAATACCAGTCATGCAAATCCAGGTCGATTGGAGAGCCTGAATTGGGTAAAAATAATTGGTGTGCTGATTTTTTTAAATGAGCATAGCGCATCAAAAAGCAGCGCTCCAAGTCAATTTGAGATTTGACTTCCATAAAAGTGAATGTTCTTTTCATGTGTGTTGGTTTGGGGGTAGGGTGTCCTGACTGTTCAAAAGATGGAATCAGTGAGGTTTGATCTTAACATACCCGAATTAATATTTTATATACATCGTTACATGGGCTACATTATGCATCGGTATCCACTAAAAAAATGGCATTGTAAATAAACCCTAATAAGATGTGATTACATCTTCATCGACAAACTGAGTGCTTTAAAAATTGGGTTTGATTTGTAATGTAACTTTCGATTTATCGAATATTAAACGTTTCGATATTAAGATTCGTATCAAAAAAAGACAATTTTTTTAAAGTTTTTTCTTCCCCTTTATTTTGTTCGAATTACTCATGTGAAAGTGTCTGTTTTGGATGGTTGGACCACGCCAATGAGTACGTTTTTACGACGTTTCTATAAATTCAGGGGTAAGATATTTTGTGCTTGAGTTGAAAGGTTTATTTTTATACAATTGTAAACCATTCCATTCTATTAAAATGAAATCAATAATTAAGTTTTCTTACGTTTTTATTTTCCTTCTAGGTGCTATTTCATGCAGTGATGATACAGGGGGGCTAGAGATTATCATACATTCTCCAGAAGATAATGCGACCTTTTCTCAAGGGGACACCATCACGTTGGAGTATACGGTAAGAGACGATACTGAAATCACAACAATTGCTTGGTTTGGTAGGGATTTAGGGACTGGATCTGTTTCAGGCACAGACTTATTAAAACCAACAACAGAATATTCTGGGCAGTTTGTAATTGTGGCGGATGTGGAACCTGGTACGTATGAAATTTCGGTTTCTGCAACGGATGAAAATATGGAGCATGTTATCGAAGAAATAGTAACTGTTATAATAGAGTAGTGGTACATTTGAGTATTTGCTGTATCAAATGAAACACTACAAATGAATGAAACGGTATTTGAGATTACCCAAATGGATTGCCCATCTGAGGAAAATCTCATTCGGATTAAATTGGAGGCAGTAGCAAGTATTGCACATTTAGACTTTGATATTCCCAATCGAAAATTAACTGTTTTTCATACGAATGAAATCGAGCTAATTGAACAATCAATTTTGGATTTGAAATTAGGTGGAAGGAAGATATCCACCAAACCAACCGATCAAATTGACTTTGATAAAAATAAAGATCAAAAGAAACTGCTTTGGATCGTACTCGGAATCAATTTTGCATTCTTCTTTATAGAAATGACTACTGGATTGATTTCGCAGTCAATGGGGCTGGTAGCGGATAGTTTGGATATGCTTGCAGATAGCTTTGTTTATGGAATTAGCTTATTTGCAGTGGGAGGAACATTAATTAGAAAAAAACGCATTGCAAGATTAGCAGGATATTTTCAAATCACATTGGCAGTTTTAGGCTTTGTAGAAGTTTTAAGACGATTTTTTGGAGCGGAGGCACTTCCAGATTTCAAGACGATGGTAGTGGTGTCGATTTTAGCATTAATTGCAAATGGGATTTGTCTGTATTTACTACAAAGGTCAAAAAGTAAAGAGGAAGCACACATGAAGGCAAGTATGATTTTTACTTCTAATGATGTCATTATCAACGTAGGAGTAATAATCGCTGGAATATTGGTAAACGTTTTCCACTCTAATAAGCCAGACTTGATCATTGGTACCGTCGTGTTTTTTCTAGTAAATAAAGGTGCAGTAAGAATTCTAAAATTGGGGTGAGTAATACGCTTATACTTACTCTAATCTCCGCCAATTTAATTCTGTGTACAGCAATTCTTCCATTGATTTATTTCCTTGAATGGATAGCCTCAATTTTCTAGTCTGATTCAACCCTTTAGGAAAATTTATATCAGAAACGATAGGGTGAATTTTTTGAGCAAACGGCTGCAGATCAGCCGGATAATCACTTTCCTTTTCAAGCAAGTAACGATTAATATAATATCGATAGACCAAGTTGTCGTATTTCAGAAATTCAGTGAGAAGGATGTTCATTCGTTTTAAAATGTATTTTTCTCTTCGATCTTTGATCGCTTCTATATTTCCTTCAATCAAAGTACGTTCATACCTTCCTCCATTCCAAGTTTCTACAGTTTCTCCTACTGGAAGCCATTCTCCTTGCCCTTGTTTTTTGTAAGATAGATTTGGTCCTCCTATACAATATAAAATACTGACTGCTCTACATTTAATTCTCATCTCTTCCGTAGCCAAAATCATATCCAATACATATTGCTGGACGGTTTCGGGAGTAAATATTCTAGAGACAGAATCCATCCATTTTTTTGGTGCACTAATATCTGTATATTCAATCGCCTCTCTGAGTATGTGGCCCAATAGGTCTAAGGGCAATTGTTCAACCACTTTTAAAAAGGGAATTACAGAATAGACCCTCTTTCCAGTAGTCAATTTATGAAGAAAGTATACTTTATCTGTATCAGTGAGTTTTATCGTCCTATACTGTTTAAATTGCTTGGTTTCAAAAATCGTTTTTAATGGAATCATTTTGTTTCGATGAATTGGTTTTCGCTTTGATTATTGTATTCGGTCTTCTATTTGGTTTAAAAGGTCCGCTCCATAGTTAATTGACATAAGCTTCTTCAATTTTTGATTGAAGAGATCGTTTTACTTTATCTGAGGCAAAGGAATGTGCAATGGCTTCCAGATTGCACTTTTTAAAGTGAGCTAAAGTCCATCCGAAGGTCTTTTCAAGCAGTTGATATTCGTCAGTTAAAGTGACATTTGAAATGGTTCGAGCATCTGTATTTATGCTCAGAGAAATGCCCGAGTTAAAGATCCGATGGATACTATGATCCTTGATGGAATCAAACACATCTACTTGAATATTACTGCTTGGACAAATTTCAAGATGAATCTGTTTTTTCTGTAAGAAATCGAGTAGGGTAGCATCTTCTACCGACCGTACCCCATGACCAATACGCAGTGGGGCAAAATGTTCTAACGTTTCCCATACACTATCTGCTCCTTTGGCTTCTCCAGCATGAGCGGTGCAATGAATCGAATGGTCTTTGGCGTATTGAAATGCTTTGATATGGTTGTCTATAGAGTAATTCGCTTCATCTGCTGCGATGTCAAAACCGACAACTCGAGTGCCCTTATATTTTTCAACCAATTTTACGGTTTGCATGCTTTGGGCTTCATTATAGTTTCTCAACGTGCATAAAATAATCCCAGCTTCTATACCATGGATTACTATACATTCTTCTACCGCTTGGTTGACGCATTCTACAATTTCTTCTGGAGTAAGTCCTTTCAAAGTGTGCAGCAATGGAGCAAAACGAATCTCTGCATAAATCACATGGTCTGCTTTTAATTGCTCGAACAAATCATAGGTGACCCATCTCAATTGTTCTTGGGTTTGCATGAGTTGATATCCTTTAGATGCACGTTTGAGGTAGTCAGTTAGATCAGTACATTTAGCAGGAGCGATAAAGGAGTTTTTATATGCTGTGTAGGTTAATGAAGGATTTATTTTGTGTGCAACGGCATAGCTCAGACTGCAATCCAGATGGAGGTGGAGTTCAACTTTCGGTAATGAGGCATACTTCATCATGTAGTGCTATTCTATGGCCTAATATAATTGGAAAAATTTAAAGTGCATTTTTAAATCGTTTCTAGCGAGCAAATTTCTTTGGTGAACCTAACAAAATGCATCCTCAGGACCACCAACTTTTTAACTTTGACCATAGATTTTTTGCAGGTCCATGTGTAGGGAGAGTTTTCTTTCGAGGAAGTGGGTTGAGTTTGAAATGTTGAGTATTTACTTCTGTTTCGGTCTCTTTAGGTAATACCTTCACGTCAATTTTTTTTCTATTAGCGACTACCACTCCTTTATGATCAGGCCAGTTGGATTGTATTTCTTCAAATTTACCCAGATCCAGCATTTTTTCTACTATTCTAATTCCATCCCAATAATCATCATATATGTCTACAGGAAGTGGATCATATTCTGGTGTGGAGCGAATATATTTGGAGAAAAAGTAAGGATCCAATTCGCCAAATTCAAGTCCAAAAATTAATGGTACTTCAATAGTTTGATGAGTTTTTGAATGCACAAAGCAACAATGGATACCATGAAAGAAATATCGCCATATTCCCATTTTTCCAAATTGTTTATACTTACTGTTCTCAGATGGATTAAGTGTATTTATCGGGTAATCTTCATCCAACTCAACTTCATATGTTTTTATGAATTGATGAATAAGTTGAGTGGCTAAATTCCGATATTCTATTGCACAACGTTCAAAGAAATCTTGATTTTTTTCAATTTCTATGTCTGTAATAAGTTTAACTATATTTATTTCGGGGTTGACGGTATGGATACTAACTAGAAATTTTGGATGTTCTCTCTTCCATTTTTCTCCTATTTGAATTCTATCCTCCATTAATGAATCTGAAAACACAATCTTCCATCTCACTCCTCTAGGCATAACCTTGATTGTCCAATAATCTGGCAGATCATTTCGGGTAGTACAAATTCTTACAGTATCTTTTAATTGCATGAAGAATATTAATTTCTAGGTCAAAAATCTTTTGATCTTCAGGTGTCAAAATGGTACTTATTAATAAGCTTTTAGGTAATATTTAAATCACTTCCTAGTCTAAAATCCAATGTCATAGTCTTCAGGACCATTTTCGATTGTTCCATTGATAAGGTAGTATCCTCCGTTAAAAATATCTAACACCTTATTAAATCCAAATTCAAATCCCCCTTTTCTAAAAATCCGAATAGATTCCAGTTTGCTATTATTTCGGAATGTTTCTTCATTCATCGGTTGCTCTTCTTGCTCTAAGTAGAAATCATTTTTCAATTTTAATATGGTATTTATACCAAAATCCATAACCTTTTTGTGAAACTTTGACGGGGAGGAGAGTAAAACAAGCAAGGTGGTTTTATGATCCGTGATTTCAGCTTCACTTGCAACATCGAGGATGATTTCTATTGAATTGTCTATCCAATTTATCACAGTTTTAAAGTTTTGCATTTCTTCATCGAAATCAAAATGACCAACTCCTTCAATTTTAATCCCTTTTGATGGATTATGCCCATCTAATTCATTTTTCATTTGATCTATTGCGTCTTTGTGTATGCTTTCTTCAATAGGGTATGGAATAGTAAACTGGATACTAGCCCAAATGCCGATTTTTGTCTTGATTTTTAAAAGAGACTTTAACCATGGCAGATTTTGATAGTATGAAAATTAACCCATTATTTAGGAAAATCCACAATCATATTGCAAGATCAGGATTTAGCATCAATAAATAAAACCCATTATTAATTCTAGAAATTAAAAACTGCTAGGACTTCTATTTAATATGTCACTTTTATTCCTTTCGGCTTTCTTTTTTTAGTAATGTTCAATTCGCTCAACTCGTTGTTGTCTTCTTGCTCTTTTTGTTTGTACAAAACTTCTGCTCGCAATGCTTTTAAACCAGACATTCCTTGTAAGTCCTCAAGATCCAACATTTCTATGTTACCAATAAGGTTTTCAGATTGCATGTACTGAAGATAATTGCGGTATTCATACGCATCTTTGTTTTGTGAATACACTATAGCAATTTTACCCGGCTGAGTCAACCGTTCGTTTGTCCCTTTTATATGCGATTTATCAATTCGTTTTTTGATGATTTCGTATCGCGCATTATAGGCACCGTCCACATCAAACTCTTTTTGTTCCATACTGAATCGTATTGCCAAGGGGTTGCTGTGAATTAATATTAGTGATGCTACTCTCAGTGGATAAGGAAGTTCATCCATTAGATCATAAGCCACTTGTTCCAACTCACACATGGTTTTTAATTGCCACAAACGAAGATTATGCAGATACATGACATTAAAAGATTCATCATTGACCAAGGAATCACCAATGTACATATTGAACTCCACTCCATCTGTTTTGTAGCGCTCGAAGTAATGAGGAAACATATTTTGAGCTTCTTCTTGTTTGTCATCCAAACATGCAGCCATTTTATCATTTAGCATTGTGACACTATCTTCGTATGATTTTCGCTGTTGATACACCACATGGAGTTGAGGATCAATTTTCGACATGTATGCTTTTACTGCTTCCTCAAAAATGGGGTTTACGGTTTTAAGATGATCAAAAACAGGATATATTTCGAGTTTTAGGAATTCTAGAATGCTGACTTCGTCCCCTGCTTTTAACCCTAATTCTACACTGTTGAGGTAATCTTGGACACGGTAAACCAAGTTTTGATAGATAGGAAAGGACTGCACTTTCATTATCTTTTGAAATGTCTTTATGACCATGGACAATTGTAAGCTCAAATCTGCTTGGATGGCACTGTTTCTTGCAGTGGACGATCCTTTGATATCGCTTTGAGCATACAATGGATAGACGTCATTAAAAACAATCTCTTCCAAAACGGGATTCTCAATGCCATCTGTTTTCTGACTGTTGTATTCTGCAGCGGCTTGTGTGAATCGCCATTTCACGGAGGGATGTATAGAAGTATAATTTTCCTGAATGGTGCTTTCCAAATAGATTTGACTTTCTTCATAAAAGCGTTCCGATGCAATCTTAAGAAATGGAATAACGTCTTCTAACTTGGTGGCGTTCAATACATTTAATTCATTTTTACGAGTTGAAGCCAATTCCAGCAGTTGAATTATGCCATTATTTAACTTGAGAGGAACAAGGATCAGACTCTTTATTTCTTTTTCATTTAATTTTTGATAAAAGAGATTTTTATCTGACATTTTACCATACAAGTCGACATCAGAAATCGCCATTATTTCCGAATTTTTCATCACATTGGCTTTTACGTAATCGCAAAAGATATTTTTATAGCTCACTCTTTCATTTTCCTTCATGAAAATACTCTTAGATTCTTTGTTATAGAATCCACCTAGAGATCGCTCTGTTTTAGAATCGTACAAGGAGTAACCTACCATCAAATCCTTGATGCCCATTAAGTCTGTTACGTTATTTTGAAATTCCTGAAAGACATTCGCATCATTTCTTAAAAAGACAGATCTAATTTTGGAAAGAATCACATCATTGGTAGCATCAAACAAATTCATCAATCCAAAACCTTTCAAAATATAGCTGTTTGGAGGGAATTTTGATTGCCAAAACTCAAGGTCTTCTCCTCGAAGTAATAATTCATCTATTTCAGATTGAGTTAATTCTGGGGCATTATCCGTTTTGACCACATCCATGAAGTCGGCATTAAATAAAGCTCTGTAATGTCTCATTCTTCCGTTTGCCTTATCGGGTATATCGATAAATATCGGGCGACTTACATTTACAGATTGTTTGTAATACTTCATTAAAATAAAGGAACAGGCATAAAAATAAAGCTTGGAATCATCCCAGTCTTTGATGTCTAAGTTAAATTCCTCCCCCGCATTGTTCAATATATTTTGAAAACGTTGCGTAAGATTAAAGAAGATGTATTTGAATGGGATGACAACCGATTTGATCTCATTCAATTGTAATGGAGCAGGAAAAAGGGGAGCAAGCAACATGTCGATTTCCTTCTCATAATTTTGTAATTGGCTTGGATCTTCAATTCCTTCTCTGAGTTCTGGATATTTATTCACAGACTCCAACACTCGTTTACTTGATTCGTAATACGGATGATTTTTATCCTTCGCATTTTTTTCAAAAACCTTTATTTGACTTTCTAGGCTAAAGAATACGCGCAAAGGAGAATTTGCGAGTTGGGTCTTAAATGCTATTTGTTTCATAGGATGGTCCTTTTAAATATAGTTAGTTCTTTAGTGAACAGTTGCTAGTTTGAAAAGTTGCAATTGAGAATAACTGGGTTAGCCTTAATTTATGACTAAAACACTATTTTCTACTTATCTCTCTATCATTGTATACCTGCTATTAATATGCCACATTTCTTATCTTTTGTATACGCTTGATTCGTACAACAAAAAATGAAATGAGAATTCAAAATTACAGCGTTTCAATACGGCTATTGAATAAATTATATCGAAGGCTATTCTACATCTACTAACAGACCTTACTATGCCATAATAGGTGATTCCATATTGCAAAATATAAGCAAACTCTAAGTTCACTTTCTGTGGGAAGTTAAATCATTTTAGAGATACGGTTATACTACTTTTTACAGGAATGTCAAAGATCGGACAGATGTCCCTTGATATTAAACTCCTTTTACCACCTTTTCTAATCGTTCTGCAGAATCTAATTTTGAAAGGGTTAAGCGCACGATGCTGTCGTGCATAGCTGTCAAGTCATGAGGCACATGTCCATCCAATGTGATGATATCTCCTTTCTTTAATGTATGGCTAACTCCCTCAACTCCAAAGTCGATCTTTCCTTCAAGAATATGGACAACAATGGGAAAGGGAGCCTTATGCTCTTTCATTATTTGTCCTTGCTTCAGTAAAATCCTAATTTCTTTAGAAAATGAGGTTTCTAAAATTACGTTTGTGACAATTTTATCTTCATTGAAGTTGGCGCTTTCGGTAAAGGACTTTTTTTCCATGGGAGGATGTTTTTTTGACTACATTATAAAGCAATATTGCGAGTCTATTTTCAAAGTAGGAAGGTATAACAATAATTGCAGTTTCTAGTCTCATCTAGCGCTCATTCCCTTACATTTTCTACTAGCTAAACATAGAGGTGCCTTATTCATAAATAAGGCACCTCCTAATGGTATATTTTATAAATATGACTTCTCCATATTATTCACAGCCCACAAAATTTATCTCTCTGTCTTTTGTTTCACCTGTACTAAACTCTAACATAGCCCTGACAGGATAGTCAAATTCATTGTATTCATAATTAACGGTGTACCATCCTGGTTCAGGAAAAGCGTCATTAAATTTGTCGTAACGTACAATATTATTACGTGTTGTTTTTAATATCCAAAACCTAAAATTGTAGTGGGGAACATTTAGATTGGAATAGATATTTGGGTTGTTGTCGTATTCAATGTATTCTTTAAACTTAACCTCATCTTCAGAATTATAGCTTATAATACTGTCAATATTTGTAGTCACCTCATTTCTAAAGTAGACATATTCGTCTGAATTTAATTTATTTATTGCTTTGGTTAAAAGTTCTCCAGAATATTCATATTCATAGTGTGAAATCAGGTCAAAGTCATTTTCATCATTTTCTCGAAAACTTTGTGTCTGTATTACTCTATCTTGGGAGTCATAGGTGAATTCCACATATTCGAAATTGTCTTCAGTTGCTCTTGTGGCAAGTCCATTTTCGTACGTGTAGGTGTAATTGTCAATAGTAGTTATCTGATTTCCTTCATAGGTAAACAGATCATCTGTAAACCCAGAGATGGAGCCATTTGTGAGTACTTCTGTCGGTTTGCATCCTGTACTCGTTTCTTCTACAGGGTCATCACCGCAGCCAAATAATAGTAGGATGGAAAAAAAGAGTAATTTTTTCATTGCATTTGATTTTAAAGTGATTAGAAATATATCGTTGAGTAAATTTAATCTAAAAAAAATAATTTACAGAAGCGATTTTTCTTTAAATCTTCAATTAATTCAGTCAAAGTGACACTTTTTTCACAATTATTTTGTCATGTCGGTCACCACCACTCCATCATACCTCCACAACCCATTCATACCTCCGAACCAAATATTTTCTTCTTGATCACTTAAAATAAATCTAGTCCTCTCGATCGTTTGCCCTTTTTTGTCGGTTATAGATTGAAATGTTTTACCATTAAAATAACACAAGCCTTGCATTCCACCGACCCAAATTCTACTCTTTTCATCTTCATAGATGGACATAATATTTTTCGTGCACAATCCATCTTTTTCTGTAAACGTATGGAATGTTTTTCCATCATAGTAGGTAAGTCCACTATTTCTATTTCCATTAAACCCAAACCAAATTCTCCCTTGGGAATCCTGGTAAATAATACGTACCATATCGTCGCTTAGTCCTTCTTTTATCGAATAGTGGTTAAATTCTTTTCCATCAAACCTACTTGCCCCTCCATGTGTCATTGAAGCAAACCAAATATTTCCATCCCTGTCCTCCATTATATCCGGCACCCAGTTATGATATAAGCTATCTTCTTGTTTTGTTCCAATTTCTGTTAAGTAGGAGGTGAAGTTTTTACCATCATATTGATATACTCCTGCTCCAGCTGTTCCAATCCAAATTTGTCCAGTTCTATCCTCTAATAAAGAATGCACTGCATTAGGGCTAAATACAGGGTACACTTTATCGAGCCAAGAACTCGATGTGTCACTGAATGGTATGTCGATCGTGGTAAAAACTTTTCCATCATATTTGCATATTCCATTTTGTGTTCCCATCAGTAGACTTTGCTGATGATCTTCTTCAATAGAGTGAATTTGATTGTCACAAATCTCTTCATAAATCGGGATTGAATGAAAATGGGTGCCATCATATCGTATAAGTCCACCTCCATTGCTCCCGAACCACAGATCGCCTTTATGATCTAGTAATCCACAGCTAAAACCATATTTTGGTATAGGTACTTTTTTCTGACTGATCTGCTTTGATGAGTGGTGAGTTGAGAGATCTTCTTTCTCAGTAGGTTTTTGTTGTGTTCTATAATTACAGGAAGTGATCAATACAATGACGATAGTAAAGATGAATGTTGTGGTTGTTCGCAGTGTATACTCCTTCATAATCGCAAGTTAGGGTGTTGGGTTGACTTTTAATGCACCCTGTATTACACAAAAGCATTTTCAGAATTATTTCCCAGTACTTCGGCCAGTTTGGTTTCCATTTTTGAAAGTTGTGTTACAATCAAAATAACCAATAGTGCTTCAGGTACTTGCATGATGTCTAAAATCAACACGGCTTGCGTTCCTTCTACAATTTGTTCGATGGTATCGGTTTTAAAGGCTGTATGCCACACATACCTACCCACAAAGTTAGATGTAATAAACAGAAACCACCAAATTCCAATAATGAGACCTCCACTTTTCACGACATAGGAAGTATCAAAATATTGAATTCTACTTTGAGTTTTTGTCCATATTTCGTTCATAATCTGAACAGGACGAAAAAAGACGATGATTGGAATGAACCATGACCATAAGGCCATCGATTCTTTGTGCTCAATGCCTTTCGTTCCAGATCTGTGAAGATTGGCGTATGCTCTTCTAAACCAATTCAAAAAGACGATAATGGATCCAATGTAAAGAATGGTCTGAATTATCCCTATGACTCCTTGTCTTAAGTCGTTTACATTGATTTCTTCATCCGTAACGTATTCTCCTGCTTTCATTCTTTCCAGAAGTTGTAATTCGAAGTAACCTGATATTACTCCAATTGCAGTAAGTGCCGCTAAAATTGAAAAAACTAAAATTAAGGTTTTCGCTCTTTGGGAATTGTCCAAAACAGCTCCTTTTGAACGCCTTTCTTCTTGAGGGATTTCGTCGAGTGTTTCCATTGTGGTTTAGATTTCGTGATATATTTGTCGTACTTCTATCTTCTAGAAATAGCAAGAACATGGACTAAATATAGTACTATCCATTGAAAAATGATCGATTATGATTTGTTGCTTTTGTGAAAAGGAATACAATTCTACTCATTCCATGCTTTCCACTTCTGTAAAATTTCTTTTTCTCGATTCATCATAGATTGTTCTCCATCCAAAATATTGTCCCTTCGCTCTTGATTAACTGCCTCTGATTTCCACCATTCAGATGTCGCCCAAGTTGTTTCTGCTAAAGACCTAAAGGTCAATCCTGATGCAATAGCTTTGGAAATACTGCTTCGAGACATGCCTGCATATTTAGGTAATTGTATCACCCATGGTTGAATACCAATAATTGCATTTTCTTCCAAAAATTTGGTGTCATTAATCTGAATGTAGTTGACTGGAGAGTTAAAGTTGGCATGGATTCCATGGACAAATGCATTGGTCGTCATAGAAAAACCTGGTCCTGCGCCATTGTACGTCCCCGCTGCTTTGTTCTCCAGCAACCTGATCATCCATTCTGAGAGGTCTCTCACATCAATATATTGAATTACTTCATCCGATGCACCTGGAATTATAATATCTCCTCCTCTTTCCAATCGTGCCACCCAATATGGGAAACGATCCGTTCTATCGCCTGGACCAACAATGAGTGTTGGACGAACTATAATAGATCGATCTTTTCCAAATGCATTGATAGTAGCTATTTCAGAAGTGGCTTTCATTACACCATATTCGTATGTGTATTTTTCATTTTCATCTACTCCTTTTGGAACCTCAGTCACTAGAGGTCTATTTTCTGAAAAGTCATCGCCAGTGTACGGGTAATATACACTGATGGAAGAGGTGTACATGTATAGTTTTACATTGTCCACCAATAATTTTGCAGTGTCTTCGGTCCATTTGGTCTTCCGTCCGGAATTATCAATAACCACATCCCATTTTCTATTTTTTAAGGCTTCTAGATTGTCTTCTCTATCGCCAACCAGTTGTTCCACTTTTGAAAATAGGTCTTGATGAATTCTTGGAATAGTTTTACCTCTGGTAAAAGTTGTGATAGAATGTCCTCTTTGCAGGGCATAGGCAATTTGATGAGGTCCCAAAAAACTAGTACCCCCCAAAATCAGGATGTTCAATTTTTTTTCACTGGGTTGTACTTCTGTATTAAAATGAAATGGATGCGCTTGTAACGATGCTCCTACTCCTAATGCCATGCTCATTCCTAAAAATTCTCTTCTGGTTTTCATTTTATTCATTTTGTGTAATCAAAATATCATAAAATTTAGAGAATTCATGGAAGTCCGTTCTTTTTTAACTTGATTTTACAACTTCTGTTGTTATGCACCCTTCTACAGAATTCTTTAATGTGAACTGTAAAGTTTTTGAGAGAATACATTTTAATTACAAATTTGAATTGCTTTTGTGGTTACGTTTTGTCCATGAAGAGGTACATATAAATAAAAGGAAGAATGAATTGGAATACTAGCAATCTGATTTTGACTGAAAACCTTCATCCTTTGAATAAAAATTGCATCATGAGACAAAAACTAAGGATTCTAAAACAACAGAGTGAAGAAGAGGTAGCGATTATACAATTGCCTGTTTATAAGACTAAAATTGCTATTTCTATGCAAGATGGACTTGTGATAGTACCAATTGAAGAAATCACTTATTGTAAGGCGATGAGTAATTACACGCAAATAATGCTTAGATCTGGGAAACAGTACATGGTATCAAAAACAATGAAACGATTTGAAGAGGTGCTCAACCCTACACAATTTATCAAAGTACATCAATCCTTTATTGTTTCAATAGAATCGATTTACAAAGTGAGTGATGGAATTATACTGTGGGATTCTACTCAAATTCCAATTTCAAGATCAAAGAAAAAAAGAGTACAAGAAATAGTAAAACGATATTTTGATGTGGTGTAGTAATAATCGGACTCAGCTTAAATCAAATCCCTATCTATCCATAATACGTTCAATTTCGAATTCCAAATATTGACCTCCATAATTGTGGTAATTCATTCGCACAAATCCATATTCCAGATGGAACCAAAATTCAAGGGTTGAATCGCCAAAAGAGTAGATGGCTTTTGATTTTCCAACAATTTTCCAGTGTTCCCAATCTCTCAAATCTTTTCCATCTTCCTGCACGCCGCTAACGCGTTCCTTCCTTTGACGACTATCGTCGCAACTCTTCGAGATCAGTCAGTCTTAATCCTTCCAATCTTTTCAATCCTTCAACACGCCGCTAACGCGTTCCTTCCTTTGACGACTATCGTCGCCACTCTTCGAGATCAGTTAGTCTTAATCTTTCCAATCTCTCCAATCCTCCCAATCTTTTCAATCCTTCAACACGCCGCTAACGCGTTCCTTCCTTTGTCGACTATCGTCGCCACTCTTCGAGATCAGTCAGTCTTAATCTTTCCAATCTCTCCAATCCTCCCAATCTTTTCAATCCTTCAACAC
>JARGNR010000079.1 GCA_029212405.1 Saprospiraceae bacterium
AAATAGCTATACCATTCTGAAAATCAAATAAATGTGAATTTGTGTTAAACATTATTCACGTTAACTTACGCTGAATTCCTACTCGCATTAATATTCCCATACAAAGATCTAGTAACAATTTTTTCAAACAGATGTTGATATTCACTGCCTGAGGAAATTGTTTGCAAAGCATATTGCTGAATAGTGAGTAAGGGCAATACAATTTTTTCTCGAATACCTATAGAAGTATGAGAAATGGGCTCCTCTTCCATCAATTGATCATATCCAGAAATTTCTAACACCATCTTAAGAGAAAGCTTGTATTCATCGTGGAGAATATTCCAAAATTCACCAAATTCTACAGAGTTTTGCATGTAAGCTGTTAAAGGGAAGTATGATTTGGACAGAGACATCATGCTATTCATAATCAAGGCTTTAAAGAATGGCATCTCTTGGAATAGCTTTTTAGCTTCCTCGATTCTTCCTTCCTTTTTTAAGGTCTCTAGTGCAGTTCCAATCCCAAAATAACCAGGAACATTTTGTTTTAACTGACTCCATGAACCTACAAAAGAAATAGCTCGTAGATCAGATAAGGTCAATTGAGCCTTGTTTCCTCTTTTTCCCGGTCTACTACCAATATTTGCATTGCTGTAATACTTTAACGTACTCATCTCTTCTAAATAGGGGATAAACATCGGATGGTTTTTCAATGCATCGTATTTCTCAAAACTCAGAGAACTTAATTCATCCATTAATTGATATTGAGATTTAGAAACACTTTCTAGATTGGCTTCTTTTAAATGATGCTCCAATCCTGCCGTTACCATTTGTTCTACGTTGTAGATAAAGGCTTCAGGTGTACCATAGGTGCTCGTAATCGTTTGACCTTGAATGGTGAGTTGAATCTCATTATTTGCGATCTTTTTACTTTGAGAAGCATAAAAGCTGTGGGTTTTCCCTCCGCCTCTGGCTGGTGGTCCACCTCTACCATCAAAAAATACTGCTTTGATGTCATGCGAATTGCACACACCTGATAAACGTTCTTTTGTTTGGTGAATATTCCAATTTGCCCTTAAGTATCCTCCGTCTTTTGTTCCATCGGAGAAGCCTAGCATAATGGACTGTTTATTATCTCTTTTATTCAAATGGTTGTTGTAAAGAGGCAAATTAAATAACGTTTCCATTACTTCTTTAGAGTTGTTCATACCTACCATGGTTTCAAAAAGAGGTACAATGTCAAAATGGATCTCTTCATCCTGATATCCACATAATTTGAACAATAAATAAACAAACAAAATATCATTGATATGCTCTGAATTGCTAATGATGTACCGATGACAACCGTCAATACCATTTTTGGCTTGTATATTTTTTAGATTGGTAACGTTGAGGATCGTTTCTGAAATAATTCCTTCAGAAAAATCTTCCGGTTGTATGATGACTCCAGGGGATTGTATGATGCGAACGAGTTCTTCTAAAGGAATATCTTCACTCGTGTAGGTGGAGAGCTGGTATTTGTCCAAAATTGCTGTCACTACTTTACGGTGAATACTAGAATCTTGTCGAATGTCTAATGCCGCAAAATGCGTTTTAAAAATATTCACTTTATCAATGAGCGTTTCCACTTCCAGATGAAATAATCCATTGTAGTGCCTATCAATAATTTCAAGTATTTCTGTCAATTGATCAATAATCTCTTTTGATTCAATAAACTCAGAAGGATCAAACATACATTGATACAGT
Source organism: Saprospiraceae bacterium (assembly GCA_029212405.1). GTDB lineage: Bacteria > Bacteroidota > Bacteroidia > Chitinophagales > Saprospiraceae > CAJXUU01. The sequence continues at coordinate 1,723 of JARGNR010000079.1, forward strand.
CTTTTAGACAAATTTGTATAAAGTGGTCTTACTTTTTTGAAGGTAAGTTTGGATCCCAATGATTTTAATTCGTTGTAATAACATTTGTAGAGTGTTGTTCTTAATTCATCTGCAACTTTCTGGGTGGTGTCTGCTGTAACAAAAGGGTTTCCATCTCTATCTCCACCAGGCCAAAATCCGAGTTTGATTACATCATAATTGGTAAACTCCATTCCATCATACAAGGAATCTTTAATTTGCTGGAATATTTCTCCAACAGCATTGTAATATACATATCGTAAATAATAAATGATGTTCTTTGCCTCGTCGAGTGGAGTAGGTTTGTCTTCATTGATAAAACTTGTCATACCCAATTGCTGAAGACTGATATCAATTTCTGTTAGTTCATTATTCAAAATTTGGTGTCTCAAATTATTGATAATGTCTAAAACGGTAAGCGGGTAAAATTGAGTAGGGTGGGCAGTAAATACAATTCGGGTGCTGAATGTATTTAATTTTTCCTGGATCGCTGAGATGTCATTATTGTTCAATTTGCCAACAAATTGGGTGAGATGTTTTTCTTCAAGTTGTTGTGATAGAGAAATGAGTCGTGCATCTTCGATACTGTCAAATAGTACAACTTGTCTCTCCACATATTGAACCACTCGAAAGAAGAAATCTATTTTTTCTTCTTGTGTAGTTAAGTTTGTATGGTCATCAAAAAATTGATCTATAATCTGGACCGGATTTTTACCCATTCGCAGTCCTTCTTTACAACTCTTGTGCAATAACGGAATGAGCATGCCAATATTTGCAACTCGTTCGTAAGGTAAATTCATAAAGAGACTGTTGTACACACGGTACTTATTTTCTACAAGCTCTTTATACGTTTTAATTTTCTTGCTATTCTTCATCGACATTTGTAATCTCTTTTCTAATAAATAGTAAACTGAAGGGCGAATAAATTATACAAAACATTTCCTTTTAAATCAAAAAGGAACCATCAGTAAACGATTGATAAATATGTTGAGAAGGTTAGGGAGTAAAACTAGTGCAAAAACTATACCTGCAATAGCGCCATAAAAATGTGCATCATGTGCAATTTTATCCCGTGCATTTTTACTTGCCCATGAACTATAAACGAGATACAAAATACCTAGAATAATTGCAGGAATAGGTAGAACAAACATGAAGAGTAACATTCCCCATGGATTAAATAGTATGGCTATAAAAAGAATGCCTGAAACAGCTCCACTCGCTCCAATAGAACTATAGTAGTTATTATTTTTATGTTTAATTAAGCTTGGAATATCTGCTACTATTATTATCACCAGGTATAGTAGTAAATAGATAAATCTACCAGCAATAACACCATATTGGGCCAGAAATAATTTTTCGACAGTACTTCCAAATCCATATAAAACATACATGTTGAACCCTAAATGCATAAAGTCTGCATGAACAAAGCCGCTGCTTACTAGTCTGTACCATTCTCCTCGATTAACTTCTGAGACAGGGTGATGCATGAGCTTGTTAAACAATGATCTGTCTTCAAAGCAGAGGTAGGATACGATACAGGTGACAATGATAATGAGAATAGTTATATTCATGGATTGTGATATTTTTCATTTCTTATAATGGTAAAAGCACGATAAAGTTGTTCGAGGAAAAATAAACGTATCATCTGGTGTGAAAAAGTCATTTTAGAGAGAGAAAGTAACTTATTTGCTCTTTTTTGCAATTTCTCATCAGCACCAAAGGCACCAGCCACTAAAAATACGATTCTTTTAGATCCTTGCATTTGATATTTTTCGACTTGAAGGGCAAATTGCTCAGAGGTGAAACTTTCTCCTACCTCGTCTAATAACACTAAATAATCAGAAGCTGATAATTTGGAAAGGATAACTTCACTTTCTCTTGCTTTAGTTTCTCTTGAGTTTTGACCAGGTTTTACATCTCTAATACAAACAGACGCATATTTGCAGTAGTGTCTTAGCCGTTTTTCAAAAATCTGTATCCCTTGACCGAGGTATTTTTCATTTGTTTTCCCTATGTACCAAAACTCTACTTTCATTGGCATAAACTTACAAATTATTGAGTGAAGTATAATTTGATTGGGTAATCATTCAAAAATAAATACTTTTTTTTTGCCTCTTCTCCAACCCTTTTCAATTCTCTACCGTATGTAAGAGTAGAAAGCATTAAATTTAATCCGTTTTCAAAGCCAATACTTAATTGAAAAGCGAATACCAAATACTTAATTTTATTTTCAATTAGGTCTTTCTAAACAAGTTGAATAAAAAGAAATGAAAAGAATTATTACATCAATTTTGATGATGGGTATGGTTACCCTTTTAACCGCCCAATCCATTTTAAATGTGAATGGGAATGTCTTCCAGGCGGATGGTAGCCCTGCTGCTGGAGTTTTTATTGGACTGGCATTGACTGATGCCGATGAAATCGAATTTACTGAGACAAACGACATCGGTTTTTATGAATTTAATATTGAAATTGGAGACGATGTAGCAGAAGGCTGTTTTGAATTATTATTTATTGACTGCAATTTTGAAGCAATAAACATAAGTGATTGTTTTGATGCCAATAATTTAAATTTCACTTATGATTTTGATTATTGCGCAGACGGTACAGATGACTGTGTTTCGTTTATTGTTCCTGAATATCAAGACTCCTCGATAGTTTTGACCCTAATTAGTTTTGGTCAAGCTCCCTACACCTATGAATGGAGTGATGGGTCCACAGCGTCCACATTAGTCCTCCCAATTACCGCAGAAGGAGTGTATTGCGTAGTCGTAACAGATGCCAATGAATGTGTTTTTGAAACGTGTTTTGATTTGACTCCTCCTGATCCATGTTTTGTGAATATTTTCGAAGAATATAATTTTGATTCTGTCATTCTTTTTGCAGAAGGTTATGGCGGTACGGATGAGGTCACTTATTTATGGAGTACTGGAGAGACCACTCAAAATATCAGTGTAACGGAAAGTGGAGAATATTGTGTAACACTTACGGATGGACTGGATTGCGAAAGTGTGGATTGCAGATACATTGTAGTGGATACAACATGGTTCGAAGAATGTTTTTCATTCATTTATAGCGGTGTTAATGATGCGGGAGACGAATTTTTAGGAGTAGAATCATTTGGAACAGCTCCATATACATACGTTTGGTCCTTTGGGGATGAAGTTATTGGCACAGAACAAACCATACTACCTGCAGAAGTCGGAGTGTATTGTGTGGTAGTTACCGATGCGGAAGGATGTGTATCCGAATCTTGTTATGACTATTTTGTTTGGGAAGATTGTGGTGTTTGGATTGCTTGCGATCCGTATGAAGGAGGTGTTCAATTGTTTGCATTCGGCTATGGTGAAGGTGAAATTACGTATGAGTGGAGTAATGGCGATGTGGGACCAGAATTATTTGTGACAGAGAGTGGAACTTATTGTGTTACAATCACAGATGAAGAAGGGTGTACATCCAGTCAATGTTTGGATGTAGATGTAGAAGGAGTAGTAGACTGCTTTACTCCTATTGTGGTCACCGAATATGATTCCTATGTAGAACTGACTTTAGATCTTCCTGCAGATGGATTCTATGAAACCATTTGGAGTACTGGAGAGACGACAAATACAATAAATGTAGAAGAGTCTGGAACCTATTGTGTAGATGTGTTTGAAGTAGAAACAGGCTGTTTCTTTACAACATGTGCCACTGTTTGGGTAGGTGGACAAGACGAATGTTGGGGATATATTGAGACCGAATATCTAGAAGATTCGACCGCCTTACTCAGTGTAATTGTTTATGACAATAGCAGTGATGTTCCGGCATTTTCTTATGAATGGAGCACTGGAGAATCGACAGAAACTATTGAAGTATCCATGGAGGGAACCTACTGTGTGACAGTGACAAGTGGAGACGATTGTGTTTTTGAAACGTGCACTGATATTGTTTTCTGGGACTTCCCATGGGAAAATGCATTGTTTGGATTTGTATATGATTCAGAAACGGGAGATGTACTAGACGCTACAGTAGACCTTTATTCTGTCTTGGATGACGGCACACTAGAATTGGTCTCTGAAGGAAATGAAACTTTTGAATTCGGACTGTTTACTATTGAAGATTTAGCACAAGGAAATTATATTGCTTTGGCGAATGTAGAAGGCGGAGAATATGTACCGACCTATGGATTCAGCACTACATCTTGGGAAGAAGCAGAAGTCTATCAAATAGGAGACAATGCAGCTGTGGTCGCCGTAGAAATAGCCATGTTGCCGGTTACGTCATTACAGGGGTCAGGTAGCATTGAAGGCGCAGTATCAACAGAAAATCTTACAGCGAATGAGAAGGATACGGAAACAAGAAGTGGTAGCCCGCTGGTTGGTGCAAATATCATGTTGATGCACAGTCAGATACCCGTGGGTCATATGTACACAGATGATAATGGAAGTTATTTCTTTTCAGGATTGCCATTTGGAACATACGAGGTAGTGCTTGAAATACCTGGACAACCGAGGAAGGTGATTGAAGTCACACTTTCAGAGGAAAACCCAAATGCAACGGGAATAGAGTTTGAGGCAGAAGGTTCATCCACATCTACCAATAATATTGTGGCTTTGTCGTCTTTGACACTCAGTCCCAACCCTACATCCCATACCTTAGTCATAACGAGTCAATTCGAATCGACTAGAAATGTCACTTATAGAGTTATTGATATGAGTGGTAAAACTATATCGTCCTCTAAACAGGATGTTGTTGTTGGCAAAAATGAAACTATCATGGATGTGTCCACTATGCAAAGTGGAGTATACTACTTGGTCGTGCAGACGGATGAAGGAATTGAAACTGAGCGATTTATTAAAATATAATATGTATTAAAATAGTAAGATTAAAAGTCGTCAGTGGAGGTTCTTCTGACGGCTTTAGTCGATTTTCGGAAAAGCAATATTAAGAAATAAACCACGATTCTTGCAGCTGACAAAAACAGTCATATCACTTCTCAAAAAGAATGATCGAAAGGCTCAATTTGAGCTTTATCGGCAGTTTTATGGAAAGATGAAAGGAATTTCATTGCGATATCAATCGGATGAACAAGCAGCAGATGATATTGTCAATCGTGCTTTTTTAAAAGTACTAAAATCGATAGATGTTTATCAGCCCAATAGACCTTTCGAAGCATGGTTGTCTAGAATTACCATCAACGAAAACATTGATGCGTGCAGAAAAAATAAACGCATAAGAGCTATAGTTGAATATGATTCTGAAAAAGTCTCTAGCGATGCTAATCTTACCAACTATGAGTACAATGAAGCCGAGCAAAATCTGGATGCAGATCAATTAATTCAATTAATCAATCAACTGCCTGATACGACCCGGCAAGTATTCAATTTATTTGTCATTGATGGTTATAAACACCAGGAGATTGCAGAATTGTTGAAAATAACCAATGGAACATCAAAGTGGCATTTGAATAGTGCTCGAAAGAAGATAAAAGTAATGTTGCTAAAACTAGAAGAAACGGAAAAAGTGATCCAATATGGAAAATAAATTAGATAATCTCTTCAAGTCAAAACTTGGAGGTCAAGAGCCTGAATTCAATCCTGCTGCCTGGGATAGAATGGAAGGACTTTTGAACGAAGAAGGCATGGTCCCTCTGGAAGAAAAGGAGACAGGCAGTCGGAGAAAATATTTCTTTCTACTTGTCGTTTTCGGCATTCTAATTTTCTCATTGGGATATTTCACTAAAGATTCAATGCAAGATTTGAGCAAAGGCAGTGCGCAAATCGATTTAGTAGATAAAGTAGAGTCAGAAAACCTAAATCAAACTCGAGGGTTATCTAAAAATAATAAAGCATCGATACAAAAAGATCCAGCTATAAAAGTTGATTTACCTGTAAACAAGGGTGTTGAATCTATAATTGAAAGTGAAACCACCACAATTTCTGAACACGACATAATAATTCATAATACTTCAAGCGAAAGCACTCAATTCAATTCGAGAGATAGAAGCACATTGAATGAGCATGGACAATCCTCTCTTACGGATGAAAATAATCTAAATTCTGAAATGCAGGAAAATACTATTTTAGTAGAAGACAGAATTGAGCGTGCGGGATCAAATGAAATTATAGTTGCAACCAACGACCAAAGTCAATCTGACCATGATCCAGCCAATTCCAATTCTAATATACTTACAAACGAATTGGTACATCAAGAAAAAGAAACCGAGCCCAATGAACTAATTGACTTGGACCGTAATGAAGAGAATAATAAAATATCAGAAAACAAAATTCCACTCACAGATTCACGATTAGCCATTATTGATGTCAATACGCTACCCAAAAAATCTACATTACTAAAGAAGGAACGGCTTATTCTTTTGCCAGAAGTTCAAACTACTACATCCAATATTTTTGAAATTGGTTTGTCAGCTATGGTTCGACCAAATAAAGGGTTGGGGGTAGTAGTAGGACCTTCTTTTAGAGTAAATATATTAAAAGGGTATTCAGTACAATTGGGCGTAGAGTACGGGTTGCAGAATTTTGATGAAGGACCTGAGTTGAGTGTGTTTGATAAAGTCTATAGCTTTGGTAGTACAATTACGGAAAGAAAATTTGTATTGAATAAAAGGAGATCAATACGGATCCCATTTTTAGTAAAAAAGTCAATTTCAAATTTTGGCATAACTGGAGGCGTGATTTATAATCAAAATTTTGCCTTTGATGGAAGTATAATGAATGGAGGAGAAGTACAAGAGAATACAGTAAGCAACGAATTATTAAAAACATCGAGTTTGGCGTTTCAAGTGGGAGCATCCGTTGCTCTTAGTAGATATTTTGAGTTGTCATTGGGAGTGGAATATACACCTGCATCATTTCACTCGGAATTTTCAGGCTCTAATGCAATGCCCCATTATTATCCTACTCTAGGAATCAATTACAAATTATTCAAGTTTTAAATTAATGTCATGAGAAATTTAAGAATTCAAATATTTTTTGCCTGCATGACCTTATTTGCTTTGGGATGTGAGAAAGAAGAGTTTAAAGGAGATCCAGGAATACCGGTATTTACTTTGGATGTTCCCTTTTTGAATGAAGATGGATTGACCGTAACAGCGGGAGATGATTTATATTATATGTTTGCTTCTCATTTAAAACAAGACGAATACACTACGTATAGTGGTCTATTTGGTAAAGAAGACATTTGTGAGGAAGACTGTGCTGAGAATTTTGCTATAAAAATAATTCAGAAATCTAATATGGAGTCGACTTTAAGTGAAGGGACTTACGAGTATTTTAGTATTCCAAAAGATGGATTTAAACATAATTTTTCGTTTGTATCCGATGATGTAGAAGCGCTTGATTGGACTACTTGGCGAGTTGGGGGCGAAGATCATGTTGGACAAGCATCCATTTCTTTTGATTCAGAAAACGATTCAGCACCACAGGATGGGGTAGAGTTGCTCTATGATGTTCCAGGACAATTTATCGCCCAATTTGAAAGGCCAATATTTCCTAAAGCTGTGGATTGTAACCTTTCATTAAATGTGATAAGAGAGATCAATGATGGAATCTATTTAGAAGTAGAGACAGAAAGTCCTTTTTCATTTGTTAGTTGGTCAACCGGACAAACAGGAAATCGAATTAAAGTTGATTTTGCCAGTCAAGCATATGCAGCCAACATTTTTGATGCTTCTGGATGTCAGACAAAGGTGGTGGTACATTTTAAAACGAAAAGCTTAGTGAAAGATTATTCTATTACTTTAGGGCAAAAATCTTATGTATTTAGTACTCCAGATAATGCTGAAAGAGCGGTGGTAATCGAATATACAGATAAGGAAGGTGTGTTTTACACCAGCAGTCTAATAGGTCAAATTTTACCCTTTGATTTTGAAATAATTAGTGTAGAAGAATATGAGGTTAATGAATTAGGGCAACCAACATGGAAGATTGAAGCTGGATTTGATTGTATTTTATTTAGTGAACTTGGATCAACCAAACGGATTGTTGGTGGCAAAGCAACATTTGCAGTGTCTTATTGATAAACAGAATTAAACACTTTTTGAAATAAAAAAAGGCCCATATTCTTTTACGAAATGGACCTATTTATTACTTGATTAATGGTTCTTAAAATTTAACGTCTGCACTCTTTTCTTTGCCCTCTCGCAGATACGTGATCTTGGCGGTGCTTCCTGTATCAATTGCGCTTAACGCATCCAATAACATCTGGGTATTAAAAACATATGTTTCATCAACTTTTAGGATGGTGTCTCCACTTTTCAAACCTGCTTTTTGTGCAGCAGAGTCGTCTACGATATCGGTAACAACTACCCCTTTACTATCATCAGAAATCATAACACCCAACGATACTTTGTTGTCATTTTTATGTTTTACAACTATCCTCTTTTCGATGGTATGGGTTTCATGAATCTCCATGTCCGTATCATTGTCATCCGTATCAATAGTAATGGTCATTTCTTGTTCATTACCGTTTTTATTTATTTTGACATCGACGTCTTTTAATATTTTGCTCATTTCTTCTGGCATGTCTCCATCTCCCTTCCAAACCATTACTTTCTTTTCTCCACCTTCTTCAGTAGTGATTTTGTAGGTTGAAATTTCCTTGCCATTTTCAATTGATTTTTCAACAGTAACATCTTCAACTATTGATTTTTTTGCTGAACCTGTTTTTTTCGCTTTTTCAATTTCAAGATCAATGTCAATGCCTTCAAGCTTACCTTCTTCTTTCATTTTTTTCAAAAGAGCTTCAGCATCTTTGCCCGACGCTTCTTCTTTTTTTATGGTTTCTTTTCCATTTTCATCAATTACTTTCTTTACAACAATCACTTTTTTTGTTTCCTCTTGACCGAAGGAATTATGGATGCCAAAATATCCAATACATAGCATGAATGTGAGTATAAATTTCATAGTGTTTATTTTTTGAATATTCAATTATCTCTTTTTTCTTAACGGTTAAAGAGCTCAATTTGTAGGTAAAACTATTAATTTCTTGGGATTGATTTTATTTTGTCTTCGATTATTTGCACAGCAGATTCATCTTGGCCCGCATTCAGAAATATCCAATTTCCTTGATTTCGAAACCAAGTCATTTGTCTTTTTGCATATCTTCTTGAATTTCTTTTTATCAATTCAATGGCTTCATGCAGATTTATTTCATCGTTAAAATATTTAAACAATTCACTATATCCTACCGTTTGGAGTGATTTTAATTGTTGCCATTTTGCTACGCTTCTTGCCTCTTCTAATAGGCCTTGATCAATCATTTGATCCACTCTCTTGTTAATCCTGTCGTATAATTCATCACGAGGTCGCTCAAGACAACAATTTATTGGAGTGAAACTCAACTTTTTATTTTTCTTTTGATTCAAGAAAGAAGAAAATTTTTGACCGCTTGAATCGATTACAGAAAGTGCTCTAATCAATCTTCTCGAATTGGCTAGATCCACTTTTTCTGCATATTCAGGATCTTTTAATAGTAAAGACGCTTGCAACGGCTTGATTCCTTCCTCGTTATACTGTTTTTCGTAAGATTCTTTGATTTGAATATCCACATCTGGAAAATTGTCCAATCCTTCTAATGCTGCTTTAATGTATAGGCCCGTACCTCCAGAAAGTATACCTACATTTTTTTCAATGAAATAGTGTTGGAGAGCAGAATCAATTTCTCTTTCGTACATTCCGACATTATATTCTTCATGAATGGAAATGTGATTGATGAAATGATGTTTTACAGACTCCAATTCTTCTTGGCTAGGTTTTGCTGTACCTATACTTAGTTCTTTATAGAGCTGTCTGCTATCTGCCGAAAATATCTCAGCATCATACTTTTTTGCAAGGTTGAGGCATAAGTCTGTTTTGCCAACTGCGGTGGGTCCCGCAATTGTTAGCAAAATTTTCCCTTTATTTGTAAAAAGATTTTTCAATTTGGTAAGCAATGACTTTAGTTAGAGTTTTTTATCCGTTAAAGTGCAAAGGTAAAAATCAGTTGGTCACAATTAAAGACAATTCATGATTTATACATTATTCAGAGGTTGGGCGAATATTGCCATTCGTGTATTTTATGGCAAAATTGAAGTAGATGGAATAGAAAATATACCAAAAGGCGTTCCCATGTTGATCGCGTCAAATCACCCCAATGGATTTCTAGAACCAATTATTATGGCGTGTTTATTTCCTCGTCCTCTACATTTTATGGTTCGAGGAGATGTTTTCCGTAAAAAATGGTTAAAACCTATTTTGGTTCAAACCAATCAAATTCCGATTTTCAGATTTAAAGATGGATTTGCTGAATTGAGAAAGAATGATGCTAATCTTCAAGAGGCCTATAAAGCGTTGGATAAAGAAGCAGCGATTATCTTGTTTATTGAAGGAGGTACGATAAATATTAAAAAATTAAGACCCTTCCAAAAAGGCCTTGCCCGAATGGCTTCATCTTACCTGAATCGGGAAGAGTCTAGACAAGACCTAATGATATTGCCAGTAGCAATCAATTTTATTTCTCCTTTTGTTCTGAGAAGTAGAGTTGTATTGAATGTCGGTAAGCCTTATGATGCAAGTACTTATTTTAAGGATGCAGAAAATAATACAGTCCACATTAAGAAATTGACCGATGATTTGTATCAGCAAATTAAACCCATGGCTTTTCATGTTTCTGATGATAGCCGCCAACCTATTCTTAATACGACCCTCAAGTGGGCCGAAGGGTTGTGTCACATGCCATTTTATCCTATAGTTTCTTACAAAACTAAATATTGGAGTTTTTTCAAATCCATTGCCAATGCAATTGATGAAATGGACGAGGGTGAATTTGAAGAGTTTTCAAAAGACATTCATAGCCTTGGTCCCATAAAGGACACGAATGTGAAAAGAATGAGTAGGTATGTATGGATCAATTTTATCATAACTTTTATATGCTTTATCCCGGCTATGGTGGGATTGGTTGTGAATATCATTCCAGGAATGGCCGCACAATTATTGGCAAAGAAAAAACTGAGTAAAGACAATACAGTATTTAGAGCAAGCATAATCTTAAGTTCTGGGGTAGGGTTTTATGTGGTGTATTATGTTTTAATGATTTTGCTATTGTCATTCTTCTTTGGGTGGTACAGTCTCTATTTTTTATTGGGATGGCCACTAGGATTTATATATCTATTGTGGAAAAATGCATTACGATCTTCTGTGTTGAAAAGAAAATATCATTTGTCCAGTACTCAAAAAGATCATATAATTTCTTTACTTACAAAATATACTATTCAACCACCTAAAATATAATTTATGGCAAGGGTAATACTTTTCTTGTTTTTTGGAATTTTATTGTTTTCATGTTCAGAAAAATCATCATCCACTGTAAAAACAATGGAGGTTGAAAAACCAGAGTATGCAATTGTGATTCATGGAGGAGCAGGAACAATACTGAAGAAAAATATGACGCAGGAAAATGAGAAAGCGCATCGGGAAGCAATGCACACCGCATTAGATATTGGAGAAGCGGTTTTGAAAGAAGGAGGATCGAGTTTAGACGCGGTAGAACAATCCATAAAATTTATGGAAGATTCCCCTCTTTTTAACGCGGGAAAAGGGGCAGTTTTCACCCACGCTGGCACCAATGAAATGGATGCTTCATTCATGTATGGAAAAGATCAAAATGCTGGAGCCGTAGGTGGTATATCTACTATCAGGCATCCAATTAGTGCTGCGAGAGCCGTATTAGAAAAAAGTGAACATGTGATGATGGCTGGAAAGGGAGCTGAGGATTTTGCAAAATCTCAAGGACTTGAAGTAGTGGACCCTTCCTATTTTTACACAGAAAGAAGATGGAAAAGCCTACAAAGAATTCTTAACTCAGAAAGTGATAAAACAGAATTGTCCGAAAGTGATGATGTGGATAAAAAGCATGGAACAGTGGGATGTGTTGCGCTGGATAAAGATGGAAATATTGCAGCTGGAACGAGCACTGGAGGTATGACAAATAAGAAGTTTAATCGAATAGGAGATAGTCCAATAATTGGTGCAGGAACATTTGCAGACAATGCCACTTGTGGAGTTTCCAGTACAGGACATGGAGAATACTTCATACGATATACAGTTGCAAGAGATATTGCCGCTTTAATGGAATATGGTGGGAAATCGTTGAAAGAAGCAGGAGAGATTATAATAAATAAAAAACTGGTAGAAAAGGGAGGTACAGGTGGAGTAGTGGCATTGGATAGAAATGGAAATATCGCAATGCCATTTAATACACCAGGAATGTACAGAGGATACGCTAAGCCAGGAGAAAGAGTTGTAAAAATATATAAAGAAGATTAATGGATACTACGATAATTTTAGTTCAAGAAGAAGATGGAATAGTTAACCTTACCATCAATAGGCCTAAAGCTTTAAATGCAATTAATTCAGCAGTTATGTCTGGATTGAATGACTGGTTTTCGGAAGGATATAAATCGGTTAATGGTCTTAAAGGGGTCATTATAACGGGTAGCGGTGAGAAAGCATTTGTCGCTGGTGCAGATATCAAAGGATTTAGTACACTGACAGCGGAGGAAGGAAGTCAATTGTCCAAATTTGGTCAAGATACCTACTTTAAAATAGAGAATTTTCATGTGCCCGTGATAGCCGCTGTTAATGGATATGCCTTAGGGGGAGGATGTGAGTTGGCTATGGCTTGTCATCTGAGAGTTGCTGCAGAAAATGCGTTGTTTGGGCAACCGGAAGTAAATCTGGGATTGATTCCAGGCTATGGAGGAACTCAGCGGCTCCCTCAACTAATTGGTAAAGCAAAAGCTATGGAGCTGACCTTGACAGGGGATACCATTGGTGCTGTAGAAGCATTGCAATTAGGTTTGGTAAATCATATTGTTCCTCTTGAGAGTTTATTAGAAAAATGTATTTCTATTCTTAAGAAGACGTCTCGCAAAGGGCCCATTTCAATTTCTAAGGCAATTCGGGCAATTAATGCCTCTTATGACCCATCCGTGAATGGATACGAAGTAGAATATAAGACTTTCGGAGAATTATTAGATTCAGATGAATGTCGAGAAGGGGTTGCTGCTTTTATTGAAAAACGGAAACCAAATTTTTAATGATTTACCCAATTTCCAGTCTAGATTTTTTGAGAAATATAGTTAGGGTATAAAGAAAGTAACTTTAACTTGTAAAGTAATTTGCAATTAAGTTTAAAAGAAAATTAGAATTTGCAATGAAGAAGGACATCAAGTAAAAAGTTTGTGAAAGAATAATTATTCACAAATAATAGCTAGAAGAGTCTAATTCGTTTGGATTAGGCTCTTTTTTTATGCGCTTATTTGTAATTTTGCATTGTTGATTAAAACAACAACTCATAGTCTATGAAAAAATATTATTTAAATATTGTATTCGCATGTTTAGTTTTTAGTTCTTGCAGTGATGACGCTCAGGTTTCCACCTCAAAAGACGCAGAGGTTGTTCATATAGATTGGAAGAATTTAAAGCGATCACCTACTCAATTTAAAATATTAGACTCTGACAAAACCGGAGTAGATGCGAATAATAGCATTATTGAAACGGACGGATTTAATCATTTCCGTTGGGCTTCTATTTATAATGGATCAGGTGTTGGAGTAGCAGACTTTAATAATGACGGACTTCCAGATATTTATTTAGGACAAAATTTAAAAGGGGACGTACTTTATCTCAATAAAGGCAATATGCAATTCGAAGATGTTTCAGAATCTGCTTTGCCTCAAGACAATAAATGGACCTCTGGTGTAAGTATTGTTGATATTAACAATGATGGTTTGATGGACATTTATATCTGCAAATTTGGACCTAATATGGACCCAGAAGAACGGCGCAATCAACTATTAGTAAATAGGGGGAACAATCGTTTTCGAGATGAAGCAAAAAAATACGGCTTGGATGATCACGGATTTACTACACAGGCTGCCTTTTTCGATGTAGACAAGGATGGTGACAAAGATGTTTATATTGTAAATCAGCCTCCAGATAGTCGATTTATTGTGAATAATCCTCCCTCCGAAGCAGATATAAAAAAATATTATAGTGATCGATTGTACATAAGAAATGAAGAGGGCAAATACGAGGATAAAACAGTAGAGTACGGTGTACAGAATTATGCTTCAGGGCTTAATGTATTGGTCAATGACGTGAATGATGATGGATGGTTGGATTTATATGTATCCAACGATTATGAGAAACCGGATTACTTCTATATCAATCAAGGAGGGAAGGGATTCATTGATGAATTGGAAAAGAGAACTGGTCATATTTCGAATTTTTCAATGGGAAGTGATGTAGCGGATATCAATAATGATGGTTTGAATGATATCGGAGTATTAGATATGGCATCCAGTGATCATTACCGATCAAAGACGAACATGGGCGCGATGAATGAAGAAGCGTTTTGGGAAAATGTGGATAAAGGGAATCATTTTCAGTATATGTTCAATACGCTCCAGCTCAATCAAGGAAATGGACTGTATAGTGAAATCGCACAAATGAGCGGTATCGCACAAACCGATTGGAGTTGGAGTATCTTATTTGAAGATTTTAATATGGATGGTTTGAAAGATTGTTATGTTACGAACGGAATAAAAAAAGATATTCGGAATAATGATTTTATTCAGACCTTATCGTCGAAAATTAAATCTGGGACTAGAGAATTCAAAACGATGGAGTTGCTCAATGAAATTCCTTCTAATCCTATTTCCAATTATTATTTTGAAAGTAAAAGTCCATTGACGTATAAGGATGCATCAAAAGAAAGTGGGGTATATGACCCCGATTTTTCTACAGGTTGTTCGATCGCTGACTTTGATGGCGATGGAGATTTAGATATTATTGCCTCTGTCTCTGAAGGGCCTTCAAAGCTTATCGAAAATCAAACCATTCACAGTGGTAAAATTTATCAATATGGCATCGACAAATCATTGTGGAATGAATTTTTGCATTCAAAGTTCATATTAAAAACCAATTATGGGGTGCAAAGGAAGGATGTTGTCCCAGTGAGAGGTTATTTATCGTCGTCATGGGATAAAGTTGTATTTGGAGTGCCAGAAGGTGGACAAATATTTGATGCTTACGTTGAAACTATTTATGGAGATAGATATGAATTACCTATTGGTACAGATGGATTAGTGACTTTGACAAAAGTAGATTTAAAGAAAAAATCCAATGTGTCTACCTCTAATGATGTAACATTTTTTGAAAAAAGTAATTCATTGGATTATAGGCATGTAGAGAACGAATACAATGATTTTAAAACTGAAATCTTATTGCCACACAAGCTTAGTGAAGAAGGACCTTTTACGGCCACTGCAGATGTTCAAGGGAATGGTGAGTTGGATTTATTTGTAGGAGGAAGTTTAGGACAGCCTTTTGTACAGTTGAGAAAGAAAAATGGAACTTGGAGTGCAGTAAATCAATCTGATTGGGCAAAATACGCACAGCCAGAGAACAGAGCGATCACTTTTATAGATAAGGATAATGATGGAGACCTAGATTTGTATGTGATAAATGGAGGGAATGAAAACATGGGAACAGACAATTCTTGGTTAAGCGATCAGATGTTTGAAAATGATGGCAGTGGAAATTTCTCCATTGACAATACTTTTCCATCCATCATAAAAAATACAAGTCGAGCGATTTCAATAGATATTGATGGTGATAAAGATGAAGACCTGATTGTTTTTGGTGCACATCAGATAGGAAAATATCCAAATCATGAAAGTTCCTATATTTTAAAAAACGATAAAGGTGTTTTTGCCCTTGCAGAAGATTTGTCTGATGGACTAGAGTCAATTGGGATTATTTCTGATGCGATAAAAATGGATTATAATGGAGATGGGTTTGAAGATGTTGTGGCTGTTGGTCCCTGGTCCAGTCCTCAAGTACTTTTAGGAAATGGTAGTAAATTAAGATTAGATATACCGATGGAGATGGATGATTTTTCCAGTTGGTGGAATAGTGTTCAGGCAGGCGATTTTAATGGTGATGGAAGAACAGATTTGGTATTTGGGTCATTTGGAGAAAACAATAAATTTCATCCATCTGAAAAGAAACCTTTGGAGATTTACGGAAATGATTTTGATAATAGTGGGTCCAATGATGTTGTATTGGCAAAACATTACAAAAACAAAGTCGTCCCAACACGAGGAAGAGAATGCAGCAGCCAACAAATTCCAAATATCAAAGAAAAATTTCCAACGTTTAATGAATTTGCACTAGCTGGAATAGAAGAAATTTTAGGAGAAGACAAGTTGAATGCCGGCGTTCATAAAGTGATCACAGGCATGAGCCATACGATATTATGGAATAAGCCAGATGGATGGGAGAGAGCCAAATTGCCCGAAGAGTGCCAAATTTCACCTGTAAAATCAATAGTTACTGTGGACATCAATAGAGATGGGGTAGAGGATATGGTAGGAATAGGGAATCATTATGGTGCAGAGGTCGAGACTGCGAGATACGATGCGGGTTTTGGTTGGGTAGTTTTAGGAGATCGCTCAGGAAATATGAGATATGTTCCTAGTGGAAAGAGTGGACTTTGGTTGCAAGGCGATGGAAGATCTTTAGAGGTCGTACAAAATGGAAATGAGGTAGAATTGCTAGCATTTTTTAATAATAGTTCAGCAAAATCATTTAGTTTGAAAAATTGAATTGACCAGAACTACTAAAAATAAAAAAAAATCGCCTAACAAGATGTTTCTAGCTAGGCGATTTTTATTTTATACTGCAGAGAAGATTATCCTCCACATTCTACCTTAAGTTTTTTTATTTGCTCTTCCCACAGGTTTTTTTGATCTTCAACCTCATCGTCATCGCAAAAGTCGGTCAACTCTAAAATAGTTTCATTTGTGATATTCGACTTGTACATTTTGAATTCAAGGTATTCTTCATCGTCATCAGCATCATGCCATTTGAATTTGACTCTTTCTTCTTCAATGTCATCTACCATGTCTGCTTTCTCTTCTGAGCCTTCCCAAACAAAAGTGTACACATCATCTTGAATGTCTACTTCGTCACAAAACCATCGTACAATAGTTGCGGGGGTAGTAAGGAATGAATATAGTATAGCCGGTGAGGCTCTAAATAAAAATTCCATTTCAATTTTTTCTCTTCCCATTATGATAAATGTATTATATAATTTACTGAAATTTAGTAAAATGCTTGAAACCTTTATAAGTTCCGCCGCAAATAAAAATAAATATTCCATTTATCAAAAGAAATGAACTTTTTTTGCTAAAAATTAATTATTCGTTAAGTATGTTATTATTTTGCATCGACCTATAATCTTGTTTAAGAACTTATGCTTAGCACTTGATTATTCTATTAAATACCTGTACTTTTGCACACTTTTTAAGAAAATAACTTAATAGATACTATATGAGACAACTTAAAATTACGAAATCGATCACCAATAGGGAAAGCCAATCTTTGGAGAAGTATCTTCAAGAAATCGGTAAAGTAGACTTGTTAACTCCTGAAGAGGAAGTTGATTTAGCACAAAGAATTAAACAAGGTGATCAAGAAGCTTTAGAGAAATTAACCAAAGCTAATCTTAGATTCGTAGTTTCTGTTGCTAAACAATATCAAAATCAAGGTCTCTCATTGAGTGATTTGATTAATGAAGGAAACTTAGGTCTTATCAAAGCCGCTCAGCGTTTTGATGAAACTAGAGGATTTAAATTTATCTCCTATGCTGTTTGGTGGATTAGACAATCAATTCTTCAAGCCTTAGCTGAACAGTCTAGAATTGTCAGACTCCCTTTGAACAAGGTAGGCTCATTAAATAAGATTAATAGAGCGTTTTCTGAGCTAGAGCAAGAATTTGAAAGAGAACCATCTCCTGAGGAATTAGCTGAATTGTTGGAAATTCCAACGGAAGAAGTGGAAACTACACTTGGTGTTGCAGCCAGACACGTATCCATGGATGCACCTTTTGTAGATGGAGAAGATAACTCTCTATTGGATGTTTTGGAAAATAGCCATACACCAAAGACCGATCAGTCTTTAGAATACACGCATTCATTAAGAACTGAGATTGAACGCTCTTTGGGAACGTTGACGGAAAGACAATGTGATGTAATAAAATTATATTTTGGAATTGGTGTTGAACATCCAATGTCGTTAGAAGATATTGGCGATAAGTTCGGCCTGACAAGGGAAAGAGTACGACAAATTAAAGACAAAGCAATAAATAAATTGAGGTCTGCATCGAGAAGTAAACTTTTAAAGCATTATTTAGGTGCATAAAAGTTGAAAATATTTTTGTTTTTAAAAAATATGTATATCTTTGTATTGATCTTAACACCTTTAATATTTAGGGCTGCTCCACTATCTTCGGAGGGCCCTTCTTTTTTTTTACCACTTATAGATTGATTTCATCAATGTTCAATGGCCTATTGATACTTTCATGCAATGAAATAAAAGTTTCAGTTCTTTGAATTCCTTTTACACTTTGAATTGAATTTGATAAGACACTTCTTAAATGTTCTGTGTCTCTGCAAACCACTTTTGCAAAAATACTGTAGACCCCTGTCGTGTAATGGGCGCTTACTACCTCAGGAATTCGTCTTAGTTCTGTAGAAACTTGTGTATATAGATCACTTTTCTCCAAATATATCCCCAAAAATGCAGTCACATCAAATCCAAGACGTTTGTAGTCTACCGATAAATGTGTGCCATGAATCAATCCAAGGTCAATCATTTTTTTTAGTCGGGCATGTACCGTACCGGTTGAGATGGATAGTCTTGAGCTTATTTCGGCATAGGGAGTTTTTGCATCCATCATTAATATTGATAAGATACTGTAATCTGTTTGGTCCAATTTTGAAGATGGTTTTTTCATAGAATTTGCGATTAGAATTAAAGTTCTTTTAAATTCAGGAATATTGGCAAGAATTATGTACAAAGATAAATGCTTATCGTTAGTTTGTAGCTAAATTTGTTTCTCGACTTGAACAATATTAGACGACAAGCTATTTTGTTTGTATTCTATTTATAAATATAGAGAGTGATATCCAATAAAAACGAAAAAATTAGAGTTTGGCAACCATTAGCACTTTCCCTAATGTTGGCTATAGGTATGCTATTCGGTTATAAAATGAACGATCGCGATCAGGGTAGTTTAATCGAATTTGTAGACCATGATTCCTCCCCTGCTGCGGTAGGAGAAATCGAAGAACTTATTCGATTCATTGAGACGCGATATGTTGATAGTGTAGATAGAGATTTTTTAGTGGAAAAAGCGATTAACGCTGTTTTAGGCGAGTTGGATCCCCACAGTGTATATATATCCCCAGAACAGTTAAGAAAGGTCAACGATGAGATGGAAGGGACATTTAGAGGAATAGGAGTAGAAATATTTTACATTGAGGATACCGTAAATGTGATCAGTACTATTCCGGAGGGCCCTGCAGACCGAGCAGGAATTAAACCTTTTGATAAACTCATCATGATTAACGATTCGATTGTTGCAGGGCAAGGTTTGAAATTTGGTGACATTCGGAAAATGTTACGAGGTGATATTGGAGATGAGTTATCCATTAAACTACTAAGCAAAGAAAAAGAAGAAAAGACTGCGAACATTGTTATAAATGATATCCCTGTTCATTCTGTAAAAGGAGGAATAATGGTAGATGAGACTACGGGCTATATTAAAATTGATCGATTTGGATCCAAAACATACAGTGAGTTTATGGACTATTTCCAATCCTTGACAGAAGAGGAAGGAATGAAGAATATAATTATTGATTTACGTAATAATCCAGGAGGATATTTACCACAAGCTACCAATATACTAAGTCAACTTTTCAAGCAAAAAGGAAGTCTTCTTGTATATACTAAAGGTAATAATGACCGTAAATTTGAGTATAAATCGACTGGGAAAACTTTCTTTCCAATAGATAAAGTTTCCGTTTTGATTGATGAAAATTCTGCATCAGGCTCGGAAATTTTAGCAGGTGCTATTCAAGATTGGGACCGAGGAGTGATTATTGGCAGAAGATCATTTGGGAAAGGCTTGGTGCAAGAACAATATAACCTGAGCAATAGTGGTGCACTCCGATTGACGATAGCTCGATATTATACGCCCTCAGGCAGAAGTATTCAAAGAACGTATGAAGACATGGACAGTTATTATACGGACTATGAGGATCGATACTATAGTGGAGAATTCTTTTCGGAAGATTCTATTTCTAAAGGGAATTCCAAGGAATTCGAAACAATGGAGTTGAAACGACCTGTTTTTGGTGGTGGAGGAATTACTCCTGATATTTTTATTCCTATTGATAGCTTGCTCTTTGATCCATTTTATGCTGAGGTAATGGGTGATTTGCCTCAATACGTCTATCGGAAAATATCAAATGGGAATGAAGAAGAAATCCTTGCGAATATTGACCAAGTAGTTCAAAACATATTTGATCAGTACATTTTACATAAGGAAACGGAGACCAATAAAAAAGAACTAAGCAACTTGAGTTCGTATATAAAAGATGAAATTCGATCTAACTTGATACGATTTATCAGTGGGGACAAAGAGATGGTTCGGTTAGAACTACAGTCCGATCCTTTTATGAAGGCGGCTTTGGATTATTTTCATACAGAAGGCAAGTTGACAGACTTATTAGATAAAACTATTCTTAAAAATTAAGATCAGTTCGGTTTTGTATCCTTTCTAATTAAGTTCGTAAAAAATTAATTTCTCCTTCTGGATCATAATCGATAAGGACTGAAGGTTCTTGAATATCTGAATTGTTTTGTTTGTGCTTTGAGACAAAGTCTGCACGTTGTAGTATGGATAGGTCAATATCGGCAAAAGAAGCTGGGTAGGGGTTTCCTTTCAACTTAGCAGGTGCAAACACTAGGGGAGCCCCTAGTAAATTTATAATCTTATTGCAATAGGGGTCATGAACGATTCGAATTGGAATTCTTTTGTCTTTGGTTTGTAGAAAAGAAGGAAGTTTGGATACATTGGGGTAAATAATTGTTAACGGCTTCTTGTGGAAATGGAGCAAGGTGTCAATCCTGGGATGAATATTTGGAACTAGTTTTTTCAACATTTCAATTGAATCTACCAAAACATCTAAGGAGTCAGATTTTTCTCTATTTAGTATAGATTTAATTTTGGTGTTTCCTTTTTTTGAGTACATGGAACAGGCGAGTCCCCAAACACTATCAGATGGCAAAAGCAGCACTCCATCGTTTTCTAATGTCCTAATAATGTCACTTAGCTTATCATCGAATAACATATTTGGTCTAACTTTGTTATATTAATGTATTTTACGTTACTCATTTAAGAAATAGAGCGAGTCAAAATATGTTTTGAAAGAAAAATAACGTTTACTAGGATGAAATAATTTTTCAAATTGAGAAATATGATTAAAAAAATTTATTCTCGAATTTCAGTCACCATATTAATGATGTTTTGCATCATGATATCCAACCCTGCATTTGGTAAGCACATTGTAGGTGGAGATGTTACATACCGGTGTAAAGGGATTAATGGGACAACAGTCACATTCGAAATCACATTTACGATGTATCGGGATTCCAAAGGAGGAGGAGCAAACTTTGATAACAATGCTGTTTTTGGGATTTTTAAAGGAAATGGAGACAACTGGGCATTTCAAAGAGTAATCCGTGAAAATCCTCAGAATGTAGGCGCCATAAATATTGATACTGGAAATCCTTGTTTGGAGGTCCCCACGGGCATCGGTGTTGAAAAAGGGGTGTATAAGTTCGACGTTGTCTTGCAGATAAGCGATACCGACTCTTACATGATTGCCTATCAAAGATGTTGTAGGAATAATACAATCTTCAATATTCTGGATCCAGATATTACGGGGGCGGTATATTCTGTGACCATTTCGCCTAGAGCTCAAGCAACATGTGACAATAGCCCAACTTTTGATGAATTCCCTCCTGTGGTCATTTGTGCAAATTCATTGTTGGAGTTTGATCATTCCGCTACAGATATTGATGGCAACCAGATTGAATATTCATTTTGTGCTCCGACTGCTGCTGGTGGAATAGCAGGTGTTAATTTTGGAGATCCAGAGGCATGTGATGGTATTACTCCCAACCCTTCAAATTGTGGACCTCCATTTGATGAGGTGCGATTTCGTTTACCTGATTATCGATTTGATCGACCATTAGGAGGTGATCCAGTAGTAGGATTAAATTCATTTACAGGTTTGATTTCTGGAGTTCCCAACACGATAGGACAGTTTGTGGTGGGGATATGTGCCACGACTTATAATACCAATGGAGAGGTAATAGGTAGAATAAATAGAGACTTTCAATTCAATGTGACTACTTGTGAGGTTGCTGTGCAGGCACAAATTGCTGCTGACAAAATTATCAATGGAGAAGAATTTATAATCAACTCATGTGGGGAGAATACGGTTGAATTTGTTAATATAAGTACAGATCAGAGTAAGATTTTTTCCTACGATTGGGAATTGGATGTGAATGGTGACTTAGTAGAATTTGATACAAGAGATATTACATATACCTTTCCCGATACTGGATCATATAAGGGCTTTTTATTCCTTAATAAACAAGGAGACTTTATTGATTGTCAAGATTCTGCCGAGATTACGATAAATATTTTTCCTGAAATCACTTCAGATTTTGATTTTACTTATGATACATGTACGGCGGGACCAGTTGATTTTGTTGACTTGTCCAGCTCTGGAGCAGGCCCAATTTTAGATTGGAGTTGGACTTTTGAAAATGATGGGTATAGTTCGGAACAAAATCCTAGTTATCGATATAAAACACCAGGAGTTAAGAGTGTACAGTTGGCTGTTGGAGATAGGAATGAATGCAGAGATAGTATAGTAAAAGAAATTACTTGGTTTCCTGTCCCTCCTTTAGTGATTGTTGAGCCGAATCAATTTGTAGGCTGCGTTCCAGCAACCATTAGCTTTAATAATTTATCTTCTCCTATTGATGAGACGTATGATATTATTTGGGATTTTGGCGATGGTAATATTGTGAATGAAATTAGTCCTTCTCATGTGTACGAAGAAGTGGGAAATTATTCTGTAAATGTCGACATCACGAGCCCAATAGGATGTACAATTAGTAATAACTTTTCAAATTGGATAACCATCTTGGATAGTCCGACGGCTGGGTTTTCCTATTCACCTGAGAATCCTTCCATTTTTAATAAAACCGTTGATTTTACGGATGAATCTATAGGAGCAACAGCTGTGCTTTGGAACTTTAATGGGATTGGATCAGTGAATCCAAATCCGTCTTTTACCTTTCCTGACACAGGGTTTGTAGAAGTGATTCAAATTGTCACTCATCCTACTGGATGTACGGATACAGCGTTTGTTATATTAGATATTGAGCCATTGGTTACGTTGCATATGCCGAATGCGTTTACCCCTAATAATGATGGATTAAATGACACGTTCAAGGGAAAAGGATTTTTTGATGGATTTAATAAGTATCAAATGAATGTATGGAACAGATGGGGAGAAAAGATATATGAAACCAATGATCCAAATCAAGGATGGAATGGTCAAAAAAATAATAATGGAACAAATAGTCCTTTGGGAGTATATGTTTATACCATCACATATGAAGGTCCTAGAGGTGAGCAAAAAGAATTGAAAGGGCATGTAACACTAATTCGGTAACTTATATATTTAAGAAAATCATATATAAAATAAGGGAGTTTATAAAAAAGATTGGATTGAATGTAAATTATTACCATGATTTTACTTGTTTATTGTAATAATTAATCTATCTTTGCACTCCGAAAATGACAACTATACAAATTCCGCAATTATGGATTTAATAAAATACGTTACAGAACAACTAAGTCAAGCCAACGAACTGCCAGCATTCAGAGCAGGAGATAACGTAGCTGTAAGTTACAGAATCAAAGAAGGTGACAAAGAAAGAATACAAGTCTACAGAGGCGATGTATTACAAATAAAAGGACATGGTCTTACCAAGACATTTACTGTAAGAAAAATGAGTAATGGAGTGGGTGTGGAAAGAATTTTCCCATTCGGTTCACCAAACATTGTTTCAGTAGAGGTATTGAAGAGAGGAAAAGTAAGAAGAGCGAAGCTTTATTACTTGAGAGAGCTTGTTGGTAAAAAAGCAAAAATTAAAGAGAGAAAATTTACTAAAAAGTAATTTTACTTTAGAAGATATTAAAAGCCGCTTGTAGTATACTACGAGTGGCTTTTTTTATGACCTCTACATTAGAGGAAAGTTGAATCAAAGAAAACCTCATAAAAGAAACAATCGCATAAACAATTCTACCGTTTATAGTATTACTATTACGCTTGATGTGTTTATTGTATGTTAATTTAGTTTTATAAACTATATTCTATTTGTATCTTGCCAATTATAGTCTAGGAAGCTAAAATTTTAGAATTAAATTATTTGAATGAGGATCTCTAGTATTTTCATATTTTTTTTGGTTGTTGCTTTGTATGGTTGTAAATCAGACAAAAATGGAGTGAGAGAAATTGTCGAAGAAGATCTAATCGGAGAGTGGGTTATTTTTTATGCTACGAGAAACGGAAAGATGACCAAAAGTCTTGAGGAAGGAAATTTTGTGTTTCAAGACGACAATTTGGTATCAAGTAATCTATTTAATAGTTCTAATAGTCTTAACTTCACCTACGACAAGGGTACTATAAACATTGAGGGAGATTCTTTGATGTCGTATTTAAAAGTTAAAAAGCTTAAAAACGATACCTTGGTTTTATCTTCAAAAATGAAAGTCTTTGAAATGGAGTTTTATTTGTCCAGACAATAGTGCCAGATTTACAACATCGTAAAATCTATCCTGCTATGAAGAAGCTTTTCCTAATTTTTCCTATTTGCTTTTTCGTATTTCAAGGCCTTTGCTTAGAAATTAGCATTGATGCCAGTTCTTTTAAAAATGCAGACAAAACATATTTAGAAACCTATATACGTATACTAGGACAAACTGTTGAGTTTAAATCGGCAGCAGATGGATCTTCCATGCTGCAAGCAGGTGTAGAATTAACGATTATTCTATCACAAGGGGATAATATTGTCTCTTTTGAACGATTTGTACTCAACTCTCCTAAATCTAAAACAGCTAAAGATTTCTTAGACGTCAAACGGTTCGCTCTTCCTGAGGGAGAATATACCTTAAAATTGGAGGCCAACGATATACATAATGCTGATAATAAATTAGAATTAGAAAAAAAAGTTGTGGTCTTCGCCTATTCAGGAGCGATACACCTTTCTGATATCCAATTATTTAATACAGTGACTACGGGTGAGCCAGATAATATATTGGCAAAAAATGGGTTGTTGATGGAGCCATTTACCTATGGATTTGTTGGTGCAGAGAGTAAAGTTCTCAATATTTACTGTGAAGTTTATAAAAATAATGAATTAGCCGATAACCACTTTATCAGATATGCCATATTAGAAGGATATTCAGATATGGAACCCACGGTATCCTTCCAGAAATTTAAAAAATTATCAGCTAAGCAAACGGAACCATTGCTTTTAAAATTACCTATCGACAAGCTGCCATCAGGAAACTACCATGCATTAGTAGAGATTTTTGATAAGTCTAAAAATACCATCGAAACGAGAAAGATCGATTTTGTGCGATCCAATCCAGAATTTGATAGAGAGTACTGGATGAGTTACAATAAAGATGAGG
The DNA here is from genome assembly GCA_029212405.1 of Saprospiraceae bacterium. Lineage (GTDB taxonomy): Bacteria > Bacteroidota > Bacteroidia > Chitinophagales > Saprospiraceae > CAJXUU01. The sequence goes on from JARGNR010000079.1 coordinate 27,412, forward strand.
ACTATTCTTTTGTCGCTGAATTAAGTGAGATCGAATTGGATTATGCATTAAGAGCGATAAGCGCAATCGTATACGAGCCTAAAAAGAGTTTGATGAATTTCATCATTAAAGAAGCCCCTATTCGTGCTCAGAAGAAGTTTTTATTAGAGTTTTGGAAAGAAAATGCCCCCTCATCTCCCGAATTTTCATATTACAAATTTATGGAAGTAGCAAAAGCTATTGATTTAGAATTTAATAGCAATGTCGGACATGGTTTTGAAACGGATAGAGGATATATGTTTTTGAGATATGGAAAACCAAGTAATGTACTCAGTATTGATACCGAGCCCGATTCCTATCCCTATGAAATTTGGTACTATAATTATTTGAAAGAAACCAATCAAACCAATGTGAGATTTATTTTTTACAATAAATCATTGGTACATAATGACTACTCCATATTACATTCTACCTGTATTGGCGAACGACAAAATCCAGCTTGGGAGGTAGAGTTATATAGAAAGGGACTTGAAGTACCTAATAACAATGCAGTAGATGATCTGACAGTAGGAGATAGCTGGCAAAGAAATGCCCGACGATATTTTAATGACTTTTAAAGTTGGCATATTCAGGAGTAGACTAACATAAAAAACAAGAAGTTTAGGAATTAAATTTGAGGTGAAAAGAAGGGTGGCCTGACTCTTTACAATGGGGGACCGAACGCTCATCATAGATGTGATAGCGATAGCTATCAAGTGAGGGA
>JARGNR010000080.1 GCA_029212405.1 Saprospiraceae bacterium
AAGCGGACCCTCCTGTGTGTAAAATCATTGATGTTAAGAAATTCATCTATGATCGTAAAAAGAAAGAAAAAGAGCTCAAAGCAAAAACAGCAAAAACTGTAATTAAAGAAATTAGGTTTGGTCCAAACACAGACGATCATGATTTTGAGTTTAAATTGAGACACGCCAAAAAATTCCTTGAAGAAGGAGCAAAGGTAAAATCCTATGTTCACTTTAGAGGAAGAACAATTGTTTTTAAAGACAGAGGAGAATTACTCTTATTGAGGTTTTTAAAAGAATTGGAAGAATACGGTGCAGCCGAAGCCCTGCCTAAAATGGAAGGAAGAAGGATGATCGTTATGATTTCTCCTAAACTTAAGAAAAAGAAATAAATTTGCCTAAAAGCAACCAGTAATTAAGCTCTACTCTACCTTGTAGAGCTTAATTTTTATTTTACCCTTACATCTAATATATTTTACAAAAAAATATACTGGCTTATCTAAATTCTAGACCAAGCTGTGGAAGTGTAATCTTTATCGTTACCCCTTTTTCTTGATTTTCCTCCATTAACATGTCAAACTTTTGATTTGATAAGCGAGTCAGAAGCGATAATCGCTCTTTTGTAATTTGAGTAGCTAAAGATTTTTTGCTTTTGGATTCTCTCGATTCTTTCACATTTACAGAAGACACTCCTACCCCATTGTCCGAAATTTCGATTTGTATCCCGTCATCAATTTTGTTTATTAATATGTCAACCTTGCCTCCATGAATAGAGTAGATTTTTCCATGTTCTATAGCATTCTCAACAAATGGTTGCGCAATAAGAGGTGGGACTTTTGTATTATATAAATCTATTGCTGGATCTACATGTATGGTATATTGAAATGTATTTTGGAACCGTAACTTTTGTAATTCAATGTAATTTTCCAAAATTTCAATCTCCTCTTCTATTGATATATACTTTTCTCGACTATGTTCTAAAATTTGTCGCATCATAGCCGCAAACTTTGAAAGATAAATGATAGCAGTAGGCAAATCCTCTTTCGAATATAAAAAGTTTTGAATAGAACTGATAGAATTAAAAATAAAATGTGGATTCATTTGAAGCGAAAGAAGTTTTTGCTCTAATTGATTTACTTCATTGATAGATTTTATTCTTCTTCTTTGGTAAATTACATACACTAATCCCCCTAAAACAATAGTTGAAAGCAATAATAGCAATAACAGTGTATTTCTATTCCGTATTTCGCCTTCTTGTTTATCTCGTATTTGCTCAAGAGATCGAATCTTGTTTTCTTTCTGTTCACTTGCGTATAACTCAGTCAATTCAGCAACCCTTTTCGCTACATCTTGATTTGAAATACTATCCTTTAATGTGGTATATTTTTGAAAATAAAGATAGGAAGAATCAACTTGATTTATACATTGGTACAATTCAGAAACAGACTTCAGATATTGAACTTGATCATTTGGATTTACTGTTGGAAGAATCGCTTTGAAACCTTCTATATCATCATTTGCTTTGGAATACTTCTTTGCTTTACAATAAGCGCTTGCTCTATAGCCATAAGCTCCAAGCTCAATCATTTTGTCATAGCCTGTCATTTCTCCTAATCCAAATATTTTTGTCGCTACTCGTATGACCTCTTGATATTCACTCTTCATTGATTTCACTTTAAGTAGCCCAAAATATGCCCGGCCAAGATATATCTTTAGATTTCGAGTCTCAAGCTCTTTTACTAAAGGCCCCAAAATGCTATCTCCTTTCTCAATGTAGTTTTCCTCTAGATATGCATCTGCCAGATTTATGTTCAAATTATACTTAATCTCATCTGAAAGATCTTGTTGATATTCCTCCGAAAGCTGCACAGCTTTCTCGATTAATTCAATTCTTTTTTTGTTATTTCCTGTGTAGAGCTGAATATTGGACATATTAACAAGTAGTCCGATAACTCTTGAGTAATCTTTTTCCTTCAAAGCATTGGTTGAAGCTCGTTGCATATATTCCAACGCCTCTTCATACTTTCCTGCCAAAGCGTGCATCGTACCTATACCAGAATAAGTTAAATAGATATCAGAGGTATCCCCAGATAATTGTTTGTATTTCTTACTTTGCAAATAAGCTTCTAATGCCTTTTCATTGTCATTGTACTTCCTCCAATACATTGCTCCTAGCAAAGAGTAAGCCCCAGCTAATACTTTGGTATTATTTAGATCTTGTGCCAGTGGAATACACCTATTTAAATAGACTTCAACGGAGTCATATTGATCATACTTATTGTACACACTTGCCAACTCTAATAATGCATTATTTTTGGCAAGTCCAGAAGTAGTTTCAATTTCAGTTTGTAAACTATCAATTTGATTTGACGGTTGACCTGTAGCAAAATGACAACATATACATATTAAAAATAAAACAGTAAGTAAGCGTTGAATAACAAGAGTGATTATTGGTTTACTTTCATGCAACATATAGCATCGTTTGGAGTAATGTGTTTAGAAATATAATAAACCTAATGCAATACCCCCAATTTAAAAGCACTTTTAGACAATTGTCATATAATTATTCATATCTGTAGCACTTTGATACATAAGTGCACCTGCGCTTTGTACTATTCATAAAAGAAAAGGCCTATAATTAAAAGACCCATTAACAACAATGTCATTAATGGGTCTGTATAGATTTTTGGAATATCTACTATTTCACTTTATCTACAATTGATTTGAACACATCTGGATGGTTCATTGCCATATCTGCAAGAACTTTTCTATTCAAATCTATTTCAGATTTTTTCAAACCATGCATAAAGGTACTATAATTCATATCGTGCATTCTTGTTGCTGCATTGATACGAGCGATCCATAACCTTCTGAAGGTTCTCTTTTTATTTCGTCTGTCTCTATAAGCATATTGCATTGCTTTTTCAACAGCATTTTTAGCAACTGTATAAACTTTACTTCTCGCACCGAAGTATCCTCTAGCTGCTTTTAAAATTTTCTTTCTTCTTTTTCTAGATGCTACTGCATTTACTGATCTAGGCATAATTTTTTGTTTTTAGTACAACGAAGGGACTTATAATAGTTCTTTTCCTTCATCCTCGTTAAAAAAGTTTGGTTAAGGTTTACTTACAAAGTAGATTTTTAATTCTAGCTTCATCAGCTTGAGATACAAGAGTAGATCCTCTAAGTCTAGTTTTAGCTTTCTTAGATTTGTTTCTCATCATGTGTGATGTATACGCTTGAAATCTTTTCACCTTACCAGATCCAGTAATCTTGAATCTTTTCTTTGCACTTGAGTGCGTTTTCATTTTAGGCATAATCTCAATTTTTTCATTTAGGAGTGCAAAGATAGGCTTTTTCAATTAGAATACAATACCTAAACCTAAATTACTTTTACTTCAATCGACACGCTTATCAATCAAACTTTTAAAACTTAATCTGTTTAACATTTGATTTTAAGATCCATCCCTGTTCACTATCCATTGCCGAAACCTTATACCATGAATCTACTTCATCCAAAATCCTTAATCGATCGCCTCCTGTTATAACTTTAATTTTTTCACTTACTTGATCAGGGCCCATATACAATGATTGCTCATCTCCAAAAACAATGGCAATGGGTGAATTAAATATTCTATTATATCTACTGTTTCCAGCAAGAATGGACAAAATAACACAAACTAAAAGCGTTGCTACAAGACCATAAAACGTATTTCTTGATATAGCCATTTTTTTAAAACTATAAAAATATACCAATGTCAATAAACTAATCATCAAAACTAATGATACCATTTTCCAACTTCCAGGTAACATCATATTACTGAGTGTGCTCCACCATGACGAAAGGAAAAAGGGTTCAATTCTAATGATATCTGTAGTTAAGTTTTCACTGGCCAATTGAAGGTTAATAGCGATATCTTTACTATTAGGCTCCAATAATCTTGCTTTTTCATAAAAATAAATAGCTTGGTCATACTCCTCTGATGCATAGGCTTTATTTCCAAGATTAAATAAACTGTCAGCTGAAAATTGGAACTCACTTTGCGCATCTGTCGTACCTAGTAAACACAAAAAGAAACTAAACCAAATGTATTTTATATGATTCATAGTAGTTAAAAATATAAGTCTTTAATTTTAAGTGGTCTATCATTTATTTTCCAATTGAAGCCTGCTAGCTTTATGGATTCGTGATTTGCCTTAGACATAGGCGTCAACTTACTTATCGGCTCTTTGTAATATCTCGTTTCAGTAAGATTTCCGTCCTCAAAAACAAATTTCATATTCGTACACTTCGTTTCATTCACTCCTAAATATGCTTTTTCACTATCTTTCATGTAGTATACTGATTCTGAACCACCCGTTACAACCATATTATCAATCACACCAGACTCAAAAAATGCCTCAATTCTTTTTCCTTTTATTTGATCAAAAAATTGAAAATCTTCTGAAGTCAATATTAATGCATTATCGATAAGATCAACTTTCTCCAGTTCATTATCTGCCATAAAAATAATAATTGTATCCCCATTATATTGAGATGAATCAGACCACATAAAGGGATTTCCATAAAGCGTAAACAAACTATCTTGACCATTATACATCAAGGAGTCAGAAATTGCTTGCAGATCGGAATTCAACAATTCAACATTTTCAAAAGCAGAAAAAAATCGAAACGTATCTAATTCAACAATCTTGCTATATGAAATAAGGGTGTCTCCACTTAAATATAATGTATCCCCTTCTGAAACTTCATTTTTTAACAATGGTTTGCCTTGATCATTGAACGCTTTCATATAATCTGTAGAATCTATATAGTTGGCATGGTCACATATTATTTCATAATTGCTAGAAGTATCTTGCCATATTACATTCCCATTTGCAAAAGCTACACCAGCTTCTTTTTGATAATCCAAATCATCGGCATAAATAAGCATGGGTGGATTACTCAAAAAACTTCTTCCCTTCACTCGCACATCATCTGTCAACTTTCTATATAAAATTCTATCCCCAGTTACTTCATTCTCTGAGTTCTTGAAAAAAGCATTGCCCATTAATTCAAACTCTTCGATATCTTTCCTATATATTATGGTGTCACCCCTACCCTCCTCTTCCAATGAGATATAATTAGCGTTTCCAATTAATTCAATACGTTCAGAATTGTCGTCGTTCTTAATGGTGTCCGCAGTAGAAATGTTATCTCCTTCCTTAAACTGGGCATTGCCAAAAAATAAAGACTTTTTATCATCGATATCGTAATATCCACCTTCCGAATAGATCGTTTTGTCACCTTGATTTATTATGGTCGGTGATAAAAAATCTGCTCGATCCAATTCAGTATAATACCGTAGGGAATCTGACAAAAGATCAAAATCATCTCCTTCAATGGTCACTTTTTCATAAAAATTGATGTATTGTTCATCTACATGATAAATCCCACGTTTACTCTTTACTTGCATATTTGTTGAAACCAATAGAGCTGTATCTGTATAAATAGCCCAATCCTTCTCCAAATCATATTGTAAAAAACTAGTGTATAACTGCTGATTTCCTTTTTCTAAAACAACATTCCCAACAAAATATGCCATTAATGAATCCCCTAGGTAGAGAAGCGAATCTGAGAATATTTTAATACTATCATTCTTTATTATAGAAATATTACCTTTTGCTCTGAGATCTTTATTTACCATAACCGCACTGTCACAAAACATGAATATACTATCATGTGTTAAACGCACACTCCCCCATAAATACAGTTTCTCTTCTTCTTCTGAGGCATCAATCAATTGACGATCTGCACGATCTACATATAAGAAAGATGCTTTAGTTGTATCTTGATTTGAAGTAGTACTATTATCAGGTGAAGGCTCAATCTGAGCATTCATATTTATTGCAAAGAGCAATACTGTAAAAAATAATATATAACGATATCCGTTCATTACTCTAACTAACGTATAATTGATGAGCACTGTTGTCAGAGGAAGAAATTTCAGCAGCTGTAATTTTCCCAATAATACTACCAACAGCAACTCCCATTCCTCCCATTCGTATAGCCACAACTATATCATCTTCAATTTTCTTCACCACTGGCATTTTTGATTTTCCTACACCAAGAATCCCACTCCATTGTTGTGTAATCTCATAATCTACTCCCTGTAATATATGATTAGATACAATATCTTTCAAGTAATTAATAATGCGTTCTGTAGTTCCAAACATTGAGGTAGTTTCTCCTACCAAGTCCAAATCCCTACCTCCACCAATTAGTAGTCGTCCATTGTACTCTCTGAAATAAACAAACCCTTTATTCATATGATAACAATGCTCAAGATTAAAATTTTCAACTCTATTGGTAATAAAGACTTGGTTGCGAGCTGGATGTATATCTATATGCGGTAACAATTTCCTAGAAAATCCATTTGTACAAACTATAAGATTTTGAAAACACATTTTCCCTAAATTGGTTTCTAGAGTTTTATTAACACGATCAATTTTAAAGACATCTACACCATTCAAAAAAAGAACTCCAGCATTTCTTGCAATTAATTCCAACTCTTTCATCATCATTTGTGGGTTTAATGATCCTTCCAGAGAATTGTTGATTTGAACACCAAACTTTCCATTTTCCACATTAAAACATTGATCCGCATGTACTATATCTGCTACTAAATCATTTACTACACCAATTTTTTCAACAAACGCTTCCGCTTCTCCCTTAGAAATAAAAACCTCTGCACCAGGTTGGTCCCTATATCTCATTTTCACGTGTGGAATCCTTGACTTCAAAATAGATAAACCCTCCCATCTCAATTTTATCAATTTCCTACAGACTTCTTCACCATATTTGTCAAGATCATCCACAATTTCACTAATTGAACCAAAACAAGCAAAACCTGCATTTTTGGTAGAAGCACCAATAGGTAAAGTTTTTTTATCAACTATCAATATTTTTGTATCAGGAAACATTTCTTTCAGTTCGATAGCCGTACTTAAGCCAACAATCCCACCCCCAACTATAGTATAATCCACTTTACTCAAATAGTGATCAAATTCCCACCAACTTAAATTTGCTTTCATGATGAAACGGTCGCTTAATTTTATTTATCATATATCACGGCGAAGTTAATAAAGTATTCTCTTATTCTTTTTTATCGTAATCACACCTTACACAATTTAGTTATAGTCAAATCTAAATATTATGTTTGCTAAAAATATTAATCATGTTACAACGAATACAAAGTATATTTCTTCTAGTATCAGGAGCTGCTTTCTTTTTACTTTTCACAGTAAGTTTTGCAACTAGCAATAAAGTGGAAAGTGGAATTTTTGCAGACCAAGCCTACTCTATTACAGACAATCCTATTTTGATAGGCCTTGCTGGATTAGGAGGAGCACTTGCTCTTTTTAATATTTTCAATTATCGAAATCGAGATTTACAATTGAGGCTTGGATACCTCATCATTGTTTTATGCATTTTACTTCCTCTTGTTGCAGGACTTTTACTATTTACTCAGTACAGCAAGATGGCTTCAGATTTGATCATTGACGATGGTCTAGGAATCTACCTTCCTATTTTGGCTTTAATCACAACAATCTTAGCCATACGATTTATCAAGAAGGATGATAAGCTTGTACGAAGCAGTGATAGATTAAGATAATAAATTCGAAGTAAGTAAAAAAGACTGTCCTAAAAGTAGTTTAAGAAGACTAACTTCCAAATAACAATTTGGTCAACATACCAGCTTGAAATTTAATTCAAGACGACGTTTTATTGTAAATAAAAAAGAGGAAACCTCGTTACGAGACTTCCTCTTTTTTTATCATATCTAAAGTAATAAACTATTGTGCTCTTTTTCCAGCAGAATAATTCACCTTTAATTGATTTGCTTTTCTAAGTGCTGTTTTTACATCAGCTACAATACCCATTGTTACATCTCCATCAATTTTCAAAGAACTTGTGATTCCTTGACGTTGATTTTCAGGTAAAGTCGCTTTATGCTTTTCCAGGAAAAGAGGAATTTCATTTATATTAGCAAACTTATCTCCTAGTTGGAGTCTTGGTTTTGTTCCATACGTTGCTTGATATTTAATAATAGGCTTTCCTATCAAAAGGTGATTCACCAATGACTTTTTCTCTAGCTTAGTCAATTCAGTTGCCTCTGGAGTGTTAATAGTTACCTTCAATTCGGCATCTCTTAACACGGTAACAACCATAAAGAAAAACAATAGCATGAATATGATATCGGGTAAAGAAGCAGTGGACACCTCTGGGGATGCTTTACCTCTTTTCTTTTCAAATCTTCCCATTGTATTTATTTAATAAATTATAAAATAATTATTCCTCGTCACCAAAACTGGTAGGTTCAGCCTCAGAAATAACTAAAGGTATCTGAGCTCTAATAGCTGCTCTTTGATCCTTTGTTAATCGATCATAAAGCTTTCCATATCTACGTTCTGCTTCTTCATTCCTCAATTCAGTATATGCAGCTTTCAGTTCATTATATACAGTTAAGAAGGTTTTATACTTCGTCCCTCTATCATTTTTTAATGAAATAATAGCTTTTCTAGGATCTTCGGCTTTATCTTGTTCTTTTCGAGGGTTACTTATAAAGAGTTTAGTATTATTTTTCAAATCCTCTACTCTCATAGGTTCTCCTCTTACTAGAAGTTGATTGTCTGCATTCACCAGTACAGAATACACATTACGCGTATTCATTTTAAGATTTTCTGGTGGTTCATTGGACCAAGGTGGTAATTTTACCAATACCCCTTTATCCTCAGCGATTGTAGTAGTAACCAAAAAGAAAATCAATAGAAGGAATGCTATGTCTGCCATAGATCCTGCATTGATCTCATTCTTCATTCTATCTCTAGATGATGTCTTTCCCATAGTTATTTATTTAAAAAGGGCCCACAATTCACCAACAATCACAGCAAATACTGAAAATCCTAATAAACCAAGTGTTGTTTTAATACCTCCAGAAATGAATTTACTGATTGCAGGAGTAATGGCAAAATCATCATTCAATTTGGTTAACCTTCCACCAGTATCAAATGAAGAAGTTGCATACAATGCGTAAAAAACAATTGCTAATCCTAGTGCTCCGATAGCGAATTTAATAGCGTTTTTTGGAAACTTAATTAAATCAAATATTCCAAAAACTACAAATGCTAGCAAAAATGAAATAGCAATCATGAATACGGTAAGTTTTATACCTGCATCAAAAAAGCCAATATCAGCTTGCTCTGCGTCAGAAAGCTTGTTTAGGTCAGTTGACATATTGTATCCCATATCAGAAAATCCCATAAAGATACTGATAAGAAAGATCGCAATCACCAAGACACCTAAACCCAAAGCCATTGTCTGACCGTTTTTAGTTAAAAATTTATACATAATAAATGTCTTTTATGATTATTAAGATTGTCCCAAACGACCATTTCTATCTAATATATCAACGAATCCAATCGTTGCATCTTCCATTTTATTGACAATTCCATCAATTTTAGAAACGATATAGTTATAAAGTATCTGTAATATAATAGCAACGATAAGACCAAATACTGTAGTCAAAAGTGCTACCTTGATACCTCCTGCAACTACTGAAGGAGAAAGATCACCTACTGCTTCAATTCTATTAAAGGCCTCAATCATACCGATTACCGTACCCATAAATCCAAGCATTGGTGCAATCGCGATGAACAATGAAATCCAAACCAATCCTTTTTCTAAAAGACCCATTTGAACTGAACCATTTGATACAATAGCTTTTTCTACTGCAGATGGACCATTTTTTGCATTTTTTAATCCTTCTAAAAGCACACTTGCTGTTGGACCAGGTGTAGATCTTAATGTTTCCATCGCACCTTCCAAATCATTATCAGCAAGTCTTTCATCAACTTTGGATAACAACTTATCTGTATTCGTTGTAGCAATATTTAAAGTAATAATTCTTTCGATACAAAATGCAAGTCCCAAGATAAGACAGATAAGAACGAAACTCATGAAGAACCAATCTCCCTCAATAAATTTTTCCTTTAAACCTTGAAAACCTGAAGCTGGCTCAGCAGCTTCTTGGGCAAGTACATCAATCGCCCCGAAGAAAGAGGCAAACACAAACACTCCAAAGAGTACAAATAACTTTCGCATGATTTGAATAATTTTCTGTTAGTATATTTAAATTAACATTACAATGAAACACTAAATTTATAAATATTATATGAAGTAGTGCACTGACATCGCATTTTTTTTGCGGAGAGTAAGGGATTCGAACCCTTGATACCCTTTTGGAGTATACACGCTTTCCAAGCGTGCGCCTTAAGCCACTCGGCCAACTCTCCCACTAAGTACCTGCAAAAATGGAAAAACCAACCTTATTTCAAAAAGAAACGCACATTATTTTAATAATTTATGACGACTTTCTTCGATTTCATTAAAACTAAGCCATTCTGTCATGAAGATTCTCAAAATTTAATCTTTGGCGTGTAGCGCTCCCAATCAATTTCAATTTCTAATAAAAAAATATTTTTTTACAATTCTGACTTGTTATTCTTTCAATAGTTTCTCTATCCTCGTCTAACAACACTTCCATTTTATCAATTACTAAAGATAATCTACTTGGTTCATTACGTTTTATTCTTTTCGGACCTGGAGAAAGGTAGGGCGAATCTGTTTCCAAAACCATAGAGGACAAAGGCAATTGTGCAACAACTTTATCTACACCAGCATTTTTATAGGTCACTACTCCTCCAATCCCTAAATAAAATCCCAAATCAATTATTTTCTTTCCTTGATCTACCGTTCCATTAAAACAATGAAATATTCCATTTAATGATCCGTCCTGACGATCGGCTACCATCTGAATCGTCCTATCAAGTGAATCTCTAGAATGAATAATAAATGAAAGGTTATGTTCTTTTGCAAGCCCTATTTGATACGAAAAAGCAAATTCTTGTTCTTTTACAAAGGTTTTATCCCAATAAAGATCAATCCCTATTTCACCTACAGCTGCATAATCTCGCTTTTGAAGATGAGATTCTATCGTATTCAATTCTTCTTTATAATTTTCTTTTACATAACATGGATGCAAGCCCATCATTGATTTACATTGAGGGAATTTTTTCTCCACTGCATGCATTTGATGAATTGTACTGGAGTCAATGTTGGGCATATAAATTTGGTGAACTCCATGGTTTTTAGCTTTTTCTATGATCGCATCTAAATCTTCTTCAAATTCAGGAAGGTATATATGTGCATGAGAATCTATTATCATCTAAAAATTTTGTGTTTACTTTATGTTTAATTTGATATTCAGCTAAAATCGAACTTAAAAAACTATAAAATTTGGGCAAAAGTAAAAAATATTATGCGGTATGGGCAGGACATAGACCTGGAGTTTATGATTCATGGCAAACATGTCAAATGCAAATAAAAAACTTTCCAGGTGCCAAGTACAAAAGTTTTAAGACCGAAGCGGAAGCGGAAGAAGCGCTTTCTGAACCTTACAAAAAGCACATAGGGAATTCAACAAAAAAGAAACAATCAAATTCAGGAAGCCATAAAGGAATCATTAAACAAAGTGTATCTGTTGATGCGGCTTGTAGTGGAAATCCTGGCATAATGGAATATAGAGGAGTACATACGGGAACCAAGGAAGAAATATTCTATCAAGGCCCATATAAAGATGGCACAAATAATATTGGTGAATTTCTAGCTTTAGTTCATGCACTAGCATTATTCAAAAAACTAAATAATAACACCATTATTTATACGGACTCAAGAACAGCAATGGCTTGGGTCAAAAATAAAAAAGTTAAAACAACACTTAAAAAAAATGCTCGAAATGCCGTTTTATTTGACCTAATGGACCGGGCGATTAAATGGTTGAATGAAAATACTTATACCAATACTATATTGAAATGGGATACCAAAAATTGGGGAGAAATTCCTGCTGATTTCGGTAGAAAATAACCTTAGCTTACAAATCGCAGCCTATAATCCGCTTTCACTTTTCCCTTCTTGATCTGTTCCAGCTTCCGATTGATCATTTTTTTCTTCAAGGGCTTTAGCTTTTCAGTAAAAAGTTTTCCTTCAATATGATCATATTCATGTTGGATTACTCGCGCATTTATTCCATCGTATTCTTCAATGAATTCATTAAAATGCTCGTCAAAATATTTGATCTTAATACTTTTCTTTCTCTCCACATCTGCCTTAATATTTGGAATACTCAGGCATCCTTCTTCATAGGCCCAAAAATCACCTTGTTCTTCAATCATTTCAGCATTTATAAATACTTTCTTGATCCCTTTATCCTCATCTCCTTCATCCATAGCTTGAATCGTATCCACTAAAAACATTCGTATACTAAGTCCTATTTGTGGGGCTGCTAAACCTACTCCAGAGGCATGATACATGGTTTCCCACATGTCTTCTATTAAATCTTCCAAGCCCCCAAAGTCTTTATCTATCTCTTGGGCCTTTCTTTTTAAAACAGGTTGTCCGTATGCATATACCGGTAATATCATTCTACATCAATTTATTTTCTTTTAATAATGACCAAGATACCTCTGTAATATCAATACCGCACTTATTCTATCTACCAAGGTCTTGTCTCTTCTTTTTGACTTTCTAATCCCACTTCTCAAGATGATCTCTTTTGCTTCCATGGAAGTAAAACCCTCATCTTCAAAGTCAATTTCTAAATCAGGATACTTCTTTTGAATGTTCGAGACAAAAATATCAATATCCTTTTTCAAATAGGTAAAGTTTCCATCTTTGTGTTTTGGCAAACCCACAACAAGCTTTTGTACATCTTCCTCTTTCATGTACTTTTCAAAAAATAGATAAATATTTTTTGTTTCTATTGTATCCAATGGAGTGACAATAAGCTGCAAATTATCCGTTGCTGCAACTCCACACTTTTTAATACCAAAATCTAAACCTATTATTCTACTCATTTCTATTATTCCACAAAGGTATATATACCTAACAATTAATACTAATCAAAAAGGCAATATTGAAGTTCACTGGAATGGGGATTAAATAAAAAAAAAGACCCCCTTCAACTTCATGAAGGAGGGTCCCATCCCAAAAACAGTAAATTCTTAGTAGAATTTATCTACTCTGTATCTTAATCAATCATTATCATTTTCTTAGAAGCGAAGTACTCTCCTGCCTCAAGTTGATAGTACATTACTCCTGAAGCTCTTAATTGAGTCCTGTCTAGAGTAATCTGATTATATCCTTTTTCAAATTTTCTTTGAATTCTAGTAATTACTTTACCAGTTACATCAAAAACAGTTAAGTTTCCTGAAATTGACTCTGGTAAGTCAAATGTTATCAATGTTGATTCTCCAAACGGGTTAGGAGAGTTTTGATGTAGAGCAAATTCTACGTCGCTAATCTCTCTTCCATCCACTACAAAGTCAATTGCATATGTTTGAAGATCGTCATTATATACCTCCGCATTAATTGCTTTAGAATTAATATTCATACCATCAGCGATATCGCCAGAAGCAACAGAGGTGAAATTAAGCTCAAATAGTACGTCATCTGCACTTAATGATACTCCTGATGGGTTATTCCAACTTACAGTAAGAATTCCATCAGATAATCTACTGAATCCTACATTGTAATCGTCTACATCAATTGATCGAGAAGTCAATCCAATAAACTCAAGATTGTTACTTAATTCAATGGTAAACTGCATCCCTGTAGAGGTAATTTCATTGTTCAACTTAAGTGGCACACTCACCAACTCTCCTGACTCAAATGACTGATTATCAACAACTAACTCCATAGTATTATTTGATCTTGGTGCTGTCTTTTCCTCCGCTAAATTAGTTATTGCATTGTCAGTTACATCTCCAACTTTCACTGCAATAAAGTCAATTGTCATGTCAGAATTCAATGTTGCAATGTTATAATCTTCTGGCAAAGGAGTAGCAAATACGTCTGTAGGGTCAGCAAATTCAAATGCAGCATCAATAAATCTCCATGATCCATTATCTGGGAATTCAGAAATTGTACCTAAGATTAATTTTCTCAACTGTAATAAATCAGAAGAAGCAATTTTTTCATCTTTATTGATATCTGCAGCTACAACCTTGTAAGGTGAATCTAATTCCTCAATTCCAAGAATATGTCTTTGAATCATAACTAAATCAAGTGTAGATACACCATTCATATAATCATCATTCTTTACTGGACTTACTGCATATTGTCCGCCGTAAGGCATAGAAGGGAATGCGTAATGTCCTTCGTCATCTGTCATAACGATAGCCAATTCACTTCCGATCAATTCTACCTCTGCATCAACCAAATTATTATTTGATACTGTAGTAATTCCACCTTGTATCTCTGCTTTCATATCAGTACAAGCTCCGTTATTATCCTGAACATTAACAAATGTTGTACAAAATGCTTGTATAATAGAATCTTGTGGAGTAACAATTGCAGCATAAATATCTACACTTTGGTCACCTAAATTCTCACATGTAAATTCTCTACCATTATTTACTTCAATCTTTAATCCATTTGGCAATGTTGTATTACCTGTTTCAGAAAAGAATACTGGATCAAATGATATATATACTTGGTATCCACAAGGATGAGAACTTCCAGCATCAAAATCTGTAGCCCATAGCTCTACCATTCCTCCGTCAATTGTTCCGTCACCATCTTCATCAATTGGCATCAAATCAACTGCCAATCCATTCAAGCAATAAGGTGTTGGAGCTTTACAATTAACGATATCAAATAATTGCTCACAAGAAACTACATTTCCACATTTATCCTCAAATGTATATAGTACTCTGTGTGACCCTATTGGATATACACCGCTAGCATCTATTGAATTTCCTACTCCAGTTTGTGTGAGACCTGGTTCGAAAGAGCCATCATTGTTAGCATCAATCATGTATGTCCATTTAAGTAATTCAGTACAGTTGTCTGTAGCACTAGCTGTTAATTCAATTGAACCGTCTAAACAATCACTGTCATATGTACAAGCTGAAACTCTTTCACAGCTACTTGTAATTTCTGGTCCAATAGGATCATTGATTTTTATAATTTGAATATATGTCCATTCAGGGTAAGTTGTACCCGTAGAACCTGACTCAAATTGACACCAATCGATAACTGTCCACGTTCTTATAATTTTGAAACATGCATCTCCCTCATTATTATTGAATGGGAAAACCTGATCGTCATAATTTGCACCTACTAGATCACATGCACCCTCTGTAAACGTAGGGAATTGAGAATCTACTGGTAAATTTTCTGGCAAGAAATCTGGACTGGTAGGATCAGAACATCCTTCCATCAACACATCATCTGGCCAATCGATATCGTCACCAAATTCGTTAAATGGATCTAGTGGAGTAAACGTAATAAATTGAACACAGCTAGCAAAATTAGAAGTTCCTTCCTCTCCTACTGATATCGTTCTTGTTAATGTTCCAATATTACATTGATTCAAAGTACCAGTTAGTACATCAGTAACTACTGGATTTGTACAATTATCAATAACTGTTGGCTCTCCAAAGAATTGATTCAAGTTTTCTTCATCATAAGCGAAATCACAGTTTACTGTTAAATCTGCTGGACAAAGAATTGTTGGAGCAAGCTTATCTTGTACAGTAACACTCACCATACAATCATTAACGTTACCTGCAGCATCTGTAGCTCTCAAAATAACCATTACGTCTTCTCCTTGGTCTACACAACAGAAACGTACATATTCGTCAAAAATATCATCGTCAACATTATCACATGGAACACCATCATCCATTCTTTTCACTGTAAGTGATGCCAATTCGCATTCATCGTAACTTCCATCATCAAAAACAGAAGCATGAACCCATGCATATCCATCAGATGTCAAGGCTACAGTAGTAAATTGATCACAAACCGTTACAGGTGGTGTCAAATCAGCTACATAAACTTCTACATCACATTGAGATGAATTACCGCATCCATCATACGCAGTATACGTTACAATGTTTGTTCCTACATCCAAGTTTGCAAGACCACCATTTGTATTCATCAATGGTCCTCCTTGATAAGTTATGTTTACAGTGATGTCATCACTACAATTATCTGTAATTTGTGCCGGAGGTAATAAAACTGTTGCCTCACAGTAGTGTGTATTTGTGCTTGCAGTAATATCGTCAGGACAAATCATATCCGGACCATCATTATCTACAATTTCTATCATCTGTATGTAATCATATGTTCTTTGTGGGTTACTGCATGACCATTCAATAACCTTCCAAGTTCTCATTATCTTAGTGACACATCCTCCAGGAAATAATTCCACATCAGTATATGTAACTAATAAATTACAAATTGAATATGGGTTAGGATACAAGTCAACTCCATCCAAAACTGGAACACCTGTACCTGCAACACCATCTACTTCTATTGGTGAAGGAAATCCATCTGCATTTAATGGGAAATCAGCATCACATTCAAGTGCTGTATCATCTACCCAAAGTAAACTTGCTGGACCGTCAATATCACTTAAACTTGGAATTCTTAATACTTCCATCTCAACAGTACATGGCGCAGATTCAAGACCTTGCTCATCTACTGCGATATACGTCTTTGTGATAACTTTGATAACTTCATCACTAAATCCACTAGAACAATCATTGATTGTTTCGGTAGAATCAATAAGAATCACCTCTGCTACACCACAATTATCATCCGCAACTGGCTGATAATCATCTACAGTATAGCAATACACTGGACCAGTAGGATCTGGACAAGTAATGGTAGGTGGAAGCTTATCTTCGATTACTATATTTCCCCAACAAGAATTATTTGTGTTGAGATCAGTAACAATTACTTCTAAAGTTTGACCGACATAAGCTGATGTAATTAAAGCTCCAGGAATTGCATTTCCTAAAGCATCATTGACAGTGACTTCAAAATCACCACCAACACAACCTGAAGTATCCGCAATCATACTAACTGTAATTAATGCTTCGCAAGAAGCATCATCAAGTGATATGTTGGTTGTACCGTTGCAGGCTAAAGAACATTGACTATATGAATATTGTACACTAGTCAACAAAAACAAACTACAAAGTAACATCAACTTTTGAGTTTGTTTTTTGAGAAACGTAAAATTCGTTTTCTTCATGAGATCCGTTTTTAAATTAAAAATTTTACTGTTTGGGGGATAAAGTCTTCAAATCAAACTTTACAATCCCAAATATTTGTGATTAATAAATTTCTAAATAAGTGATGTACGGATATACTATATCCACACAACGGATCTATTATCAATATATAAAATGGTTGGTAAAAGGCGAACGCCTTAGGTAGGTAATACTATCATTAAATTGGTTGGAATCTATTTCATTTACATGAAAAGACAATACAAAGATATTTACTAATTACAAATAACAAAATTTTTTAATATGTAATTTTGAAAAAATATTTTTTTTCTTTGCAGCGAACCACTTTAAAAAGATAGATAGCTAGTTAATCCCTCAACCATTTACTAGGAAAACATCGACCTCTGTGGTGTTTATGTTCAAGTGAAAGTCTCTAAATATCAAATTAAACATGGAATTATTATGAGCGTCATACAAAGCTGTAGCATCACCCCACTCTTCCCATAAATATTTAATTAAATGACCTTTAGGTGGTGCCTTAAAATGAAGTATATCACTTATTGGTATTGGTCGTCTCCGTTTTCAACAATAAAATCACTCTACTATAACCAAATCTTACTTTCAAAAATATAATCTCTCATATCAAGCGTTCAGTGCATATATAAGACCTTAATGGTATAAGTCGTCTTAACCAACAAACATAAAATGAGACCATGTAAACTAATAAATCAAACCTATTAAGGGGTTGATTTGAGCCAACAACAAGTAGGTAATACTCCTATATGAGAATCAAACAACAACGTCCAGTTCTTAACTTCTTTATTATATATCTATAATAATTTAATAAGAAATGAATAACTGTTTCAAAATAGACTTTAAATAAAAAAGCCCCCCTTCAATAAATGAAGAGAGGCCATCCCAAAAACCGATTTAAACTTAACTCAGTTTCGAGTTTATTTTATGATATCATTATTCAATGATGATCATTTTCTTAGTAGCTGTGAACTCACCGCTTTCTAATGTGTAGTAAAGTACACCGCTAGTTCCTAATTCATTAGCATTAAAGTTTACAGTGTTGTATCCTTTAACTCCGTTGATAGTATTTCTAACGATAACTTTTCCAGTTACATCAAATACAGTGATTGTTGCACTTGCAGCTTCAGCAAGATTGAATCCTACTACAGTTTGTGTTCTGAATGGGTTTGGTTCATTCTGGAACAATTCAGTAGCTTCAGTAGTAATGTTCGCATCTCTAGTTTCGATTACTACGTCTCTGATTTCTAATGATTGTCCTACATATGCTTCAGCAGGAGTCACTTTAGATGTTACATCAATCATGTTGCTTAAGTTACCATTTTGTGTAGCTACAAACGTTGCAGTAAATACAGCCTCTGCATTACCTGCAGTTCTAGCTTCAGTATTACTGTAACTTACTGTTACGATATTGTTAGATAAAACTCCAACGTTACCATCAGCCATTGTTACTACTCCACTCTGTACGCCAGCGAACTCAAGTCCGTTAAGCTCCATAGTGAACTGGTATCCGAATACATTCGCAAAATCTTCTGAAGTAAATGCAACTTCTACAGTTTCGCCAGCAACAACTGCTTGCTCTGCTATAGAAAGAGTAATTACTTTGTTAGATCTAACTTCGATTGTTTCGTTAGCAAGGCTAGCAACAGCATTATCTGTAACATCACCTACTTTTACAGCAACCATATCATTAGTCATCTGATCAGTTTGTAGATTGTTGATATTAACAACATAGTCTACATCAGCCAAATCACTATCCATATTCAATGCTTGAGCTCCGTCAACGAATCTCCAAGAAGTATTCGTTGGAAGATCAGTGATTACACCCAAGATCAACTTTCTCAATTGAGTAAGGTCACTTGCTTTAACTTGATCATCAGCATTTACATCTGCAGCAATCAATTTGTATGGTGAATCTAATGATTCTAATCCAAGAATATGTCTCTGGATCTTAACAAGGTCTAATGTAGATACTCCATTCAAGTAATCAACATCTTTGCTTGCAGTGATCTCATAATCCATGCTTGTAACGTTGTTGTTAAATGCATAGTGTCCAGCGTCGTTAGTCATAGCAGCCTTAGGATACTCAACTATATTAGCTTCTAATGTAACTTCTACATCATTAACTGGAGTTCCAATAGCTGTAGCTATATCACCCGCAACATCTGGCTTACTACCATCAGGACAAAGTCCTTGATTATCAACAATTGTTAAGAATACAGTACAGAAATCGTTATTTCCTTTCTCATCCCAAACATACATTTGAACCTCAACTGGTGAATTCGCTACGTCATCACAAGTGAATGTTCTGTTAGGTACGTAATCAGTACCACTGAAAGAGTATAGTAAGTTTTCTTGAGCAGTACAGTTGTCGAAAGAACCTACGTTAAAGTCTTCAGCCCATAGTTCAACACCAGGCTCACCATCAGGACCCATGTCCATAACAGCAGTACTCAAACTTACACAGTAAGGTGTAGGAGCTTTTTTATCAACAACCATGAATTCGTAGTCACATGTAGTTACATTGTTACATCCATCAGTTACTTTCCATCTTACTTTGTGGTTACTCATGCTACCTGCGATGTCTGGAAGAGGAATTGAAATAGTTTCACCATTTGAAGTAGGTGATACATATATATCTCCAATACCGTTACCGTTTGTATCATTGAATAGATTATCAAAAGTAGGTAAGAATGAACTGTATTCTAAGTCATCAGTACCGTCTCCCCAAAGGTCAACAAATACTTGCCACTTCAACCATCCTGTAGGACAGTTATCACTTCCTGGATCCATTGCTGAATTCGTCAAAGTAATTTTAGCTTCACAAACAACACCATCTCCGTCACTATCAGAGTGATCATTTATTGCGAACATTTTATCTTCACAATCGTCAATTACTGGCTTAGTTTCATCAGTAACTTTGATTACTTGAATGTGTTCCCAAAGACCTTCTCCATTCCAGAATGGGTTATTTGGCTCATAGTCACACCAGTTGATCACTGTCCAGTGATTAACTAACTTGTAACAAGCGCCATCTTCGAATCTGAATGTATCAGTTTCTACAGTATATCCAAGTACATCACAAGGACCAGCAACCCATGTAGGTTGTCCTAGTGCAATCATATCAGGACAGTTAGCTGCAGTAAAGTCTCCAACTTGTGAGAAACTTACGTTTACTGGAGCATCCAAGTCTTCCAATGTAATTGTTTGGTCACAGAAAATATCTGATCTTCCAACAATGTTCCATCTTCTTCTTACGAATCCTTCGTTACATGAGTTAAGGTTGATAATGATGTCATTATATTCAACACCAATACCTCCACATGAAGCATATCCATTCGCACTTCCTGTCATATTAAGATCAGTATAATCCATATCACAAGTAAGTGTTACGTCTGGAGGACAAACGATAGCAGGAGCCAATTTATCTTCAACTTTCACGAAAGTCCAAGTTTCATTGTAGTTATCTCCAGCAGTACCGTAGATACCATCCATATCTCCATCATCCCATACTCTCAACCATACTTTAACATATCCTGGATCGTTTTCACCATCACCGTTTACGTCAACTACAGAGTTTGTGATATCATCACAACAGAACTTAACATAAGCACCACCATCTGGGTCATAGCTTGGAGAATTTGGATTTGGACTTCCATCTTGTGGGTGACCATCTGCATTATAAGTAGCATTTCCTCTTATATCACAGTTATCTTCATCTCTTCTAACTTCTAGTTTGACACCAGTACAACCGTCGTGTGAACCGTTATCAACTGACTCAGCATATAATTTAGCTAAACCAGTGTTACTTGTTCCAGAACTAGTTAAGCTGATTACGATATTTTGCTTAGCAACAGCAACTGGAGGAGTTCCGTCAACAACAGTAAATGAAGCATCTACTGAAGTAACATTACCACAACAATCAGCAGCAGTGTAAGTGAAAGTATGAACTCCTTTTGGAGCACCTAAAGCAGTGTAACCATTTACAGCATCTCCTACGATGATAACACCAGCAGGTCCTGAAACAGTATATGTAACATCATCAGTACAATCATCATGTAATTCCCATGGTTGTGGGATATCGATATTAGCTTCACATCCCCATGGGTCAGTGCTAACAGTAACATCTTTTACGATAAATGTAGGTCCGTTGTTATCAACAGCTTTGATCAATTGTGTATATGGTACAGTTTCGTTAGTACACCAGTCAAGTAAAGTCCAAGTTCTGATAACTTTTACGTTACCGTCACATCCAACTCCACAAGCAGGAATCTCTTGATCAGCATATGTAGCATAAATGTTACAAACGCTATTATCAACGATTTGTGGGTGTTTTCCACCATCACATCCTCTCTGTAAGTAGTGTGGGTATCCGAAAGCGTGACCTTCGTTTCTTTCAATTACATCCAAGTTACAGAATGGTCCTAAAGGAATATCTGTAGTTAAAGGATTGTCAAAGTAAGCAACGATATCATCAGGAGATGTTCCATTTCCACATGGCAACTCAATAAGAGCTGGTGGCAATAAAATATCAGCAATTCCAATGTTAGTTACAGTAATAGTTTGTACACATCCGTCAGAAGTATTTCCTGAAGCATCTGTAGCGAACCATGTTCTTGTAATTGTACTTCCTGCACATCCATTGTCAACTTCGCTGTCAGAGAATGTGTATGAAGTATTTCCACAAGCATCTTGATCAACAACACCTGGCTCTAATAGACAAGTACCATTGTTGAATTGAAGTGCAGCTTCAAAAATGTCAAAGTCTCCAGTCATGTTCAATGTCCAAGTACCACCTGACATTGCACCATTTACAGCTGAAAGAGGAGTATAAGGGAATCCGAAATTAGTAAACAAGTTGATTACTGAAGAAGGCTCACCATTCTGGAATTGAACACATGTCAATCCGCCCATAGCTTGCTCATCAGCAATAAAGTCGATACCTACTCCACATCCACCAATACCGTTTGGCCATAATGAAAGTTCTACACCGTTTGGAGAAGTAATAGTTGCACCCCAACCGAATTGAGATCCAGTAATTTCTCCTGAGAAAATAACGTTTAAGTCAGTAATTGTAACATTATAAGGTACAGTTACTGAGTATGAGTTAGCGCCATTGTTAGATACGTCTTCTACAATAGTTACAACTGATACATCTTCTACAACTGGGAAGTCAATAGTTCCTTCTGTACAGTTGATTGTATAATCACTACAGTTTAATACTGGAGCTAATTTATCTTCAACTAAGAAAGTTCCCCAACAAGAGTTACCTGTATTAGGATCAGTTACTTCATAAGTGTGCTCACCTAATAAGTCACCGAAGTCAATAGTAGCACCATTTACATTTCCAGTCTGATTTGCTTCGTTACCATAAATCCAAATGTTAACTTCATAGTCATCATAACATCCGTATGGTCCTCCTTCTAAGAACATATCAGCACCGATGGTGATGGTACAATTCTCATCAGCAGAAATATTTACGTGATCATTACAAGCTAAAGCGTTTGAAATAGGACCACTGTATGGCAATACATTAAGATTTTGAGTAAAGAAGATCGCATTTGCAGGATCTGCAACTACATCTGTTCCTACTAAAATATTAGGTACTCCTTGCCATTGTACTGGATAAGTTCCAGCTGGTAGGTAATCTCCGCTTTCAGGTCCACTTACTAATTGAAGTTCGTAACATGGGTATCCAGCAGCATTAACAAATTCGAAGTTTGATAATTCAAGTGATGAATTATCAGTAACAGCATCTCCTGAGTTTACAGCAGCTACTACACTTTCACCAGTTTGAAGAATTTCAGTAATCGTTCCAGAAAGTGGGAATCCACTAGCAAGTGTACCAGAAGGTCCAGTAATCACATAAGGATCCCAGAATGTAGAACCAGAAAATTCATAATCAAAAGTAATGATAGTTGCGTCAACAGCAGTAATAGTATAAGAACTGATACCGTTACCAGTGTTTTCTGGTATAAGTATAAATTCTGGGTAACCATCAGCATCCAAAGTTTCTTCAGTATCTGCAGTCAATGCAGTTGAGATCTCAGGTCCTCCCTCAGAACAAAACTTACAAGAAGGTCCGCCACCGATTCCAGGAGCTTCGTAGAATACAGCTTCTTCGCATTCTCCAGCTTCTAGAGCAACAGTCCAATCAACTTGACCAGTTAATTCACAGATATCTACGCAGCAAGCCAAAAGGTCTACTGGTACACCCATTGCATCTTCCGTTGGAATAGCAGCAAGAGGTCCAAATGTGATTGAGAAACTAGCAAATGATCCTAAGTCTCCTCCAGCATCATCTGTAACTTCCAATGTCCATGTACCATTTACTTCAGCTCCATCAAAAATTGCAGTGTTTGTTCCACATACAAAATTGAAAGGAGTTTCTAGAGGTCCACAGTTATTTTCACTTGTTTCAAACTGTAAACAGTTTTCTGGTTGAGCAGCACTAGTTGATGACGTCCAAGAATCAGCGCAATTAGCAGCTGTAAGGTCGAAACACATATCACTAGCTACATCAAGACCAGTAGAACCACCATTATCCAAATTAAACGTCAAAATAACGCCATTTGGAGAGATAAGTCTAAGATCAAGATCCGAAGCCCAAGTGTGCTGTACATCAAATAATGTAATATTCGTAATCTCCGTATTATATCCTAATACTGGTGGTACGGCTAAATCTGCAATAGTAACTCCTGTATTTGTACAAACGCCACCCGCTAGAGTAGAGCCTGCAATACCAGTTGCTGTCGCAGTATATTCAACGACTCCACTAGTGGTACCTGCTGGGGACGTTGGTCCACCTGTACCTGAAATCGTTTGACCGAATACCAACATAGGCGCCGCAAGGGCAAAAAGCAATGTCAATAATCTAATTTTCATGAGATTGAGTTTTGGTTTTAATTTTTAAGATAATAGTTCTTTAACTTTGTCTAAAGCTAAAAGCAATTTGGTTTTTCTTTCAGAAACAGATTCCGTGTTGGCCTTTTGGTACCACGCATCCATTACTGATTTCACAGCTTTATTAGTAGCGATTTCCTCTTTTACTGCTCTCATAAGCAATAAACTGATTCTTTCATTACTCTTATCGCCTTGAAATTGAAACGACCCAGTATACGCTGGCTCAGCTTCTAGTTCAGCTTCAACATCTGCTATCTCTTGAGTTAGGATAACTTCTGCAGCATCTGAACCTACATAATTTTGACTAATACCTACCTGCGTAACAAGCGCAAGCAAAGCAACAGCCAAAAACCTGTAAATAAATTTACTTAACATAAGATTGAGTTTTGGTTATAAAATTATATTCATTTAAATAATTAGCCATATACAATAAGCAGTGACCTATGCACTGCGCATCAAGACCTTAGGAAATAATAAATAATGACAGAAGAAACAGAAATGGATTTTCGTCTTTTCCAGTTATTAAACTGAGTCTTCTAAATGTGTAGTTTTCGTCTTATTTATTTTCATACAATGTAATTTTCATACCTGTACGAAACACAAAGATACATTTTACCTTCACCTGACTAATACCAAAGGTTTGGTATTTTTCATATAGGGGTAAATAGTAATATGTATGAACCAGATATATACATACCTAGTCCACACTGCAAAGTTAACAATATTATCAAACGAAAAAAATTTATATATAAAAAAAACCTATGTGTCGTTAAAACACATAGGTTTTGTTATTTATTCTTTCTGAATAGACTGTCTAAACGCTCTTAATTTGCATTTATCGGTGCTGTAGATGCTTTTTTAGCTCCAAATCGAAACGATACTGAAATCTCATGTGACCCATTATTGTACGTTTGGATGTCTGCTGAGCTCACATTATACATATAATTGATATGCAATGACTCTACCGCTGTTCCTAATAGAAAGCCTAATCGCTTGTCTCCACCGAGCGTATAAGCAACTCCACCAATTAGCTTGTCTTCCAAAAATCCAAGTTTTGCCATCAAATCAATATGAGATGGTGTATTGTTTAGGGATTTAATTACTATCCCAGGTTCCAATGATATCTTTGTCTCCGAAGATTCCAATCTATATCCTAATTGGAAGATGTATCCTATAGTTCGATCCGATTCAGATCCATTGTCACTGATCCTACTGCTGATTAGTGAAGGAAATGACAATCCATAGGTCAATTTATTATTATATAAGCCAAATATTCCAAAAGAGGCATCAAAGTATTGTGTGCCATCCAATCTTTCCAGAATTAATGGATCTGATTTATCTACTTGCGGACTGGTTAATCCCGATCCTGATAAATTGTGCTGGATGTATTCGGTTGATATTCCAAAACCCACTCTATTTGTTGGGGTCGAAATCGTATACGATAATC
Source organism: Saprospiraceae bacterium (assembly GCA_029212405.1). Classification (GTDB taxonomy): domain Bacteria; phylum Bacteroidota; class Bacteroidia; order Chitinophagales; family Saprospiraceae; genus CAJXUU01. The sequence continues at coordinate 25,484 of JARGNR010000080.1, forward strand.
CAACTTGACCTTTAGTAGTATTTAAAGAGCCGTATGAATCACTTAAAAGTTGTGCTCCAAAACCCAATCTATTTCCTACTTGTCCATTGTAACCGACAACAGTAGTCTTTGGTGAATCCTCAAATCCTGCCCATGTATTTCTATAACTAACAAAAAACTCTTGATAGTCATTGGCTCCTATTGCTCCTGCATTAATCAATGAAGGATATATATTGTGTTGTGAATAGATGTACCTCTCGTCAAAATACCTTGACTGACCATTTACTGTAGTCACTGCACAGGCCGTAAGGAATCCAATCAAACAAAATGATAAAATATATTTCATTATAGTCTTCAATTTTAAATTCTTTAAGTTTTTTGCTTAATCTCTTAAAAGAGTTAATGTTCCTTTCATAATCTCTCTTCTTCCTTCTCCAAAGTTGATGTTGATTATATACATATATCCTCCTTCAATCAACTCTTCATTTGAATTTGACATTCCCATCCATGATCCATCGTAAGGACTTTGGTCAAATACTAATTTTCCCCATCTATCATATATTTCTAATGAAGCTGGGAAATCATTGATACAAGTAACAGAGAATTGATCATTCATACCATCTCCATTTGGAGTAATCACATCACGTACTTCATAACATGGTGCATTAGGTTCTTGACAAGAATCAATGTCAATGGACTCCATTTGCTCGCAACCATTCTCATCGGAAACAACAACCGTATATGATCCTTGGCATAAGTCATCTACAGAAGCGCCACTCAAGTCAGCAATTCCCCATTCAAAAGTATAATCGCCAGCTCCTCCTTCCACATCCAAATCAATGAATCCGTCACACTGCTCTTCATTATCACATCCAGTATCAACAGAAACAGATAGCTGCTCTGGTTGTGTAACTTCAATATCTTCTTCACTTACACTATTAAATTCATTGGACACCGTTACTGTATATGTTCCTGCTTCCAAATTATCTATAGTAAATGTTCCCAATTCAGTTACTTCAAAACTTCTAGATTCATCTCCAGACAATTCAACTGTAAATGGACTTGCACCGCCAGAAATGAAACCCGTAATGCTACCGTTAGCATCTCCATTGCATAAGATGGCAAACCCATTTGCATCATTCACCGCATTTACATCTTCTAACATAACTTCATCCATATCTTCAACAAAAGGCACATTAAACGGCCCAAATTCTTGTTGACAACCATCCGAATCTGTAACCGTTACGGAATACATACCGGGCATCAATCCTGTTATGGTATTGCTATTTGGGAGTCCGGTTGTAGGACCAGACCAATTGTAATCATAATCTGGATTCCCACCAGTTACTTCTATTGTAATTGATCCATCTGTTCCAAAGGAAGGTGTTATATCTGCACTACCAACTTGAGTGATTGGGTCAGTACCATCTACTGTGTAAGAGCCCATGACTGTCATTGGCGGTGATGAATTATCTGTCACTGTAACCTGATAATTCCCTTCTGTCAATCCTGTTGCCATTGGGGTATTCCCAATATCTCCATCTGACCATTCAAATGTATATCCTTCACATCCTCCTTCAACAGTTATTGTAATTCTTCCATCATCTTGAACGCATGTTTCATCAATTATTACAGAAGAAACTATTTCCAACGCATCAACTTCATTTTCAACACTAAATTGAGCGGTTTGTGTACAACCAGTCGTTTCGTCTGTAACAGTAAGTGCATAAGATCCTGCATCCAACCCAGTAATATTTGGCGAATCATCTTGGGTAGGATTCCAATTATACGAACAATCACCGCTACCCATAGTAACCGTAACAT
>JARGNR010000218.1 GCA_029212405.1 Saprospiraceae bacterium
AGATGGCATTTAATATTGACGCATTTACTGCCGAAATGCATAGTGTTGGCTTTGCTCGACCAAGCGACTTTGAAGTTGAGATCGGGGGAGATATTCTTTCAAAAGTTGGTGGTTCTTTTGGATTATCAAGTTCATTGATGCTTCGTGTCAACAGTGCTATTATTCCTGGTCGTGATGTTCAAAACTCTGTATATCTTGATTATGGAGCGCCATATAAAGTTGGCACAAAACTCAATTATGTTGATATTCCTATCTCAATTATCTGTAGTCCAGATTTAAGAGAGCGTGAATTCTTTATGCGCTGGCAAGACTTAATTGGTGGATTGCATCGCAACCCAGGACTAAATGCTGATGATAGGAAGAAACAATTTAACTCGGGATACTATGATGATTATGTTTGTAAAAAAGGCATAACAATATACAAACTCGATCAACAAGGGTTTAAAACATACGCAGTTGATTTGATTGATGCATATCCAGTTAACATAAATGCAATGGCACTCAGTTGGTCTTCTGGTGCTGAAATGATGAAACTTGATGTGACTTTCTCATATCGTTATTATGAAGAAAGAGATCAATCAAAACTAGGAACACAACTTCGCATTGGAAAAGATGGATTACAAATTGCTGGTGGATTGAACTTACCATTTAGTATTGCAGGTATTAAAAATCAAGCAAAAACACAATTGAATCCAAGAAAACTAATGACTCAACTTGGAAGAAAATCTGGAGTGAACTTTACTGGATTACCAAAAATAGGAAATTTATTTTAATTTAATATGGAGATTATAATATGGCTTTACCAAAACTAACTACGCCTGAATTTGAAACATTGATTCCATCGACTAAGGACCCAATTAAGTTTCGACCATTTTTAGTTAAAGAAGAAAAAAATCTATATATTGCTCTTGAGAGCGGCGAAGAAAAAGATATGAAAAATGCAATTCTCAATGTTCTTGAGTCTTGTATTTTAACACCAGATGTGAATGTAAAAAAACTCACTTCATATGATGTTGAATATATTTTTTTAAAGTTACGGAGCAAATCTGTAGGAGAAGTTATTGAACTTAAAGTTGGTCATAAAAATAGTGAGTGTAAAGCAATCACAGACGTTTCAATAAACGTTGATGATATTGAAGTTCATTTTGATCAAGAACATAAAGATGTGATTCAGTTTGACAATGGTATTGGAATTAAACTAAAATCGCCTGACTTGAATAAACTTCTCGTTGGTGTGAACAATAAAAAGTCTGAGATTGAAAATGTATTTGAAACAATTGCCTCATGTGTTGTAAATGTATTTGACCAAGAAAACGTTTATGAAGATTTTACTGAACAAGAGTTAATGGAATTTTTAGAAAATCTTTCTCAAAATCATTTTCGTGAAATTCAAAATTTCTTTGATACAATGCCTAAATTATATCATGATATTGAATTTACCTGTAAAGCATGTGGTGAAACTGAATCAATTCGACTTGAAGGTTTACAAAGTTTTTTTACGTGATGCTCAGTCATGATTCTTTAATGAATATGTATTATACAAATTTTAGTTTAATGCAGCATCACAAATACTCGTTGACTGAGTTGGAAGAAATGATACCATTTGAAAGACAGATATATGTTCATTTGCTATTAAAATACTTAGAAGAAGAAAAAGAAAGATTAGAGAGTAAGAAATAATGGCCAGTGCTACATTCGAAGACGTAATTCAAAGAATGAAAGATGAAGGTGATCTAAATCGCAACAGCGGATCACATTCCATCAAGTCTGTGAAAACAGAATATCTCGCTCCTATGCTCGAATCATTTCAAATGATTGCTGAAAATACATCACGTATGATTGAAGTGATGATGGATGGTATATTGTTTGACCAGCAAAATGCAAAGAGAGAGGAACTTGAAGCATTAAAAGAAAAGGATAAAAAAGCCGGAGAAACTGTCGGCGCTGCTGGTACTGTTGAAGATGAAAGTAAAGGTTTATTCGATAGTTTAAAAGACATGAATGGTGGATTTGGTAGTATCTTAGGTACTGCAATTCTTGCTGCGGTAACAGCATATGCTTTAGATATCGACAAGTATTTTCGTACAGTAATGCTTGGCAAATCAATTAAATCTCTTGGAAATATTATAACAGGAATTAGCAAATTTGCTACTAAGGTAGCTGCTTATTTTCGATTATTTGGAAAAGATGGCTCGGGGTTTTTAAAAAATATTGGTAAGATTTTTCAAAAAATAGGTAAGAGCATAAAGTTTGTAGGAAAAATATTTAAGTCTGTAGGAACATTTGTTGATACCATTCTTGTAGGTCCGTTTAGAATGATTGGAAAACTTATCGCTCCTATATTAAAATTCGCTCCAAAACTTTTGTCGGTATTTAAAACTATACCTGTTGTCGGACAATTAATTGCTATTCTTTTTGGAGTTTTTGATTTTGTTTCTGGATTCATTGAAGGGTTTTCTTCTAAAGGAGAAAATGATACTCGTAGTATTGGTCAAAAAGCATTGGATGGATTGTCCGCAGGTTTGATTAAATTAGTGAAAGGTATCTTTATTGTTCCGCTCGATTTATTAAAAAAAGGCGTTTCGTGGCTTGCTGAAAAAATGGGATTTGAAAATTTTTCCGCTGCGCTTGATGGCTTTTCTTTTAACGATACGTTCGATAAGATACTAAAGGTTTTCTCAAATCTTTTCTCTTCAGAACCAGAAGAAGGTTATTTTAGTATTACCAAATTTATTAGCGACCAGATTGATTCTTTATTCA
>JARGNR010000081.1 GCA_029212405.1 Saprospiraceae bacterium
GGATAATAATGGTTTTAATGATGGTGTGGTGCAATTAGTTGATAATTAGGTGTTTGTGGGGTGTGTTGCATTGTGTTTATAGTAGATATACACGCAATATTGGGAGATAGTTGCGTGTATATAAATGTTCAGCGTAATGAAGAAAAAATGAAAAAACTCAGCGAATCTCATATAAACCATTTAAAAAGTCATCTGCCTGGAAGGTTGACTCTAAATTTATATGAAAAGATAAGTGGTAAATACGGGATTGCGCCGACTAACAATCAAGTAGTAGAATTTTTAGATGAGTATAGTAAAATCAATCATGGACTTTTTTACTACTTCTACAGTTTTTTTCAAAAAAACAATTTCATACCAATTGATTTTAACGAATTAGAATTTCCTTCCTCAATAACTGCCACGTTAAAAAAACTCGAAGATTTTCCTTTATCTGAATCAATATTTTTTTACCTAAATAATTGTAAAGATGTTATTGGAGAAGATGAGTTAGTAGTGTGGATAGAGTGTTCAGAATTAAAAGCTCCTTCAGATGGACATTTCTACACAATAATTATTACCCACGAAGGAGGACCCGAAGAAATAATTGGATTCTTTGAAATTAGAACTTCTCAAACACATCCTGAACCTGCATTTACTTTTTTAGGAGGAGATTCAGTATTAACTAAATCATTAGATGAAGACATTAATGAACCAATGTTAGCAATAAGTCTAAGTATTCTTAACTACATAGCTAACAAGCCTTATGACATTTTTTTGAATGATTATGATAAAATTCGTGAATTGAAAGGTGACTCCAAGTTAGAACCACCTACAGATAAAGTATTGCTTGAAAAAATGAAAGAGGTTTATAGAGGTGAACAAAAATGCATCAAATGTGAAGTTGACCAAAAATACATAGTTCCTTTTGATTACAGTTTTTGCCTTGATTACCCAGAAAGGTACATATTTGAAGCGATTAAATATTTAGACAAAGTAGTTGAATTTGGAATTGTAACTTACCAAGAAAATGATAGACTGATTATGAGTGATAACTATTCCAGTTATTTGGCACTAAGAAAAGAAAAGCATGAAAAAATAACAGTTATAAATATTGGAGAAATTACTTTACCACATAAAAGAATAATTGAGGGTGGGAAGGAATTATTGCCTCCACTATTTAATTCCTTTTCAACAAATATTAACTCACTTCCAATTGATTTAAAGGATGAATTACTTGAACAAAAACTCAATAAGCTAAAGACATTCGAAAAAATAGAAAGAATTAAAAGAAATAATCATCAAGAAATCAAAGAGAAGATTCTTAATAATAATTTGAACGAGTCATTAAACGAGTTAATTTCAATTACAGTGAATAAGCATATTCAGGACGAATTGATTCTAATGAAGTCAAGATTAACAAAACTAAATTCTGATTTAAGAAAAGGGTTGTTATCACATGAACAAGAGACTTTAAGTTTTAATCGACTGAGAAATGACATTCTTGAAATTATAAATGAAATTTAACACTACGCTGAACACATATATACGAGGCCGTTCTCTTCCATAAATGAAAAATATGAAACAAGGAAAACATATGCTAAAAAAGCAAAAAGGAGGATATGGATTCTTTGGTGAAATCGAATTAGAAGTAGAAATATCTATAGAGACAAGCATAGAATTTCGAACAAATATTGATCATTTAAAGCATTCCAAGCAATATGATAATTCAGTTGAATATGGATTGAATTATGCCATCAACAGGATTAAAAAACATGAAAATAATTCACAAAATTACTTAGTAAGAGTATTAAGTGTGTTTACATTTCCTGTTGATTCGAGTCCAACTGTTCTATCTTTTGTAGCGGCGAAAGCACTTTTCAATGCGTTTAATTTTGATTCAGAATATCCAAAACTTGGAGAAGAAAATGGCGAAATATTATTTACCAAGTAGAATGAATTCAACAAGCAAATTTATAGCTCTTTTATTACTTTTTTGTTTGCATCTTTCCTGTGTAAACAAATCTGATTTAGCTTGTGCACAAGGAGGAAATAAAGGATATAAAGATTTTCAAGACGGAAAAATGAACTATACTGAATATATTAAAATTGGGGAGCCAGATCAAAACTATTTTGATTCATTAAAGACCAAATTAAAACGATTGGGGATAAACTATAAACAAATTCCATTAAGAACTGGAGAAATTGAATATGATAGCATAAATTGTTACTATGAAACACAAAATAGATATTTGGAATTTTACCTTGGTGAAAACTTTATAGATTCAATTAAACAAACGATACACCAAATGAATACGGAAGAGAACTATAGATAAGAAGGAAGAGCTCCTTCGTCGCTCCTCCTCTTATCAAGATACGTTATACAAACCCTCCTTGTATATCCCCAACAATTATTAACCTTCGAAATAAAAAAAGGCAAAGCGTCCTATTTAAACACTTTGCCTCGAAATTCTTATTTATCAGAAAGTACTACGACTTCTTTTCAAATATCTCTTCAATTCTATCCACCAAATCATCGTAATGATACGTAGTCATATCGTCATTCCTAGTAGCCGTGGTCAACATACTCTTCAGCGATTTTAATTTACCTCTGGCTACAGCCTTCATATCAGAATGTTCATATCTGTTCGATTCCATTTCCAATGTTCTTTCCAAACCTTCAATAAAGGTTCTTTGTAAGTTTCTACGATAGAGAGATACCGGTTGATTACTTCTTACTTCACTGTAAATACTGGAAATTAAGTCGTCAAACATTTCATTGATGCTATAAGCTCCATTGGTGTTAATGGCAGAGTTCTCAATCATTCTGTTCAACCGATCAGGATTCATCAATTGAGCCAACGTCCGATCTTGTAATCCTCTGATTCGCTCCGTAATTCCCGTTTCTTCTATCCGAGCGAGTATCTCTTTATCTATGAGCCATTTTGGCGTAGCAAACACGTGTTGATTCAAAAAGTTAATGGCATTTTTTTGCTTTGACTTTTCTACGTGGGTATACACTACATCATCTTCATCACTGGTTTTATTGTATTCATATACACCTCCCACATTGGAGATCACATGACCCACATACCTTCTGTACTGACCAAAAACATTGTTGTAAATTTCTCTCAACTCTGCAAAATCTTTTGTTTCTTCAGAGGTCCATTCGATCAAGTTCGGCATGATGCGTTTTAGGTTCATCAATCCAAGTTCACTAGCCTTCATTGAATTATCTCCCAAATCTTCGGTTTGTGCAGTTGGGTCAGTAGGGGAGAACCGCTGTCTTCCAAATCTGTAAACAGGATCACCCGCCTTTTCTTTGATCATATCATTCAAGGTCTTCCTTTCTGCATCAGGGGAATCCATTCCTTCAAATCTTCTATATCCAAAATTGATCGACCATTTATCGTATGGTCCAATATTAGGCATCAAACCTACATCTCCGTCACCGGGCTGTGCCACATAATTAAAACGAGCATAATCCATGATAGAAGGAGCCGTTCCCATTCTTTTTGTGAAAGATGGACTTCTCAGTGAATCTACCGGATAGGCAACACTTGAGCCCATATTGTGCGGTAATCCCAACGTGTGTCCCACTTCATGCGCAGAAACAAAACGAATCAATCTTCCCATGATTTCATCCTTAAATTTAGGACTTCTTGCATCTGGGTTGATCGCAGCTGTTTGTACAAAAAACCAATTTCTCAATAGATTCATCACATTGTGGTACCAAATAATATCACTTTCCAATATTTCACCTGTTCGTGGATCATGTACATGAGGTCCCATCGCATTTTGTATATCCGTGGATACATATCGGATGACAGAATACCTGATATCCTCAGGGGACCAATCTGGATCTTCTTCTTTTGTCGGAGCATCTTTGGCCATAATGGCATTTTTAAACCCTGCAGCTTCAAACGCTACTTTCCAGTCATTTACCCCTTGTTTTAGGTACGGTCTCCACTTTTCAGGAGTAGCAGGATCAATATAATAGACAATAGGCTTCACCGGCTCTACCAATTCTCCTCTTGCATACGCTTCTGGATCTTTGGGCTCCAACCTCCATCTTGTGATATATCGTTTTCTGAATGCCTTTTGCTCGTCCGCGCTATAATCCGTTTGGCTCAAACTAAAATAAGAGACTCTTGGGTCATAATACCTCGACTGCATCGGAGTTTCTGGTAATAAGATGAATGACTGTGTCATTTCGATGGACATAGTTCCAGTAATCTGATTATCTGGAAGCTTGGTTCCTGTGTAGGTAAGTACGTGCTGTACATTTATATTTTCTGGGAATACCTTGATATCTTCAATAAATGACCTTTTGCCATCCACCCCTCGGATGCCAAAGTTTTTCTTTTGAAAACTATTCATGGCAGAGATCATAGGAATGTCCGAGGTAAACAATGACCCTACATCAAATACATAGGAAGAACTGTCCTTAGCCATAGTTTTGATCTCGAAGGTTTTAATGATAGGTTCAAAATTGTTGTTTCGAACAGATTCATAAATAGGATCTTCAAAACTGGCTACACTATTATAAGAGACAGATCGCAGTAAAATTTGCTTCCCTTTTTTCTGCCATCGGATGACTTGTTGTGGTTTTGATTTGACTCCAGCTCCTCCAAAGTTGAGTCCTTTTACAAATCCAGATACTCTAGACGTAACTAATATTTCTTTTTCTAAAAGGTCAGTAGGCAATTCAAAATACCAAGATTCATCTACTTGATGTACTTTAAATAGACCTTCTTGAGTTTTAGCATCTTTTGTGATCACCTTATCATAAGGCTTCATTTTATCCTTCTTCTCCTCTTTTTTCTTTTCTACCTTTTTAGGTTTCTTTTTAAAAATTTGAGCATCAGAAGTAGGGCTTGTACCAATTGCTATAACAAAGACAAGCACGAAAATCTTAAAAAATTTCATTGAGTTAAATATTCATTTGTTAATCAGAAGACGGATTGTGTATTTGCATGAATGAGCTGAATGCAAATCGACGTACAATAATAAGAAAGTTAATGGATATTTACTGTACTTCCGTCATAGTTCGTAGCAGAGAAGACCAGACTTTCGTCTAATTCTTTGATTTCCTGAATTTTGTTTTTAAATTCTTCGATGGAAAGTGGAGTGGAAACCAAAAAAGTAAATTCGTTTTCTACGAGTGAATTGTATAGGGTTATGGATTCATCCTGACCGATGTAAAAATGGCCGTAATCTCCTTTTTGCATCTCTTTCTCCTCTTGGATCTGGTCAATAAGTTGAGTAATCGCATCCCCTGTTTCATCAAATTTGGAAGAAAAACTACCCCAGATCATTCCTGGATGAATTCTGTTTACCTTGGTTCGGGTTAATTTAAGCCCATCAAAGTTGTCAAGATCCATTTCGTATTGTTCTTGGCCTGAAATTAAGCTTCCTTCATTAACAACAATGTTCTTTAAATTTATTTCCAATGGTAAGACAGAAAGTGCATTACTTAACCCAATCTCTTCTGCAATAATTTGGTTGCCTGCAATGCATTCGCCCTCTGTATGGATGTCATTTAAAAACAAACGAAATTTGTCTTCGAGTACAATGGTATGATGAGAGATATAGGAATTGGTGCAATCTTGTGGGACCAATGTAGAAACGGTTAAAGCAGGAACACCCCCATTAGGAGATAATTGTTGACTTAATTTTAATTCATACTGATAATCAATATTTACAAAATTTTCTGCCTCTGGTTCATCTGTGCAACTTTGAAAAACCATCAAAACTCCTAAACTCCAGATGAAGTATTGCTTATATAAATGTATAAATCTCATTCTATCTTTTCTCTTACCTATTTATATGTAAGCAAACGCAAGGGAATCCAATACGCTGTGTACAGGGTAGGGAAAAATGTACAAATTAATTTATTCTGATTCGAAAAGATTTTTAGAGCTTGTTTTTGGCAGTCCATCTTTATGAATCATAATAGATACTGTTTTCATTTTCATATATGCTTCTGACATATACAAGAAGCCATTGTAATCACTTATTTCACCCCAGGAATTTTTTGTGATGTAATATTTTGTACCTGATTGATCAAGGGCAATGCCGATAATGTGCATCAAGTGATCATCAGTAGTGCTGTAATTTTCAAAGTTTTCTTGTCTGTTTTCTTGTGTCACCATAATTTCAGCCCCAGGATTAGTAAATAGGTCTTCTCGTTTTGAATCAACCGGTAATACAGCTACACCATTTCTTGCGGAGAATCCTTTCTCACTTACGTCTCCATCCCAGGAAATCGTGTATCCTGCCAAGAGAGCATAATCAATAATACTCATCATTTCATCCATCGGTACATTATAAAACATACCATTGGAATAGTTATCTGGAATCTCTAGAATAAATTGCTTGTAAAAAGGATGATGAGTAAATGAAGTAATAGAAATATAGTTGTCTGTTTTTAGTTGAGTGAATTCTGCAAAAGATGCTGCGGTGTAGGATTTTCCTCCAAATTCAAACTGATCAGGTGCTGGTCCCATATAGCTGTCTAATATGCCATTAAATGCCGGTCTCCATTTTTTTGAAAGTACTTTTGACTTTCTTATTCCATCCAAAAATCCTTTTAGCCCTTTTTCCATCTCACTGTGATCGTGTCGTGTATCACCTTCCATCATGCCTGAATAGGCATCCTCCGTCATTAGTCCTTTTTCTTCTGCAATAGCAATTAAATCGTGCGCTAAACTACCTTGGCTAAAATTTGCTTTTCCCTGACGCAGGATATAATTTTCAGCTTTGTCTTTATAAATGTTACGAACGATAAACATTTCAGATAAATTGATATCATCCATTCCCATTCGAATTAACTCTGACTCTAAAAATGAGGTAGTAGCAAAACTCCAACATGTGCCCGTTCTAGCTTGATTTTTAACAGAAGTGCAGTTAATCTTCTTTTCGGTTTTGAACGTATACTGAGCATTAGATTGAAGTGCAGTCAACACAAAAAGTAGAAGAAAACTAAGGATTTTGAATTTGGATATGGATTGAATCATGGTTGTATATTTTAAAATTTTGCCCAATATAAGAAATTGATGGTTGGTGTTCAATTTTGGCAAAAAGGAATTGTTTACTAAAAATCACCCTCCTTTTTAAACAATAACCAAAACTAGTAGTGTTATATTAGGATACTATATATATTTGCACTTATATGAAGAACATTAGGAATTTTTGTGTGATAGCCCATATTGACCATGGTAAAAGTACTTTATCGGATCGATTGCTTGAATTTACTCAGACGATATCTGAGCGAAAGATGCAGAATCAGGCTTTAGATGATATGGATCTGGAAAGAGAACGAGGGATCACCATTAAAAGCCATGCCATTCAAATGAATTATAATCATACGGATGGAGAAATATATACATTCAACTTGATCGACACACCAGGACATGTAGATTTTAGCTATGAAGTGTCTAGATCAATTGCTGCATGTGAAGGAGCTCTGCTATTGGTGGATGCATCTCAAGGAATACAAGCGCAAACCATTTCAAATTTATATCTGGCCATCGAACATGATTTGGAGATTATCCCCATCTTGAATAAGGTGGATATGGAATCTGCAATGATTGAAGAAGTTTCGGATCAGATTATCGATCTTATCGGATGTGATCTGGAAGAAATTGTACATGCCAGTGGTAAAACTGGGATAGGTATTCAGGATATAATGAATGCAATTGTCGATAGAGTTCCAGCTCCAAAAGGAGATACAAATGCCCCACTACAGGCGCTTATATTTGATTCTGTTTTTAATCCTTTTCGTGGAGTGATTGCCTATTACAGAATATTAAATGGAAAAATTCACAAAGGAGAAAAGGTACGGTTTGTCAATACGGGGAATGAGTATTTTGCAGATGAAGTTGGCGTATTGAAAATGGATCTATTTCCTAAAAAAGTAGTAGAAGCGGGTGATGTTGGCTATATCATTACCGGGATCAAACAAAGTAAAGAAATTAAAGTAGGGGATACCATTACGACGGTTGCAAATCCATGTGAAAAGGGAATTGATGGGTTTGAAGATGTAAAACCTATGGTCTTTGCAGGGATTTATCCAATTGACAACGATGATTTTGAAGATTTGAGAGATAGTCTTGAAAAATTGCAATTGAATGATGCTTCCTTGGTATTTGAACCGGAGACGTCCATCGCACTGGGATTTGGTTTTAGATGCGGTTTTTTGGGTATGCTTCATTTGGAAATCATTCAGGAACGATTGTCTCGAGAATTTGATCAAGAGGTGATTACAACTGTCCCCAATGTATCCTATTTTGCAACAAACAATAAAGGAGAAAAATTAAAAATCAATACACCAAATGACTTGCCTGAAGCAACCTTGGTGAAGTCAGTAGAAGAGCCTTATATAAAAGCGCAAATCATTTCTAAGCCAGAGTATATTGGTGCGATTATGAACTTGTGTTTGGATAAAAGAGGAAACCTTACGAAACAAACCTATTTGACTCAGGAAAGAATCGAGCTTACTTTTGAATTGCCATTGGCAGAGATTGTATTTGATTTTTACGATCGATTGAAATCGATTTCTAGAGGATACGCTTCATTTGATTATGTGCCAATTGATTACAGAGAATCAGATCTTGTCAAATTAGATTTGCGTTTGAACGGTGATCCCGTAGACGCATTGTCCTCGTTGGTACACAGATCTAAAGCAGAAGGATTTGGTCGGAAAATTGCCAAAAAACTGAAGGAGTTGCTTCCAAGACAACAGTTTATGATCGCCATTCAAGCTTCGATTGGTGCAAAGATTATTGCTCGAGAGACAATTTCTGCCTTGAGAAAAGATGTAACCGCTAAATGTTATGGTGGTGATATTACCAGAAAGCGTAAATTGTTAGAAAAACAGAAAAAAGGAAAGAAGAAAATGCGTCAAATTGGAAATGTAGAAGTTCCACAAAAAGCATTTTTGGAAGTACTAAAACTGGATTAGAATGCTAAATTGGTGGCTGGAAAGAGTACTATTCCCAGTTTAACAAATGCCATAGTTTTATACCAATATCCCTAATTACAATTTAATGTAATCGGAGGAGTAATGATTTCATTACTTTTATTCCCTGCTCTGTCGACAATATAAATAGTAAAAGTCAGATCATTGGTTGGGTATTGCATCGGGCTTTCACAGTTGGGAATAGAATCTTGAGGAGGAAATACACAGCAGGTGTTGAGCAAAACCATATTGATTTCACCAGAGACTCCATTATTTGCACCTTCTGGCGGGATGGAAGGAACTCTAAATCGATCGAATATTTCTTCCGTTCTATTGTCAATGATGAAAATGTTCTCTCCAGTAGTTTCCATTTCAAATCCTATATCTCCATCTCCATCCGTAAATCCGATACTCAGTATTGTAGTATCACTATTTAAAGGAGATTGATCCATTTCTAAATTGCTGAAACTTATGAATTCTATTTCTGGAATTTCTGAATACTTAGGGGCATTAATACAGCTGTAGTAAAACAATACACTGAATAGTCCTAGAAGAATAGATATGTTATAGAATGCTCTCATAAGATTAAAACGATCATTTCGATTACTTTGTTTTGGAAATCATAATCCTGTCTATATTTGCAAAGTTAAAGATATAAATACTATTGGATAGAACTGAATTGATATCACAGATTGCTGAAAAATCTAAATTGGATTTTGAGAGGGTTGCCATTCAGGTATTTCATTACCAATACCAACACAATGCGATCTATCGATCTTGGGTAGATAACTTGCAGGTAGTTCCTTCTGAGGTGACCACATTGAATTACATACCTTTCCTTCCAATTTCAGCCTTTAAATCACATAAGCTGCATTGTGAATTGAAGGAAGAAATGGTCATTTTCACCAGCAGTGGAACTTCAGGCAGTACGCCTTCCAGTCACTATGTTTTTGATCTCGATTTATATCTTCAGAATGCCCAACGAATTTTTGAGTCGTTTTATGGTCCGGTCAAAGAATACTGTTTTCTAGCCTTGCTTCCATCTTATTTGGAGCGCTCAGGTTCTTCTCTAATTGCCATGGTTGATCATTTTATTCAACAATCCGAATATAAAGAAAGCGGGTTTTATTTATATAACCACGATGAATTGAAGTCCACCTTGGAGCATTGCAAACGCCAATCCATACCCACTGTTTTGTTCGGTGTAAGTTTTGCTCTATTGGATTTTATTGAAGAGCATGCTCTTTCATTTCCTGAATTGCTGATTATTGAAACAGGAGGCATGAAAGGAAGGAAAAAAGAGATTACTCGACAACAACTCCACGATCAAATTTCAAATGGTTTTGGAGTGGATCAAGTTCATTCTGAATATGGAATGACTGAATTGTTTTCTCAAGCGTATTCTAAGGGAGATGGTGTGTTTTACGTAGGCAGTACGATGCATGTAGTTGTGAAAGAAATCACGGATCCATTGACGATTGCCAAAAATGGAGCTACAGGAATTGTAAATGTGATAGACCTTGCAAATATTGATTCTTGCGCATTTATAGAAACGCAAGATTTGGGTCGATCCTATGCGGACGGTTCATTTGAAATCTTAGGTAGGATGGATGTGTCAGAAATAAGAGGATGTAATTTAATGGTAGGGGAGGATGCGCTCTAGGACCAATCAGAAGTAAGCAAACAATAAATCACCGAATCTAAGTATTTGCCATCATAAAAATAATCTTCTCTAAAGTGGGCCTCCTTTTGAAAACCTAATTTTTTAAGCAATCGCTCTGAGGCAATATTGGCTGGGTTGATGTTGGCCATGATACTATGGACTTGCAATTTGTTAAAAGCAAAGTCGAACACTTCACATGCTGCTTCATGGATGATTCCTTTTCTCCAATAATCTGGTTTGAGGGCATAGCCAATTTCAGCTCTGTGATTGGTGTGGTCAATTCGCCACATACCAAAATACGCGATTACTTCCGAAGATCCTTTCATTTTAATGGTCCAGTTGATCCCACGATGTTCTTCAAAATCTTTTTGGATAGCTTTGATTTTGGTAAGGATTTCAACTTTGTTTTTTGCAGGTGCTTTATCCAAATAGGTCATAATCACTGAATCGCTATTCAGTAGGTAAATATCGTTTACATCTTGTACTTCATAGGCCTGAAGCAAAAGCCTTGATGTTTCTAAAATGGGAAAGGAATCAAATACGGAGTAATCCATTTTTACTTTGTAAGTCCTTCAAAGAGCCAGTTAGCAATCGCTTGTCTATTGGTATTCAAGATCAAACGTTTATGATCGTTTCGATTTCGAATATTAGCCAATTCCACAAATACAGCAGTGGGCTGTGTGTAGTTGATCACATATAAACCCCTTGACTTTACAGTGCCTTTGTATCCACGTCCTTTTTGATATTGTGCATATTTTTTATCAAAAGTATCTCGAATCTTTTTTACTAGCTTTTTACCCGTTTTACTTTTTTTATGGTGATAAAAGAATACATCTTGTTGCTTGGATTCACTATTGCTGTCAACATGTAGAAAAATCGCCACTTGGTCCTCATACTTAATTCCTTTGGCTTTGTACGATCGATATAATTTATTTATCTCTGCTGAACGTTGTACCAATCTTGCTTTTTGACGTCTTGGGATTTTCAGTTTCCCCATACATTTTTCATCATAATCACATTTCAGGTACTTTTCATCTCGTATTCCATCATTAGGATCTTGGATGATAACATGCACTTTAGCTCCGTGTTGCATCAAGTCTCTAGCCAATCGCAAAGCAATGTCATAGGCATATTCGTCTTCACACATGTCCTTCGGGCAATCATTACACATCGCTCCAGGGTCAGGTCCACCGTGACCTGCAACCACATAGTATACTTTATTTTTTAATGAGAAATCTTCTACTTTTACTTTACCATATTTATCACCAAAAAGACTGACATATAAGCTGTTTTTATCAATAACTTCAGAGCTGAGATTGTCTTCTTTTGTAGAAGGGAGGTTGCAGCCAATCTCGTGATAAGGAACCCACAAGATCTTACTGGTTACAAATGATTTTCTTCGATGTCCATTCTTAAGAATCTTTTCATTGTATTTTTTGATACGCAATGCTTTTTCCATATTGTAATCTTCAATCGTGGAGCGTATACTTTTACCATTGTAGGTATATAGATAGATGGGGAGCTTGTACTTTTTGCCCGTCTTGAGAATGTCCGACTTTGTTAACTGATTGAGCTCTAAAAACTTTTTCAAGTTACACGGATGAATGTTTAGATCGTATTTCCTCATTAAGGCATAAATTCCCTCACCTTTCTTTGGGCTTACTTCATGAAAACTTGGGGCATTCGCCATTACGGATAGAGCGAATGATATAAAAGCCAGAGAAAAAAATAATTTTCTAAACATAATTTCTTATTTGAGACAGCAGCAAATTTAAAACAAATTAAATAATTTTATAATATGTTATAGACTTTTTATGAATTGGTTAAGTATAAAATGGAGGTTTTGACCTTTCTCGGCCTTGTAGATAGGGTGATGTAAATTATATGCTTAGATCACGAACGTGTCAAATTGATTGAACATTGTAAGTTGGGAACTATTATTTTCTTGAAAGCTGGTTTATATTTGCACCATGAATATATCCCACATAGTGGCTATCATTAAAAAGGATTTTGATATTGAGGTTCGCCAGCGATATGCAATAGCAGGGATATTCTTATTTGCAGTGACCACTGCGTATTTCATTTATAAGGCATTTAATAATCTTTCGGGCTTGGAATGGAATATCTTAGTTTGGATCATTGTATTATTTGCTGGGTTGAACGCAATTGTAAAATCATTTGTACAAGAGAGAAAGGAAACATACTTGTATTACTACTCCCTTTTTGGTCCATTGGAAGTGATCGTAGCTAAATTGATCTACAATTACTTATTTACCATCTTCCTGACCTTTGTTGTAATTTTTGTTTTTACCATATTGTTTGGGAATCCTGTCAAGGATTACACGTTATTCTTAAAAGGTTTGTTTTTAGGAACATTGGGGATATCGAGTGTTTTTACCTTTGTATCGTCTGTTTCAGGTGCAGGAAGTTCGAGTGGGACCATGATGTCGATACTATCTTTGCCCTTGGTTTTACCCAGCGTTTTATTGATGGAAAGAATTACTGCGGTAGCGATGCGTTTAATAACGGACACAGCTATAGCGAAAGACCTTTATATTTTAGCGAGTATTGATTTATTAATAATTGGAATGGTAATATTTATCTTCCCATCCTTATGGAAAGCATAGCATTAAAGCATAAAAGAAATGAAATCTAATTGGTGGAAAATACTTGGGATTCTTATTTTGATTTATACAGTGATCGTTGGAATGTCTGTTCCATTAAAGCCTGGGATCGAAAGAGCAGATTCGATTTCAATGGGAAGTAATGGAAACAACGCTTCTTCTATCTCAAGTGGAGAAAATCATGTTATTAAAGTTATTGGATACAATACCAATTATAAAGACAATACAAATAAGGCTTGGTTAAGGTTGGATACAATCGGTGCAGTAGCTGCTACTAAATTTGAAACAATCAGTGAGACGGAAGCCAACGTACATTTTACCATTCCAACCATATTTCCTGCAAGAGATACGTTCCAATTGTTATCCATGGTCATCTACAACAAAGAAGATGGACCATCTATATTGCCGGATGCTTTTTCAATTAGAACAAATCAACGGTCTAATAGTAATTTAACAGAATGGACAGTTGATCCCATTACAAACATTACGGATAAGCCCGGCATGCAATTTCCATATAGGTCAGTGTTAAATGAAACCATAAGAAATACATTTTTTCATATTCCGTTATGGTTTTCGATGTTCATTCTATTATTGATTTCTATTATATACAGCGGAAAATATTTGAAAAACAATAACATCAAAGACGATATCATTGCATCTTCATTGGTTAATGTTGCGGTACTATTTGGTATACTTGGAATCATTACGGGGTCGATTTGGGCAAGGTTTACCTGGGGAACATTTTGGACCACAGATGTAAAACTGAATATGTCTACGGTCGCCATGTTGATCTACGTTGCATCATTGATTTTAAGAAGCAGTATTAACGATGTAGACAGAAGAGCCAAGTTGTCGGCGAGTTACAATATCTTCGCCTTTGCAGCTTTAATTCCGTTGGTTTTTGTTATCCCAAGGTTGACAGATAGCTTGCATCCTGGAAATGGCGGAAACCCTGCATTGGGGGGAGAGGATATGGAAAATACATTGAGAATGGTTTTTTATCCAGCAATTATAGGGTTCACATTATTAGGACTTTGGATGACGAGCATATTGATTCGGTATGAATCTTTAAAAGACAGATGGCTAAGCAGAAAATAAAGAGCAATAAATATTAAAGTTTCCAGAAAATAATTTGCTCAAATTAGTTGTATAATTAGAAAAATAAACGAATTTCGTATTATGATTTTGAATGATGTGATGATAAGAAATTCTACATTTAATAAGACATCATTCGAAAATTCAGATATATGAAAAAGTACACACCTTTTTTAACAATCTTATCCCTTCTATTATTTAGTTCCAGCAGCTTGCAGGCAGAATCGCCAGCTATAGATTTTCTAAGGTCCACGGGTAAGATTTATTCAGTAATAGCTGTAATAGTAGTGATCATTTTAGGTATTGCATTTTTCTTATATCGAATCGATAACAAGCTAACCAAATTAGAAAACAAAATAAATAATGAGCAATAAGCAAGCAAGTTTTTTGGCAAGCGTACAGCGCAACTTTGATAAAGCGGCTGTTCATACTGGCCTGCCTAAAGGTCTTACAGATCAAATTAAAGTCTGTAATGCAGTGTATCAAATGAAATTTCCAGTGAAAATTGGAAATGGCTACGAAGTAATTGAAGCCTACAGGGTTCAACACAGTCATCATCGATCTCCCACAAAAGGAGGAATTCGATTTAGTCATTTAGTAGATCAAAATGAAGTAATGGCCTTGGCTGCTTTGATGACCTACAAATGTGCTATCGTAGATGTCCCTTTTGGTGGCGCTAAAGGTGGGGTGAAAATTAGCCCTAGATCCTACACTCCAGCACAATTGGAAAGAATCACGCGACGGTATACTGTAGAACTTATCCGTAAAAATTTCATTGGACCAAGTGTAGATGTTCCCGCACCGGATTATGGTACAGGCGAACGAGAAATGGCTTGGATTCTGGATACGTACAATACGTTCAAAGGTGGAGAAATCGATGCAGTGGGTTGTGTAACAGGTAAACCTGTAAACCAGGGAGGTATTGCTGGTAGAACAGAAGCAACAGGAAGAGGTGTATTTTATGGATTAAAAGAATACTGTCTTCAAAAATCTGAAATGAAAGAACTGGGACTTACTCCAGGCATTGAAGGGAAGACCATGGTAATCCAAGGTCTTGGTAATGTGGGTTCGTATGCAGGGATAATCTCTCAAGAAGAAGGAGGAGCTAAAGTTATTGGTGTTTCTGAATTGGAAGGAACAATCGTGAGTGATACGAATATCAATATCAAAGAATTGCTTGCCTATAGAAAGTCTAAGAAAACAATAATAGGATTTCCTGGTACAAAGGAAGTGAAAGTTAGAGAAGACTGGGTAGGACTTGAGTGTGATATCTTAATCCCAGCTGCATTGGAATCTCAAATAACAAAAGCCAATGCAAATAAGGTGAAAGCAAAAATAATAGGTGAAGCTGCCAATGGTCCAATCACCGCTGATGCAGAAGACATCTTATTGAAAAAAGGAGTGGTTATTTTGCCAGATATGTATTTGAATGCAGGAGGTGTTACCGTTTCTTATTTTGAATGGTTGAAAAACCTTTCCCACATGCGTTTCGGGAGAATGGAAAAAAGATACAACCAGAATAAAAACATGGACATCATCAATACCGTTGAAAAAATGACGGGAAAAAAATTGACAAGTAGAGAGAAAGCACAAGTGGCTAGAGGGGCAGATGAGGTGGATTTGGTACGTTCAGGTTTGGAAGAAACAATGGTGAACTCATTTTACCAAATTCATGACACATTGCGTAAGAAAAAAGGCGTGAATGATTATCGAACAGCAGCATTTGTAACCGCATTAAATAAAGTTGCAAACGACTATATGACGCTTGGAGTATTTCCATAATGGAAGAATAGCAATAGGAATAATTAATAGTAGGCGAATCAAAAATGGTTCGCCTATTTTTTTTCGCTATACATTGGAATAATTTTAGTTTATGTATTAGAAATTGGTATTTATTTCAGCTCTTTGGTCCAATCCATGAAATTAGGCCACAATTTTTATAATTCTTCCTTCCAATAGTATGACCTTAATAATCAATTCTTAACTTTGCATCCCGTAATGACATTTTTATTATTGTCTCAATACTCAAATCATGGCTAAATATATATTCGTTACGGGCGGAGTTACTTCATCTCTTGGTAAGGGAATTATCGCTTCGGCACTCGCAAAACTTCTTCAATCTAGAGGACTTAAAGTTACCATTCAAAAGTTTGACCCATATATTAATGTAGATCCTGGTACGTTGAATCCATATGAACATGGAGAATGTTATGTGACAGAAGATGGTGCCGAAACAGATTTGGATCTAGGGCATTATGAACGATTTCTAAATGCGGCTACCTCGCAAGGAAACAACGTTACTACTGGAAGGATTTATCAGACTGTAATCAACAAAGAAAGAGAAGGTGCCTATTTGGGTAAAACAGTCCAGATTATTCCGCACATCACGGATGAAATTAAGAGACGAGTCAGTTTACTGAAAGAAGAGGAAGACTACGATATCATCATCACAGAGATCGGTGGTACGGTTGGGGATATTGAATCTCTTCCATACTTAGAGGCATTGAGACAAATGAGAAGAGAATATGGAAGAGAAAATTGTCTTGTGATTCACTTGACTCTTATCCCATATTTGAGCGCAGCTAAAGAGTTGAAAACTAAGCCAACACAACATTCTGTTAAAGAATTACTTCAGACAGGTATCCAGCCTGATATTTTGGTTTGCCGATGTGAACGACCTATAACCAAGGAGATTCGAGAAAAACTTTCTCTGTTTTGTAATGTCGATGTGAATTCTGTTATTGAAGCCATTGATGCCGAGACAATATACGATGTGCCATTGTTGATGTTGAAAGAAAAACTGGACAAAACCGTATTGAAAAAACTCAAAATTAAAAATAAAGTTACCCCAGACTTGGTTGCTTGGAAAGAGTTTTTAGGACGGTTGAAGAATCCTACACGTGAAGTGAAAATTGCTTTAGTAGGAAAATACAATGAATTGCAAGATGCATACAAGTCCATTCATGAATCCTTTGTGCATGCGGGGGCAGAAAATGAATGTAAAGTAATAATTGTTCCGATTCATTCTGAGGCGCTGCAAAATAGTGAAGTGGAAAAATCACTCAAAAATATGGATGGGGTATTGGTTGCTCCAGGTTTTGGTGAAAGAGGAATTGAAGGAAAGTTGGAAGCTATTCGATATGTGAGAGAAAATAATATTCCATTCTTTGGAATTTGTTTAGGTATGCAATGTGCTGTAGTAGAATATTTCCGAAATGTATTGGGAGTGAAAGATGCCGCTTCGACTGAAGTGAATCCAAAGACCAAAAGTCCTGTCATTGATTTGATGATGGATCAAAAATCTATTTCCAAGAAAGGAGGTACGATGAGGTTGGGTGCCTATAAGTGCAAATTGCAAAGAGGAAGTTTGTCTTATAAAGCGTATGGGTCTGCGGATATCAGTGAAAGACATCGTCACAGATATGAATTCAATAATGCCTACTTGGATCAATTGAAAAGTTCAGACCTCAAGCCTGTAGGGATCAATCCTGATAATAAGTTGGTGGAAGTAGTAGAACTGAAAGGGCATCCGTATTTCCTAGGTGTACAATATCACCCAGAACTAAAAAGTACAGTAGAATCTCCTCATCCATTGTTTGTATCTTTTGTGAAGGCCGCTTCGGATTATAAAATGTCCAAATAGGTAGGTGTTGAAAAAGTTGAAACTCACAGAACTCGGTAGGGTATCGGTAGAAGAATATAAGGATGTTCCTAAAGTCGATTTGGTTGTTGTATTGGACAATATACGGTCAGCAATGAATGTAGGAAGCATATTTAGAACGAGTGACGCCATGGCAATTCAAAGCATATGCCTGTGTGGTATTACTGCTACGCCTCCCAATAGGGAAATCACTAAAACTGCTATAGGAGCCACCGATTCAGTGGATTGGAAATACTTTAAGGAAACCAAAGAAGCAGTTCTGGATTTAAGATCAAAAGGATATACTGTTTTAGCCATTGAACAAACCAACGAGTCCGTGGAATTGATGGAATACACGATCAAGAATGACAAGTTAGCCATTGTACTAGGAAATGAAGTGGCAGGAGTCGACCATGAAATCTTAGATGAACTGGATGGTGCTATTGAAATCAATCAATTCGGCACCAAACATTCACTAAATGTTTCCGTATGTGGAGGTATTGTCATTCATCATCTTGCAGGAATGTTGAGGGATAAATGACAATCCACCCATTGAGATTGCTCTAAGACAATCCAGAGATTTTTCCATTATCATCAATAAACATGTTCTCAGATGCTGGTCTTGCTGGTAATCCTGGCATACGCATCATTTTACCTAAAATCGGAATAATGAAACCTGCCCCTACAGCATATTCAAACTCTCGCACTTCTACTTCAAAATCGGTAGGTCGACCAATTAATTTTGCGTTATCTGAGAATGATTTTTGTGTCTTCGCCATGCAAACTGGCAATTCTTGTAGCCCAAGTGCTTCAATCTTACGCAAGTCGATCAATGCCTTTTTACTGAAGTTGACATCCGTGGCGCCATATATCTTTTGTGCAATGGTTCTGATTTTCTCCTTTACAGGCATTTTCCAATCATACAATTGTTTGAAATCATTTGTACCAGCATCAATTTCTGAAACTACCGCCTTTGCCAAGTCTGTCATTCCATCTCCGCCTTTTGCCCATCCATCAGCAACTACTGCTTGAACTCCCATAGCAGCACATCGTTCTTGTATCAACTGTACCTCTTCGGCGGTGTCGCTAGGAAATGCATTGATGGCAACAACTGGATTAAGTCCAAATAATTTACAGTTTTCAATATGCTTTTCTAGATTCGAAAATCCATTTCCTACACGTTCTATACTAGGTGTATTATACTCTTCTTTTGTAGCTCCTCCATGATGTCTTAATGCTCGGATGGTAGCTACTAAAACTAATGCCTTAGGCTTAAGTCCTGCCGAAACACATTTTATATTTAGAAACTTTTCAGCGCCTAGGTCGGCACCAAATCCAGCTTCCGTAATCACATAGTCCGCCAATGAAAGGCCCATTTTAGTAGCAATAATGGTGTTGGTTCCTTGGGCAATATTAGCAAAGGGCCCACCATGAATAATTGCTGGATTCCCTTCCAGTGTTTGTACCAAATTGGGTTTAATTGCATCTTTAAGAAGAATTGCCATGGCATTCTCCGCATTTAAATCCCTAGCATAAATCGGTTTTTTATCAAAGGTGTATCCCACAAAGATATTTCCCAATCGTCGTTTGAGATCTGAAAAATTCTCTGACATGCATAAAATGGCCATCACTTCTGATGCTGGAGTAATGTTGAATCCTTCCTGGCGTGGAATTCCATTTCCTGTTCCTCCAAGACCAATGACAATGTCTCTCAATGCTCTATCATTACAATCCATCACTCGCTTCCATACAATCGTTCGAGGATCTATACCTAGATTGGTTGACTTGCCTTGAATATTATTGTCAATAAGAGCAGATAGTAGATTGTTTGCCTTTTCAATAGCCGAAAAATCCCCTGTAAAGTGAAGATTGATGTCCTCCATCGGAATCACCTGAGAATATCCTCCTCCGGCAGCTCCACCTTTTATACCAAATACGGGGCCTAAGGAAGGCTCTCTAAGAACCACACACACCTTTTTTCCTATTTTGCTCATGCCTTCAGTAAGACCGATAGACGTAGTTGTTTTGCCTTCTCCGGCTGGGGTAGGCGTCATTGCTGTAACAAGAATGAGATTAGATGCATCAACTTTTGACGGATCGATGAGATCTAATGGAAGTTTAGCCTTGTACTTTCCAAACATTTCTAAATCATCTTCTTCAATGTTTAGTTTTTGGGCAATTTCTTTGATGTGAATTAAGGCACTAGCCTGGGCAATTTCTATATCGGTTAGGTGAGACATATTGATTGGGTTTAAATTTAAGTAATAGTTAGTATAAATTAAATAATGGATTCACCATTTTCATTTGTAGTCAGGGTTTCACTCATGAAGTCAAAGAAAGGCCTCATGGCTTTGAATGTTTCATTGCATTCATTTAAAAAGTCTTTGGATAGCATCTCTTTGTCCGTAAAATCTCTTCCAATTAAAAATTGTTTTTTACGGATTAAGTCAATATTGGGATGCTGTTTGTCAAATCCTTTTGGAGCAGTCTTTAATTCGTCTCCTTTAAGCGTACCAAAATATTCTTTAAACTTTTTTGAAGTGATGATCTTTCGAAAGGGATCAGCATTGAATAAAAATTCATTTCGAATCCTTTTTAAATCAGAGGCATTGGGCCCCCAAAATCCACCTCCAACAAAGGTATTTCCCGGCTCAATGTTTAAATACAAACCTCCTCTAAGTTTTTCTGTAGCTCTGGTAAATCCACAGCCAATATTCGTTTTGTAAGGTGTTTTATCTTTTGAAAAACGGACATCCCTATATATTCTGAAAACTTTCGCACTTTCAATGTGATCGTGATCGTTTAATAGCTTCATCAATTCATTTGTAAATGACTTTACATTGTCTTTTGCCAGTTCATACCTTGGTTTGTTTTTCGTAAACCAATCTCGATCATTATGTTCTCTTAAGTCTTTTAGGAATGCAAGTGTTTCTTTGTTTATGGTGTGCATGAACGTACGGTTATTTTCTATTGGTGAAAGTATCCATTTTACTCTGTAATTCTAAATGTTAGCGCATTTTTAATGTCTGTTGTTGTAAAATCTTCCCTGCTAATTCTATTTATTATTTGAATAATTTCTTCTCCTTGACAAACGACCAACATTTCTTCTTTCTCAAATCTATTAATCTTTAAGTCCGTGCATATTTTCTTTATTGTTTTAGTGATACCACTCGCCCCATATGGTTTTATTTTATCACCAGGCTGTATAGATCTAACACGCAATGGCCATTTAATTTTGGTTCTATCCAGCCACAATTTCGAATGCTGACTTTCCTCTTCTGGTTTATCTAGAATCAGTTCCTTACTTGAAGGTAAGCTCCATCTTCCCAGCTTTTCAATGTGAATAGTAAATGGATGATGCACATACTTTTTGCGCACGATTAATTGACTTCTGTCCAATAAGGCTTCATGGGTGAAAGAATCAAATCGTTTGCCTGTTGAATTGCTTTCCAGCATATCTCTTGTGGTGCTGAGGTTGAATCCAAATGGTTCCAGAATGTGAAAAAGAAGAGATTCCGCAAGTGGCAGTGGTTTTATTTCTTCTAATCCCACAATATGATGACCAGATTTTGGATGGGTTTGAATATACCCCGACTGTTCAATCAATAGCTGGAGTAATTGATGAGATTCTTCTAGATAGTGTAATGAAGCGTTGGCGTTTTCTATAAAATTGGGCATCAAGTTGAGTACTGTTGGAGTCACCGCATGACGTATTGAATTTCGGAGATAATCATCCGAATCATTACTAATGTCATGCACATACGGGACATTGTTTTTTGAAACATAATCAGTTATTTGCGCCTTTGAAAAACCCAATAATGGTCGAATGATATTATTTTCACGAGGACGTAAACTGGTCAAACCCTTTAGTCCTGCCTTTCTATTCAAATGCATCATAAAAGTTTCCCATCGATCTTCTTGGTGATGGGCTGTAGCAATCCACTTGCATTGACAGCGTTGTTTTACTTCTTTTAAAAAATCATATCTGGCATGTCTTGCGTTTTCCTGGAAATTGCCATCAGACAGCGTAGTGTAATTGAGTGTCTTCGAGAAAAATTCAATCCCTCTTTCCAAACAATACGATTCTACAAAGTTCATGTCTTTGTCAGAAGCTCCTTCTCGCGTGGAATGGTTGATGTGAGCAACTATAATATCAAAATCAGATTGCCTAAATAATTCCAGCATGACCATTGAATCCATACCGCCACTGATAGCCAGTAAAATTTTATCATTACGATTTACTGATAAATTAACACTTATATATGATAAAAAGTCTTCAAGCATTATATTTGCATCTTTTGGTAGTTTTTACCAATACACAAACATAAGTATCTTAGATGAAAAACATTATTTCTCTATTACTAATCCTCAGTTGTGTGATCTTCACCGTAAGCTGTAAGGAAAAAATTAATAAAGCTGTTGATTCAGAATCAACAGACGCCACTTCAACCGATATTGCATCTAATTCATCGCTTTTACAGGACACATTGATGGCTAAGATCAAAAACATGACTAAAATATATCCTGAAGAGGTGCAAGGATTGATAGACGATGCCAAAGTTATTATCAATCATCGCTGGAAAGAAACGGATCGTAAGAGTTTCATCATGTTGGATAAAGACTTGTGGGAATACGAATTCATTTTTACGGGCAAGAGCATGTCTAAACCCAATGAATTTGATGGGTATTGGATTGATTTCTCAGAAGACTTGACGTATACCTATGGTCGATTTCAAGAAGATCTAGGGAAAGGGACGTACACCTATAGTATTGATTCTGGTCTCTTATTATTGATTGATGATAGTCCATCGATAAAGCCTCAGGAGTTTGAAGCAAAGTTGTTTGATCAGACATTAATTATGGATGGAAATAGCATTTATAAAGACAATAATTACAATGCTAAACTTACTAGAATTACAAGTAAACCAAGTCGATAAGATTAACACATCATTGGCAAACATATAGTAAGATTAACATGTTATTGGATAAATAACGTGGGAGTAATCAATAGATTTGTACTGATAAACGCGTAAAACGAAAAAAGAGTGGAAAAAACACTTCAACAATATCAAAAAGCTACAGATACAGCGAAAGATATATTTATAAAAAAGACCAAAGATTACGGTACTGCTTGGAGAATTTTACGTCCATCTAGTCTTACGGATCAGTTATATATAAAAGCTTCTCGAATTAGAAGTATTCAAGAAAAAGGTGAATCTAAGGTTGAAGATCCGATCGATCTGGAGTTTGTAGGAATTATAAATTATAGTGTGATGGCTTTGATTCAATTGGAATATAAAGTGAATGACAATTTGGATATGCCCATCGATGAAGTTGATCGCTTGTATGCACACTATATTGATACAGCCAGAAATCTGATGGAAGATAAAAACCATGACTATGGGGAGGCATGGCGAGATATGAGAGTAAGCAGTATTACAGATTTGATTTTAATGAAATTACTTAGAGTAAAGCAAATCGAAAACAATGATGGTAAGACTATCATATCTGAAGGATTGGATGCTAATTATTTAGATATGATAAACTATGCAGTTTTTGCAATGATATTAATTGACGAAGAAAAACATAAAATATAAATGGAACTTACACTTTCAACCATAATGATAGGAACTGGAGTAGTAGCACTGATACTAACTCTTGTCACTGGCTTTGTATTCAAAAAAAGTCATAAATCTTGGGCAATGACTTTTGCGCAATACTTCACTGGAGTACTTTTTGTGTTTTCCGGTTTTGTCAAAGCAGTAGATCCACTAGGTACGGCGTATAAAATGGAACAGTATTTCAATGAGTTTTACTATACATTTCAAGATACGTGGTTCAGTTTTATCGCACCAATGTTTCCTTTACTAAACGATTATTCGGTATTCTTTTCAGTATTCATGATCATATTTGAAATCATACTTGGGATGATGTTAATCATGGGAATGCGCAGCAAACTGACAAGTTGGTTGTTTTTGCTACTAGTAGGGTTCTTTACTTTTTTAACTGGATTTACCTTTCTTACGGGCTATGTGCCAGAAGGAGTTAATTTTTTCAGTTTTGGTTCTTGGGGAGAGTACAAACCAAGTAATATGAAAGTGACGGATTGTGGATGTTTTGGTGACTTTATTAAGTTGGATCCTAAAATCAGTTTCTACAAGGATTTATTTTTATTGATTCCTGCATTCTTTTTTGTGTTTAAGCATGAGGATATGCATCAATGGTTTACAAAGAATATTCGGTATGCCATAATTGGAGTTTCTACCATTGGATTGATTCTTTATTGTTGGAGTAATTACAAGTGGGACATTCCACATGCTGATTTCAGACCATTTAAAATTGGAACGGATGTAGCCAGTATTAAAGAGAAAGAACAGGATGCACAAGCTGATGTGCAAGTTGTAGCATGGAAATTAAAAAATGCAGAAACGGGTAAAGTAGTAGAATTGCCAACGGATCAGTATTTTGCTGCCTTGAGTACTTACAGCAAAGAAAATGGTTGGAGTGTAGACGAACAGATTAAAACAGAACCAAAAATAAAGCCTACAAAAATCAGTGATTTTGATATTAAGGATTTTGAAGAAAATGAGGTGACATATGAATATTTGGAAAGTGAAGGCTACCATTTTATGATCGTTTCGCATAAAATGTATGGGGAACCCAAGTCGAAAACAATAACAGTTCAAGATACTACTTACCTGGTTGATACGATTTTAACTGTAGACAATACAGCGCCACAGATCGTGAAGAGTATTGATGAAATTACTAGCAGACAAGAAGAAGTAGTTGAGTATACCTGGGATAGTGACTGGATGTCGGATTTTAAAGGTATAGTGAAACCTCTTGCTGAAAGTGCGAAGAAAGATGGTATAAATACAAGTATCGTATTTGGAGGAGCAACTACTGGAATGGCTGTTGATTTCGCAACGAAAGCTGAAATCAAATCAGCGTATTATCAAGCAGATGATATACTATTAAAAACAATTGTACGTTCAAATCCAGGAATTGTACTTTGGAAAGACGGAAAGATAATTTCTAAGTGGCATAAAAACAAAATGCCAACATATGAAGAGATAAAATCAGAACTTTTAAATTAATAGACTGTTAATAAGGTAGATCATTGCGTCAGCCAATTTTAAAAGAAAGGTGCGTAAAGGTAAAGACAATAGTAAAAGTCTCTAAAATGTATAGAAGAGTTCATAATTATCTTCTCAATATATACTGAGATAATAGAAAAATAGTTTTCTTTGTATTATAAATGTTTATAATATATAAAGGTAATTGAAATAATGCTTAGCAGACGTAGTGTAAGAATTAAGGTAATGCAACTTCTTTATGCCAAGGGCTCAGACGAAGCGCTTGATTATAAAGGAAGCATGCAGAGATATTCTAGGATGATTGATCATAGTTATGATGTTTTCCTTTATAACCTTTATTGTTTGGTCCAAATATCCAAAGTTGCAATCCAGGACGAAGAAAAGAAAAGAGCCAAGCACCTCCCATCTGAAGCAGATAAGGCCTTTTCAGCCAAGTTAAGTGAAAATGAGTTGATCAGAAGTTTGAGAGATAATCCAAGCTTGACCAAAGTATTTGACCAGAAAGGATTCAATGCAATGACAGACCGTGATCACATGGTCAAAATTTATAACGAATTTGCTAAAGAAGAAGCATATATAACTTATTTAGGTAAAGAATGCGCGCGAGAAGATCACGTTGAGATTCTCTTGGAGCTATATAGATTCTGCAGAAAAAATGAGTTATTCAATGAAATTATTGGTGATGCGTACTTAAACTGGATAGATGATAAATCCTTAGTTATTGGAGCTGTGAAAAAAGTCATCAAATCTCTCCCCGTAGAAGGAACTGCATTTTTAAAGGATTATTATCCAGATGACGAAACAATAAAAGAGTACGGTGAACCTTTATTAAATAGAACTTTTAAAGGAGATGAAGCGTTATTATCAATCATCAAGCCTATTTTGACAAATTGGGATCATGAACGGTTAGCTCTGATTGATATGATTTTGTTGAAAATGGCAGCATGTGAAATGCTCGAGTTTCCTACTATCCCTGCTAAAGTTACCTTGAATGAATATGTAGAAGTTGCAAAAACCTACAGTACAGACAAGAGTAAAGAATTTGTGAATGGAGTGCTGGATAAGCTAATGAAGCAGCTGGAAGAAGATGGAAAGTTAAATAAAGAGGGTAGAGGATTGATTGATTAATTATTTTCTATTATTTTTATATAAGTATTTTTAATTGAATACGTCCCAAAGCAAATAGTTACCCCCATATTAGTTAAACTTAAAACTAATAACCCATGAAGAAATTAAATTCTGCTTTTTTCGTATTATTCATTACTCTTGTAGTGTGCACATCCGTACATTCACAAAAGGAAACCGTCATTTTATATAACAGTCAACCGGTAAAAGTTGAGTTGTCTGAAAAAGGAAATATTCAATCGTTTATTGGCTTAATGCCTGGATATATGGCAGGTTATGATTTATCTCCAGCAATAAATATTCCTTCTAACGAGAATGTTGTTGATTTGGCTGATGTCGAACAAAAGGGATATGACATCATTTCAATTAATAGGATTCAACTTAACTACAAGCCCAATTTTGCAACTCTTGATAAGGCGGTAATTGATCAGTTGAATACGGTTGCTGCAAAAATGAGAACTTCTCCTGAGCAAAGAGTATTGCTTACAGCACATACAACAGATCAAAAGCAAAGTAAACT
>JARGNR010000082.1 GCA_029212405.1 Saprospiraceae bacterium
TAATTGTTCAGAAGTAAAACATCCCAGTTTACTATAAATAAAGGGATATTGCTTCTTCGGAATATCCCTTCTTAAACCACTTCATTAAGAAAAATTAAGTGAAGGTTGGCCACTGTTAGAACTTATTGTTTTTCATACGAATAATCCAGGCCATAAATAGACCGAGCATCATAAGAATGCATCCCAGCCAAAGTAAGTTGATTCCTGGAAAAATCTGCGCTTGTAGGATGACATAATCTCCTCTAGGTACATCTTCAGTGATTTCAAGAGGAATACTAATGTTCTTTTCTCTGGTATCCTTAGCGATTTTAAATGAAAACGTTTCATTTGCAGGATCAATCGCGACAAATCTTACGTGGATGCCTAGCTCAGGAACATATCCCTTGACACCCATTGGACTTGCGCCACGAATGATAAAGATAGGCTCTATGGGGTAAGATTGTCCGTCTTGGATGACCATCATTTTTGCTCCTACAGCAATGTCACCTTCTTGAGGTTCATAATTTCTGTTTTCAGGAGCTTTATTAAATCCGATTAGTTTTATTTCTGCCCCTTCAAATTGGAACGATCCATACGTGGACAATTCTTTATCTTGATAATCCAGTTGGTCTTCCGTATTAAAAATATTCTCAATGAAATCGTCGGCGAGTCGTACTCTTACCCCTAAGTCTTCTTCAGCATGTGGATATTTGTACAATAATGCACCCTGAAGCCCTAAGGCTGTTTTCATTTCAAATGTTTTATCATATCGATCATTACCTGCTTGAATAGATACTTCTACTCCAAAGTCATTGTCTTCTGGTTTGAATTCAGAATGTTTAGGCTGATAAGAGATCGAATTGATCACAAACCAGTTTTCAAATTCTGTTCTTAAGGTGTCGCCTAGGGTCATGATGTGCCTATTCCAAACGAGTGTATCTTCAAACGCTTTGGCATTCGCTAGATCCATTTTGGTAGGTGCCAGTGACACAATACATGAAAATATATCTTTGTCTAGGTAGTGTTTAGTGTCAGGATTAAAAGCAGCTACTTTTTGAAAATCATTGGAATAGACGGAATTAGGTCTTAACTTGAATTGTTCAATGATTTTTTTGTCTTCATCTAATTTCTTGAAATCCAAATCATACAATCTGGTTTTTCCAATTAGTGTATCAGATTCATAGGTTATCCAATATCCTTGAGAGAATAGAGGTTTGTCCTTGATCAACTGCACATAGTTTTTGAGATCCTCAGGCTCAAACATGTCTTTAAAAAGAAACGGATTCGTAGATATGGTATCTTTATTCAAACCACTTCCTAAAAGTCCTATTATCATGACTCCAAATCCAAAATGCGCCAATGCACTAGATCCTAATTTCAAGTTGCCTTTAAGAACAAAGAATAGATAGTCTAAATTGGTGAAAATGATGAAAAATGAAGTGATGCTTAATAAATAGAACTGCCATGAATGTAAATCGAACCATAGCGTCAATAAAAATGTAGCAATGATTGATAAAACACCACTGCCTCCAAAACGCTTAAGATAGTAGGAAGATCTTTTCTCCCAATTTTTTTCATTGTATCGTAATAAAATAGACAACCCACTTAACAGACCCATAAATACAGCTATCCAGATTTGGAACTTATTATAAAAAGGTACCGGATCTTGAATAACTCTGCCCACATAGGATTCATCGAAATAAGAAATAATACTATTGAAGACAGGGAATGAAGTTGGAACTCCGATTAAGATTGCAGAGAATAGTAATACTAAAGAGCCAATAAACATCCAAAACTCTCTACTATAGATAGATTCCTCTTTGTCCTTTGAAGGTATTTTCTTGGAATGATAGGCCAAAGCGCCCAAGCCTACTGCAAAGAAAAATACAAAAAAGGCAATCAATTGTTTTTCTAAGCCCATTTCTGTAAATGCATGGGCACTGGTATCTCCCAATATTCCACTTCTTGTCAAGAATGTAGAGTAGACAATGAGTGGAAAAGCCATTCCGTAAAAAAATATGGTAGCTTTTATAGAGTATCCGGTGCTTTTGGCGATTAAGTGTGTATGTAAACCAGCGATCAAAAATAACCAAGGTACTAAAACTGCATTTTCTACAGGATCCCAAGACCAATATCCTCCAAATGAAAGCGCTTCATAGGCCCACACTGAACCCATGACAATACCTGTACCTAAAATACCTGCAGAAAACAGTGCCCAAGGCAATGCAGGTTTTAGCCACTCTTTGTATTTTCCAGTCCACAAGCCTGCTACTGCAAAAGCAAAAGGCACGATGGTTGAAGCAAAGCCAAGGAAGGTAACAGGTGGATGAATGGTCATCCAATAATTCTGTAACAAAGGATTGAGTCCATCACCTGATATTAGAGAGACATAATCTGCATTGTTGAATATCGGGGCTTGCAAGGTATCTCTCAAAAGCAGGGTAGGGTTGGAACCAAATTTGGTCATCCAGTCTCCTATTTCAATATGAACTCCCAATATCATGGAGGTTAAGAAAATCTCAGACATGGCAATAATAGCCATTACAGGACTTTCCCATTTTGACCCTCTATAAATCAGAAACCAACCAAGCACAATATGCCACATCATCCATAGCATAAAACTTCCTTCTTGACCTTCCCAAAAGGCAGAAAGGGTGTATCTCAACGGTAAATCATCAGAAACATGTTGGAATACGTAGGCATATTCGTAGAATTTGTGATACATGCCATAAAATAACAAGCCGACGACCGTAAAAATGCCAATCCCATGTAAAATGTAACCAATTCTCCCTAGGCTCCTCCATGAGTTCTGGTAGTTCTCGTTTCTTGCATTTATGGAATAGGCTATAGCTGAAAGTATGCTTGCTACAAAAGCTAATACAATAGAAAAATGACCAACTTGTCCGATCCACAGATGTTCGCCAATATACTCAACTTCGTTCATGCTTATGATTTCACTCCTTCTTTAAGACTTAATTCCTCATTCTTATACTTAGAAGGACATTTGGTCAGAATCTCATCCGCATAGAATACATTATCCTTCAAAGACCCAGTTAATACGATTGATTCTGCTCTTTCTATATCTTGAGGCTTTGCTTTTGCTAGTACGACTTGCTTTTCAATGCCTTCAGAATCTTTCAAAAAGAATTTAAAAATATTCGGATCAATATCTGGACGATATTCCATCGCTTTGTTCTTTGCCATGGTACCTGTTATTTTGACTCTGTTTCCGTCTTGAGCCATTTCAAAAGTCGCATAGGTGCTGACTTCTTTTGATGCAGTAACTAAAATATAAACGGCAGCAATTATGGCAATAAGGGCAACAATTTGAAACTTCTTCATAACACGTATTTTAAATGATCAATTGGGTCGCAATTATGGTCACAAAAGTAAACAAAATTAAGCATCAAAGGTGTGTATCCGACCTTTCTTTAGATTTTGTCTAAATAAGATTAATGCTTACTTGTGCTTTTTTTCAATAAATGCGGAAATTTTGACTTGAATTTATTCAATCTTGGTACTGAAACACTTCGCACATAAGGTTGATTTGGATTTCTCTCTTCATAATTCTGATGGTAATCTTCCGCCTTGTAAAATTTTACTAATGGCTCTAATGTAGTAGTGATTGGACCATCAAAGACTTTTTTCTCTGTTAATTCAGCTATATATTTTTCCGCCGCAGTTTTTTCAGCTTCGTTCTTATAAAAAATAGTCGATCTGTACTGTGTTCCCCTATCTGGTCCTTGTTGATTCAGGGTAGTCGGGTCTTGACTTCCGAAAAATACTTCTAATAACGTTTCATACGATACAATTTTTGGATCGTAGTACACTTCTACGGCTTCGGCATGTTTTGTTCTGCCTGCACTCACCATTGGATAATTGGCTGTTTTTGCTTCTCCACCAGCATATCCAGAAACTGCTTCTGCGACTCCTTCAACTGATTCGAAAACAGCTTCTACGCACCAGAAACATCCACTGGCAAAAACGGCAGTTTCCGTGCCCGTTAAATCCACAGACTTTTCTTGTTTGTTCGAATTATCTTGAGTTGTGGTATTGGTCGTACACGTCGTTAAGGAAAATAGGGTAATGAAGGCAAATAGTATATTAGACATTTTGTATGATTTGTTTCTAATGTAACTCAAAAAAGAAAAAGATGTTTGACGTTGTTTCGAATTAACGTCAAATTAACGGCATTATATGAAAATAATGAAGTTATACCACGAGGAAATATATAAGTAGACCTGATATTTTAAAGATATGCAAGAAGAGAATTATGCAAACAAATTTTGATCATTTAGTAAATGAATCAAATGTTCATTTAAGTTGTCAATCGCACGTTCAATCTGCCAGTTTTCCTTGTTTCTTGGTTCCACATAATTTGAAATTGCACGGAATTGGTGTGCATGTACATCCATCATCCGAGTCGCAAAAAGGAATCCTGCTCCTTCCATACTTTCTACATCAGACGCATATTTTTTAGTGATCTTTTCTATGCTTTCTTCCGTTCCATGCACCTTGTTGACCGTCAAACCAGTCACTTTTTTTAATTCCGTTTCAAATTTTGGTTTATTGCTTTTGATCCAGCCACTTTCATAAGGGTATTGGTTTTCGTCGATTAATTTTAAGTCAAATGCATCTGTAAATGATCCATCTCGTTCTTCGACACCTATATCAGCAAATCGATCCACAGTAACTTCTACTACATCTCCCAATGACAAACTAGGATAATATGCTCCCGCCAGCCCTACATTTATAGCCACATCGGTTTTCTCAATGTCTTTATATCTAGATAACCCAAAGGCTGTATTTAGTGCACCAACTCCAGTAACCAATGGATAAATTACATTTCCATTCAATTTGTAATCAAAAAAGGACAACTTTTCTCCTTCTTTTTCTAAATGCTGCAATAGAGGAGCAATTTCAAATGACGTCGCAGAAACAATTAAGATATTCATATGTGTTTTTTAGGTAGGAAAGAACGGTTAATAGTTGTTCCAGGATTTTACTCTCAAATTATACTTTTTTTGGTCAAATTGCCACAACTCTGGTTGTATAGACTTTTCGAGATCTTCTTCCAATTCTTCTGATAAAAAGTCTGCAAAAAAATCAACTCCAGTTAATTCCTCAATCTCATCAATCGTAACCACATATTTCGATAAATGGGTTTCACTTTTTTTGTTGGGTATAATGAAGGCGATGGATTTTTTCTCTGCTCCTGTCAAGTCTAGTATTATTTTATAAAAAGCATCTGGAACAGCAACCTGATTGTATCCAATTTCCTTGATGATGTTTTTCTCTTGGAGCAACGGTCCAGCTATAATATACAGCTCTTTCTCCTTTCGTGCCCAATTCCTTACATTTTCCTCCAATTCTCTCCAAATTCCACCATTAAATTCTTTGGTTTGAGGTGATATGTTAGACATGAAAAAGGTCTCTCTCATGGCCTTTTTGCTAAAGTTCATATCTCCTGCAGGAACCAAATGACCTCTGGTGTATCCAGAATGTGAATAATCATTATGTTTTGCTGATAGGGTAGGGATCGAAGGATCAGGAGTATATTTTTTTACTCTTTTTACTCTAGGTTTGTCCAAGTTTTCTTTGGTGAGTTTGTAGGCAACCCACTCGGCTTGCTCATGTTCTTCGCTGTAGGATAGAGTATAATGGGTATGATGTATAACTTGGCCTGTTGTTGATTCGGGTAAGAAATTGGATTCGACATTTACTCCTTCTTCACCAGATAAAACAACGTTATCATTTGCAATAGATGGTTGTGAGGAATCCCATGATGTTGATTTTACGCCAGTAAGTAGATATATAATTACACAAATTGCGATAAAGAAAAATACAGATCTGATTAAAGTTGTTTTAGAGGATGCGCTACCTCTAACACCAGATGATTTTGAATTGCTTGTGGAATGATTCGTACGAAATTTTGCCATTTGTTTGTTTAGATGTTTAAGTAAAACGATTTGTCACATCTTGGTGTTTTATTCTCAAACTTTTTTTCTTGAAATCCAAGCTTTTGATACAATTGAATTGCTTCAATCAAAGAACTTGCTGTTTCTAATTCTATTTCTTTATATCCATTGTTTTTTGCCAACTCAATGAGGTGATTTACCATCCAGGTACCAAGGCCTTTGCCTCTAACGCTGGGTATGGCATACATTTTTCTGATTTCCACAGTATGGTTGTCTAAAGGAAAAAGTCCAAACGTAGCAACGATTTTTTCGTCATCTTCAATCACTCCAAAATATCCATCTCGGTAGCTTTCTTCTACATTTGATAAGTCTAGATCTACACCATTTGGTTCTGGAATGAGTCCATACTCAAATAAAACATTGTGAACTAAAGAAATAATGTTTTCAGTATCCTGATTTGTCCCTGGCCTAAATGTAAATCCTTTCGGAATTGTCTGAGAAGGGGCAATAAATTTCATAATGTTATTAATTTAGCGACTGGATACAAATAAAAATGCCAAATTAGTGTTATGATGCCTAGAATCAAAATATTATTGTTTTCGATCTGTATTTTCCTTAGCTGGAATTTTACATCGTATGGACAATCTTCATTTTTTTCTGCAGGAGGTGCTCATACCTTATCATTGGCCAACACAGGAACCATGTATGATGGAATCTCTTCCATTTATACCAATCCTGCCGGGTTGGTGAGTATTGAAAATTTTGCATTTGATGTAGGATATAATCAACGCTATAACCTGAGTGAATTATCGACGGTTTCATTGGGAGGTGCTAAAAATTTTGGATCTGGTGTTTTTGGTTTATCCGTTTCTAGGTATGGTTACTCTGCTTATTCCGAATCTAAAATCGGATTGGTATATGCTCGTAAATTATTTTCGAATTTATCAATAGGTGCAGGGTTCAATATGTTAAACTATACCATTGATCAATTTGGAAGCTCAAACAGCTTTACATTTGAAATAGGGATGCAATCACAAATTAATAAGAAATTATCCATTGGAGCATATGTATTTAGCCCAGAAGTGGTCTCACTCACAGATGAAACCGAAATCGCCTCTCGTTTTTCGCTTGGAGTAAAGTATAAAATGTCTTCTAAAGCTGATTTATACGTTGATATTTCTAAAACAATAAATAGAGATCCAGAATTTAAGTTTGCGGTTGACTATCGTTTAGTAGAAGCTGTTTCTGTGCGGTTCGGTGGTAATGTGACGCAGGAAAGTATTCATTTTGGCCCTGCATATAAAATGAATAATGGTCTAGGTATTTATGGTGGCTATGCGTATGATAACAGGATTGGTCATTCTGTTGGGATTAGTTTGACCTATTCTTCAAACTAGGTTAATTTTAAATCTGGGTATTTGCAGTTCTTAAGATTTTTTCCAAGAATTAAAGCTCTTTACTGAAGGGTGATTTAGGAGTTAGGTAATCTTAAAAGTGAATTCCCTTTAGGTCCAACCAGCCTAAAATTTAACCTTTTCCAAATTCGTATTTTGAAGTTTAATTTTGTGTTTAAGAAAATGGAATTTTAAAATGCGTTAAGATTACTGAATATACCTACTGAATCAAGTGACGGTGATTAAAAATGTTTGATAGGTAGGACGTACAATTCTTCATCTTTTGGTTGACAATCCATATTCCCATTTCCAATATATCTTAATGCCCAGACACATTCTCCATTTTTTTCAGAACTGGACCAAACGTTTTCCATAGAATAGTTAAATAGTTTTCCTAGACCTTCACTTATTGTTTGACTAGCTGTGAAACTAGGCAAATGCCAATCTTTAAACCCATCTATTTCGTAGCCAAGT
Source organism: Saprospiraceae bacterium (assembly GCA_029212405.1). Lineage (GTDB taxonomy): Bacteria > Bacteroidota > Bacteroidia > Chitinophagales > Saprospiraceae > CAJXUU01. The sequence goes on from JARGNR010000082.1 coordinate 7,766, forward strand.
ACTAATTTTGCGGCAGTATTGGGTTCATCACATTTCATGGCAATATTTTCTGTATTTATAGAACCATTAAAGAGGGTGTCATAGATATCATCCATTTTTTCCCCTTTACAGCCCCATTGTGCAGGTCCAAGAAGTTCTTTTGCAGCTATTATTCCAAATTCTTCAAATTCGGAAGTAATAAGATCTCCATTGTCTCTCCGATTTATAAAAGCTATGATACCTCCTAAGTATTCTTTTCCAACCAGGCTATCCACTGAAATTGAAATGTCGATATATAACTCTTGTGGAGTTTCCCCATTGTTGATTCTTGTTTGAATTGGGACATATGGCGCCTCCATTTCTTCCATTTCCTCATTTTCTTCATTGGAAGTACAGGAAAACATGGTAAAGATGATGCAAAGTGCAAAAGTGAAGTATGTAATTGATTTCATTTTCAATGCGTTTTATCTGGATTAATACATATCAAAAGTTAAACGAGTGCTCAATGAAATTAGTACAGAATTTTACTTAATCTTGTATTTAATCAGCCATTTGCGACCAAAATAATGGCAACCACTGCCATTGTAAATCCGATCAGTTTCCTAGTATTGAATTTTTCTCCAAAAAAGAGTAAACCCAATACTGCTGTGGTCAATAATATGCCTACGTTATTGATGGGGAAGACAATGGATCCATCCATACCGTTTGATAGGACCATCATTAAGAAGTAAATAGAGAAGAAATTAGGAATACCTAAAGCAAAACCAGCAATGATTTCTTTTTTGCGGTAAGTAACCCCATTCATGAAATAATCATAGAGTACAAATGCGATTCCGAACACACCGGCAAAGAAGAACAGGGTAGCCACAAAATCTATATCCAAACTGCTGGCTAATCCCGTTTGATTGACTAAAAATAAACCGGAATCAATAACGCAGCTACCTAGAAACGTACCTAATGGAATCATCCATAGCCAAATGTCAATTTTTTTTGAAGACTCAGAACCACCATTTGTTTTATTAAAACTGATGACAAAGATGGAGGCAATTGCTAGAATAATTCCTACTATTTTTATCCAACTAGCGGACTCATTATAGAATGAAATGGCCAAAATGGTGGGGGCAACCAAGGACATTTTTTGAAAAATAGAACCCAATACCACTCCAAATTTTTGTACGGTTTGAGCGAATAAAATAAAGGTAACAATGAAGGTAAAACCGATGCCTATTGCTGCCCAAATCCATTCTTTATGCAAGACTTCTGGAGAGACAGCAGCTCTTCCTAAAAGAACGGAAGCTGTCAAAGGACAAACAAAATAATTAAGAACAATCGCTTGGAGTGTTCTCACTTTATATCGTTCAAAGATTTTAAATACAATGCTGATATAGGCATTGAACAGGATACAGATAAGGAGTAAAAACATCTAGCTAATTCGATTCGTCCATTATAGGTAATGTTCTGGAATAGGTGTAGAATGGCAAAAAAAAAAGGATGCCTGAGGGTTTCAGACATCCTTGGGTTTTCAATTGGTTTGATTTATTCGAACACTACTTTTTGAGTAGCTACACCTTCTTCAAAGAAGGCTTTTACGAAATAAATACCAGTTGGTAGATTGTTTCTTTGGATTGTAATGCTTTCAGAATTTACATTCTTTTCTCTAGACATTAATTTTCCATCCATCGCAAAGATAGCAATATGTTCTATTTTTTTACCTTTTGCAGTAATATTTATAGACGTGCTCGCTGGATTAGGAGATAATGTCATTACAGACGGGTCAAGAACAACATCTTTTGTACTTGTATACTGATCTGCACAAGGAAGATCTAAAGCTACGCATGCTCTTGGTGCATAATAGCTCATGATTTTGCTAATGTTTGCGATTGATTTTTCAGCAGACATTCCTTCATTGAGCAATAATCCTTGATCATGAAATGTTCCTCCAGATGGGTGTGGTAACATATTCCACGGAACACCATTTGGAAAATCAGGAAGAATCGGAGGTGATAATGCACCTGGTTCCCACCAGTTGATAACTACTCCTTCATCCAAACCAGAACTATTAGGTGGATTTACAAACGGGTATAATCCTTCATAATATGGATGACCCGCAGTTTCAGAATTTGCTCTTGCTTCTGCCGTGACTTCATCATCGAAAATATAATCGTTGAAGATGGTATTCACACCTAATTCTTGTAATTTAGGTTGGAAAACACTTCCACCTTGAACTTGTACTATTGGATCTCCTGTTGTTGGTACGATTAATACTTGATCTCCATACGGTGCAAAAATATCAAATGCAGATTGAACCGTAATAATAGGAACTGTATTTTCATCTACCCATGAGATATCACCCAATGCTCCTCCGATGTTGACACATAAGTTGAAGTCTGAACTGTATTCTACAATATTAGGATAGTTTGTAGTATCTCCAGCTGGAAGACCAAAGGCTCCATCAGGAGCAATAGTCAATACTTTACCTTCAATATCGCCATGATATTGAGGTACAACCATTGGTGTCTCAGGAATACCATCACCATTTAAGTCCAATATAAACTTAGCAGGTCCGTTGGTTGTTCCTAGAATTTCTTCGTAAGCATCCAATGTGGCCAAACCCAAAGTAAGATATCCTCCAGTACCATTCCCCCAAGTTACTACTCTTGTAGGGTCAATACCATACGGATTACCGTCATCAACGGATTTTTTCATATATCGGATTGCAGTTCTTCCATCTTGAATACCTCTATACGCTGCCTGGATTAATCCCAATGCACGAATAGGCTGAGTATCTGCCAATGGATTCCATCCTCCTCTGTAGGTCACTGCCGCTGCTACATATCCTCTTCTTGCCAATTGTTTGCAGATTTCTACGTCTGCGTTGTCAGTTTTAGAACCAGCGATTTGGCCATTCGTTACAGGAGGCAAGAAGTTACCTGTATGAAATACAAGCACTACTGGTCGATTTGTTTCTGTATCACCCTCAGGTTCATAAATATCCATCAACAGATCCTGTGGTACTGCTTCTCCTTCTGAAGGGAGAAATAAAACAGTTGCATTTGTACCATAAACTACATTTGACGTTACTTTTACGTCATCAAATATCTCATCAACATACCGTTGGGCAGTTGAAACTGTTGAGGTGATTGCAATGAAAAATAATAGTGTAAAAATTCTTTTCATAAGGCTATTGTTAAATTTTGTAATTAAATGTATTTATTTTTTTCTTCCCATGTCATAGGTAATCTGGAAATATCCTAATCGCCCAATTCTTGGCCCTCCATACGTTTGGAAGTTCATTTTATTTAATAAATTCGAAGCACCTAGTTTAAATGTCATATGTAGACTCGGGACAAAAACATTGATTTGAGCATCTAGCATGTCATATGTTGGAATTTCTCCCGTAAATTGTGGAGATCCTTCAAATATGAATCCTTCAACCCATTTATAGTTTACATTGAAACCAACGTGATCTATCATATTAAATAGTGATATATCTCTACCATTGATTCCAATATTAAATTTGTGTTCTGGGGTGTTAAATGCTGGTATTATAGGGTCATCCTCTGTTTCAGTATTTAACTTATTCCACGAATAATTACCTTGTAGAGAATATTTTGGTGCAAAATAATAATTTAAACCAATAGCAACTCCTTGCGTAGTAACTGTAGTGGTGGAATTGGTAGCAAATCGATAAGCTTGAATATTATTAATTGTACCTAATGCAGCATTAATGTCTGCTTCTACACCAATTTTAAACCCAATAAAGTTGTCGTAAATACTGTAATAATACCCCGCATCTACATATAGCTTTTCAAATAATGTTGTTCGTGCACCTACCTCAAAGGTTTTTACTTTTTCTGGTTGAATAGGACCAATATCAAAAAAGACTAATGAATCTTGTTGTTGCGTATTGAAAAATGTTCGTAATGATTCTACGGTAACTAAATCTTCACGTCCATTGAGGTTCCCAGCCAAAATAGCTCTCCCTACATCCAAGTTCAAATACTGGTCAGATAGGGTAGGATTCCGAATTGCGGAAGAAAATGATACTCTAAAAAAGTCTTTTTCCGAAGGCGTATAGACCAATGATGCTGCAGGAGAAGTCAAGTAGTCAAAATTTTCATTCTTATCCAATCTCATGGCACCTTGCGCCTTCAGTTTATTTGGAATGATAGATTTTGTAATCCCAACATACACTCCATATTCCTTATTGGTAATGCTTGTATCTCTGTCCCCAAATATGGTTCCATTGGATTGTGGTGTATAAAGTCTGCCGTTTGCTCCTAATGTGATCTCATCTGTCCAAAGAGGATTGAATTTGTATTCACCATGAACATGATACAACGAAGACTGATCAAAAAATCGAGTTCCTCCTTCGGTACCATCTCTGAATGCCGTTGTTATAGCATTAAACTGAGCATCGAATTCCGGTGTTCCAGGTTGAAAAAATCCTGGCGATCCAGAAGTAGTTTCACTTTGAGCATTGGCAAAAGCTTCCGCCATTTGATGGTAGCTTATCATGTCAGGATTGTTGTCTACTAGCCATTGTTCCGCTCCTTCTAAATCAAACATGAAATTAGGAAATGTACCCGTCAAAACTGGGAATCCATCTGCGACCATTTGATCTCTTACATTATCCACCCAATAATCGATATAGGCCTGAGACCATTCTCTGTCTGGTTTACCATTTTCAATTAATTTAAGGGCTGTAAAATAAGGATCATAAGAATCACCAGCTGTTGTAGTTGTAGCATACGCACGGATGAAATATTTATTTAATTTTCGATATTCCAATTTATTTTGGAAGAAAGTAATCCCTTTTAAGCTAAATCGATTATCACCCTGATATACTGTTGTACCTCCTCCAAAGCTTGAAGTAAAGACAATTTCTGGCGATTCAAATGTTTGAGAGGGTCTAGTCTTTAAATGAAAAGAAGCATTGGCTTTATAGTTTCTGGTGTCGTAATCCACCAAATCAATTTCTCTATATCCCGTTCTATGCCATATTCCTAGACCTGCAGTATTGGCCGTTAGAGGGATGGTCGTAAAATCATTTCCACTTTGATACTCATCACCATAAATGTTGACCGCATCCCAGCGTCCTGGATTACCCAGACCTGATTCTGTTCCATCCACAGGATCATAATTATCTGCTATCCAATCATCTGCTCGTAAATATTCCAAGTTTAGTTTATACGCAAATACATCGTCTTCATTTTTGTTTTGAAAGGCATCCGCAAATCGAACTGCAGTTTTCAACATGTTTCTTTCTCCTACTTTTACAGATGCAGATAACCCTTTATGGTAGAATGGATCTTTTGTCTCCATGCTGATCACGCCATTAAAGGCGTTTGGGCCGTAAAAGGCAGAACTTGCTCCCACAATAATTTCTACTTTATTGACATCGAGTTCAGAAGAACCTAGAAAATTACCCAATGAGAAATTCAATCCTGGAGCTTGATTATCAACTCCATCAATGATCTGTAAAGAACGAACTGGACTCGTACTATTAAATCCACGTGTATTGACCACTTTAAATCCTAAACTTGCTGCTGTCAAATCAACTCCTTTCAATGCACCGAGTCCTGAATAAAAATCCGCAGCGGGTGTTTCCTTAATTGCGATGTTGTCCAATGCTTCAATAGTCAGCGGAGACTTTTTATTTTCTTCTGATATTCTACTTGCTTTTACCTCTACGACATCAACTGTCACGCTATTTTCTTCCAAGGCAATGGTAATGTTATCAGCGGATAGCACTTCCACTTCTTTTTCTATATATCCCAAATAAGAAACTACAACTGTAAGTGGAAAATCAGCATCTGTATTTACCTCAAAATAACCATCATAATCGGTGATATTACCATTGGCGGTCCCTTTCACTAAAATATTAGCACCGATGAGAGGATCTCCGTTTCCAGCATCAATAATTTTACCTTTAATGACATTTTGCGAATAGCCACTGATCGAAATAAATAGCATTAGGAAAAAAGATAGTAGATGTCTTAATTGCATATAATTCAATATTTATATAATAATTAGGATTTCTGCTTGTACAATATAATTGTTGTAAAAAATCATAATTTTCCTAAATATAAACCAAAAAAGATAAGTAATGGAGAATTATAGTTTTTAAATAAAGCAGAAGTCTTATTCGTTTCAGAAAGCAATTAGCATAATTTTATTGATTTTTCAAGCATAATTTATAAGGTTTTTGTAAAAAACACCTCTTAACAATATTTTCTAAGACGAAAATAGGAATCGTCATAAAAACTTTTCTACCCAACGACTGTTCACTAATCTGATTTCATTACGTTTTATTTTTCTAATTTAATAGATTTCAGAAACTGTCCATATGTGATGGTAGCTTATTTTTAAATAATTAAATTTTACAATTTGAACTATTCAATTTTCTGGTTTAGGCGAGATTTGAGACTAAGCGATAATGCTGGGTTATACCACGCCTTAAAAAGTGGATTTCCAGTTAAATCCATATTTATTTTTGATGTAAATATTTTGAATAAGTTGGAGGATAAGGCTGATCCTAGAGTTAGTTTTATTTATGATAGTTTAATGGATTTAAAAACGAGTTTGAAAAAGCTGGGTTCGGATTTGGAAATCTATTATGGCGATCCCATTTCAGTGTGGAAAGAGTTAGCTGCGGACAGTCAATTGAAATCTGTTTTTTGCAACCGAGATTATGAACAATATGCGATTCAAAGAGACGATTCAGTAAGGGATATACTCAATGCGCGTTCAATTGAATTCAAAACGTTTAAAGATCAGGTTATTTTTGAAAAAAATGAGGTGTTAAAAGATGACGGAAACCCTTATGTTGTTTTTACTCCTTACAAACGACGATGGCTGGCCAAATTGGATTCGAAATTGGACAAGGAAAACCAAGACACATCCTATTTTTTTAAATCGTACCCTTGCGCAAAATACGAGTCTGGATATTTGAAGTTTGAGGCGAATAATGAACTTACGTTAGAGAAGATGGGATTTGAGAAAACCACTAAAGAAATTCCATCTACTTTAGTTGCGAGGTCTGTAATTAAGCAATATAATGAACATAGAGATTTTCCAGCATTGAAAGGTACGTCCAGATTAGGGATTCATTTTCGATTTGGTACTATAAGCATCCGAGAAAAGGCTCGAAATGCTCAAAAATTGAATGCAACCTATTTGAGTGAATTGATCTGGAGAGATTTTTATTCTATGATTCTCCAACATTTTCCCAGAGTTGAAGACCAACCATTTAGAGAAAAGTATAGACAAATAGAATGGCGAAATAATGAAGAAGAATTTGATCTATGGTGCAAGGGGCAGACAGGGTATCCCATTGTAGATGCAGGTATGCGGGAATTGAATGCAACGGGGTTTATGCACAACAGAGTGCGTATGATCACAGCTAGTTTTTTAACCAAGCATTTATTGATTGATTGGAAGTGGGGAGAACGCTATTTTGCTGAAAAATTGTTGGATTATGATTTAGCATCCAATAGTGGAGGGTGGCAGTGGGCCGCTGGTTGTGGTACGGATGCAGCTCCCTATTTCAGAATATTTAATCCTTATACCCAAGCAGATAAATTTGATAAAAAGCGAGTGTATATTAAAAAATGGGTGCCTGAACTGGAATCATCATCTTATCCTGAGCCTGTGGTAGACCATAAAATGGCGCGAGAGCGGTGTCTTGCTACTTATAAGCATGCCTTAAACTAAGATTAAGAATGTTTTATTAAAAAATTCTATATCTCTGATTTTTAATAAGGTAAGGAGATTTTACTAAGTTGATAGGATAATTCTATGATTATAGTTTTGATTTATATGCGCTTATCAGCGGTATTTTCCTTTTTTTAGCCAAAAAAGGAAAGCAAAAAGGCTTGTCGGCTCTAATGCAGCTCCCCCTTCCCACAATAGCCGACAGGGCTAGGCTTTTTTGTGAGCGGAGTTGAAGTAAATGAGGACTTGCTCCAATTCAACTATTGTAGCCTGTCTCGCATTTACAGGATTCCTTCATTTGATAATTTCATTATAACTTTTATCATATAAAATGTCATTCAGTCTTAATGCCAAAAAAGTTAAGCAAAAAAGTTAGATAGCTAAAATGCAGCACATAAAGCAGCTATGATTCTCTGGTTGACGCTTCATGCCCCGCACTGCGTGGTTCTTCCACTTGTTGACTATCATCAACACTCTTCGAGGTCATTCAATTTCCTATAATAGCCGCCTTTCTTTCCCCTCTTAGATTTTGACTTTGATTCATTTTATTATCCATTATTCACGTTAAATTAATGACTCGCTTAGTCATCCACTCTGAATGGAGGATTGTCAATAAAGGCTTGAACTGCTTCTTCTGCGGAATCAACTAGGTGAACTAATTCTCCATATTTTTTGTCGCTCGAAAGTTGTTTAAGTGTATCAAATAATTGGGTTTCTTCTGTATACCTTTTTTTACCCATGAATATCATTGGGCTGATATAATCAAACGTGGTGTAGTGATTTTGGGCAGCATCCATAAAAATTTCTTGTGTGGTGCCAGCGCTTCCAGGTGCGAATAATATTCCATGGACACATATAGCTAAGAGTGTATCCTCCCGTATGCTATTTGAAAAGTATTTGGCGATATGGCTTGCAAAAACATTGCTCGGTTCATGTCCATAAAACCATGTAGGGATGGCTAATGATTCATTTGCATTTGGAAATTTTCTTAATACCAATAAGGCTTGTTCATGAAACAAATTATCAGAATAATAAGGAGCTTTAGATAAAATTGTAATGGCATCGAGTAATTCATTGGGCGTATAATTTGCCATATATGCCCCCAAGTTTGCAGCTTCCATTGTCCCTGGTCCACCACCAGAAACAATTAAATAGCCTTTTTGAGAAAGCAATTGTGCAGTTTTAGCCACTTCGGCATAAAAAGGGTCTGTACGAAGTGTTCCATGTCCCCCCATTATTCCAATCGATTTTACTTTGTAGTTGCCGTTTTTATCAGGTTTAATGTAATCGCGCAATGCATCATCTATGCTATTATCATGAATACGCTGACACAATGCTTCCACCATAGAAGGAGAATATTTTGACTCCGAAAAATGACGATAAATTTGAAAATCTATTGTAGCGTCATCTTGATATGGTGCATAGAGTTCCTTCCAAGTATACATCGATGAACGGTAAGGATTGTAAATCAGATCTGAAAATTTTGGAAATAGTACTCCTCCTCTTTCAATAATTGTATTCTTATCGTTCTGGTCCAAGGTGCAACCTAAAAATACCGCATTGTTTAATGTTAGACTATTCCAATTGATTGAAGTTCCTTTGAAATTTATATTCTGTATGGTAGCATTTTGGAGATTATATCCCCCTTCTAAAAATTCTTTTAGGGTGTGTATTTCTTTGAATCGGTGGCTAGAGACATATTTTTTCATGGATAAACGCCTGGTTTTTAAGATATCGATAAAATTAAATATTACATTATTGTAGTGTATTTATTTGGTTTTCAGTTGGTTGTGCTGAGTGCTTAATTTGGTTATATATTACAACAAGCATAAAGTGTGCACTGAAATCAACAGTTTTGGCAATAATATTGAATATAAATTAAAGAAGAGGGAAAGCTACCAAGTAAAATCCTTCTCATGAACCGGGGGCGCCGAAAAAACTCAATCTTTAAGCATCGGTGCCCCTTTTATCAAAGGATTAGATAACTTTCCCCTTTAGTATTATGCTTTTTCATCTAGTTTTTCTAGCAACCACGGTTTACTAACAATATTTGGAGTATCCTCAACTTCTTGTCTTAGGTTTTTGATGCCCTCTTTATCGTTGCTCCGCAAATTAATGATCTTATTGATGTACTTCAATAAATTTTTAAACGGCCCTTTTTTTCGCACTGAAATTGATTTTTCACGATTTACATATACTCTAAATGAATTTATAAAACTATCCAAAGCATCAAACTCATCTAATTCATAGTAGGAAAATAGCAATATTGTCTTTGCACTTAAGTTGTAGACTACGGAGTTCATTTCAACTTGTTGAAGTAGTTCAATAACTTTATCATAATTTTTCTTGTAAAATTCAATTCTAGCCAAACTTAAGGCAACTGAACTGGATCGGTCCTTATCATTCAAGCGATCCTTATATTCTTCTACAAAGTGTTCTGCCCAATCGTATTCTCCTGTTCGAAGTGCAAAAAAGACAATGTTTGTAAACGTAACTTGGGTGATGTATCCATCTGAAAAAATGGTTTCTTTTTCCAAGGCTCCTTTGTAAATCGTTAAGGTCTCTTTTTGGAAAGCGAGGTCACCCTTATTTACCCTACGTACACAAAAACTAAGCAGGGCATCATAGATGTTTCGAATCTCTTCATCTGGGAAAAAGTCAATGTATTCATTCACTTGCTCTTTCAGCTTAAAGTAGTTGTCCACATTGTTGGGGTCCAATTGTGTTTTTGCAATGGTGCTGTAAATGATAATGGGAGGGATATGGTTGTAATCTCCTTTGTCCACCATCGCATTTAATTCTTCAATATGGTTGATTTCTTGCTCCAACGAAATCATCTTTTTCCAACCCAGAAGTTTTACGTAATATTTTAGTTTTTCGGCCAGATAATATTGATCTAGGTAATTGGCTATGACATCAATATTTACTTCGTTTTCAATATTTTTAGAACGCTTCCGTAATATTTCATTTTCGGAATATAATTCTAGTTTTTCTTTTTCATTGACAAACTTGGCATAAATGTAATCGGAAGACCGATTGTAAGATTGCTCAATATTCCGATCGGTAGAAGAGGAGGTGGATTTATACAGTTTTTCAATTTTACGTGTTCGAATAGCACGTAGAATAAGATTGTTTTTTAGAAAGCGATTGTTGTCAAACGTTTTTTGTGCTAGAAATTCTTCAAATACCTTAAGTAAATCAGAATTCAATTTTCTCAACTTAGGATCTGAATATTTCTTTGTTTTAAAGATGACATTCCAGACATCCTCTTTTAATAATTCCCCATTATTTTTCTTACGAATGCTGTGATCGTATAACTCAAATAAAAGCAATAGTTTTTCATTCATATTGAAGTAGGGAGATTCCAAATACTTCCTGAAGCTATTGAGTTCGTAAATACTTAAATGAGAAAGCGCTATATATACTTTTGAATCAGTCATCTATATATTTAAGATTTAAATATAGAACAAAAGTAAATATTTTAAGTTTCTAAAATCATCGTTAATGCAATGTTTTCATCTAAATCATTGATTCTTATCGCAATAGAAGCATTTTTTTAAGGTAATGTAAGCGCAATATTACCCAACGTTAATTCAATGTTACTTAAGCTGTTTCATACTTAACATTTAGATAAACCCAAGTACATGTTGAGCTAAACCTCCACCCCTAGTTTTGCAGTATAATTAAAAAACAAGAAATGAACTATTCAAAAAATCTATTTACAATAATTCTATTAGGAAGTGTACTTTCATTCATTAGTTGTGGAGATGATGCTGCATGTGATGGAAAACAGTGCACAGATACTCAGCTTTTGGATGCTGCTACATGTAATTGTATTGAAATTACAACATTGCCATGTGATGGTAAGACTTGTGCTGATGATGAAGTGTTGGATGCTGCTACCTGCGAATGTGTAGATGCTGGAGCAGGAACTCCTACTACTGAGACCTTAGCTGGAGAAATCAAAGATGACAAAACTTTAACTGCCGATAGAGTTTACTTATTATCTGGCAAAACATATGTTGCATCTGGTGCAACACTGACTATAGAACCTGGCGTGATTGTCAAGGGGTCAGAAGGAACAGGATCTTTAGCATCTGCTTTAGTTATTGCTAGGGGAGCAACAATTCAAGCTTGTGGAACTGCAGAGAAGCCAATTATTTTCACCTCAGAGTTAGATGATATTGAACTAGGTGAGTTGTCTGGATCAAACTTAACTGCTACGGATAGAGAGTTGTGGGGAGGTCTAATTGTATTGGGAGCGGCACCGATTTCTGCTAAAGATGGAGATACAGAAACTCAAATTGAAGGAATCCCAGGAGATGTAGAGTATGGAAAGTTTGGAGGAGATAATGCGAACGATAATTCTGGTTCAATGTGCTACATTTCTATACGACATGGAGGAGCATTGATTGGAGACGATAACGAAATCAATGGATTGACACTTGGTGGAGTAGGAAATGGAACTACGATCAATAATATTGAAGTAGTAGCAAATTTAGATGACGGAATCGAATTTTTCGGAGGTACAGTGGATGTAACCAATGCTTTAGTAGCGTATCAAGGAGATGACGCTATTGATATTGACATGAACTATTCAGGTACTATTGATAATGTATACATCATTCACGGAGGAGACGATACAGATGAAGCATTTGAAATTGACGGTCCAGAAAATTCAACTTATACTGAAGGTAAGTTTACTATTTTAAATGCAACTGCGATTGCTGAAGATACTGAAAAGACATCTGGTGCTGATTTGAAATCTAAGGCGCAAGGTACAATGAATGGAGTTTCTTGGAAAGGATATAAGCTTGGAAAAGCAATATCAGTAAGGGCTTCTTTTGATGTAGATGCAAATTGTGCTGACAAAGCAGATTCTTATTTGAATGCAGTCAATGGCGACTTAATCATAATGAACTCAGAATATGTATCTGAAGAAGCTACTGCAGCAGATGTCGCTAGAGTGTATATCGATGCAAAAAGTGACGAAGCAGTTCAATTACAAGAATGCCTTGATGCTACAGACTATCAAGAGCAATTAGATGCAATCATCGGTGGAGCTGATATGAACAATACGGTATCCACAACATCAACATTAGGAGCTGTAACATCAGAGTTCGACTGGACTTGGGCGGCTTTAAAAGGAATGGTAAAATAAATTATAAAGTAACAACCGATTTGGAGGCACTTGAATTGATGCTTCGGTGCCTCCAGATTATACATTTTCACAAGTTTTAATCTTCCCAAATAATCAAGAATTAAAACTTAAAATAACACTAAATGAAATATTCAACATTATTTACAATGGCTTTTGCCATGTTCTTCAGCTTGCAATTAATGGCACAGACTGGAACTTTAAGAGGTACGGTATACGATGATACAAATGGAGAAACGGTGCCTTTTGCAACCATATTTATCAATGAAACTGGAGGAGGTACTACAACCGACCTTGATGGAGCATATGAGCTTAACTTGGCTCCAGGGAAATATAACCTGAAGATCTCATTTATAGGATATGCAGATTATATGGTTTCTGATGTTATTATAATAGCAGATAAAGTAGAACTGCTTGATATAAGAATGAAAGAGGAAGGGGAGACCATCGAAACAGTAGTGGTTACTGCCAAACAAGCAAGAAATTCTGAAGTAGCTTTAGCGACAATCCGAAGAAAATCTGTGAACTTATTAGATGGTGTTACATCCCAGACATTTGAAAAAACAGGAGACAGCAATGCGGCTGAAGCTCTTCAAAGAGTGACAGGAGTAAGTATCGAAGGAGGAAAACATGTATACGTCAGAGGTTTAGGTGATAGATATACAAAAACTATTTTGAACGGAATGGATATTCCAGGATTGGATCCAGATAAGAATAGCTTTGAAATGGATTTGCTTCCTACTAATTTGATCGACAATATTTTAGTATTCAAGTCTTTTACTCCTGATTTGCCAGGTGAATTTACAGGTGGAATGGTCAATGTGATTACCAAAGACTTTCCAGAAGAAAAGTTTACTAAACTTTCAATAGGGATGGGTTATAACCCAGATATGCACTTTAATTCAAACTTTATCAGACAAGAAAGAAGTCAAACTGACTTTTTAGGATTTGATGATGGAATGAGAGCTCTACCTATTCCAAAAGATCAAATAATATTAAATCCAGCATTGAATGATAATATTACAAATAGAGTAACCAGAAGATTTCAAGATAACGCAGGAATCGTCAATGCTACTAATAATTTGAATAAGTCAATCTCCTTTGCTACTGGAAATCAAATTAAAAGAAATGAGGTAAAGTATTCATACATTTTCTCTGCAAACTATAAGAACAATTCTTCTTTTTATGAAAATGCAGAATTCAATACATTCATTTTTGATGAGCAGAATTTCCCTGGTCAGTTTAGATTGATCAATGATAGAGAGATCACGGGTAGTGTTGGAGAAGAATCTGTATTACTTTCAGGTCTTCTTGGGGGTGCAATTAAATACAAAAACCATAGAATTGGTTTACAAGCAATGAGGTTGCAAAATGGAATTTCAAAAGTAGCGAGTCAAGAAGATGCAAAATCTCAATCTAGCTCTGCATTGCTTAAGAGAGAAATTCTAGAATATGCTGAACGATCAGTAACCAATATCAACTTAAATGGTAGGCACTTATTGAAAAACGGGAAGTTTGAAATCAATTGGAGTGCTGCTCCTACATTTATTGAAGTGGATGAGCCAGACATCAGATTCACTGCATTTGAAAGATTGGAAGATGGTACGTTTCAGATCGCACCAGCAGTTGGTGCAGATATTTCCAGAACTTGGAGAAACCTTAAAGAGGTAAATTATTCAGGGAAGACTGACTTTATGCTGAATCTGGGTAAAGACAATGGAAAAACCAACAAGATTAAATTTGGATTTTTAGGGACTTTCAAAGAAAGAGACTTTGGAATTCAGAATTATATTTTCAGAATCGAAAACCAATCATCCTTAAATTTGAATGGTCAAGCGGCCAATATATTTAATGAAGACAACATTTGGTCCAAAGAAACCAATACAGGAGTCTATGTAAAAGGTGGTTTTGAACCTGCGAATACGTTTAATGCTAGTCAAACATTACTAGCAGGATATGTAATGAATGAAATTGAAATAAGCAAGAAATTCAAAGCGATTTATGGAGCAAGGGTAGAAAAGGCTACCAATATTTATTCTGGACAAAATAATGCAGGTACTCTCATCTATGAGGATGAAAAGGTGTTGGATGAACTGAATGTTTTGCCATCGTTAAACTTGGTATATGCAGCAGGTGAAAAATCAAACATCCGAACATCCTACACAAAAACAGTAGCTCGTCCTTCATTTAAAGAGAATTCAATTGCTCAAATTCAAGATAGAATTTCAGGAAGAATATTTATTGGAAATATTGATTTGAAGCAGACAGAAGTGGATAACGTAGACATCCGTTTTGAAAAATTTGGACAGGGTGGTGAAACGTTTTCTGTAAGTGGATTCTATAAGCATTTCAAAAATCCGATAGAGTTAGAGTCGTTTAGTGATTTGGTGCCAAATAATTTTCAACCTAAAAACATAGCAGAAACAGCAAATGTGTATGGAGTTGAATTTGAAACGATCAAGAAATTAGGCTTTTTGGGTGACTTTCTTTCAGGATTTACACTTGGTACAAATATCACTGTTGTAAAATCTGAAGTAGAAAGAAGCAATGCAGAAGAACTTCCAGAAGGGGAGCAAAATCGTCCAATGGTGGGGCAATCGCCATTTGTTGTGAATGCTTCATTGGCGTATAAGAATTCAAATAATGGATTTGAAGCGGCATTGGCTTTTAATCGTCAAGCAAAGAAACTTTTAATTGCGGGTTTTGGATCTAATGCAGACATCTACGATCAACCATTTAATAGCTTAAACATAAAGACTTCGAAGAAATTTGGAGTAGACAACAAATTTAAAGTGAGTTTGAGTGTTGAAAACATATTGGGAGACCGAAGAGAAAAATTCTACGAAGCGTTCAGTGGAGATGTTGGTGTCTTCGAGGGATTAAACCCGGGAAGAATGATTTCATTTGGGTTTTCTACTCAACTTTAATAAGTAGTACAATCGTACATTAACTATTATCCTATTTTAATTGGATATTTCATGCAAATACCCTCGATCGGGAAGTCGAGGGTATTTTTTTAGTTGCATGAAGGAGTTATAGGTATAGCTCAAAAGATAGATAAATACTGAAATAGAAATGCTGTTGAATCGTCTCGATTTACTGAAGTGATTTAAAAACATATTGTTAAGTCCTATCCTGTCCCGACTTGACGGGATGCATGTCATTGATCCTCAACTTATCACAATTTTTTCGGTACGTAGCTGTGGCTATGCTTCTTAATAATTGTTTCAATTTGAGAATCAAGCACATACAAATCATTTTAACATACGTTTTTAAATCACTTCACTGTAAAATCAGAGAAAAACAACAAAGAATTGGAGTCAATCAGGCAAGAGCTAATCTCTGCACAGGAGCGTGAGAGGGCTTTATGGCAGGATCAAATCGCTTTACTCAAAGAAACGGTTGAGGAGATTAGAAAAGATAAAGAGACCTATGTCAGATTAATCGAGTATCAGGGCAATGAAAAGATGCAAACAAAGATGAAATAGATGCTATTAAAGAGGCAAATGAGAGCCTCTCAGAGCAAGTTCAGGGATTATTGGAGAAAGAGGAGCGTAGAGAACAAAAACGCATGAAGGCGTGAAGAAAGGCTAGAGAAGCACAAAGAGCATCTTTAGAGAAACAAAGAATAGAAGAAGAACAGAGTAGGGAGTTCTTTCGAAAGCTTTTTAGTTAGTGATTTCGATTATAACTAATTCATAGAATTCGTGTCCGATAGGACATCCCAATAAAAATATCGATCTCAATTATTAAAGAAACTCGTAGAAACTTTACTTAGATAATTTTACTGAGATTCTTAATTATTTCAAGAGCCTGTTTATGGGTGCTTTATGAATGCTAGAAAATAGTAAAGAAATCGATCTTTTTTAGACATTAAAAGAGGCTGTTACATTTTTGTGACAGCCTCTTTTGTTAAAATTTCATTACGTTATATGGACTTATCCTTTTTCTCGGGTAAATTTTGTATACCTTTTTTGATTTTTTTCATGAGTTGCTTGTTTCTCAAACTATCTATTTTCCCGGATTCTTTATTCTCCATATCGAAAGAAAGAACCTGTAAAGGAACATGAGGCATCGAAATTGCAGTTGAAAAATCTTTTATATACAAACTATTATCATCTTCTGCTATCTTAAAAAAATATTCAGTTAGAAACTTTTCAGAATAAAATTTTATTCTCAAAATAATATTCTTACTTGCAAGTTCTATAATAGGCCAATCAAAATATAGCTTAATCGATTCTGTCTTAATCATAGATAAGGTGTCATCCATTGCTCCAAACTTTATGTCCTTCAAATCAAAGTTGAGATAAGCTTTAATAGGAAAACTATTATTACCAACAAAGTCGTTGACAATTCGAGGTTCGGTGAAATCCTTACACACTTCAAATTTGTTAATTATGTTTAGCTTTTGTTCCGAGGCTACTACCGTATCCAGGCACATATTTGCAATCCAATTAAATCTTTGAGAATTCAGTGTTATGTTGGATATATCTATATCCTTTAATTGTGCATCTATGTTGCTATTAACAACTAAGTATAACAACAGTATATAACAAAATCTTTTCATTCACAGTCAAATTCAAGAACCATAATATCTCCTCCAACAAGAGTTTCCGAAATATTAAACGCTTCAACGGCTTCTTCAACGGATATATCATAATCCAACATAAATTGATTAACATCACCCACTCCTTCTTCATCATAATACAATCCATACAAAATATAACCAAAATAATCAAAAGTAGTTCCAACATATCCATTCAATTCCCAGAGGGCGGTGGCAATTGGCATTAAATAATATTTAGTAATTGCCTCGTGCGTGGAAATTCCGGCTTCCAATTGAGCCTAAAGATGGAGAAGGTAAATCTTATTCATTATTAGGATATAATGTTTCAGGAAAATTAATCGTTAAAAATAAAATAGCACATGGTGAAAACCGAATTATGTTAGACCCTAACTATAAAGGGCTAATTTTTATTAGAATTTTGGATGAAGGCAATACCATATATGCAAAAAAATATTAAGAATGTAAATTGACTTATATTAGATGAAGAAGAGTTTTTTTATTATTTGTCCTCATTTTACCAATAACTAGAATTTATGTTGTGTAGATTATTTTTTGGAATATGCATTTTAATAAGTAACGCTCAAACTCTGATTGCTCAAGATACCTTCATAAAAAAAATAGATAAAGAAGAAACTACACTTGGTTATCAGATAGAGCTTTATAATAACAGGATATTTGTCCTTACTGGAAAAGTATGTGATAATATAGCTGAATGCAGTACAGTTATGGAAATAGATGAGTTAGGGAATGTACTATGGGATAAAGAACTCCCCTTTTTAGATGTTTCATCAAAATCAATGATCATTGAAAATGATACCATTTTCTTATCTGGTAATTACAACCAAACTCAAGAAAAATTTCTGTTTCATCAAATGAGTGTAGATGGTGGAGAACCAATGGCAACCTACGATATAGTCAAACCTGATGAAATTTATAGCAACATGTTTAATTTAGGTTTACTCAAAAAAGATTATAAGTTTTATATCTATGGAGCTGGAAAAAAAAATGGGGGAACAATAAAATCTAGTCTAATTTATGTAGTAGACAAAAAGGGTAGTTTAGATACTCTGCTCTCGCTTTTTCCAATGGATCATACATCTGCAATGTGGCAAATGCGTGAAGATAATCAAGGTAATTTAGTTGCTTTTATGATTTTAGACAGTCTAGATTTTGGGCAAGTTCCAGATTATCGTAAAATAATCAAACTTCATAATGATT
>JARGNR010000219.1 GCA_029212405.1 Saprospiraceae bacterium
AGATGGCATTTAATATTGACGCATTTACTGCCGAAATGCATAGTGTTGGCTTTGCACGACCAAGCGACTTTGAAGTTGAGATTGGCGGTGATATTCTTTCAAAGGTTGGTGGTTCTTTTGGATTATCAAGTTCATTGATGTTTCGTATCAGCAATGTAACATTGCCTCAAAGAAATGTAGAAAACGTGGTATACAGAGACTACGGCGTTCCATATAAGATTGGTATCGAATCAAACTATGTTGACATCAATATGGGAATCATTTGTAGTCCCGACCTTCGTGAGCGAGAGTTCTTTTTGCGCTGGCAAGATTTAATTGGTGGTCTTCATCGCAATAACAATTTAGATGCAGACCAAAGAAAGAGTCAATTTAATACTGGCTATTATGATGATTACGTTTGCAAAAAAGGTATCACGATTTATCAGTTGGATCAGCAAGGATTTAAAACATATGCAGTTGATTTGGTCGATGCTTATCCAAGTGTAGTTGCTTCGTTGAATATGGATTGGAATTCAGTTGAAGTTCAAAAGATAGATATAACCATGTCGTTTAGATATTTTGAAGAAAGAGACCAATCAAAACTTGGAACACAGTTACGCATTGGTAAAGATGGGCTACAGATTGCTGGTGGATTAAATCTACCATTTAGTATCGCTGGTATTAAGAATCAAGCGAGAACAAAACTTAATCCGCAAAAGATACTATCATCATTTGGAAAAAAATCTGGAGTGAACTTTACTGGGCTACCAAAAATAGGAAATTTATTTTAATATAATATGGAGATTATACTATGGCTTTACCAAAGCTAGTTACACCTGAATTTGAAACAGTGATTCCATCAACAAAGGAACCAATTAAGTTTCGACCATTCCTTGTCAAAGAAGAGAAAGTTCTCTATATGGCGCTTGAGAGTGGTGAAGAAAAAGATATTTACAATGCAGTGATGAGTATTCTTGACTCTTGTGTGTTAACACCTGATATTGATAATACAAAGTATACGTCATACGATTTAGAATTTTTGTTTTTAAAATTAAGATCAAAATCTGTTGGAGAAAAAATTGATCTATCGTTAAGCCATATGAATAAGGAATATCTTGATAAGTGTTCAAATTCTACAAAAGTGCAAGTGAATATTGATGATATTCAAATAGAGTTTAACGATAAACACAACAACACTATTGAGATTGAAGGTGGTGTTGGTATTAAATTGCGTGATCCAAAAACATCTATGCTCTTTAATACAAAGAAGAGTAAAAATGAAATTGAACAATTGTTGGATATTGTATGTGACTGTATTGAACTTTTTTATGATGCTGATAATGTGTACGAAGATTTTACTAAGGAAGAAGCAAGAGAGTTTATTGAGAACTTAACAAAAGATAACTTTGAAAAGATCGTGGAATTTTTTAATACGTTACCAAAACTGGCACACGATATTACATATACATGTCCTGAATGTAATGAAACAGAAACGATTAAAATTGAAGGAATGCAAAGTTTTTTTACGTAGCACTCAGTCATAATTCACTGATTAACATATATCATACGAATTTTAGTTTGATGCAACACCACAAATATTCGTTGACTGAGTTAGAAGAAATGATTCCTTTCGAAAGAGAAATTTATATTAGCTTATTGCTTGCTTGGCTAAAAGAAGAAAAAGAAAGACTGGAAAAACAATAATGGCTGTACCTCAATTAGCTTCGGCTGGTAATGCACCAACAGTAAAAATGTTAGCGGCTGGCAACATAACACAGAATCAGACAAACAAATTACTGCAACAACTTGTTGACTTAACAAAAACGCTTGTTGACGGTCAAACAAAGATGTTTCAACAACTTCTTCTTGTATTAGATCAGAAAGCTGGAGAAACAGCCGTACAACAAGCGAGTGGTTCTGTTGAAGAAACAGAAGAAATACCAGAAGAGTTTAGTGCATCAACATTATTTGCTGGAGCTTTTGCGGCACTTACTTTGTGGTCAAATGAGCTTGACAAATATATTCGCAGTGTATGGCTTGCAAAAACTCTCGCCAGCTTTGCAAAAATTCCTGATTCAATAAAAGCGGCGTTTACAACTCTTAGTACTAAAATAAAAAATACCAAAGTTTTTAAAACATTATCGACATCAATTGATGGTTTCATTAGAGGGTTTAAAAACGTCGGTAAGGTTATGGGAGCAGTTAAAACACCTGTAGCAATTAAAGAGTTTAAAACTCTTTCTGGTAAAATAGGAGCGACAATTGGCAAGATAACAAAACCTATAATGAGTGGATTTACGAAAGTTATGGATTTCTTGAAACCAATTGGCAATGTGTTTAAATCTTTAAGTGGTCTTAGTTCAGTAGGTAAAACAATTAAACCAATTGTTGAAAAGTCAAAAAAGTTTGCATCATTAGCAAAGGGTATTTTAAGTAAAGTTCTATTGCCTCTGTTTGCTATCTTTGACTTCATTAGTGGTTTTATCGAGGGTTTTCGTAGTAAAGGAGAAGATGATACTAGAGGTACAATGGAAAAAATATTTGATGGTTTGCTTGGTGGCATCAAAGAGATGATTAAAGGCATTTTCGTTGTACCTCTCGATTTATTGAAAGATGGTGTTTCATGGCTTGCGGAAAAAATGGGATTTGAAGAATTTTCAAAGGTGTTAGATAGTTTTTCTTTTACAGATTTATTTGATAAAATGGTTACAAAAATAGGCGAAATTATTAATGGCATAGCG
>JARGNR010000083.1 GCA_029212405.1 Saprospiraceae bacterium
TGATTTGGAGCAGCTCTAGGTGCGTATTTAAGCTGGAGAGATAGAGTTTTTTTTGATTTATTTTGTTCTTCAGAGTAAAACCAGTCTGGATGACCTTCGAGGGGCTTGAAAGAATTCGGTAAATTTGAACATATGGTCTCTTTGACAGGACTTAATAAATTGCCATTTTCATCTACAACACTTGTGTAACACTTTTTTTCCTCCCAACAACTAAAGTCCAATCTATACGTTTTTTCTTTGATAAGAGTGGGAATTATGAATCTAAGAGGATATCCTGCACAGGATGGAACGTATGATTTTTTATAGAGGTTAATGAATTTTCGATTCTCGCGTTCAAAAAATCCTCTAAAATTACCGGATTCAATTATAATTTCAGTTCCTTCTAATGCAACAACAGACAGAGCAGGACCTTCATGATTATCTCCAGCATATTTAAATCTGTTTTTTAAATAGGAATATTTATAAATTCCATATCCGTTGGTTGTAATCCACACGTTTTGATTTCGGTCAATGATAGGCCGCCTTCCTTTTACATTTCCTTTCGGACTACTAACTTTACTAAGTATTCTGAATTCTGTGAGTTTTTGTTTTTCTAGATTAACAGTGGCAATTATACCTGAAACCGTAACCCAAATGTCTCCGTTTGGTGCTGTAAGCCATGGAGTCGGATGGGTATATCCTTCAGGAAAATTGAAACATTGTAAGCTATTCCCAGTACGTGGATCGATTTCACATATTTTGTCAAAATGAAATAGGTAAAGTTTATTTGTGCTGGAATCTATCTGGAGATTTGGATGATAGATTTTATCGTCGTGTATTTCTTGTTCAAGCACCCGCTCAAAATCAAGGATAAGTCTTGCTTTCTCTAAATTTATTGAATACTTATAGATTATGTTTTGTTTAATTACCCAAATGCTCTGGTCCGGATATAAGTAAATTCTTGATCCATTAAAGTTTAATTTTTGATCGTCATTCAACAAGCATTTCACATGCTCATTCTTCCAATCTGTAGTGATGCGAGTGAGGTCTTCAGGAAGCTTATGCAATGGAAGTACGCACAATTGGTGGGATGGATCGATAAACCAAAAATTATCAGACGCATCAATAAATAGAAATCGGTTTATATCAAATGGAATGGAGATGAATCGCTCGGTAGATTTTTCAAAGATGTACGTTTTACTCTTATAATTCCTAATCCACACCCTTCCATGTCCGTCGTCCAATATGCTACTCACTTCAACATTGGGTGATGTGAAATTATCTCCTTCATGATGTTTAAAATCAATAAACTGGTTTCCATCATACCGCTGAAGCCCAAAATTGGTACCTACCCACAAAAAGCCTGTTTTATCGACAGTTATATTCGTAATATAGCCTGCCAACAAACCATCATTCACTCCTATTAAATCAAAATTCGTAGTTATGGTATCTGCTTCAAGGGCTTGTGCATTGATGCGATGGAATGTAGAAAGGGTGCACAGCAAAAGCGCTATGAAAAGAAAAGTTGATCGATATATCTGTAGCAAGTCTTTCACTACATTGCAGTCTTATTTTATCAAATAAATTAAACGATGCCTAATTTTATGGCTTTGGATACCGCTGCAGCCACAGAATTGACCTGTAGTTTTTTATAGGTATTGCTCACATGTTTATTTACTGTAGCATAACTTATATGTATTTTATCTGCAATCATTTTATAGGAGTACCCTTCGACCAATAAGGTCAAAATTTCATGTTCCCGTTTCGTAAGTTCTATTTCTTTATTTTGTTTTGTTGATTTCAAACTACTGAACAACTTCAACACTTTTTTGGCAACAGTTGGAGTCATAGGTGCACCACCCGCCATGACTTCATTGATGCCATCAATAAGCTTCATAGGTGATTTCTGTTTTAAAATGTAGCCATCTGCACCGTTACTGATAGCCGCTAGGATTTTGGTTTCCTCTTCAAAAATGGTTTGCATAATAACCTTAATGTCAGGATGTAGGGACTTTGATATTTTTAACCCTTCTATACCATCAACATGAGGCATATTGATGTCCATGAGAATCACATCAGGTTTATTTCTGTTTAGTATTTGTGCAATGTCTCTGCAATCGGAATAGGTGCCAATACACGTCATTTCTTCTATTGCACTGAGCAAAAGATTGAGTCCTTCTCTTCTGGCTGCGTTGTCGTCGAATATTATTATTTTGATCATAACGGTCCATGTTTATTGGCATCAGATTAGTATGAATTGCGGATAAACTTTATATCACTTTTCACCTGTAAAAGTACAGAATTTTATATCGCTCAGTTATCTTGTTTTATGTTCATACAAATTATGCTTGTTTAAAGGCTATTTTTTCTTTCAATTCTTTTTTCCTAGCTCTTGAAATAGGCACCAGAATTCCTCCTTTTAATTTTACTTCATTCACGGCATTGTTGATATGTTTAACCATCTTCCAATTGATCACTATCGAATTGTGAGATCGGATGAATTGTTCATTGTTTAATTGTTTAAAAAGAGATTTTAAAGTTTTTGAACACAGTATGTGGGTGCCATCTTGTAAATGAATACTGCAATAGTTTCCATGAGATTGCAAATAGACGATCGTATTTGTTTCAATGAAGTGGTGTCCATCTGTATTTGAAATAATAAGTGTATTCACATGTTTTTCTACTTCAGTTTCTCTGTAAATAATACGTTTGTCAAAAGAGTGTATGGAGATCATTATTTCTTTTTTACTAAAGTTATAAAGGGTGTAAAACAAGACAGATGGGACTCATCTGCCTTGTTATAATACGTGTGAGTGGGGTTATAGATTAATGTAAATTTTGCCATGCAGTTCCATCACAAACTCTTAATTTTTTTAAAGTGTCATCAAAATATATCAATCCAGCTTGACTGCTTCCGCAGGTTGGTGCTGTAGGCAATGGAGACAATTTTAATGTCTCAGAAATACTCATAGTTCCATGGATATACACATCATCTGTGTCAAAATCTCCATAGATCAATGCATCTGTCGTATTCGAATTATCGATATATAATTTATTGTCTCCCGTTTCAAAGTATCCCGCTTCATATCCTAAAAATACATTTCCATCTCCGACTGAATTGTGCCCACTTCTTGTACCGATGGCCGTATTATTGGAACCTGAATTCAAACCTGGCATCGTACCACTTCCTAAGGAAACATTATTTGATCCCGTAAATAAGTCAACCATGGCTCCAGCTCCCACAGCGGTATTTCCGCCTCCTGTTGATTCTCCCAAAGCAGTATATCCTACTGCAGTGTTCGATGATGAAGTGGCATTAACTGCTAAGGCTCCAAGTCCTATTCCCGTATTCTGACTACCTGATGTATTTGATTGTAATGCTCCATCTCCAATTCCTGTATTCTCAACTCCTTGTGTGTTTAATCGCAAGGCATATCTACCTACTGCTGTATTATAGTTTCCAGTGGTGAGGTTTTCTAACGCTTGAAAACCAAAGACAAGGTTAAATGCGGTGCCTCTTCTACCGAGAGATAACCCATTCACCAACATGTCACCCACTACGTCCAATTTTGCATTGGGAGTAGCAGTACCGATACCGACACTGTCCGCTTCAATGTGTATTTTTCCGGATGCTTTGATCCCTGATAGGTCAGTAAGATCGTTCCCTCGCGGAGATTCTATAACGATATTCCCATTTGGGGATTTTAATGTAAGATCAGCTCTGTAGAATGGGCCACCAGTTGTAGCTCTTAGCATAGCATGTTGTTGAGTAGGATCGTTGCCTGTATATACTCTTAACCCTGCACCGTAGGTCTTCACGTCCATATATTCAAATTCATCTATATCAAAAAATGTATTTCCTTTTAACGTGAATGTATAATTTGAATTAGGATTTGTTCCGATTCCAACATTGGTACCATCATCAAGGAATGAACCATCTACATATTTACTACCATCCCATCTTGGAATTCTATTGACATTTTCTGAGGCTATCTGGGCCAATGTATCTACCCAATTAACGGTACCATTCCCATCTGTGGTAAGAATTTGACCGTTGGTTCCGTCATTGGTTGGCAATGAATAATTATCTCCAATATTCAAGGTACCATACACTTTTACTGTATCATTGGCAAAATCCCCATAGATCAATGGCATAGCAGAATTTGTATTTTCAATATACAGCTTATCCGAACCCGCTTCATCTTTTCCTGCTTCAAAACCCAAGAATACATTTCTGGATCCTTGATTGTTTTCTCCTGACTTGTATCCAAGTGCCGTATTATAATCGCCCGTGGTATTATCTAACATAGAAAAGTAACCCATAGCAACGTTTCCGACCCCATCCGTATTAAATTTTGCAGCCGCAAAACCTACTGCAGTATTATGGTTGGCATCGGTATTGTCCAACGTTTGATGTCCGATCCCTACATTTCTTTCTCCTGTTTCATTAAGTGTCAATGCAGAACCAATGGCAACATTTTCCTTACCTGTGGTTGTTTTCCACAATGCTCGATACCCGAAGCCAGTATTAAAATTGGTATCGGTGTTTTCTAGTGCCTGGTCTCCCATTGCTGTATTTCCCAATCCTGACACATTACTTTTTAGTGCATTTAATCCCACTACAGTATTAGAGGTGTTATCAAAATTACCTCTTCCTATCGTGATGGCATTTACTCTGATGTCTCCCGCTACTTCTAGCTTTTTAGATGGACTTGTTGTACCAATCCCAACATTGGTCCCATTGTCAAAGATGGTTCCATTGACAAGACTTGATCCGTCCCATCTCGGAAGAATATTTAAGGAGTCAATTAGTATCTTAGGATCTACCTCTGATAATGTATCTACCCAGGAAACTATTCCATTTCCATCCGTTTGTAAAATCTGCCCACTCGTACCATCTGTTGTTGGAAAAGAAAATTCATCGTTGATATTCAGGGTACCATACACTTTTACAGTATCGTTGGCAAAGTCCCCATAGATCAATGGCGTAGCAGAACTTGTATTTTCAATATACAGCTTATCCGAACCCGCTTCATCTTTTCCTGCTTCAAAACCCAAGAATACATTTCTGGATCCTTGATTGTTTTCTCCTGACTTGTATCCAAGTGCCGTATTATAATCGCCCGTGGTATTATCTAACATAGAAAAGTAACCCATAGCAACGTTTCCGACCCCATCCGTATTAAATTTTGCAGCCGCAAAACCTACTGCAGTATTATGGTTGGCATCGGTATTGTCCAACGTTTGATGTCCGATCCCTACATTTCTTTCTCCTGTTTCATTAAGTGTCAATGCAGAACCAATGGCAACATTTTCCTTACCTGTGGTTGTTTTCCACAATGCTCGATACCCGAAGCCAGTATTAAAATTGGTATCGGTGTTTTCTAGTGCCTGGTCTCCCATTGCTGTATTTCCCAATCCTGACACATTACTTTTTAGTGCATTTAATCCCACTACAGTATTAGAGGTGTTATCAAAATTACCTCTTCCTATCGTGATGGCATTTACTCTGATGTCTCCCGCTACTTCTAGCTTTTTAGATGGACTTGTTGTTCCAATCCCAACATTGGTCCCATTGTCAAAGATGGTTCCATTGACGAGGCTTGACCCGTCCCATCTGGGAATAATGTTTAAGGAATCCACTAGTATCTTAGGATCTAATTCTACGTAGTTGCTCCAAATGGCCAATCCATTGGCATCAGAGGTTAATACTTTTCCAGCACCTTGATATCCGTCTTCCACTTTAAGTGCTCCTACAATATGCAAGGTCGTATCTGGTGTCAGTGTTCCTATTCCTACTTTTCCTGATTGTGCACTTCCGGTTTGATATCCTACCAGGCTGATAAAAAATAAAAAAAAGAGTGATTTGAGTTTCATTTCTAAAATTTGTTAATTGATAATTAAAAAAGGGCTATGCAAGAATTTTTCATGCAAAGGATGTTTTAGATTCTTAATTCTAAATGTTGACCGTTTTATCTTACTGCTATCCATTCGTATAGATGTATTGTAAAGAAGTAAAAAAGTAGCGTCTTCATTTTTGAAAATTGATTCTGGTTCAAAGCTATAGTAGAAAGAGGTGTATTTTACTTACTAATTCTAATAGAAAATGTGGGGAAGCCCTATCAAAAGGTATTAGATTCAATACCTTTTGGTGTATTCAACTAGATAGTACTTAGCTAGGTTAAGTCGTAAATTGAGTAACAATGGCACCCTCGATGTGAGCTGGAGCGATTAATAAAGTTATGGAATAACAATATATTTCATGCTCATTTACAGTGTGTTAAAAGGAGAGTATTGTTGAATTACGTATGAGTTATCTAAAGGGACTACATCCATGAATCAACAATGATGTTTGTGGTTATCTTTTATTTCAGTTACTTGTTTATCCGTTGAATGCTAATAACTATTTTTCACTTTTAGGTAGGAATCCAATTTCCCTTTATTCCGATTTTTTTTCAATTCAGAAATTAAATATTCCTTTAAAAGTGTTGCCGAAGGGGTGCCAGAAGATAGGGGAAAATGCCCGTTTTTATCGAATAAGCTTATTGAAGTATAGTATTCTTTCATGGTTTCAACACCTCCTGTTCTAATGGTATACAATAGCCCGTCACCTCTCAGGTCTACATTTTCCCATATAAAGTACCTTTTGAATTCTATCGTTGGATCCTTCTCAATAGTTTGCCATTCTCCATGCTTTTCAAGTAAATATACGGTAGCCTCCATTGAACTTTTAATATCATATATTCTCAATTCTTCGTCTATTATTTGAGGGGCACTTTGTTGAGATAACGAACTGCTGGTTTTGCAAGAAAGAACGAGGATCGGAAGAACAAAAGATAAAATAAAAAGTCGATAAAATGACATGCTAGTCTGATTTGTAAAGGGTTGAAAATAGGGTAGAAAGATATTATAATAAGTCTAACGGCAAAAAGAATTACAAATTGTGTATTTAAATATGTGATGAAATATAGGGTTAAAATGAATAATTGAGAAATTCGAAATTTATGGGTAGGCTCTATATGAAATGAACTAAAAAAAATCAAGGTTGGATAAATAAATACCCAACCTTGACAATACAATTTTACTTAAGGGCTGTTTATTTGAGAAATAAACAGAGTATAAATATAATTGCATACTCATATATTATTATAATGAATATACTAAACCAAATTCCCAATTCATAATTTGTGGATTGATTTTTACTGAATTAGTTTTGCTCCAATCAGAGAAACTTCTTTGCCATTGAAAGCCGGATGTGATTCCTAACTTGGTGGTTATTGGTATGGCAAGTCGAGTTCCTATCAATCCATTCAACTTCCCACTATTCGAGAATAAAGAGTTATTATCGTTTGAATATTCAATTATTTCTCCTTCAAACAATGTTTTTCCTGAATTGGACCAAATTATATTCAATGAACTACCTAGATACATGTCCAATGAAACATTTCCAAAATTCCAAGACTTCCCTAATGCAAAAGGCAGCTGGATGAGTTGGATAGAATTATAGTGTTGAACAATACGTTCAGCTTCCACTTCTAATGTGACATCTCCTCGAATTTCTCTCGATGATCCTGAAATTAAACTACTCTGGACCTCTAGGACTACATCAGTAAGCAATACTGGATAGTCTGTCACGGTTTCCGTCCGATTGAATCTACTTTCTAATCTCTGATAATGGAGGCCAGTCATTACTATATACTTATTCTTAAGGGTGTGTTTGTAATTGATTTGGGTACTGAATGAGATCAAATTTGTTTCATATTCTTCTCGTTCAGGTACATCAGATCCATACCCCATATTCCATATATTGACTCCGCCCAATACAGAAATCTGGTTGGAAATAGGATGAGAAATGGATTCGTTTTTGAATTGATCGAAAAGCATTAGAATTTTAATTGATCTATTTGAAATTTTTGGGAACCCTGACTTGATCGATGCAATGGATTCAATAGAAGATAATATATATTGATTTTTGTTTTTGACTGCATTTCTAAGTGGGATATTTGGCTTCTCATCCTGTGTTGGTGCAAGAGCATCTGTTTTGGTACTTGCAATTTCACTCATGAATCCGCCATTTAATTGATTCACATTTTTTGGGTCAGAACTGTGGGCATTCGTATTCTTATCATAAAGAATATATTCTCTTTTTTTATACGCTACTCCTTTGTCTTCATTTTTCTCATTTTGTGTAGTATTCACTTCAGGATTATTAGAAGATTTTGAAAGGGATTCCACACCATTTAAGTTTTTAACTTCTGATTCTATGACAGCTGTGTTCGAATTCTCCTTGCTAGATTGATTAGAATTTGAATTCTGAGTATTGGGATATGGAGACTCAGCACTTTTTTCAACGCTTAATTTTGAATCTTGGACAACTTCTTGAGCCAAAGGCATTGATGCGTCATCAGAATTCTGTGTACATACAAATGGGATCAAAAGTAAAAGTCCGATTATACCCAGGTAAGTAAATGTTCTTTTTTTGGAAGAAATACTTGCATTGGATTTCAGGGCTTCCATTTTCAAATCTATTCCTGCTTCCATATTTTCCCAATTCAAAACTTCTGGAATAGAATCAGGTTGCTCATCGAACTGCTTTCTTAATTTGTTGAAATTAGAGTCCATTGGCTAAAGTTTTAGATGTGTTAGTTAAATTTTTATTTCGCAACCACTTTTTAGCTCTAGATAATTGTGATCGTGATGTTTCTGGACTGATGTCAAGTAATGCTCCTACTTCTTTGTGACTGTATTCATCAATAATGACCAGTAGAAATATTTGTCGGTATCCTTCTGGCATTTGTTGCAATAATTTTTCAATATCTTCTTTACTGAGTTGCTCTAATCCATCGTCCGAATCTTCAATTTCTGGAGCACTATCCAAAGCAACATGCAATCTTGGAGATTTACCTTGTCTGTAATGCTGAAAACATTGATTGATTGTCAATCTGCGAATCCATGATTTAAAGGATCCTTTAGATGCATCAAAGGTTTGGATGCTCAAAAAGACACGGGCAAAAATCTCTTGAATGACATCTGGAATTTCACTTTCATTGGTTATGTATCTTCTAGTGATAGTATACACATATCTTATGCATTTTTCATACAATTGTTTGAAAGCGCCTCTTTCTTTATTTTGGATAGATTGAATTATTGAATCGGAGATCACTGTGGTTCGTTTTGATTTTTTAAATCCTGGAAGGAGGTCAATGTCCTTCCAGGATAATTGTTGATTTTAATTTGTTATCAGTTGCAATTATTTAAAAAATCACATAATTCATCATCACTACCAAATGATAGGGTGCCTCCATTAATGGCTTGAACGGATACAGGATATACAATTTCAATTCCGTCATATGATCCAGGCTCTTCTAAAAGCTCATAATATTGATCATACGTTGTCAGCTCAATTGAGGTAGAATTAAAGATTACTTCTAATGGTAACAAGGGTTGAATTGCACAATCTATCGGTGCCATAGCTAAACTGTAAAATAATTGGATGTGTGCTGGTTTACTATCACAAACGAAAAACAATGATTCGTATAGCTCACACATATCTTCATCACTTGCTATAATTCTGTCTTGACCAAATTGCTTTATGCTAATAGGGTAAACGATATCTGCAGTGACAATTCCATCAAAAGGGTTTCCGAAATTATCAAAATAGTCTGAATAGTCGTTTATCACGGCCTCTTCTCCGTTGTCATCTCTAATAAGTGTGATGGGCAAGTTTATTTCATAAGGGTATCTTCCGGAAATATTATAAAATAAGATCGTCGATGGATCTATATCTGCAACACAGTCAATGGGCTCTATTGTAATCGTAACGCCACATGCCTCAAAAGCAGGAATTAAATCCTCAAAGACATTAATGACTATTGTTTCTCCATCTAAATTAGTTAATGCAAAAGGATATTGAATTTCCATAGAAACTCCGCTAAGCAATAAATTAG
The DNA here is from genome assembly GCA_029212405.1 of Saprospiraceae bacterium. GTDB lineage: Bacteria > Bacteroidota > Bacteroidia > Chitinophagales > Saprospiraceae > CAJXUU01. Next base: position 9,927 of record JARGNR010000083.1, read on the forward strand.
CATATTCATCTTCATTCGTAATCGTGGCAATAGATCCATCTTCTAACAGCACATCAAAAGGATATTGTAAGGTATTGCATCCGAAACCTATGATTTCAAAACCATTCCCTACCGCAGGTGGCGAAATTCCCTCACACGCTACTAATGCATCAAAAAAGGAAGTGACATCATCAAATACGATTGCAGTTCCTTCCAGGTCCAAAACAGTTAATGGGAGTGAAAAGAATAGAGGATCAATCGTAATGCAATAATCAATTAATTCATTTTCATTTTCTGCTACGTATCCATTGCCTTCCTCATCCTCAAGGTTTACAGGATAAACCAGGTCAAAACAGTAATCATCGAGTAAAAATGCTGGAATGGTTGCATTGCTGCGGGTAGAAGCTATCCATCCTTCATCTGGTACACAAGAAGCGAATAGATTCCCCAAAGATCGTGCATCTTCAAATTGAGTTTCATCTCCATTGGTATCTATCCCATTTAGAGGGAATTTAAAATCGGTTACACGATTGGGCGCAGGTGACTCTATAGCGGTCTTGTATTCGTTGTACGTAAGTATGGTCAAGGTCCGTTCTTCTTCTAAAACCAAATCAAACGGAAAAGTAACTAGCATACAACCCAATGCCACGGCATCTTCACTACTGGCTTTTAAGGCATAGGCCAAGTTATTGGTAGTAATTTCATTAGGATCAAATGTTGGGTCTTCCGTTGGAGTTGTTGTATCAATATTTTCTTTATTGCATGCCGTAAAAAAGATTCCAGCAAAAAAGAAGAGTAGACATAATTTTATGGTGTGATTCATGTTTTTTTATATTCTGTATTATTAATATTATTTCTTAGATATTGTTCTTCTGCAGAGATGTACACCATATGCCTGGAATGGATAAAACGTTGCACCACTTCAAAAAAAAAAATGGAATTAGATCTGTGAAATTGGATTTGAGTTGTGAGGACGCATCTTGATTTTGTTGAGATAGAAAGTTTTGAAGTGGTAGATCAAGACTCGCTTTTTGGGTAAACAGGACGGCCCACTCCTGATGAAGTATTTGTCACAATTAGTAATACTCTTATATTTGTTTATTGCTTACCTGAGGAAAAGGAATGAGGGAATAAATGTAACCTTAAAATTTACCATTTAATAGAGATATTTATTTGAACCAGACTTCAGTAGCTCCTCCATTATTTTTTTCGAACGTAAATTGCACTTCATCATACAACGACAAGAGGTGTGCTATTTCCAACTTTAAAACACCTTCACCTTTGCCATGAATGATTAATACTTGTTTCGTATTTGAAGCAATGGACTCTTCAATAAATTTTTTTGCTGCTTTTACTTGAAAATCCACAATTCGTTCTACGCGAGCATGCTTTAAGGAAGGATTCAATACTTCTATGTGTAAATCAATTTGATCCGAGAATGAAGATGATTTTACTATTTTCTTTTCTGGACGGAGGGAAAATATATCTGGAGTTGTTTCAGAACTCTCTGGAGCCATCTCTATATTGGTAATCGGAGAGATGACAATTTTATTACCAATTTTGACACGAACCTTTTTGTGGCCAGACCTTCCATCAAATTTCCCAATTCGCCCTGATTTTTTTAGTAATAATAAATCACCAATCCATAGATCATTGATATCAATCATATCAGAACTTGTATTTTACTAATGCTTTTACTTCACTCAATTGATTTCCATCGATAAACTGGTTTCCTGAGCTAATGGATTCTCTATTTTGAAAATGAGTTTTTGAAAATCTGAACTGAAAAGTCAAATGTCTATTGAGGCGTTGCCTCCAATTGATGTAATAACGAATCCCTCTATCAGCAAAAAACGGAATGCTGAATTCGTACAAGATATCGTTCTCATAGGTATATATTCTGGTGTCAAATCCATCAGTGTCAAACATAGAATAACGCGCGGTAAATGAAAAACTCCTTCCAATAGGCTTATAAATGATATCGTTGTAAATCATATACCCATACGTCTTTTCGCCTCCACGATCAAAATGAGAACCTTCTACTCGATAACGAAGTTTTAAATTTTTATTCAAGGTATGACTGAGGTGGATTCTTGCTCTATGTTGAGTAGTGGTAATTAAAGGATCTATTTTGTTAAATTCACTACTCCCGTTTCTCATTTTTTGCTCTATCCTATATTGCACATAGGCATTCAATTTTCTCTTTTCATTGTATGTTATCTTAAACAAAATTTCCTTTCCGTGAGAGGGAGCATCTACTTGAAATCTCAACCATGGATGTTGCCACGTATCATAATAGGTACTAAATGTAATCTTTTTGGAAGGCCTGAATTCTAGGCCGAAATACACTCCTCTTTCATTAATCGGTAAGGTAGACTCGCTGAATGCATTGGCATTCAATACCTGATAATCTTTGGAGAAGTTTCGAAAAATAAGAGTGGCATCCACATCCCTTCCTAGACTCGTCAACAAACCACTAATGAGTGCCGTTCCGCCATTATCACTACGAGCAAATTCTCCAAACGTATTAAAATTTTTATACCGATACGAGAAGTCTGCACTTAAATTGGTCAATTGATCGCCTGAAAACCTATATTTCCGATATAAGGTTTGTAGGTTTTGTAGTGGTATGGAGAAATTTTGATTGAGTGCATTCAAGGCAAAGGAAAAATTTCTCTTTTTATATTTTAATATTCCTCCGTAAGATCGCTGCGAAAGACTGTTTTCATTTGCTATTTCTGACTCTGTCCTATGAAACCCGTCTACTCTAATAGATGAAAAAGTGGCAAATCCAGTATCAATGGTAGAGTCAATGCTCACCGCACCATCAATACGTTTTCCAGAAGCAAATAATGATAATTTTAAAGAGGAGCTTAAATCCAAGGTGGCTGCTGTTCCTCTGAAGAAGTTGGCTTCTGTAACAGAACTATAGGGACGAATCGGTCTTCCTCCTTTTTTTACATCCATCACATAAGAGCTTTTTCCTCCATTAAAGCTGTTGTGGACGATTAATCCTTGACCCATACTTATGGTATAATCACCAAAATTTAATGTTGAAAACAAAGGCAATACATCTCGAATATGGACAAAGCCAGAGTAATAGTCAAATCCATTTTTATTGCTTCCTGAAAAGAACGCTTCTCCCGGATCTTTTTCCATGGTCACGCCTGCTCTTACATTACGACCACTCGAAAAATTATATCGCGCAAATAAATGATTGGGATCTCCCAAGTACTTATCTTCTAAAAAACCTTTGCGATCTTGAAGTACTCGTTTTGTTTTCAAGAATACGGTCGATGTAGATTCGTCCATGATAGATCGAAAGGTATGGTTTTTTCGTTCTCCTCCTTCTGTGACCAACGGAACAATAGCTTTCAAAATACCTAAATCCAAAGATGGAATAGACTGCAATTCATACTTGCTAATAAATGGTCCATATTGATCTCGATAATCTAAAATATCTGCGATTTGAATGTCGGTCAACATTTGTAAATTCTGAAAGTCTTCCTCAGATGCAGTATTGATGTTTAACGGATTTTTCAAATACTCTTGAAGGTCATCGTATAATGTAAAAAAATCATAATTGGCCTCATCATTGTTTTCAAGTAAGTCTTCCAAGAGATTACCCGGGAGGATAGCAATACTATCTTGACCATGGATGTCCGATGGAAAGAAAGCAATAATAAATACTAAACAGGCTGCAAAAAATCGCATTGAAAAGATGAATTTTGGGTAAATATAGTCTGATATTAATAATGTAATGAAGGAAAATAAAAGAATATCTGGATTCACGTAAAAAGAAGTCATTGATTCCGAAAATTCATAAAATTATTAAAACCAATATGTACTTTTGAATTTGCTTCTAACCCACGAAATAATATTGAATGTTTTCAGAAATTCAGTTAAAAACGATTGCAAAAGAGAATTACAATTTGATCTGTGAAGTATCCACGTTAGCAGGTGACGTGGATTATAATTTTTTGTTGCAAGCCACCAATGGAATAAACTACCTTCTAAAAATATGTAAACCGAAGGTTACGGCAAATGAAATTGATTTTCAAGTAAAATTATTGCAATATCTAGAGCATAAGAAACTTGACTTCGCAGTTCCTCAAATTGTACCTACTCATGATGGTAAATCGTATTTTATCTTTCCTTTTGAAAATGAAACGTATACCATCCGAATGCATACTTGGGTGGAAGGTAAGCTCGTCTCGGAAGTGAATCCTAGAACAAAAGAACTCTATCTCTCTTGGGGAGAGACATGTGGCGAATTAAGTAAAGTATTAAAAGAATTTGACCACCCTGGAGCGCATCGATTTGATATTTGGAACCCCGTAGAATGCCTTCATTCTCGACCATTTATAGAATATTTTCAAACGGAGAAGCAGAAAAACCTAGCCAGTTATTTCTGGAAAATGTGCGAAGATGCTGTTTTGCCCCTAATTCCCAGTTTGCGAAAAAGTGTGAATTATGGAGACGCGCACGAGCACAATTTATTAGTTGGATTAGATCCACTGAATTCCAAAATTCAAGGGGTAATCGATTTTGGTGACGCTATTTTTGCCCCGACTATTTGCGAATTGGCTATTGCTTGTGCATATGCGGCAATGTATGTACCTGACCCCATGGCTTCTATGGCAGAGGTAGTTCGTGGCTATCATCAGAAGTTTAGCATTGAAGAAGTGGAATTGACGGTTTTATTTCCACTTATATGTGGAAGGTTGATGATTACTGTAGCCAATGCGGCGAAAAATTTCAATGTAGATCCTACAAATGAATATCACCAAATAAGTGCAAGTCCTGCTTGGGAAGTGTTGCACAAATTTAGAGCAATCGCTCCCCAGTTTGCACACTACTATTTTAGAGATTGTTGTGGATTGGAAGCTCACCCTAATGCACCTCTTTTTAAGGAATGGATTGAAAGCAATCCATCTGATGTAGTCTCGCCAATTGATCTAAATGGTAAGAAAGTAGTGCCATTTGATCTTAGTGTGGACAGTTTAGATTTAGGGAACAATAGAAATTTTGAAACCATTCCAAGATTCTCTCAAAAAATAAATGAGTTGTTACTCGATAAAAATGCAGCTATTGGAATTGGAGGATATGGCGAAATTCGACCGTTTTATACAACTGATGCCTATAAGATAGAAGGAAATAATGGACCGCAATGGAGAACCATGCATTTAGGTACAGATTTTTGGATGGAAGCAGGAACACCAGTTCAATCCTTTTGTGACGGTGAAATTATCGCTATCCATAATAACGATAATCCATGTGATTATGGGCCGACGGTTATTGTGGAACATAAGTTGGATTCAGGATTGACTTTTTACACATTATATGGTCACTTAAACCTCTTGTCGTTGGAGCATTGCAAGATTGGGCAAAAAGTTAAAAGAGGGGAGACCATTGCATGGATAGGAGAAGCAAAAAATAATGGAGGATGGCCACCTCATTTACACTTTCAAATAACATTGGACTTATTGGGAAATAAACATGATTTTCCTGGCGTGGCTTATGTTTCTGAATCTTCCATTTGGTTAAGTGTTTGTCCACAGTATCCAACACAAAATGTATTGCCAATTGATGTTCCAGAATTATTGAAATCAACCTTGTATTCAAAACGAAAAAATGTCTTGGGTAAGGTTTTGAGTATATCGTACCGGGATCATTTACATATGGTGCGTGGCAGTGGTGTTTATTTGTACGATACAGAAGCTCGTAGATATATTGATACGGTGAATAATGTTGCTCATGTAGGCCATGAACACCCACGGGTAGTTCGGGCAGGATCTCGGCAGATGGAGGTATTAAATACGAATACGCGGTATTTGCATGATGGGATTGTCAATTATGCAGAGGCTATACTAAAGCACTGTCCTGAGGAAATGGAGGTGGTGTACTTTGTTAATTCAGGGAGTGAGGCTAATGAGTTGGCATTGCGAATGGCCAAGGTCTATTCTGGACAAAAGGATGTTATTGCGCTTGAATCAGGGTATCATGGAAATACGGGTGCTTGTATTGATATTAGTAGTTATAAATTTGATGGTAAAGGAGGGAAAGGAGCTCCTGAACACACATCTATTTGTAGAATTCCAGATACCTATCGGGGAGCACATAAGCAGATAGAAAAGGCAGGAGCACAATATGCACAAGACATCGCCATAGCTATTGAAAATATTAAATCTAAAGGAAGAAATGTAGCTTGCTTCATTGCAGAGAGTATATTAAGTTGTGGAGGACAGATTGTATTGCCTCCTCACTATTTGGAGACTTGTTACCAGCTCGTTCGTGAAACTGGAGGTTTGGTTATTTCGGATGAAGTTCAAGTGGGTTTTGGACGAGTAGGGAGTCATTTTTGGGGATTTGAATTGCAGGGAGTGGTTCCTGATATTATTACCTGTGGGAAACCTATCGGCAATGGACATCCATTAGCGGCGGTCATTACTACCCGAGCTGTAGCGGAAGCATTTACCAATGGCATGGAATTCTTTAATACATTTGGTGGTAATCCAGTTTCATGTGCAATAGGCAATGAGGTACTTTCAATTATTGAAGATCAGAACCTCCAACATCACGCACTAGAAATGGGAGATTTATTTAAAAGGGGATTAACAGAACTACAGAAAAAATACCCAATTATTGGTGATGTAAGAGGACATGGATTGTTTTTAGGATTTGAATTGGTAACCAATCGATCTACCCTAGAACCAGCGGCTAAACAGGCTACATATTTGGCAAATCGAATGCGAACGCTTGGAGTATTGATGAGTACGGATGGACCATTATATAATGTAATAAAGATAAAGCCTCCCATGTGCATTACCCATGATCATGTCAAAGAGGTTTTGATGCGACTAGATCAAGTGTTGCAAGAAGAATTTATGATTGTATAAAAAGATATTTACATGTAACCACTGATTAAGAGAAAACCGCAAAGAAATCAGAAGTCTTTTGCTTCGTAGAAGTTTATTAGTTTTGTAACTCAAATTCAATTTAGAGATGCATATTAATCCAAGTGTTAAGGCTTTCATGTCCTTAGATTTTATCAATGAAAAACAATTCTCTCTCTTACTAGGCCATTTAGGCATGATTGTTTTTCTCTTTTTTGGATTCTACTTTTATCAAGAACGATTGTTATTGATTGATGCCTCGTACTACACGTATAACATTTTACATGAAGAGACATTTTTTATAGCACACAATAGATATATTAATTATTTCAATCAATGGTTGCCTTTACTTTTGATGAAGATGGGCGTTGGTTTAAAAGGGGTTTTGATTGGATATTCTGTAAGTTTCATACTCTTCTACTATGCTGTTTTTGCAATTGTAGCCCATGTATTTAAAAATCATAAAGCTGGGTTGTTTTTAGTGATTACGCTCTTGCTAAGTTGTAGATTCAAACATTATATGGCGGTCACCGAAACTACCAATACACTAGCCTTATCTTTCTTATTCATTGGCTGGGTTACTCGGGATCAATACCTCAAAAAAATGCATGAACGGAAGGAATGGTTCGTTGCGTTAGGATTAATGTTGATACTACTCCTGGGCCATCCCATTATTTTCCTCCCTATGATGAGTTTTCTTGCATTTTACATTGTCTTTTACAAACAAATGAACAATAAATATGCTTGGCTTACCTTCAGTTTTGTATTGATTGCGATGCTCTTAAGATATAAAGTATTACCAAGCAGTGGATATGAACAAAACAAAATGGCAGCTTTTGAAAAGACAGGAGAGATTCTTCCCGAGTTTTTTAATAATTGGACCTACAATCATTTAAAAGAGTATACGATGATGCATTTTAAATGGGGCTACTACTTTTACTTATTGACACTTTTAGGTCTACTTTATATGAGACGTTTTCTCTCGGCATTGGTATCTGTAGGTACGCTTTGTTGTTTTGTAGTCGTTGTAGTGATTATCTATTATAAAGGAGAATCGGTCAATATGTTGGAGAGTTATTATACCTATTTTGGCTATTTTTGGGGATTTACTGCCTTGGCCGTTTTTTCTCAAATCAAAGCCCCAAAAATGGTCCGTTTTGCACCTGTTGCAATAATCTTAATGCTTAGTTTTCGATCGCTCTTTCTGCATGGAGCATTTTTTACAGAACGTTTAGAATATTTATATAGTCTTACTGAAGAAGCGGCTAAAAACGGTTCCAGCAAAACCTTATTTCCTAAAAAGAAAATGCAATGGAATACAGTAATTGTTCCTTGGTCGGTTTCATTTACAACGCTTATCTATAGTACGCTTAAAGATCCAGAGGATTCAAGGACGGTGTATTTATACGATGCAAATGAATTGGAAAAGAAAATAAATGAGGAGGATGATCAGCTATTTTTAGGGGCCACCTTTAATCTAAAACAATTCAAAGAAAAGGATATACCCAAACACTATTTTTCTTTGCAAAAGGGGAAGTATTATTTGATAAAGTAGGAGAAGGGATTGGGAGAGACTGGGAGAGATTGGAAAGATTAAGACTGACTGATCTCGAAGAGTGGCAACGATAGTTGACAAAGGAAGGAACGCGTTAGCGGCGTGTAGGGAGATAGAAAGATTTGAAAGATTGGAAAGATTGGAAAGATTGAAAAGATTGGAGAGATTTGAAAGATTGGGGAGAAGGACAGTGACATCATCTGACACAGCGAACTTTGCGAAACCTTTGTGCTCTTTGTGTTAAAAACGTCAACATCTAGTTCCGTGACCTACTTCAAAACACAGTGCCTCCTTAAAAATAATTACCCAACTTTATGGAAATAAAAATGGAGAGAAATTGAATAGCGACTATCCAACTCTCTCCATCATTAACTTTTTTGTTATAAAATCTTACTTTCCAGTCAATTCGTTAACAATTCTGTCTGCTTTGTATACATATTTCATTGCAGCAATGATTCCACCCGCGTGAACACTAACGGTTCTATTTAAAGCAGGATCAAATATGAAATTCCCTGGTAGAGATTCAATGTTTCCATCAAAGATCAGACCTACTGCTTCTTTGTTTTTATTGATCAATGGACTTCCAGAGTTTCCTCCAATAATATCATTGGTAGATACCGTGTTTAATGGAGCTTTCATCAATTCCATCGGAGGATTATCCAACCATCTTTCAGGTAAAGACCATGGGAAAATTTCACCATGAGAGAAGTGTCTGTCGTACAATCCAAAGTAAGTAGTGACTGGTGGAGCAGTTGTTCCATTGTAATCATACGCTTTGATAACTCCATCCGAAATTCTTAGAGTAAATGTAGCATCAGGAGGCAAATTGTCTCCGAATACATTAAACACCTGATTGGCAATCTTTGTCTCCAATGCCTTTCTGGTAGGAGTTGTAGATTGGAATGTCGTCGCTGCTTCAAAATATCTAGGTATCAATATTCTAGCTGCTTTCAACATCATATCATCATCCTTTTTGATTTTGTCTCCTTTTAAGCACTTTTCTGCTTTTTTGGCATCTTTAAATCTGGTTTTATCTACCATTTTAGCGACAAAATCATCCATAGACATTCCATCTAATACTTTATCTAATGTTTTATCACCGTCATAAATATCAGCTTGAATCTCAGAAAGTAGCAATTTGAATTTTGCAATTTCTTTTGGATCAGTAACCGTTGGAGCCATTTTTAGAATAGCATCTTTGATTTGAATTTTTTGAGGATTTTCTTCTGTTTCATCTCCAGTTTCCGCTTTCACCATTTGGTCATAGTTGAATAACTGGTGCATCATTAAGAAGATATTTCCACGCAATCCAGATGGACTAAGGTGGGTGATTGCCCAACCATGTCTATGTAATTCTTTGTAAGATGTTTCCAAATCATCCCAATAGGTAATACCAGGAGATTTTGCTTTTACATAATTTTCCATCCCTACTTTTCTTCCAAATAGTTCAGCGTCATTCAAACCTTTTACGATTCCTCCATAGGCTTTCATCCCATTTGCTACAGAAGCAATTGTATTTAATAAAGCTTGAGCTTCAAATTCCTTTTCTGGATCGTCTTTGATGATGTTGTAATCTGCCATCATCATATCGTTTCTGTTTTTAAGGAACCTGTACGTCATCGGATATCTGTAATCTCTATCGTATTCTAATTGAGATACTGTTCTATATCGTTCTGTTCTTCCTGGATTTCCAACTACAAAAACTGGCTCTCCTTCTGCTGCACCCTCTGCTTTAAATTTGAAGTAGTTCTCTGAAGTATTTAAAGGATTTCCATCTTCATCGTACGCCCTCCAGAATGTACAATCCAAGTTATATCTAGGATAAGTAAAGTTGTCAGGGTCTCCACCGTAAAAACCTAAATCCAATTCAGGAATCAATACCAATCGGATGTCATCAAATCTTTTATAGCCATAGATAGAATACTTTCCTCCACTGTAATATGAAACTACTTGTAATCTTAGACCTTTCCAGTCGTCCATAGCAGCGTATTCTTCTTCAATCATTTTTAAAGCTGCTTGTTCTGCATCCATTGCCATGGCATCATTCTCAGCATTTTTTGATTTAGCTTTTACCTGATCAGTGATATCAGCCACTTGGATCAATTGCTCTACAAAAAGTCCTTCTGCCTTTCTTTCGTCCGCTTGAGTAGCAGCGTAGTAGCCTTGCTTATCAAAGTTTTCACCTTCTTTCTGTAAAGCGCCAACGACATCTCTTGAGCAGTGATGATTTGTCATAATTAGGCCATTTGGCGATACGAATGAAGCACTGCACCATGTTGCAAATCGAAGTGAAGATTTCCGAACATCATCAAACCATTTGTCCTCCGGTGTGAAGTTGTACGCTTCTTTGAACCATTCTTTTGGTGGATTTTCAAATGTCCACATTTTACCATAGTCAAATGGATCTGGAGTGTCATTTTGAGCTGAGATGTTAAATGCACATAAGCAAAGCGCAATCAGCAAAATCAAGTTATTTTTTTTCATTTATGTTAGTTTATTTAAAATTATACGAAGTAGAATGCTCTATGGATACTTGAATTTAAACAGTATACCCTTGATCAAGAGTCGCGCGAAAATAATCAAAAAACTTCTAAATAGGAATTGAAACGACGGCTATCTTTCGCTTTTAGGGATGTTTTAAAGACGGATGGAATTAATAGTTAGGTGTTATGATCTGCGCAACCAACCAGAAACGTATTGATGATTGATGAAATGACGGGTACCCTTTTTTTCTAATGGAAACCACTGTCTACTTGGATTATTACTTCCTGGGTTTTGTTGTATGATTTGTAGGCGCTGTCTTTCTACTTTTGAAATAATGGCTACATGCCCAAATTTATTATACGGGGTCGGTCCAAAAATCAATAGATCACCTACCTTGGGCCTTGATTTGCTGGGATTCGAAAACTGTCTTAAATTCCTTGCAGGATTAATTTGTCCGTCTTCAATGGCAGGACTGAAGAAGTCTTTCGCGTTGCCATAACTGTCAGGCATTTTATGGTTGTAAAACTCGTAATAATATCGTTTGACAAATTCTACGCATTGGTACTTCAACCCCAAATTGTATCCGTCGGCGGTTACATTTCTTCCTTGAATATTTGAGACTCGTCCGTTGTAATACACATTAACACCATTAAAGGCATCAATAGCACGACCGACTTTTCCTTTTGACTTTACTTTTGGCGGCGATTTTTTCTTGAGCGGTTTATCTTCCTTTTTAGCAAAAATCTCTTTGACAAAATCAAACGATGGGAATTCTTTGGGTACACCAAGAAGATACACTGAGGCAACCCCAAAAATGGCTACAGTAATAGCAAATGAAATAACTTTTGAACGCTCGATTTTCATTGGATACTCTCCTAAATTATTGGCGAAAATAGCTTCCTTATAGAGGAATGCCAAATGAGAGTACGTATTTTATTTCTTCTCGCTTATTTAATTTTATATATTAGGGCGGGGAAAAGATTAATCCATTATTTTCAAAACATACAATTGACAAGTACTCAGGAAATTATTGAAAAGATAATAAACAAGCAAGAAGATGGCTTGAGGTTGTTGTATGCCAACTATTCCGAAGTCTTGTTTGGTATGGCTTTTCGAATATTGGCTAGGAAGTCTTTTGCAGAAGATGCACTCCAACAGTCTTTTCTGAAGATTTGGAATAATATGGAATCCTATGATGCTGAGAAATCCACTTTGTTTACATGGATGGCAAAGATCGTGCGGAATACGGCCATCGATATTTCTAGATTGAAGTCATTTCAAAATGAATTAAAAACCGAAACCATAGATCCACTCGTACATAATACAGATAGTTCTCATATTAATGTAGCCAAGATTGATGTAGAAGGACTATTGGAAGGAATGGATGAAAAGTATCGTATCGTTTTAGAATATTTATACTTGAAAGGGTACAGTCAGAGTGAATTGTCTGAAAAGATGGACATCCCTTTAGGTACGATAAAAACAAGATGTAAAAAAGCAATTGATATAGTACGTAATAAATTAAAAAGTGAAAATAAACTAATGTTGGGAGGACTCATATTGATACTTATACTTGTAAAACTTTTCATGTTGTGAATATAAAGGAAATCAGAGAATCAGGCTTACTCGAGCAATATGCTATGGGGGTGCTTTCCGAAAAAGAAGTAGGGGAGGTAGAAGAGTATTTGACTAGATTTCCAGAATTGAAACAAGAATATTTAGAGATTCAAAATGCTCTACAAGCATTGGCCAACGAAAATCCAGTACAACCCAGAGCCTCACTGGAAAATGAAATTATTGATGCCGTTTTAAAAGAGTCTCCTCCTAGGCCTACACAATTAGATTCATCTAATGTGGATATGAGCTATCGAAATAAACCTACCTCTTCCATATGGAAATGGTTAACGGGTTTGTTTGTATTCAGTACGTTGATGACTTTTTATTTTCTACGAAGTGCAAATACAAAATATGTAGATCAAGTCAATCAATTTAATGCCTATAAAATTGAGTGTGATTCCATAGCTAGAACTCAACAAGAATCAATTGAAATATTTAATCAATTGAACGAGCGTAACAATACAATTTTAAATATTCAACCGACAGCTGCTTACCCAGAAACCCAGCTTTTGTTTCATTTTAATCCAATTGAGAAGAGAAATTTTATACAAATACGCAATTTGCCCGATATAGCTTCGAATCAGGCATTTCAATTATGGTCTTTGAAACCTGATTTAGATCCGATTCCAATGAATGTCTTTAAACTGAATGGTGATTTTATAATCCCGGTTGATTTTGAAGATGGAACTGCTACCTATGCGATTACCATAGAAGATGAAGCGGGTGCCTTAGTTCCTACACTTGATCGTCTTATAGGTACGATTGGAGTGTAATTCAGTGGTTGCTTTTTAATAAATTTTATCTACTGATTACGTTAAAAAAGACTTTACATTCATCTAATTTAAAGGGAACGCTATTTTAGTGAATAGGCAGCAATTTTCCGCCATTGTTTGTATTATTGATCATGATATCAACTTTTAAACCATTATTTAGACCTATGTTAAAGGAAAATTGGAGATCGATCGTTTATACTTTAAGTTTAGTTTTACTTGTTTTTTTAGAATTCTATGCACTTTATTTGGTAAGTCCATCTGAAGGAAGCCAACAGATGGTTGATTCAGCTGACACGGCTCATTTCCTGTACTCAAATATGATGTATATTCGAGGGGGTCTCTTGGCCATTCTTGTGTTTATGGCCAGTGGTATTTTTCGTAAATTAAAAAGATATCCAAAAGTCTTGGTCACTTTAGGGTTCTTGATGTATTTGGGTTTGTTTTTTATGGCGAATTTCCAATTGAGGGCAGACAAAATGTTTCTTGGACAATCTTCCGTTCAATTTTTGAAACCATCAGATAGTGTTGTCCCGCTGGATACGGAGGTGTTGGGGGTGTCCATAGGCAACGAATCCAAAGCATATCCATTAGAATATTTAGCTTATCATCATAAAGTCTCCGATCAAATTGGGGATGCTTCCATATTGGCTACCTATTGCATTTGGTGCAGGTCGGGTAGAGTATTTAATACAAAGATTGATGGAAAAACAGAAAATTTTAGATTGGTAGGAATGACTCAGTACAATGCTGTCATCGAAGATGAATCGAGTGAAAGTTGGTGGCAACAAGCGACAGGAAGAGCGATAGCAGGAAAAAGGAAAGGACAACAATTGGATGAAATTCCTACATCTCAAATGAAATTAGAAGACTGGATTGTAAAGCATCCGGAAACCTTAATCTTGCAACCAGATACAAGTTTTGCTAAACAGTATGCGCATTATGGTCGATTTGTTTCCCGTTTTGGGGTGGACTCTACAGAGTATTCTTCTTGGAAGAAACGATCGTGGATAATTGGTATTGAAACTAATAATGAAGCAGCTGCATTTGATTTTGTCAGCTTAATAGATGAGAGAGTCTTGCAAGAACAAGTGGGAGGAACCCCAGTAGTCGTGACTATACAATCGGACTCTACATCGTTTCATGCATTTAGTGCGGCCATTGATACATTGACTCTTTCATTTGAGTTTGATAACGTATCTGAGACACTCAAAGATTTGGAAACGGAAACTTCATGGAACTTAGCAGGTGAAGGCATTTCTGGGGTATATGCGGGGAGAAAACTTCAGCCTATTCAATCGTATGAAGAGTATTGGTATTCTTGGAAAACCTTTCATCCTGATACAAAAAAAGTAGGTGGGCTCGAAGAAAGAACGGAATAGAAATTAGAATCTTTCATCTATTTCTTTCTTATAAATTGGACCATACTTGATTAGAAAAATAATCCTCTAACTTCTGTATTTTTATTTATAATTGAAAATTCTTAACTTGTTGAGGCACCAACCAACCAAACCATGTTTTATAATCCAAAGAAACGACCTTTTAAAGTATGGAGGTCAATGTTCAACCCATTCGTTAAGATCCTTCCATTCGATATTGAATTTCTTCTGTACAGAGATTTCAATGCTTGAGTTTGTACCATCTTAAATCAATCAGACGAAGCCCTTTCTTTTTTCATTATAATTAAATAAAATATTCAAGAGATGCATGTAATAATTGAAATCGCCATATCAATGGTAGGATTATATATCATTTTCAGCATTGTCAATTCAGCACTGGTAGAAGGCTATGCGCAACTAATAAATAAGCGTGGAAAATTTTTAAAAAATAGTTTGGATAATTTCTTCCAAGATCCAACTGATGCTTCTGTCAATTTGGCAAATGACCTATATAATAATAGATTGATTCAGGCATTTATGGAAAAAAAGTCGGTGTTACCGGCCTATATTGAAGGTAAAATATTCACCACAGCGTTTATGGAACTGATCTTTAAGGATACCCACGAAGTAGGAGCAAAATTTACGGGTGCTCCAAAAGAGGATGCAAAAGGGAAGTTGCCTCCAGAATTGGAAAAAACATTACGTTTTATATTGAACAAGGCCACGGACGATTCAGGGGTTAGTATGACCAAAGTGCAAGATGAAATACAAAGTTTGTATGAGTCTTATATGGTTAGAGTAGGAGAGTGGTATAAGAAAAAGATGAAGATATTGTTGGGAATCACTGGGATACTCTTGGCATTGCTGTTGAATTTGGATTCTATTAACTTCTATACGACTCTTAAGAATGATGGTGAATTGCGAAGGGAACAAGTCATGATCTCTGAAGAGTTGAATGCAAATAGTGAACAAATAATGGCCAAGGCGCAAAGTTTGAAAGATAGTTTAAACTTAAAGGGAATGAGTACTGCAGAGATGGAGCAAGGGATGAATGACCTGGTTGATCAAATATTGACCAAAGAAAGTGCAGATACGATGAAAGATAATTTTTCAGATTTGAAGATAGGCATCCACCAATTCACCAAAGGAAAGAAAACAATTGGAGATTATCTCTGGGGCTTTTTGGGGATTTTTATAACAGGGTTTGCACTGTCTTTTGGTTCAACATTTTGGTTTAGTTTATTGAGGCGAATGGTAGGGAAGAAGTCGTAACTATTCACTTTCATGGACTCCTTATTCTACTAGTTCACTGAGTGAGGTTGAATAGTAAGAGGTATACTTTTTTATTAAGGGAATTAATAAATTTATCTATCATTATCGTGACATGTTAACTGCTAAGCTATAATTACTAATAACAAGTTTAATAACTTCAATTTGGGTAGGGATATTCACCAAAAGCAAATATCCTTTTATTTCAATAGTCTTAAACCTATT
>JARGNR010000220.1 GCA_029212405.1 Saprospiraceae bacterium
CTTTGAAGGAAGATTTCCGTCATTGCGTTGTAATTATAAAAGTTGTTGTAATTGTCTACTCCTAGCTCTTCGGACTCTATCTGATAACACAAATTGATATTCTCGAAGGCCAGATTATTCTCCCCTAAATCATTGTATAAAATGCCTAAATTGAAAATCGTAGCGGAAAAATACCTCCCTACTCCAGTACTTTTATAATGATCATAAAGAATATCCTTGGCCAATTGGTAGTAGTAAAGTGCTTCATTGGGCTGTCCAATTTCCCGGTAGGTACTGCCAATCTGATCGTAGGTTATGCCAACATTCGGATGGTTTTTACCAAATTTTCCTTTGGCCAAATCAACATTGAGCAGATTGTATTTAAGAGACTCCTTAGTATTGTGAAAGAAGTTGTTCCCAATAGCTAACACCTGATAGGCTTGAATCAAACTAAAAGTATCCTGAATTTCGATGAGTTTATCTAGCGCCTCCAAAGCTGTATTTATGCTGGGCTGAATTTCGTACATGCTCAATTGTAAGAACGCTTTACTCACCAAGGCTTGCTCTCTAAAATGCAATGAATCGGGATATTTTTTAGTAAGGGTAATAATGGAGTCAAACCCATTCATCGCTTCCGTAAGCCTTCCTGCATTGGTGTTATGCCGTGACCGTTGATGTAAATATTCAAGGTAATACGGGTGCTGTTTTTCCAGATGTTTGGTCGCATACTTTTGTGTTGAGGCCAAAACAGCATCAATTTCTTCCATTGATTTTGCACGTGTGTAAACGGATGATTTTTGGTTCAATAAATGGACCAGGCTATCCCATTGTTCCGCATCTTTAAAGTGGATTTCATAGTGGTCAATCAAAGCAAATGTAGAGTCAAGTTGATTGGCCTTGTTATATTTTTTGATTTGATCAAATACATCTTGTCCTTGTGAAACATTCGTGATTGAGATGATGGAACAAAATAATAGTAAGGTATAGATACGCATGGATAATAGGTTTCTTTGAAGGTTTTTATCGCTTCATTGTGTTAGTGTATAGTGGTGCTCGAAGAAGAAAAATTTCACGTCTTCGAATTCCATTCGGGATTTGATCCTTTAAAATAGTGCATTTCATTGGGATTATAATAAACATGGAGGCTGTGCCTTTTAAAAAGAAGGAATTGCACGCATGAACAGGATCAGAAACCGTTGGAAGTGTCTGATGTATAGTTAGATCAAATTGATTCACAGACGAATTGTCCGAAATTCGATTGATGGATAGTACACTTCGTATAGTTGGGTTATCCGTTAGATATGTCAACATAAATGGTATGGTGTTTTTGTACGATGTAAATCAATAAATACGATTTCCACCCCTCTTGCAAGCAGTGTATACTCATGAATCGATTCGATTTCCGAAAGGTCATCATGGTTTTAAATAAAAAATCATTTCATTTTTAATAAATGAAATTCTCCACAAAGCATTTCCTTATCTATTGAGTGTTCCAAACTTTAATTACTTTTAGTTCTTAATGAGTACCTCCAATAAATTTGTATGGATATCCCTTTTTGTAATGGGAACATTGGTCTGCTGTAAAAATTCAAATTCGGCATCTGATCAGCAACAATCCATTGATAATAGTCCGCAAGGAATGCAACTTATACCTGCAGGAATTTTGGAAATGGGTGGAGATAATCCACAAGCGGATCCCAGTGAATATCCCAAACATAAGGTGAAAATCAATGCATTTTATATGGATGCCACAGAAGTGACCAATGCCGATTTTGAAAAGTTTGTGAATGCAACCTACTATAAAACGCTAGCGGAAAGACCGCTGGATTGGGAAGAATTAAAAAAACAATTGCCTCCCAATACACCGAAACCGCCAGACAGCATTATGGCACCAGGTGCTTTGGTTTTTGTGCCCACTGATCGACCCGTACAGCTCAATAATCCTCAACGATGGTGGAGGTGGACGATTGGGGCCAATTGGAGAAATCCGGAAGGACCGGACAGTGATCTTACAGATCGGATGGATCATCCCGTTGTGCAAATCGCCTGGGAAGATGCCATGGAATATTGTAAATGGGCAGGAAAACGATTGCCTACCGAAGCCGAATGGGAATGGGCGGCAAGAGGGGGAAAAGAAAATATGATCTATCCCTGGGGAAATGAATCCGTGAATGAAGGGACTCCTAAAGCGAATTTTTATCAAGGAATCTTTCCGTATCAAAATACAAATCAAGATGGGTATACAGCAACGGCTCCCGTCAAATCGTTTGATGCCAATGGATATGGATTGTACGATATGAGTGGCAATGTATGGGAATGGTGTGCAGATTGGTATGATGTCAACTATTATCAGCGGAAATCGGCGAACGTTTCGACCGCTTCCGGTCCAGATAAAGCCTATAATCCTCAAATGCCCTATCAACAAGAAAGAGTGATTCGAGGAGGTTCGTTTTTGTGCAATGATAGTTACTGTTCAGGATATCGAAATGCCAGACGAATGGGCTCCACTGCAGATACGGGATTGAATCATACGGGTTTTCGGTGTGTAAAGTCAATACATTAATTCATGAATGTATTCGGAAGTAGTGAAGGTCTTCTAATTCATCTGCATTAGGGTGTTTCAGGAGTTAGGTAATCATAAAAGTGAATTCTCTTTAGATCCAACCAGCCTAAAATTTGGCCTTATCCAGATTAGTATTTTGAAGTTTCATTTTCTGTTAAAA
>JARGNR010000084.1:0-2204 GCA_029212405.1 Saprospiraceae bacterium
CTAAAGAGAATTCACTTTTAAGATTAACTAACTCCTGAATCACCTGGTTTAATTTGTTTTAAGTCAGCATATAACTTTTTGTGTTCTTTCAAAAAGAGTACTCTATTTCTGTTTAATTTGCACGAGCTACTGCCTTCTGCTTCACCTTTGATATCTCTTCTCAAGCATCCTTTCAGGATTGTGTCCAGACAAAATGGATGATTACTGAAGTTAATATTTCGATCCTCAAGATTTATTTTATCTATTTCATATTGGAGTACCCCTATTTTATTATATTTAATAGTTATTGATTTTCGATCCCTGTATCGCATCGAAATCTCTTTTTATTGACTCTTAGTATTGAAAACAACTTTACAGGCAAAACTTTTATCAAAATGAAAGCCATTTACACGATTATTCTTGTACTACTATGTACTCACCTTTCCTTCTCCAATTCAGTGCTTTGTCCTGATCCTCCGATCAATGATGATCCATGTATCGAGTCGGATAATCCACCATTGGATTTGACAGATATAGCATCACATTTGGGAAATACGTGTTGCGCACGTGGCCCTCAAGATGAGAATCCAGATGGTACACCTGCGGATTGGGAAAATGTGGATTGCAGTGCAGCTACTCAGGATGCAGCAGTTTGGTATTATTATACTCCTAATCCTTCTGATGACGGATATACGGTCAGTTACATCTCAGAGGTGATGGAAGGTCCTGCCAGTGTAGAAATCTTTTCGGGCACATTAGATGCAGGATGCACAGGAACCTTGTCATTGATTGAGTCAAAATGCAATACGGATGGATTTGAAATGAATATTGGAAATTGTTTTGAGTCGGATGAAGTCATTTTTATCAAGGTAACTACGGATGATTCAGAGGACAATTGTGGTACATTTGGAATCACAATAGTTGCTGCGGAATGCGACAACTTTGCAGATGAATGTGGAGATTTGAATGGAGCCTTAATTATTCAGCCGATTACCAATCCAAATTTTCAAATTGACTATGGATGTTTTACTGGATGTTTGGATTTTGCATGCCCTGAGTCTGATGGGAATGGAGGGTGCTCTGCATTTACACAAATGCCTACCGTTTGGTTTCAAGTGCAGACAGATGAGATAGCGGCTCAAATGTTTACGACCGTCGAATCAAATGGAAATTGGACTCCCATATGGTCGATCTACTCCGGTCCAGATTGTGATAACTTATCAATTATTAATTATGGTGGTTCACCACCGTGTAGCAATGGAGATAATACTCCAGAATTGCATCAAACATCTGTGTATAGTGAAGAACAAAATTATTGGATAGCCATTACAGTGGACCCAGAGAGTATTCCAAGTGAAGGTATAGAAAATGGTACTTTTGAATTGTGTGTCGCTACTACTGTGAATGCAATTATCTGTTTGGGTGAATTAGAAGGAGGAGCATGTGATGATGAATCGTTGGTCATGGAAATCGTTGATAGAGAGAATGAAGGGATGCCTTTGGATGGACCATTTTGTCCAGGGGAAGAAGTGACTGTGAATATCAGTTTTTTTTATGATGCTACGGAGAGTGGAGCGGACTGGTTTATTGGTTTTGTGCCTACTTTTGGGGAAGGCTGGGATATGGATAATTTTGATTTCGAGGGCAATGCCCCAATAGGTAATGGTCAGATAGGAATATGGTATGAAGAAGGAACAGATTTAGCTCCCATCATACAGGAACCCAATCCGATATTATGTACGTACAGAGATGAAAATGGAGTGTTGCAACTGTGTAATCAATTGTGTGCTCCATGTAGCGAATGTGAGACGCTAGGAATGCTAGAAGGTGATCCTTTGCCAAGTGGCTATTTCTGGGTAACCAGCGGAGGAAATGCTGGTTGTGACAATGACGGTTCACCAGGGGAAGGTTGGGGTGTCGGAAGTACAACGGCACAAATTGACTGGACATTTTCGTTGAAAGTGGCCAATTTTAGTTCAAATGATGCGTGTAATGATAACAATGACTTAAGTATTAGTTTTCAGACCTTTTCTGATGGAGTTGCAGGATGTTGGGAAGATCCTGTAGGGGAATGCATATTGGATAGAGCTATGTTTAGTCCTGCCTGGGAGGTAGGGTGCAATGATTTACCACCCCCGGTGATAGCTGAAAATAGTACCATTTGTACCAAGTCGGAAGCCAATATTGAAGTAGAAACAGAAGACGGCTCGAATCATACGATTGAG
>JARGNR010000084.1:2304-4493 GCA_029212405.1 Saprospiraceae bacterium
GTCGGAAGCCAATATTGAAGTAGAAACAGAAGACGGCTCGAATCATACGATTGAGGTCAAACCAATTGCCAATGGGTTTGTAACTGGAGCCAATGCCTATACATTTGAAGACGGAGTAGGGGTGATTTCTGATTTTTTAGTGAATAGCAGTACGGTAGATCAGATTCAATCCTATGAAGCATATGCCGTGGATTCAAATATGGTTTGTAGTGGACCTAAAACGATCATTGATGTATTGGTAATCAGTCAATACTTAGAGAATGTTGTCACTACCTTATGTAATTGTTCCAATGGTTGCGTAAGTGTTGGACTAGAGACAGAACTGGATTATTCTTACCAATGGAATACAGGAGAAACTGAAAGCATCATAGTGGTATGTCCAGAAGAACCAACTAGCTATTTTATTACGGTGACTGATACGGAAGGTTGTGAGAAATATGAATCCTTTTTTGTGGATTGCGATGGACTGTCTGACGAATGCATTGAACCTGTAGAATATAAACTCGTCTATGATTTCTTTTTGGATTCCAATGGAGATGGAGTGAAAGATGCGAATGAAAATTCCTATGCAGGAGGTAGTTTTTTCCTTAACTCATTCCAAGAGATAATCTACAACATCGATATAGGCGAAGACACCTTGTATTTAGAAGAAGGAACCTACACACTTACCTATAATGGGGAAAATTTAGATGATTTTGACCTTTCTACAGAAAGTACAATTACCATAGACTTGAATGAAGGAAATGATTGTGTAAAAGTGGAATTTGGATTGGTATCTAATAATGAAAATAGAAACCTAACTTTATATCATAGTCTTATCCGACAATGCAATTCTGAACGGACGTTTTATACCTTCCTGAAAAACAAAGGTTCGATGGTAGAAAATGGAATTCTCTGGGTGACTTTAGATGAAATTGTTTTACCCGATGATTTTCCAGCACAAGCCAGCATAGATACATTTATAGCACCCAATCAAGTAGGATGGTACTTTGAGGATTTATTGCCTGGGGAAAAATTGGAACGATCGGTTAATGTTTATATTCCAGGGCCGCCAGACTTTTCACCGGGTTGGGTGATGAATTTTAAACTGAATTCCGAACTGGAAAATGCGGACGGAAGTGTTCAATTTTACGGAGAAAAAGAGTTGGCGCTTTCAATTTTATGTGGATATGACCCCAATGACAAAGCCGTAGAACCTTCTCATGAAGAAGGATATACCAATATTGATGAAGATAAATTGATCTACAAAATTCGATTTCAGAATACAGGAAATGCACCTACTGAAGATATTGAAATCCTAGATACGTTATCCGAATTCCTCGATGTCAGTACCGTGCAATATATAGCAGGAAGTCACGATGAATTTTTAACGCTTTCCAGAATCTCAGATCGAATATTGTCCTTCAAGTTTGACAATATATTCTTGCCAGATAGTACGGCGGATTTAGAAGGTAGCCAAGGATTTTTAATCTATGAAGTAGACATATTGGGTGGTGTAGAAGAAGGGACGTTGATTGAAAATACAGCGCATATCTATTTTGATAGAAATCCAGCCATTGTAACCAATACTACTAAAAACGTATTGTACCCTGATCTGGATATGGATGGATACTACAGTATTGAGGATTGTGATGAAGAAAATGCAGCTATTAATCCAGGAGCGGAAGAGGTTCCCAATAACGATATCGATGAAGACTGTGATGGAATAGCGTTGATTATCGACAATGATATGGATGGTTTTAATTCAGATGAAGATTGCGACGATGAAAATGCGGAGATCAATCCTGACGCGGAAGAAATTCCGAATAATGATGTGGATGAAAATTGTGATAATTTAATTATTGTGATTGATAATGACATGGATGGCTTCAACTCTGATGAAGATTGTGATGATGAGAATGCAGAGATCAATCCAGATGCAGAGGAGATCGTGAATAACGAGGTGGATGAAGATTGCGATGGTGTGGCATTAGTGATTGATAATGATATGGATGGCTTCAACTCGGATGAAGATTGTGATGATGAGAATGCGGAGATCAATCCCGATGCGGAGGAGATTGCCAATAATGCCGTGGATGAAGATTGTGATGGTGTGGCATTAGTGATTGATAACGATATGGATGGGTTTAATTCAGATGAAGATTGTGATGATGAGAATGCGGAGATCAATCCCGATGCGGAGGAGATTG
>JARGNR010000084.1:4593-13422 GCA_029212405.1 Saprospiraceae bacterium
AATTCAGATGAAGATTGTGATGATGAGAATGCGGAGATTAATCCGGATGCAGAGGAGATCGCTAATAATGAGGTGGATGAAGATTGTGATGGGGAAGTCTTAGTGATTGATAACGACATGGATGGTTTCAATTCAGATGAAGATTGTGATGATGAGAATGCGGACATTAATCCAGATGCAGAGGAGATTGCCAACAATGGAATTGATGAGGATTGTGATGGGGTGGATCTAGTTATCGACAATGTTGAAGAGATTATTGAAGGTATTGTCAGTATTTCACCTAATCCATCGTATGATGCATTTCATATTACTACTGAAAAGTATACCAATGTGTCCTATAGAGTCCTAAATCTTGTTGGGCAAGAAGTAAAAAGAGGAAGCATTGAAGGAATGAGTTCTACGATATATATGGGAGAGGAAGCATCGGGTGTGTACTTACTTATGATCGAATTTAATGGAACAAATGCTTACAGTTTTCACAAGATTATAAAATTGTAAATCAAGAGGACATGTGGATTTGGAAATGCTCGATTCGGGTGCTTCTTAATGAGGATTGATGTCATGACATTAAATATGTCGTGCTGCACATTAATTGCCATCCACCATTATTTGTTTGTCTAAAGATTATTGCTTTATTTTATAAGAACTAATTAACAAGTTCAAGTAGGCTTACTATGCTTTTAATGAAGCACAAAGTTTCGGGATGATTCCCTTTTGAACAACTGAAATAATCAACTATGAAAACCATTTACTCAACAATTCTTTTGTTGTTTCTTTCTCATTTCATATTAGGAGAATCAATCATTTGTCCTGACCCACCAGAAAATGATTCTCCATGTATCAACTCGAGTACTCCTCCTACAGATGTATCTGATGGGAATGTATATACGGGTACAACTTGCTGTGCCACGCCAGACTTAGAGAACGTCAGTTGCAATAACTCTACCACCGCTTCTGTATGGTACTACTATATGCCAAATTCAAATGATGAAGGATATACCATTCAAATCGGTAGTACTGAAAATGGAGCAGAAGGCCCCATGTCAGTAGAGGTGTACAAAGGGGCTTTAGAGCAGGGTTGTTCTGGTTCATTTACTGAAACACTTATTTTCTCCTGTGTTGATACAGAGGTAAGTTTATCTATTGGGAATTGTTTTGCTCAGGATGAAGTCATTTTTATTAAAGTAGTAACCAGTGATGCGGAAGAAAGCTGCGGAGCATTTGAAATCAATGTAAGTCCTTCAGAGAATTCAATTTCAGCGAATGAGTGCCTTGATCTGGCAGATTTCACACCTATTACTCCCGTGACAAGTGAGGAATTTTCAGTTAATTACGTGTGCGCCTCTGGAAGTTTGGATTTTGCCTGTCCGGCAAGTGCTGCGTTGGGAGGGTGCGAAGAATTTACGAATATGCCTACCGTATGGTTCAAAGTGGAAGCGGATGACCTGGCTCAACGACTATATACCACAGTAGAGACCAATGGAAATTGGGAACCTATATGGTCCATTTACAGTGGAACAGATTGCAATGATTTGGAATTGAATATTTTTGGAGCAGGGGCAACACCATGCAGTAATGACGATAATACTCCATTAGTACATAATGCCCAGGTATTTACTGGTCAACGGGATTTTTGGATTATGGTGACTGCTGATCCCAACAGTATCGCCTCCAACGGAATAGGGGATGCCTCATTTGAGTTCTGTGCCTCCACAACCATAAATGCAATTATATGTCTGGGAGATTTGGATGAAGGTGCCTGTGACGATGAATCATTGGTTATGGAAATTACAGATCGAAATAATTCTGAGTTGCCTTTAGAAGGACCCTTTTGTCAAGGGGAAGAAGTTACAGTGAACATCAGTATGTTTTACGATGCTACCGCAACGGGAGCAGACTGGTTAATAGGGTTTGTGCCTAAATTTGGAAAAGGATGGGACATGGAGAGTTTTGATTTTGATGCCAATGCTCCACGTGCGAATGGACAAATCGGGCAGTGGTATGAAGAAGGTTCAGAAGTAGCGCCCATCATTCAGGAACCAGTATCCACGCTGTGCACCTATCGGGATGAAGAGGGCATACTACAGATTTGTAATCAATTGTGTGAACCTTGTTTGGAGTGTGAAGAACAGGGATTAGTAGAAGGCGATCCTTTGCCGAGTGGCTATTTTTGGGTTTCGAATGGAGGGAATGAAGGATGTGAAAACGATGGTTCCCCAGGGGAAGGATGGGGCATCGGGAGTGTAACTGCACAAATAGACTGGACCTTTACCTTGAGAGTGAAAACTTTTGAAACTGAAGATGCCTGCTTTGACAACAACGATTTAAGCATAAGTTTCCAAACGTTTTCAGATGGTGTGGCAGGATGCTGGGAAGATCCTGTAGGAGAGTGCCTATTGGATAAGTCCATGGTGAGTCCTCCATGGAGAATTGGCTGTACAGAAGTGCCCCCTTCGATTGTGGCTGAAAGTATCGAGATATGCAATGATGAATCGTTTACTATTCCTGTCTCCACCATAGACGGAAGTGCGTTAACTATTCTAGTTGAAGCGCAAGACAATCCCAATATAATTGGAGCCGATGATTTTATTTTTGAAAATGGATTTGGTGAGATCAATGATATTTTATTTAATATAGGTACCTCAGATGAAGTGCTCGTCTATGAAGTGTATGCAGTAGATCCTGATTTGATTTGTCAAGGACCAAGAACAAAGGTAGAGGTACTGGTGTATTCAGAAGCCGTAGAGGAATTGGATGAAGCAGTGGTTTGCTCCTGTGAAGAGGGCTGCACGACGATTGGTGTTAGTCCAATAGAAGGTGCCACATATGCTTGG
The DNA here is from genome assembly GCA_029212405.1 of Saprospiraceae bacterium. GTDB lineage: Bacteria > Bacteroidota > Bacteroidia > Chitinophagales > Saprospiraceae > CAJXUU01. The sequence goes on from JARGNR010000084.1 coordinate 7,428, forward strand.
GATACGGGGGAAACAACAGATTCTATTACCGTGTGTCCTACTGAACCTACTCAATATACTGTGACCTTGACCTTACCCAACGGGTGCGTAAAGTTTGGTAGCGTACAAGTTGATTGTGAAGGAAATATTGATGCATGTTACATCCCTCAAGAATACAAATTGATCACGGATTTTTATGTGGATGCCAATAATAATGGAGTGCGAGATTCTAGTGATATTTCTTATGCTGGAGGCAGTTATTTCGTAGAACCAGATGGCTCACTTTACTACAATACCAGTATAGAAGAAGATGCATTGATATTAGAAGAAGGAGAATATTCATTGAGTTACAATCCAGGTAATTTGGACTGTTGGGCATTAACGTCTGATAGCATGGTTACCATAGATTTGGATTCGGCTACCAATTGTACAAAAATAGAATTTGGTTTATTTCCCATTGTATCTAAAAGAGATATTCAGGTGTCCCATTATCTGGCCACCCGATGTAATTCAGATCAGTTTTTCCATTTGATCGTTGAAAATGAGGGAACGTCTTTTGAGAGTGGTGTCATGTGGGCCGAGTTGGATGAAAATGTATTGCCCTTTAACTTTCCGAATAATGCAACAATTGATACATTTATTGCACCCAATAAGGTAGGGTGGTACTTTGAGAATTTGCTTCCTGGTGATAAGACTTCAAGAACGGTCAGAGTTCATATCCCTGGTCCTCCAGATTTTCCAATTGGAGATGAAGTAAGCCATACCATTTATACAGAATTGGAAAATGAAGACGGAACTTACGAATTATGGGGAGAGCGAGAAGTGAGTGGAATTGTGCTATGTGCCTATGACCCCAACGACAAAGCGGTAGAACCAGGACATCCTGAAGGGTATACCAACTTAGATGAGGAAAAATTGATTTATAAGGTGCGGTTCCAGAATACGGGGAATGCACCTGCTGAAAATATAGAAATCAGAGACACACTATCAGAGTTTTTAGATGTTTCCACATTGGAGTATATTATTGGAAGTCATGATCGTTTTCTCACGTTATCCAGAGAAGGCGAACGAGTCTTGGTATTTACATTAACTGGAGTGTATTTGCCCGATAGTACATTGGATCTCGAAGGAAGTCAGGGTTTCTTTCTCTTTAAAGTGGACCTCGTTGAAGGACTTCCAGAGGGGACAATTATTGAAAATTCGGCCCACATCTATTTTGATAGAAATCCTCCAATCGTGACCAATACGACTCAAAATATTTTGTATCCGGATTTGGATGAAGACGGGTATTTTAGCATTGAAGATTGCGATGAAGAAAACGAAAATATTAATCCAGGAGCACCAGAAATTCCGAACAACGATATCGATGAAGATTGTGATGGAGTCGCCTTGATTATTGATAATGATATGGATGGTTTTAATTCGGATGAAGATTGCAACGATGAAGATGCGGCCATCAATCCAGATGCGGAAGAAATTCCGAATAACGACGTCGATGAAAATTGTGATAACTTAATTATCATTTTTGATGAAGACATGGACGGCTTTAATTCTGATGACGACTGTGACGATACCAATGCGGATATTAATCCCGATGCTGAGGAGATTCCCAATAATGATGTGGATGAAGATTGTGATGGTGAGGCCTTGGTGATTGATAATGATATGGATGGCTTCAATTCAGATGAAGACTGTGACGATGAGAATGCGGATATTAATCCGGATGCAGAGGAGATTCCCAACAATGATGTGGATGAAGATTGTGATGGTGAGGCCTTGGTGATTGATAATGATATGGATGGCTTCAATTCAGATGAAGACTGTGACGATGAGAATTCAGAGATCAATCCAGATGCCGAGGATATCCCCAACAATGGAATTGATGAGGACTGCGATGGAGTAGATGCCGTGATTGATAATGTAAATGAAGCGGATGGGCTAGCAGTGAAAATATCACCCAACCCTTCCAATGACGTGTTTAATGTAGAGTTGCAGGAACAGAATACAACCTCTTATCGCATTATTGATGTAGTAGGACGAGTAATTCAATCCGGTACCATTCAAGGAAAAGAATTTACCTTACAGTTGGAAGAAGAAACAAATGGATTGTATTTGCTTATCTTAACGGATAAAGAAAAAGAACGATACAGCTTTCATCGATTGATAAAGATCTAACAACTGTATGTGAATACATGGATTGATATCTTATTATGGGAAGCATCAATTTCCGAGTTGATGTTGTCTTATCGGTGAACGCTGCTTACTAACTATAACTATCTACTCGTATGAAATCCTTTTACCTCGTATTGCTTTTTACGTTTTATGGATTGACGGTTAATGCAAGTGTATTGACCTGTCCCGATCCACCACTCAACGATGATCCTTGTGAATTGTCTATGAATCCTCCTTTTGATTTGACTTCTACAGGGATACACTCTGGAACAACATGCTGTGCCAGAGGGTCCAATGATGTAAATGGGGATGGAAGCAGTGCGGACTTTGAAAACCTAGTGTGTTCCAATGCAACTGAAAATGCAGCAGTTTGGTATGAATTTTCACCTGATGTTGCAGAGGATGGGTATTCTATTGCAATAGAAGTAGTAGGAGAAGCAAATGAATCGACCATTTCGGTGGAGGTATATGCTGGAACTACTGATCAGGCCTGTGGAGTAGGTTTTAACTCCACCTTAGCTGCAATTTGCATGGAAGATTCAGGGCTGTTAAAAGTGGGTAATTGCTTGGCCGCAGACGAAAAGTTCTACATCAAGATAAATTCTATAAATGGGGAAGAAGATTGTACTGATTTTACCATTTCTTTTCAAGCTGAAACCTGCGAATTGTTTGCCAATGATTGTCCGATGGCTGCAGGAATGTCTCCATTTCAGGTTATCACCTATGGACCGTTTGAAGACGGATACACTTGCTTTACGAGTTGTCTGGATTTTGCATGCCCAGAGCAGGATAGCTTGGTGGATTGTTCAGAATTTATGGAGATGCCCACGGTTTGGTTTAAAATTCAAACAGACGATGAGGCGGCACAATTATTTACTACCATTGAATCCAATGGAAATTGGGATCCCATTTGGACTGTTTTTTATGGGTCGGATTGTGACGATTTAACGGTGGTGAATTTTGGAGGAACTCCTTCATGCAGCAATGGGGACAATACTCCCGAATTGCATCAAACCTCTGTATTTGATGATAAAGATACCTATTGGATTATGGTTACCGCCGATCCTGAAAGTATTCCTGCAACAGGCATTGACGACGGTTCTTTTGAAATATGTTTAGCCACTACGATAAATTTTATTGTGTGTTTAGGAGAGTTAGAAGGAGGACAATGTACGGACGAGAGTTTGGTGTTTGAGGTTACGGAACGAGATAATGAAGATCTCCCATTAGAAGGTCCTTTTTGTCAGGGAGAAGAAGTAACGGTGCACATTAGTTTTTTGTATGATGCTACAGAGAGTGGAGCAGATTGGTTTATTGGATTAATACCAAAATTTGGTGAAGGTTGGGATATGTCAGAGTTTGATTTTAATGAAAATGTTCCAATTGGGAATGGACAAGAAGGAGTATGGCATGAAGCAGGAGCTGATCTGGCACCAATTATTCAGGAGGATGTGCCCACGTTGTGTACCTATACCGACGAAAATGGAGTGCTTCAAATTTGCAATTTATTATGTGAGCCTTGTATGGAATGCCCTGAGACGGGAATGCAAATAGGAGATCCCTTACCCAGTGGTTATTTTTGGATCAGTACCGGAGGAAATGCTGGTTGTGACAATGATGGCTCTCCAGGAGAAGGGTGGGGTATTGGTTCTACTATGGCACAAATAGACTGGGAATTCAATCTAAAAGTAAAGGTGTTTGATGATTTGGATGCCTGTTTTGAAGAAAAAGACCTCAGCATTAGCTTTCAACCATTTTCAGATGGTGTGGCTGGATGTTGGGAAGATCCTGTGGGAGAATGTTTGATTGATCGAGCGATGTTTAGTCCTGTTTGGGAAATTGGATGCAGTGAAATTCCAGGTGGTGTATTGGCGCAGGGAGCAATCATTTGCAATTATGGAATTACAGATATACCCGTTGTGACAGCCATAGGAGATGCCTCTACCATTGTGGTCAATTCACTTGGAAATCCCTATGTAGCAGGAGATAACGATTATGTATTTGAGGGAGGAGCGGGCATCATAGCCGATTCCATGATCAATACCAGTGCATTTGATCAAATTGTCCAATATGAAATATATGCTGTTGATGCAGACTTGGCATGTAATGGGATAAAGACAGTGATTGATGTCGTCGTCCGATCATCATCACTTCCTGAATTAGACAAGGCAGCATGTAGTTGTGAAGAAGGATGTGTGACCATTGGCATTGAATCGTTGGAAGGGTATGCATATGCTTGGAATACGGGAGATGCAACCAGCAGTATAGAGGTGTGTCCAGATGAGCCTACAACGTATTCGTTGACGATCATTGATGATTTGGGGTGTATTAAAATAGACTCTATTGTCGTGGATTGTGATAGTCTGGTTGATGAATGTATAATCCCCGAAATGTACAAACTGGTTTACGATTTTTACTTCGATATATTTGCGGATGGTGAACGAGATTCTATTGATTATTCGATCGGAGAGGGCAATTTTTTCTTAGAGCCAGATCACATTTTTTATCTGAATATCAATTTAGGAGAAGATACATTAATGCTTCCAGAAGGAGCCTATGATTTGGTGTATAGTGGATACAATCTGGATAATTGGGTGTTGACTACAGATAGTGTAGTAAATATTTTTTTGGATGAATCTCAAAGTTGTGTCAAAGTGGAATTTGGCTTGAGCCCGATAGCACCAGAAAGAGATTTGGGAGTATATTATTATTTGAACCGATGGTGTAATAGTGCGGAGGAGTTTACTATGGTGACTAAAAACAAAGGAACACAAGTAGAAAGCGGAATTATGTGGACAATGTTGGATGAAAGTCTCTTGCCTGAAGATTTTCCTGCGGGAGCGACGATTGATTCGTTTATAGCACCAAATCTAGTAGGTTGGTTTTTTGAAGACTTGGTCCCAGGAGGTAGTAAAATCGGCAAGGTTGATGTGTTTGTACCAGGACCTCCAGATGTCCCTGTGGGGCAAGTACTGAATCACATGTTGTACTTGGAGTTGGAGAATTCGGACGGTACGGTAGAGGAGGAATATGGAAAAGTGAATAAGAGTCAATTGGTGTTATGTAGCTATGATCCAAATGATAAAATGGTGGAACCCAATGCAGAAAATGGATATACTTTTATTGAAGAAGATGAATTGGTTTATACTATTCGCTTTCAGAATACGGGGAATGCGCCAGCTACCTACATTGAAATACGAGATACTTTGTCGGAATTTTTGGATGTAGAGAGTGTAACATATATACAAGGCAGTCATGATGAATACCTCACCATTTCACGGATTGAAGATCGAGTGCTTGTTTTCCAATTTGACAACATCAACTTGCCCGATAGTACTTCGGATTTGGAAGGCAGTCAGGGCCATTTGATTTTTACGGTAGAGTTGGCGGAGAATGTAGTAGAAGGCACCTTGATTGAGAATACAGCACACATTTATTTTGATAGTAATCCTGCGGTAGTGACCAATACTACACAGAATGTATTATTTCCAGATATGGACGGTGACGGATTTTTGAGTGTGATGGACTGTAACGATGAGGATGCAGACATTAATCCTGATGCTGTGGATATTCCAGGGAATGGGATTGATGAAGATTGTGATGGGGTTGATGCCGAGGTGGTCTCGGTGGAAGAAGCAGTAGGTTTTGATGTACAGATTACTCCGAATCCATCAAATGATATATTTAATATCACGGTGGATAGAGCAACCGATGTACGGTATGTTGTTTTGGATGTTATGGGAAGAGAGGTGCGACGAGGATTGATTCAAGGACAGCAAGGGAGTATTCGATTGGGGAATGAGGCAAATGGGGTCTATTTGTTGATGTTGAGTACGGAGGATGA
>JARGNR010000084.1:13522-25946 GCA_029212405.1 Saprospiraceae bacterium
AGATTGGAAAGATTGGAAAGATTGGGGAGATTGGGATGACTGCTTTGGAGGAAGTGAAAAATGGATAAAGAATCAGGTAGTTTTGAAATTCGGGATAGTTCATTAAATGGTGTCATTGACATTATTCTTGTGGGGTATATAATTATTGTTGTTGTCTGTTTATTTTTTTCGTTAAAATATCTATTTGAAGGGAACATAAGAGGTGTAATTATGGTATTTTCATTTATTATACTTCTTATCTATTCAATTTATGCGGTTATAAAATTGACTGGTGCCAAAAGCTTACATCTACTAGATCGAGGGTTACAAATAGACTATAGTAAATTTAATAGAGCATTGATAAAAAGGGTGATCGATTGGGATGACATTTTGCTTTGTGAAATTACTCAAAATACTACTCCTGCTTACTATACCGAAAGTCATCGGATTGTATTGATTCTTAAAAAGAACAAATCGATTATCATAGGGAAAGAAGTGAGCAAAGAACTAGCTGTAAAGATTAAGGGAGTAATTCAACAAAAAATAGGGGTTTATAATTGATTAGAGTACAAACATAATTATCATGCTTTGTAAACTGCAAAATCTTGAAAATTCTTTTTATGCAAGATGTAGGAGTGAGGATTACGGATGATGACTGTCATGGATGATACTAAATTAGTAGGATCTTTATTAAATGAGTAAAGATTGGAGATTGTGTTGGATAGCTATTTACACTTGATTATATCTGGTAAGTCCTTTTTGTTTTTTATCTGTCAAAGTTAGTAGACACACTTCAATGAACAGTCTCAGTGTTACCTAGGGAGTTGATATACTTATGTTATCTCCAACAAGACAAAAAATGAGAAAGGTAATCTTAAGAAGATAAATACTGATAATGAATTACTAACTTTTAGCACAAATACAATATCATGGTATACTTACAAATAATTTTATTTTTACTAGTTTCAGTAATTTCTTATTCACAAGAATTCAAATCCACTATTTGGCTTGAAGACACAAATGGAAGAATCGATAGTGTAACTATAGGATATGATCCCATTGCCTCTGAATCAATAGATGAAATCTTTGGTGCAATGAATATTACAAATCAACCCTGGACCGAATTTGAAGTTAGAGCAAGTCAAATTGATGTAACTGAAATAATAAATGGTGTTGATGTCACAAACCCAAGACCAATAGGTGAATTGAGTCGATATCAAACTAAAACTGAAATAATTCCCAAAAACTGTTTAAGCTTAATTGAAGTTACAAATCAAGCAGGTTACATTCCGTTTATAACATTGTTCATAGCTACTGATACCTACCCGATTAAAATTAAATGGAATACTATAGATTTTAATAATGATTGTTTAAGCAAATCTGTAATCTCAGACTGGCCGATTTCTACTTGGTGGGATTTTCCTTGCTGTGACAACTTGGAAATTGGTTATACGCAATTTGTAAGTAGTAATGAAATCACAATCAATAATCATATTGGCATGCAAGTAGTTAATGATAATTTCGACACTTTAATAATGCTGAATATAGCACTATATGATGGACTAGGAACCAATACACAAAATTTAGAAGAAGAACAAGTATACAATTTATATCCAAACCCGTCTATGGGAACTTTTTATCTTCCTAGAAATGCTGAAATTGTCCGTATTTTTGATAACAGTGGAAGCTCTATTTTATATAAAAATGAAAAGCAAAAAATATCAATATTTCGCGAAGGAATATTTTTTGTTCAATTCAAAATGAAAGAAAAGCTAATAACCAAAAGAATAATGAATTACTGGAGATGACATTAAATATGACGGAATATTCCCTGCGGTCAAACTTCGTTTATAATTCTCTGTTAACTTCCATCAAAATGAAAAAACAATTCTGTTTTAAATCAGAATAAATTTAAGATTAAAAATTTTGCTGTTAAATATGAATTCAGAAATGAAGAAGGACAATCAAGCAAAAGACAAAAATGGAATCATAGAAATAATGATTTGGATGTTGCCAGCAATTATGCTTTCAATGATGGCAAAAGATATTGGAGGGAAGACACCCGAAATTGTGATGAGTATGATTTTAGGAGGACTGGGTGCGTCCATTGGTTTTCCATTATTTTGGCTTACAAAAGATAAAAGTATGTCAGTCAAATATGGGACATTTGTTTTTACAGTAATAGGACTAATTGGAATAATGGCATTCATTTTAAATAATAGAACCGAATCTGATAAAAGAAATTTAATTACATGTCAAATATGCGGTTACAAAGCAGTAGAAAAAAAAGGTGGGCAATGCGATGTTTGTATTGCTCAAATAAATGATAATTTTAAAGATGAAGAAGGATATGTTTCAATGGAAGAACTAATAAAAGAAGAGCAACTATATTTCTTTTCAATGGAAGAGAATATAACTTTCAAAGATCCTGAGGTCTATAAAGACCTTGACTTTAAATATTTAAAAGATAAAAATTGGAAACCGATTGTATCAAAAAAAGAAGTGGAAATAAGGCGTAAAGAAATGGAGGAAATTGGCAAACACATTAAAGTTGAGGTCAAAAAAGTTAATTAAAAAAGAAGATGGAAGTAAAAAAGTATATACGTCCATCCTTCCCACGCGGCCGACACGATGTATATAAGGGGACAAATGAAAAAAATAAAATTATAGTAAGATCTGAATCTGCAAATCTTTGGTGGGGAATTTATGGCTTCTGCGAAAAGACTGGATGGGAGGATCTGAATCTTTTTGATGTAAATGAAAAACGAATTGGAGGAGTGTGCCTTAATAGCAAAGGTTATTTAAGAGCTGGGCTTGACTATTTAAAAAATGATCCTGAAGAGAAGGAATTTGTGGAGGCAATTGAAAAGTATTTAGCTGATGACCAATGCCATTATTGGTATTACTATGATGACAAAGACGATGAAGACTTTTATGAAGTCCCTTATTTAGCACCAAAAAACAATAAGGGTGTAAAACCACGGTTTATGGATATTTGGCATCCCGATGAGGGAATTGGAATATCAACAATTAATACAGCATTAGCGGCTTGGGCTAAAGAACATTTATGGATAGAAGATTGTGATATCGAAATTCAGAATGAGGAGCCTTTCGAGTGTTCCTTGAAATCGTTTAAGGAAAATGAGGAATTATTTGGAGGTGATTCAAAAGTTGAAGTGAAATTTGCAAATGAATTGATAGAAGAATTAAGTCAACATTGGAAGAAGCCCAAAGACGAGGTATTAAAGAAATTAGAAAACTCAATTAAATAAAAGGAAAGCAAAACACGGTGTAAAAATGCATTGAAACGCATTTTACACTAACCGTTAGTCAGAATTAGAATCAAAAATTAACCACGAAAATCAAAATGTCAAGTTACACTCATTTTAACATAAAGTTCAAGAAAAAAGGTGGAGGAAAAGTAGATTTGAATGACTATGAAAATATCAAAAACAAACTATTTTATAGTGAAAGATATAAAGAAAATAGTCAATGGGTTTCAAGCTCTTGGACAGGGATGTTTATTTTCGATTTATGTAAGTTATCAAATTCAATTGTTTTTGAAACTACTCCTGTAAGATCTTATTACTTAACAGATATTCTTGATGATATTAGAGACGACGGAGAGTATACAATTTGGACAATATGTACATATGAAGAAGGACCAGATTGGCTCGAAATATATGATAGTAGATTAAAAGAAAATTATTCAAAGCTTTGTAATTATTTCTATGACGAAGTAAAAATTCAATTCAGTGATTTAACCTTCTGGACAAAAGTTTACTTGGATAAAATGTTTGATAGAATTAATGAAACTGAGTACAAATATTCAAAATTGGGGAAGTATTATTCACATAATGAAATTCAGGATGATAGAGATAAAGAGAGGAAAAGTAGTCTTGAACAAAAATGTCTGATCTCAGAAAGGGAAAATTACATTTTAAATAATTGCTTTAAACAAGAGCCCAAATCACATAGCAATTCTGAGAATAATTGGTATTCTGACCCATTGGTTTGGCATTTTATGACAAGTTTTGAAAACGGTGATTATAAAGATAAAATTCAAAGAATAGAATTTAAATATCAAGGTAAATTAGTTAGGCTTTACGATGAAGGAGAATATGAGAATTGTTATATACTTGATAATTGGTTTAACTTAGATAGAAGTATATTCGAAAATTGGGATTTAGATTTAGAAAAGTGAAAGAGAAATACAGAAAAGGCGAATGACTAACACTAAAGTCTAATAGTTGGCTAGTTCTTGCTTACTTACGAAAATCCTCACGGATTTTCTATTCGGGTTTTGTTTGCGAAATTAGGTGCTTAATCAATATAATGGCCATACACAAACACGTTAGCTTACATTCAAAAATATTAAATCTATAACTTTTAAAAGCAAAAAAATGAACCACAACAATCCAAGCCAGATTAGGGAATTAGGTATTATTACAGAGTATCCATTGGGATGGGAAGCGAAATCTACTCATGAATTGGCACTAAACGAAGAATTTATTTTTGTTACAGGGCAAAATAATCATAAAGTTGCAAAACTCAATTATGCAGGTGAAGTGGTCACGCATTATAAAATGCCAAAAGATAGTGGACCTCATGGAATTTTGATTGATCCTAAAAATCAATTATGGATTTCATTAGAATTTTTTGGAAAAGTAGTTAAGCTAAACGATGATGGAAAGATAGTGGATGAGGTAGATGTAAATATATATTTAGAATCTGGTAAGATTCTCAATCCTGCACCACATGGAATTTGCTTAGACTCAGATGGAGAACACATTTGGTTTACTGGGAAAAGAACCAGTACAGTAGGTAAATTTAATATTGTAACGAAAAAGGTAGAACATTTTGAATTACAGAATTTAGCTGCCCTACCTATCTTTCTAAATGCAGGTGTTAACGGGACTATTTGGGGTACAGAACTGCAGGGCAACGCTATTTTAAATGTAAATGACTCTGGTCAAGTTTCAGAACATAAAATTTCTACTTATAACAGTAGACCTATTGGTATTATTCCAGGCCCCACAGGAAATTATATGTGGTTTACAGAGGAGGCGGGCATGAAAATAGGAAAGATAGATGCAAAAGGTGAAATTACAGAGTTTTCTGTACCTGCTTTGCAAAAGAATGATATCCTAGCATCATTAGCCTTTGACCATGAAAATAACTTATGGGTACAAGTGTATGTGGATCATAATGATCCAACTCCAGAAGGGAATGATTATGTTATAAAGTTCGATAAAAGTATTGTTGATGCAATATCACTGAATGATGTTCCCTTTGCAGTACACTATTTACCGAGCAAGTGGTCTATGATGCATAGAATAAAATTAGGTAAGGATGGAAACCTCTGGTTCACAGAGATGATGACAGATCTTCTAGGCAAAATAACTATATCTCAAGATTCAGGAATAAAAAAATAAGTTTTACAAATAACAGATAAACCAAAAGAAACGTAAGCTAACAAAACCCGAATTGCATTAAAACGCAGTTTAGACTAAACGTTATGTACAATGAAGAATTATCAAACTGTTATTAAATTTATAAGACAAAGTTGTAACAATGTAGATACGGTTCCCGATAAACAACGTTTGAACGTTAATAATGAAATTGGTTCAACAAAGCCAGAAGTAAGCAAGACACCAGCATAATTTTTTGCAGGTTTTTTATTTTCTTTGATAGTTGTTGATTGAAAAATGGTCTATTTGAAATGAATAATAAGGACTGCTTAAAAACAAGCAGCTCTTATTATCACTTGCCCAACAATTATTTATCAAGTTGTTTCTCTCCAATACAAGGCTAAATAGGAATCATTACTTGAGGCATTTGTAAATGCTATTTGTGCATAAAATTTCTGTGTGTTATTAAGCTCGTTACCATTTAAAAAATCAACGCAACTCTGATACAATGCTAAATAACTTTCTTCTGAACCTGATGTAGTAGCCCAAACTTTGTTTTTCCAGGTTAAACCTAATTTGTCCACATTAGGGGCTTCATTATCACAATAAATAATTACTGCTCTGGAGTCACTCCCTTTCATGTCAGAAGCACCTATTTTTGCAGATTTTCTACGATCTTCTGATAAAGTATTTAATGCGTTATTGATTTCTGGCCACAAATATTTCATGTCAGAGCCGTTTTTAAGTTGTACATACGAAAATGTCATAATTTTAAAATTTAGAATATTATTTCCTACTCTATTTACTTTAGGCTTTTCGGATTTCGCCTTATTTAAAAAAAAAGATGGCAGCTACTCTATCTGTTTGTTTACTCTACAAAGTTAGATGAGGTTCTGCTTATATTTTAGCGCACTTCAGCCTGTTTTGATAAAACGGGCTAAATAACCTAGTCGATTCTAGATCAATTTTTGACTAAAAAAATGTGAAGATTTAGATGAGATTTCTCATGCAGATGATAGCTTCTGTTTTATGTAAATACCGCCTTTAAAAGGATATTGACTTTTCCTAAACTTAGAGACTAAAGAAAAGCAACATATTTTCTAAAAATTGAAATACTTATAATAGACTCAAATAAATCAGCAGGAGTACTAACAATTAGATAGATTCTAAGATTAATGTTTTTTATGTAAGGATTTGGCATAGTCTATACTTTGGGAGTGAAAAACGTATATATGGCAATTCTTTCTTGGGACCTGCAAAGACTTATTGCCAGACTTTATTATTTATGCAACTACCCATTACAAATCATACGTTGAATTGCTCGCAGTATTGCTTTTTATAATAGGTTTTAAAATAAATTATACTCTAAATTCACTATTGGATTCGGTATAAACTACAGCAAGAATGAGGAAAGTACATAACACACGCTAAAAGATCATAGACGCCCTTCGGGACGGCAACACTTTTTAGCTTCGTCCGTTGAATACCAAATACAACGGTAGTGCGCTGTAATCCCTAAAAATAGAATTCATGCCATATCCAAATTCTCTAGTTTTAAAAACGCATCAGTATTTGGAAATCTTTGCTTCGCTTCATGTAATGCTTTATAAAATAATTCATCCTCTCGCATTTGATAATAACATAATATTTTATTGAAATCCACATCGATCTTGTTGCCAAATAATTCTGAAGAGTTATTAAAATATCCCAATGCCTCATCATAGTAACTAAGATCATACATTAATCCCCCCAATTCATAAGAAAGATCGTAATCTTCTTTGATCGAATAGTACTTATTCCAGACTTGATTAATGGTTTGCCTTAGCCTTGTGCGCTGTTTAATTGAGATGGCTTTTGATAAATGTTTAATGCTAGGAAGAAGTTTGATAAAAATTGATGAATCGTAGGAATTTAGCTTTATTAATCCCAACAACTCTGACAAGTCAACGTTTGGCAAATTTCTGTAAACTATTTTCTTTATGCTATTGAAATCGTCTAAATTTAGTTGGCTTGAATGCTTACGAAAGGCTTGTTTAAAGCGTTGATATTTAAAATCTTGCTGGATAAGACTTAAACATCCTAGATCAATGCTAAAATTTGGACTTAAATCAAACATGGATAAGCCACCATTCAAAATACAAAATTGTGACATCGCATGAAAATTGACCCACAGTGAAAAGCTACCATGTTTAACAAAATCTGGTTTCTTTCTATCTGTTAATTCCTGAATTTCTTTATATCCTTTATCCATTGTTAATAGAACCAATCCCATCTTGGAAAAAGATGAAATATTTGATAGACATTCCATTGCTAACTTTGGAAAGAGAATATAAGTATCATTACATACTTGATAATATTCAGACAGGATTGTATTAAATACTTCATTTTCAAAATTGGCTTCCTTTACAGCAGATATGTGATAGGTCAACTCCATTTCATTTATCAATTCTTGAGCACTTTTCCCCAAAGGGTCTGTCGACGAATCTATTGAAACGGAGCAATTAAATATATTTCCATCCTTGAAGTAGTACAATTCATTTGGTAAAGAATCAAAAAAATAATTGGCTATTGACAAAATAGGCTGCTCAAGGTCTGCATGCGCAATTTTGATTTTAGACTTTCTTAATAGTAATTCGCGATTATCTTTTGCATCAAAAAATGCAATATCTAATAGACCACGTTTAAAGTATTTTTGAAACTTAGGATGACTACTATAGAATGCCAAATTATCTTCTACAATATCAGTTAGGACATAACAATATTTAGTGGAGCATCCATCAGATTCTAAAATCAATTGTTCTAAATGTTCAAGTATATTATAACAAAGTCTGCCATGACCTGCTCCTAATTCAAGAATGTAAACTATTTTATTGGGTTTGATATCCGATTCTAAGTCTTTTAGAAATGCATAAATGAGCTCAGCATATGCTGTAGCTGCCAATGAGCTATTGGAGATCTGATGGGGTACTATTTCATCACTCCATGCTGCAATGCCATTTTGATGATAAAAATCCCTGTTGATTTGCCAAACAAGACTTTCTGAAAAAGGAGTTTTCTTCTGAATATTGAATAAAGGTGAACTCATTGATATTATGCTTTTGTAAAGAAATAATCAATACTCAACAAGCCAGTTTACACAAATTTCAATTAGTTTAAGCCCACTTACTTTTAAATATTACTTTAAGGTAAGCTTATTTATCATAGTTTATAGGTTTAATCATTAAACGATTCACTTAATTTTCCTTAAGTTGATTCGGTACAATAAATGCAAACTATAAAAGACCAGCATGTAACCTAAAACGAATAACACACAATGAACATCATAGATATGGTGGTCGCTGTTGTACAACATCTATTGTCTTTATAGTGCTACAAAATTTGGTTTGAGCTGAAAAAGGGGTGTTTGTATTCGAAAGAAAACTCACTTTCTCTATTCTATACCAGGTAGACTCCGTATTGATCTCGGTTGTTAATTTAGAATGGCAATTCCCTTTTCATGAATGTTGAATTTGATACTGATATTGGTTGTGATCTTTATGGATGGGTGTGTAATTTTAGTAAGAAAATAGGGATGATCGGAAAGGATGAGGGTGATTATTTCTTGGGTTTTTGGCGAAAGGTATATTTTGGTGAGGACCAATTTGATGTTATGTAAGGAAAGAAGGTAAAGAGGGTCAAATTATAGTAATCACTTAAGGAAATGAGTGGGTATTTTTCCAAGGAGTAGGGTAGGATGGATCTTTAATCTTTTACAGACGTATGCTTGACGGAATTGATTAGTCGTGTATATTCGATTATTACTCGTTTAAATACGGGTATTGGGTGGATTGAGAAAGACGGGGATAGGTAAATGAAATTGGACGGTGTAGGGTGGAGATAGGAGATATGACATTACCTTGGTAGTTGATATACAATTGTTAGCTGCAATTAGGGTGCGTTAAGAAAACTAGGTTTATTATTATTTATGCAGGAATATAGTCGTAAACTTAACTATTAGTCAAATTTAAATGATAGTATCAAAAGAAAATAGAAAAGAAAAGTTGCTTCAAATTGGAGTACCGGAAGCGTTTTTAAAAACTTTGGAGAATATCCAAAATGAAAGTGAATTAAGTTGTATGATTAAGGAACCTGATGATTTCTATTATTATATAGATAGTATTTATCAAAATTACAAATGCATCAAAGATTATAATATTGTACCAATCTTCGATGGAGATAACGGAGACAAATTTTACGTTTATCTATTCAATGATGAAGAGCAAAAGTTTGCTCATTTTGAATTGGAAAATGACGAACTTTACTCAGATCACGGAACTTCTTTTGATTTAATGCTTGCTAATCTATTGATTGATCTATATGAGCTTGCAGAAGAGTTATCAATTTCTGAATTGACAAAAAAAGGTGAAATGATTGGAGCAAAGTTTTCAAAACAACTTTTTAAACAACTTGTAGTTGCGGAAGAAAAAAATCTTCGAAGTAGTAATGAATTAGACAAAAAATGGAGAAAAAATAATCTAACGGAAATAGTAAAAAGCAGCTAACACTATATAACAAAACATAGCTGTCCTTCGCACCAGCAACATTTGTTATATTTACCTACAAGCAAGGAACAAAAAATTGCTTCATAAAAAAGAAATAGTAAAATCTTTTTTAAGGATTATTTAAAAGAAAAGAAGGTTAAAATAAAATGTAAAAAAATACTCTCCTAAATAAATATGTCTAGTTCTAAATACATAAATGCATCAATAATTGGGATAATATTCTTCCTGATAGAAATACTAGTAGTAAATAAATTTGAATTCATGGCTATTGACCTCATTTCTGATTTAGCCACAATGATTTTTTTCTCAGCAATAGTAACATCCTATATTATAAAATGGAAAAAGGAATTAGGAAATTCATTTGGAAATAATTATTTCCAAGGAATTAAAATAGGGTTAATTGCAGTTGGGATTTATCTTTTAATCATTTTAATTTTTGTTGGAGTTGAAAATAAATCAGGATTCGGTTTCTTAGATTCAATAATAAATCAAATTCCTTTTGCAATAGGAGAATCTGTAATAAAATTGATTTTGATAATTCTATTTTCTTTAGTCCCTGCAATATATTATTCATTTAAAATAAAGAGAGAACCTGAAGATATTTTAGATGCTGAATTCATAAAGCAAAATAAAAAATGAAGCCTGCACAGAAACAATGCATACCCGTTCATAAGCGTTATGTGTGTTCACGACGGTTATGCGGGGACGTTAAAAAATGAAAAGCACGAGCCAAAAAGAATTAAGCGAGTTACAAGAACAACTTAAACATGATGCATTCAACATTGATTTGATGAATCAAATAGCTCTTGTCTATTTCGAAAATGCGGACTTACTGAATAACTCAGAAGATCATAAATACTTGAAACAAGCCTACGATACCAAAAGAACAATCAAGTCAATTCACAACTATGCTTGGTTTCTTTACTTTGAATGGGCAGAAATGCATCATGGCTTTTCAACAAATAATCCTATTTGTAGAGAAGCTTTAGAAATTCAAAGAGGTACCATGGATTTAGATCCAGTATCGTTTTACCCATACTATCAATTAGGATACTTTCTTCTTGACCAAAACAAGTATGAAGAATCCTTGAAGTACCTCAAAATTGCATCCCTCAAAGACAAAAGAAAGGACATCCACCATAATCTTGCGTATTCTTATATAAGAACGAATCAATACAGAGAAGCAAAATCTGTTCTTGAGAATATTAAGGATATTGAGGATTTGGAAAATACATCATTGTACAATCTCAGTATATGCAATCTGAAACTGCGTAATGATCAAGATTTCGCGGAAAACCTTGAAAAATTGTATTCAACCGTAGAATCTATGGTTCATAAAACCGTAAGTGGCTATGAAATCGCACAACTTCATACAGCTATGGGCAACTATAACTCAGCACTCAATTGTATAACAAAGCAAGGGATTCAATCGATAGAACTACTTGATTGGCCAGTACTTTCATATGCTATATACCAATCTGATAAAAACCTCTGGTTGGAAGAAATGAACAGATTAATTGAATGGAGAATTAACCTAATTCAAGAGTTTAAAGAAGGAGATGAAGAAGATGATGGATATACAGATAATGAAAGGAAGGAACGAATTTTAGTATTAAGTGATGAAATCCAACAAATTCAAACTTCGATTAAATTCGAACCCCAAAAGCCAAATATTGAGCTCAACAAACTAAGTATAAAAGACTATTGTGGATGTTTACTTTTTGGATGCAAAACACATAAAAACTTATCTAACGACAAATGAACATCAAAATATGACATGGTTCGATCACAGCATATCTACTCGTTTCTCGCAAAAACGCTAATGTACCCGATTGGTTATGGAATTAAAATTACGAAAATGAATTTTGACTCAAATAAGTGGAAAATTTATACATGGAAGAATTGGATGATGATCCATTGGATTATAAATCCAGGATTGGCCATTAACGAACTAATATTAGGTCAAAGGATTCCTAAATTGTTCTTAGAAGATAGAGGATCAAATAAACCAAGGATAGAAAGGTCATTTGTACCATGTCCACATTGCGAAATGCTACATGATAGTAGAACTTGGTCACTAAAAAACGGGACTGCGTTTAAAAACTGGTTTGGCTTATATTGTACAAATTGCAACGGAATAATTCCTTGTCTTAGAAATTCATTGAGTCTACTCATTATTGTAATTACATTTCCATTCTGGTTTTTCATAAAAGATAGGATCAGAAATAATTGGTTGAAAAAACAACCAAACAGATTTGAAAATTTAGACTTAGATAGTATTCAAAATCCATTTGAAGGAAAAGGATGGTTAAAACAAGGATTAAGTTGGGGTTTTTTCATGTTCATTTTCATGACATTTTTGTATCCACTTATAAAAGATGAACCCATTGAGTCAAGGAACATATTAATAGGCATTCCAATATGGACAATTGGGGGGTTATGTTTTGGTTATACTATGAAACTACTTATGGGAACAAAGGAATAAAGTCACTC
>JARGNR010000085.1 GCA_029212405.1 Saprospiraceae bacterium
TAATTCCCAAACTTCTTGTTTTTTATGTTAGTCTACTCCTGAATATGCCTAAAAAACAAGTGAGAATGGAGAGGTCATTTCTTCCAAAAATTCCCATTTAAGAGATAACAAAAAAAAAAGACCTGCCAAAGCAAGTCTTTTTAATATATCTAATTCTTTGTGGAATTCTACCCTTCGAGTGCTGCAGCTCCTCCAACAATTTCTGAAAGCTCTTTTGTAATCGCTTCCTGTCTTGCCTTATTGTAAGAAATCTTCAACTCTTTCATCAACTCTTCAGCGTTTTCTGTCGCACTGTCCATCGCAGTCATTCTAGCTCCATGCTCTGAAGCGTGGGTGTCTAGCACATACTTCTGAAATGTAGTTTGCAAAATTGAAGGGATCAATGATTCCAATAATTCTTGCTTCGTAGGTTCAAATATGTAATCTGCTTTAGTTTTAGAAGCTCCTTCAGCTTTTTCCATTTTTGGAACAGGTAAAAACTGAACAGCTTTTGGAAACTGCAAAGCAGCATTTTTGAATTGACCGTAACAAACATCTACTTTGTCATATGTACCATCA
Source organism: Saprospiraceae bacterium (assembly GCA_029212405.1). GTDB lineage: Bacteria > Bacteroidota > Bacteroidia > Chitinophagales > Saprospiraceae > CAJXUU01. Next base: position 559 of record JARGNR010000085.1, read on the forward strand.
ATAAATCCATTCATTAAGTGTAGAGCTCCAGCAGAAATAGTATCAAAATTCAAGTCTGAAAAAATTCCAACGTGGTCATCTACAAACTTAAGGTTTGGGTATTTCTTGGTCAACACTTCATATCCTTTTTTACCAAGACCTACAATGGTTATATTACCACTTGCTAGTTGCTCTGCATATTCTCCTTCTATTTTTGCAACGGCCGCTTTTGTAATGTTTGCATTGAATGCACCACATAGTCCTTTGCTAGAAGTAACTATTGCAATAGCTACATTATTCACTTCACGTTCTACTCCAAAAGCTGAATTTGCATCTCCTTCCAAATTTGAAAGTATGTTTTTCAACATCTTATTCAAACGGTCAGCGTAAGGTCTCATTTCAGTAATGGCTTGTTGAGCTTTTCTCAGCTTAGCAGCAGAAACCATTTTCATAGCTTTTGTAATCTGCTGAGTTGATTTTACTGAAGTAATCCTCTCTCTAACTTCTTTTAATTGTCCACTCACTTATTTAATATTTAAGTGTTTAAGAATGCCTTCACAAAATGATCAGGTCAATCCAATTTAAGATTTGTACTGTGCAGAAATTTCAGCTCCCACTCTCTCAATAGCAGCAATCGCCTCTTCTGTAAGTTTTCCTTGTCTCAATTGTTCCAATTCGTCCTTCGCTTGGTTCTCCATCGCTGTAAAGAATGTCTCTTCGAAATCTCTTACACTAGCTACTGGTACGTCTTTTAATAATCCTTTTACACCAAGATGGATAATTGCTACTTGCTTTTCAACTGATACTGGAGAATATTGAGCTTGCTTCAATACTTCAACGTTTCTCTTTCCTTTCTCCAATACACCTAATGTAGCTGCATCCAAGTCAGAACCAAATTTTGCAAATGCTTCCAAATCTCTGTACTGTGCCTGGTCCAGTTTTAATGTACCTGCCACTTTTTTCATTGACTTAATCTGAGCAGAACCCCCTACCCTTGATACAGAGATACCTACATTAATCGCTGGTCTAATCCCTGAGTTAAACAAGTTTGACTCCAAGAAGATTTGTCCATCTGTAATCGAAATTACATTGGTAGGAATATATGCAGATACATCACCCGCTTGTGTTTCAATAATCGGAAGTGCTGTTAATGATCCTCCTCCTTTTACGATCCCTGCATTTGCCAAAGATTCTGGAAGGTCATTCATATTCTTAGCAATCTCATCGTTGTCGATTACTTTTGCAGCTCTCTCCAACAATCTTGAGTGTAAGTAGAATACATCTCCTGGATATGCCTCTCTACCTGGAGGTCTTTTAAGCAATAATGATACCTCTCTATATGCTACTGCCTGCTTTGACAAATCATCATAAACGATCAAAGCTGGTCTTCCCGTATCTCTAAAGAATTCTCCAATCGCCGCTCCTGCAAAAGGGGCATAAAATTGAAGTGGTGCTGGATCCGATGCAGATGCTGAAACAATCACTGTATATGGCATCGCTCCTGCTTCTTCCAACGCTTTTGCTACCTGTGCAACCGTAGATGCTTTCTGACCAGAAGCAACGTAAATACAGAATACAGGCTCTCCTCTATCGTAAAATTCTTTTTGATTGATGATGGTATCAATAGCAATTGCAGTTTTACCAGTTTGTCTGTCACCAATAATCAACTCTCTTTGACCTCTTCCAATAGGAATCATTGCATCAATCGCTTTGATACCTGTTTGAAGCGGCTCACTAACTGGTTGTCTGAAAATTACACCAGGAGCTTTTCTCTCCAACGGCATTTCATATTTCTTTCCACCAATTGCACCTTTTCCATCAATAGCTTGACCCAATGGGTTTACTACTCTTCCCAACAACCCTTCTCCTACGTCAATAGAAGCAATTTTATTCGTTCTTCGTACCGTAGATCCTTCTTTAATTCCATCTCCAGGTCCAAGAAGTACTACCCCAACATTGTCCTCTTCTAAGTTAAGTACGATCGCATTAACTCCTGTCTCAAATTCTACAAGCTCTCCTGCCTGGGCTTTTGAAAGACCATAAACACGAGCAATTCCATCTCCTACTTGAAGTACTGTTCCTACTTCTTCTAGTTCTGCTTCTGATTTAAATCCAGAAAGTTGTTGTTTCAGGATTGCGGATATTTCATCAGGTTTTACATCAGCCATATCTATTGATTTTTAAAATTGTTGTATTATTTAATAGAAACTTACACTACAGCAAGTGCAAGCGAATATTTTTACTAAAATGCTTTTTCGTAATCATTACTGGATAATGACTTTGCCATTTGATCCAATTTGTGTGAAACACTGGCGTCAATTTGCTTATCACCAATTTTCACAATAAAACCTCCAATAAGAGATGCATCTACCGAAGTTTCAATCTCCACTGAGCTATCAGTCGCATCACTCTCCAACAACTTCGCTTTCAATTTTGACAAGGAAGCATCGCTGATCGGAGTAGCCGTGATCAACTGCACAGAAGAAATACCTTTCATTCTTTTGTACTGCGCCATAAACTCAGTTGCAATTTCTGGAAGGTAACGCTCTCTTCCCTTTCTCAAGGTAATATCTAAAAAAGCTTTGGTCAGCTTGTTTACCTTGCCTTCAAATAAAGCATCAAAAATTTGTGCTTTCTTACCTGCCTTTATGATCGGACTTTTCAAAAGTAAATACAGATCTCTGTTTTCAACCATTTTTGAAAACCCTTCCATATCACTAACAACTTCAGTCATTACATTTTGATCTTGAGCCAGATCAAGTAATGATTTTGCGTATCTAGATGCTATTCTTATTACAGACATATTATGCTATAAATTCTTATGATTGAGTTGAAAAATAATTGGCAATAATCAACCAAAAATTCTCCGTTCCCAAATTTGGCACAAATGTATGGATAATTCTGGGCATTTTAGGTATGAAAAGCTATGTATTTTAAGGGATTACAGCACCTTTTCATTTAAAATAAATTTAGCTTTTAAATATTGATCGATTTATAAGAAAAGATATGGCTAAAGCAATTAAAAACCATGCATTTTATAAGTAATTGGACTATTTTCAAAATATAATTTTTACCCTACTTTCAAGGTCAACCAATGAAAATATACTTCTTTTTTCTACTCTCACATCCTAAAAGTTGTTTTTTATGCGACCTAAAATAGACGATCTTTTGCCATTGGTGCTGTAAATGAATCTTCTCATTATTATTAAAAGCTCTTTTTTTTCTTCAACTTTGACATATTGATTTTACTTCACAAATATTATTTGAAATGCATACAAAAATTTATTCCGTTCTCATTTGCATGCTTGCTTTCTCCATAAGCTCAATTGCACAAAAAGTAGAATTTAAAAAAACAAGCTTCGAAGGGGTCAAAAAAATAGCCACCATAAATGTGTCTGATATTGAAGACCCTTATCTTCCCCATTTTCAAAATCTGGAAGCTCCTTTCGTATCAGGAAATAGTTATAAAGCATTTTTGGAGAATCAGAAAAAGAAAATCCAAAAGTTGTACCCTCCTTCACATATTCCTTTGGCGAAGAAGCGATCTGTGGTCAATCCACCTGAAATAATTAAAACTTTTGCATTATTTTCTGTGCAAATCGGAATTCCATGTGACAATCATTTAGCCATGAAAGGGAATGATATTCTTTCAGCCGGAAATAGTTACATGGCGGTCAATAAACCAAATGGTGGATTCACCCAAAAATTCACATTGGAACAATTTGCTATCGCTGCTGGAATTACAAACAACCCTTTCGACCCTAGACTTGCTTACGATCCAATTGCTAACAAGTATGTATTCACATTTTTAGCTGGCAGCAACAGTCTAAATACAGATATAGTATTTGCCTTCTCAGAAACAGATGACCCTACTGGGAATTGGAACATTTATACTTTGCCTGGAAATCCAAATGGACTGGACCAATGGACAGATTACCCGATGATTTCACTCACCAATGATAAGGTGTACCTCACTATCAACTTATTAAAAGACGGCGAAACTTGGCAAGCTGGATTTATCGAAACGATCATATGGGAAATGGATAAAAACACAGGATATTCAGGGACGGACCTAGGTGTCAATAGAATTGATGGTATTACATATAATGGACAAAATATTAGAAATTTATGCCCAGCAGAAAGTGCTACCGAGACTATGTATGATGACATTTACTTTGTTTCAAATAGAAATTTTGCTATTGAAACTGATTCTTTTTTCCTTGTTAAAGTCGACCCCAATGCAGCAAATCCAGATGAACAAGTGGATATCAATTTAGTTTTTTCCGATACGCCCTATGGCGCACCTCCAAACGCAACGCAAAAAGTCGGTTTCTTACAAACCAATGATGCTCGAGTCTTAGAGGCGTTTAGATTGGATGACGAAATTCAGTTTGTTGGAAATACCCGAAACTTAGACAACAATTTAGCAGGCATTTACCACGGCACTATAGAGAGTATTTCTGACCCTCAAACGATTCGACTTAATCACATCATTGGGTCAGACTTTGAAATAGGTTATCCGGGAATTATATATACTGGCGAAACCGCCTCTGATAGAGATGCTATAATCGCATTTAATCACACAAATAAAGTTAGAAACCCTGGAGTTTCGGCGCTATACTCTCTCCCTGGTGAAGGGTATTCTGAAATTGTCCAATTAGGTCAAGGTATTACTTATATAGATATGATAGCCGGTGATTTAGAAAGATGGGGTGATTACTTAGGAACCCAAAGGGACTATAATGACCCAAGTCAAGCATGGGTTGCTGGATTTATTGGTATTGGCAACTCTTCCAACGCTCCACTTGTCTGCCACATACAACGTCCAGGAACTCCAACAAATACCAACGAAGCGCCCATTGAACAATCTGACTTGACGGTATTTCCTAATCCGCTCGTAAATCGATCTTCTGTAGAGATAAACATTCCTCAAGGAACAAACTCAATACAAATACACTTAATTGGATCGAATGGAGAGTTGATTGATAAAATTTATTCTTCTAATTATGTAAAGAGTGGTAAAAATGCATTTTCATTTGACACCAGCACCCTCAATCAAGGGACCTATATTTTGAAAATCATGTTAGATGGAAAAGACTATAAATCCGAAAAAATTATAAAGATGTAATAAAAAAGACCTGCTGAGAGGCAGGTCTTTTTATATTCATTTAACACTAAATGCCTTTTATAGTACTCCTCTTCGTTCTTTAAAAAATCGATGCAGCAATCCTGCACATTCTTCATGCAACACTCCATATTCCACTTTTGTCTTTGGGTGTAACAATTCTTTACCGTACTTCATAAAGCCTCTTTTTTCATCTCCGGCACCATACACAACCTTAGATATTTGCGACCAATATAAAGCACCAGCACACATATTACATGGCTCTAATGTCACGTACAGCGTACAATCTTGTAAGTATTTCCCCCCTAAATAATCAGCAGCGGATGTGATGGCTATCATTTCAGCATGTGCTGTAACATCCGTTAACATTTCAGTCTGATTATGAGCCCTGGCAATAATATGTTTATTTGAAACAATGACGGCACCTACAGGCACCTCTCCTTGATCGTATGCCTTTTGAGCTTCAATCAAAGCTTGTTTCATAAAGTATGCGTCTCCTTGAACGGTTAACATTCTCTCTGTATTTATGCTTATCTTCTAGTATAATTAGGAGCTTCCTTGGTAATGGATATATTATGAGGATGGCTTTCAAGCATTCCCGAATTTGTAATTTTTACCATTTGAGCATCCTTCATTTTTGCAATATTTGGTGCTCCGCAGTAACCCATACTCGCACGTAGTCCACCTAAATACTGTACCATTACTTCGCCTACCGTACCCTTGAAAGGAACTCTTCCTTCAATTCCTTCTGGTACCAGTTTTTTCACATCATCTTCCACATCTTGGAAATATCTATCTTTAGATCCTTCTTCCATAGCACCTAGTGATCCCATTCCTCGATATACTTTAAACTTTCTACCTTGATAGATTAAAGCTTCTCCTGGAGCTTCTTCCGTTCCTGCAAACAAGGAACCTGCCATAATTGTGTCTGCTCCACCTGCTAATGCCTTGGCAATATCTCCAGTGTATCGTATACCACCATCCCCTACGATTGGTACTCCAGAACTTTTTATTCCTTCGTATGCGCTCTTAATAGCAAAAAGTTGAGGAACACCAACACCCGCTACAATTCGAGTAGTGCATATACTTCCTGGTCCGACACCTACTTTGACCGCATTCACCCCAGCATCAACTAGGGCTTTTGCTCCTGCTCCAGTAGCTACGTTTCCTCCAATGATTTGCAAGTATGGAAATGCTTCTTTGGCTTTTTTGACTGCTTTCAATACGCCTTGACTGTGACCATGAGCGGTATCAATACAAACAGCATCTACTCCAACATTAACTAAGGCAGCAATTCTGTCATGCATATCGTGTGTCACACCTACAGCAGCACCTACCACCAATCGACCATGACTGTCTTTGCTTGAACTTGGATAATTTTCCACCTTTAGGATATCTTTGTATGTAATTAATCCTTGAAGTGTATTTTGATCATCCACTACGGGCAACTTCTCAATCTTATACTTTTGAAGAATATCTTTGGCTTGATCCAAGGTAGTTCCTACAGGAGCAGTGATTAGATTTTCCTTGGTCATCATTTCTGTGACTACTTTGTTGGGGTCTACCTCAAATCTTAAATCACGATTGGTCAATATTCCGATCAACTTTTGGTTGTCATCTACGATAGGTATCCCTCCAATCTTGTGCATTCGCATCAATCCCAATGCATCCCTCACCTTAGATTTGTACGTCAAAGTCACCGGATCCAGGATCATTCCACTCTCAGAACGCTTTACTTTTCGCACCTCTTCAGCTTGCGCCGCAATGGGCATATTCTTATGAATAATACCAATTCCACCTTGCCGAGCGATGGCAATGGCTAATTTATACTCGGTCACCGTATCCATGGCAGCAGAGATAATAGGTGCATTCAATCGAATATCCGTTGTAAATTGGGTAGAAATATCTACTTCTCGAGGTAAAATCTCAGAGTAAGCAGGTATTAATAGTACGTCGTCGAAGGTAAGAGCCTCAGAAATTAGGCCTTGAGTATTTGCAAAATTCTTTTCCATGCGCAAAGGTAAATAAAAAGTTTTTAAAAAAGATTTCGATGTAGCAGAATATAATTATTATTTTGGATAACAATGTTTGAGAACAGTCCAACATACGTATTATAAACGTATGGATACTAGAGATTTACCACACTTAATGATGAAAACTAATATATTCCCAATAAGCAAAATTAAGGGTGCAAAAATTTAATAGAGGACCTCCATCCGTTGCACCATCGTCTCTAATTCACTGCTAATCATGGCGGTCGCTCCCCACAAAAAATCACCATTCACATTATACCCTGGTGCCTCTCTGTAAAACCCTTCAGCTAACCTCACTTTACGAGATATTTTGAATTTAGGATCTACCAAATTCTTTAATGGTAACTCATATATGTCTGCTACTTCTTCAACTTGTGGCGTATACTGGGGCATATAGTCCAAGTAACCAACAAATGGATATACCATAAAATTGCTGGCAAATACATATAAAGAGGTCAATTCACCTATTATTTCTATATCATTGCGATTCACACCGATTTCTTCTTCCGTTTCTCTCAATGCACATTGTATCAAAGAAGCATCTTCCACTTCATATTTCCCTCCTGGAAATCCAATTTGTCCAGCGTGTTTATCATCTGGATGACTGGCAGCTCGTTTTATAAATGTAACATACAGCTCTTCGTTTTTTGGATGCAGCAACGCCATAACACAAGCAACTCGATGGGAAGCATCGGGTTGTCTATATTTATGACTATCAACAATAGGGGACATTTTTGTCTGTGCAGAAGCTCCTGGCAAGTCCAACTTAAACTGTTGCTTTAGGATCGGTATGTATGATTTATTCAAATGATAATTTTTATTGTAGTATATAAACTCATTTTCGACCATCAAGTTTAACTAATTACAATAAATTGAGTTTTTCAATCCTTCAACGCATAGGGATGTAGTCAAATTAATTAAAAAAGGACAAGTAAGTTATCCTTACTTATCCTTTTTTGTTTTGCTAATTTATATTTTAAATACGTGCCCTCACAAGCACAACCAAAAGACTATTTAAATCGAAACCAATTCTTTTTCATTCGCCATTTTACGCATATTGATTAATGCATATCTCATTCTACCTAGTGCTGTATTGATACTTACACGAGTCAACTGTGAGATTTCCTTAAAGCTCATATCAGCATAGTGCCTAAGGACAACTACTTCTTTTTGTTCTGGAGGCAATTGATCAACAAGCGCTCTCACTTTTTTATGCATTTGAGATTTGATCATGGTTGTTTCCATATTATCATCTTTTGACTCCAATACATCAAAAATATCAAATGTCTCTGTTGCAGATACTTTCGTACGTCTTTTATTCCGTCTGAAATTATCAACACACATATTATAAGATATACGCATCGCCCACTGCAGGAATTTTCCTTCGTGATTATATTTCCCTTTTCTTAGGGTATCTACTATTTTAATAAATACATCTTGAAAAATATCATTCGCCTTTTCTGTATCTTTTACGAATAGATAAATAGAGGTGTAAATTTTGTTTTTGTGTCTTTTGAGAAGAACTTCGAAGGCCTTATCGTGGCCATTTAGATAAGTTTTAATCAATTCCTGATCTGTTAGCTTCTGTACATCCATAACTTATACTTTTAATCGGTTAAGTAATCTAATTTCTGACTAAGTATTTATAAGTGTAGAATGTATTGTATACGCTAAAGTATTTTGTGAACTAATTAATTATGGGTGCAATATATGTTGATTTTACTAAAAATGAAACCCTTCAACTCAATTTAAATACATTTAAATTTTTAAATATGTTGTTATTCATTGAATTTCAATTAATTACAAGATTTGAAATTTGAAATTAAAAAAACGTGAATATTGGAGATTACATAGCATCAATTCTAACTTCCACCACTTTCGATTTTCTACCAAGACCTTCAGAGTAAGCAAATATCCGATAGGTGCCTGTTCTTGTTTTCAATCGAGCGACCCGATAACTTGATTTATTATCCGCTGAATTTCCATTATGAAGAATCTTATATTTTACAATTTTTTTAGACTTCAAAAAGGTCTTTATTTTTTTTATTGCTATTCCTCTTTCGACTTTTTCTTGTTTATCATTGATACTTAAGTTGATCTGGCTTGACAAGAAGGACTCCAGGTTTTGCATCTTGCCATTTCCAATCGAATTTAAAAAGTCAACCTCTGTTTGGGCAGAAATAGACAAAGCAGTCAATAGGAAGATACTAATGAGTACAGTTTTCATACGTAAAAATTTTAAGCTCATATATCCAAAGATATAATTTCAAGTCTCATTTTGTTAACGATGTCTTGAGATTTCGACTTTTCTCCAACATCTAAAACTTCAAACGTTTACCAATTAGTATATAGTTCAAGTTTAAAAATTAAAATTATCTAAACATATATTCAAACACCAACAACACACCCAATTATTCTGGTGAAATGCCCTGATAATATAAGCCTCACAGCACCACATCTAATAAATTATTGTAATTATAGTATTTAACAGGCTCGTCCTCACATACCTGATCTCTTGTCAAGAGAAAATAATCGTTGTATATATTCTATTATTATCAAAATAAATAAAACAATAAATGGCAAAGTGCCTTCTTCGCCAATTCTTTATATTATCAATAAAAAGAAGGAAAATTATAGCCTATTTTAGGCCTTAATCCGTTATCTTTGCACCAAAATTCAGAAAGCCTTTATTCATAAAATATAAATATCAATTCATACTATGGCTAATATCGGGCAAATAAAGCAAATCATCGGTCCTGTAGTGGATGTAAGCTTTTCTAAAGAAGGAGCTACTTTACCAGAAATATTGAACGCACTTGTTATCAAAAGAGAGAATAATACAGATCTCGTTTTTGAAGTACAACAGCACCTTGGAGAGGATAGCGTAAGAGCCATCGCCATGGATTCAACTGATGGACTGACAAGAGGTACAGAAGTTGTCGACACAGGAGTTCCTATTTCAATGCCGATTGGAGAACAAATTAAAGGAAGACTTTTTAATGTAACGGGAGACGCTATTGATGGTCTTGGAGAGTTGAATAAAGAAGGGAATTCTAGATCAATCCATCAGAAGCCACCTAGATATGAAGATTTGTCTACGGATACTGAAATTCTTTTTACAGGAATTAAAGTAATCGATCTTATCGAGCCCTATGTAAAAGGAGGAAAGATTGGTTTGTTTGGTGGAGCAGGAGTTGGAAAAACTGTATTGATTCAGGAATTGATCAATAACATTGCAAAAGGATATGATGGTATATCCGTATTCGCAGGTGTTGGAGAACGAACAAGAGAAGGAAACGATTTATTGAGAGAGATGTTGGAAGCAGGAATTATCAACTATGGTGAGAAGTTCATGCACTCTATGGAAGAAGGTGGATGGGACTTGAGTGCAGTAGATAAAGAAACGCTTAAATCATCCAAAGCAACGTTTGTATTTGGTCAGATGAATGAGCCTCCTGGTGCAAGAGCAAGAGTTGCATTGTCAGGACTATCTATTGCAGAATATTATAGAGATGGAGACTTGAATGATCCACAAGGTGGAAAAGACATTCTTTTCTTTATTGATAATATCTTTAGATTTACTCAAGCAGGATCTGAGGTATCCGCCCTACTAGGTAGAATGCCATCAGCCGTAGGATATCAACCTACTTTGGCTACTGAGATGGGTTTGATGCAAGAAAGAATTACATCAACCAAAAGAGGATCTATTACATCTGTACAAGCGGTATATGTACCTGCGGATGATTTAACGGATCCAGCACCAGCAACAACATTTGCTCACTTGGATGCAACTACCGTATTGAACAGAAAGATTGCTGCAAAAGGTATTTACCCAGCTGTGGATCCATTGGATTCTTCTTCAAGAATCTTGGACCCTGCAATCATTGGTGAAGAGCACTACAATACAGCAGAAAGAGTTAAAAGAATTCTTCAGAGATATAAAGAACTTCAAGATATCATTGCCATCCTTGGTATGGAAGAATTAAGTGAAGAGGATAGAAATGTAGTATATAGAGCTAGAAAAGTTGAGCGTTTCCTTTCACAACCTTTCCACGTGGCAGAAGCCTTTACAGGATTAGCTGGAGTATTGGTTCCTATTGAGGATACAATCAAAGGATTTAATATGATTATGGATGGTGAATTAGATGAGTACCCTGAATCTGCTTTCAACTTGAAAGGAGATATTGATCAGGTAATCGAGGCAGGTAAGAAGATGCTTGCAGATGCTCAATCTTAATTCTTTAATTACTAGATCTACAAAACAATAGAAATGGAATTAATCGTACTTACACCAGAAAAAGAAATCTTTCAAGGAGCTGTTGATTCAGTAAGAGTACCTGGATCAAATGGACAATTTGAAATCTTAAATGGTCACGCTCCTATCGTTTCCAGCCTTGTAACTGGGCCTGTTAGAATTATTGTTTCTAATGGAGAGAATAAAGTTTTCAACATCTCTAAAGGCTTCATTGAAGTTCTCAATAACGATGTTTCATTGCTGGTTCAAGGCGTTGAAGAAGAAGTAGCAGAAAATTAATTGCGTCAATCGCGCAACTACTAAATAAACAAAGCCTCGCATTCATTTGTGAGGCTTTTTTTATATCTCTCACATAACTAAATGTGTAGGATTCCAATTTCCACTTTTTCTTCACCAAAAGTAGGTATATCCTGAGATGGTTATACAAAAAATAAAAGCGTAAAAATACCATAGCAGAAAGTTATATAAACGCTTTTCACCAGGAAGGTCACCCCAAAATATCTTGATTGCAGCACTATGCGCAAAAGCAATAGATCCTATTAATATCAAAGCATCATCAATCCAACCAACTACCAAAAATATATCCGGGATCAAATCAACAGGAGATATGGTGTATACTATGGCAACAATTAGCCATATAATCACCGACAAACTTCTTTTTAATTGGTCTTGAGAACTTTTATAATGCCATAGGCTGACTCCAAGGCGAACAACTATGAACACCAGAAATGCATACCCTAAAGCAGAAGTTAAATGGGTATGGAGAAAATGGGTGAGTGATAGCTCTTGCATATGAAATGAATAGTTGCATTGTATTCAACTACACATCTAAAGTTTAAGTTTCATATGGATAAAATTGGAGTTAATGCGGAGCTTTGATTAATCCTCCAGAGACAATCAATTGCATCACATCCTTTGCTTTCATATCAATCGGTTGAATTTTGTCAATTGGGACTAAAAATAAATCTCCTGACAGACTAAAGGAAAGTGGGAAATATACAGAAAACAACAACTCCGAATCCTCCTTATCACTATGCTTTAAATATTCATTTTCCTTATTCGTAATAAAACCAATCTTATAATGCTCTCCAGCACAAAGCACTAAAACAGGTTCAGAAAATTTATTTTCAGCACCAACAAAGGCATAGGTGACATCTTTTAATGCCTTGTACAATGGTCCAAGTATTGGCGTTTTTACAAGATATTCTTCCAATGTAAAAAATAGTTTTATACCAAAAACAGTTCTTGCATATCCAATAGCGATAAGTCCAATTAGAATGGGTCCTATTAAAATGCCAGCGGATTGTATATTAAGAAATTCTGAGCACCATGAATAGAGAATAAACATTAAATAGCCAAGAGCAATAAAAGGCAATACTAGTGCTAATCCTCCCAAAAAGTATTTTATGAGTAACTTGATCATAATAACAAGACATATTTTGCGGTAATATACAATTTATCCTAACCAACCAGTCCGCAAAATAGTACACCTAACTCATTAAAAATGGAATGAAGATATCAATCAAAATAGAGTATCGTACCATCTGGGTACCATTCTTCAGTAAAAAGCAGGCTATTTTAAAAAATCTTTAGCCAAAAATCGTTAAACTAATGTTACACGCAAACATAGTTGGCCTATATCTCGTTTCTAAGTGGTTATTTTATATTTTTACACGCTTTTTAGAGAGTCTTTTGTTATTGAAGCGGATAATCACTCTCTGACAATTAAAATTAATGAAAATATGCAGTATAAATCCGAGGTTGAGGCGGTAGATGGATTAGCTAAATCATATCAATCCCTAAAATCAGAAATTGCTAAGGTAATAGTTGGCCAAGATGATGTTGTTAAAACTGTAATACTCTCTTTATTCAGCAACGGACATAGTCTATTGGTGGGAGTACCCGGTCTGGCAAAAACATTGTTGGTAAGTACGATAGCCGAAGTATTGGATTTGGATTTCAAAAGAATTCAATTTACTCCTGATTTAATGCCATCAGATATAACAGGTGCAGAAATTTTGGACGAAAGTAGATCCTTTAAATTTAATAAAGGACCACTTTTTGCTAATATAGTTTTGGCTGATGAGATCAATAGAACTCCACCAAAAACGCAAGCTGCATTATTGGAGGCAATGCAAGAAAGATCAATTACGGTGAGTGGAGTACGACATGATTTGGAAAAACCATTTTTTGTATTGGCCACTCAAAACCCTATTGAGCAAGAAGGGACCTACCCACTTCCAGAAGCACAATTAGATAGATTTATGTTCAATATTCCTTTGGACTATCCAAGTTATGAACAAGAAGTCGCAGTTGTAAAAGGGACAACCTCCGATCAGAAAGTACAATTAAATACAATTCTAACCGGCGAACAAATAATGTACTATCAGCAATTGATTCGAAAAATTCCAATTGCTGACAATGTACTTGAATATGCTGTCACACTTGCCACGAAGACACGACCCAACACTCCAATGGCAACACCTGAAGTCAATCAATATATAAGCTGGGGAGCAGGACCAAGAGCCTCTCAATATTTGGTATTAGGAGCAAAGGCACATGCAGCCGTATCTGGAAAATATTCTCCAGACATAGAAGATGTAAAAGCAGTAGCCAACTATGTATTAAGACACCGGGTAGTAAGAAATTATAAAGCGGAAGCAGAAGGAATAACTGAAGAAGACATTATCAGAGGGCTTATGTAAAAAGTACACTCAAGAGCACCCGTTTTTGAGTTACACCCTATTCGTTCACTACGAATAGGGCTTTTTTTTATCATTTCTTATTATTTTGTAGTGTAGAAAAATTTAGACCATTGTTAAAGAGAATTTCCATATTCCTACTTTGTTTCTTACTTATTCATTGCGGAGAAGAAGAAACACCTCCAGTCACCTATGATTCTAGTAAATATAGTAGCTGTAATAGTGCCTTATCAAGTTGTTTAGGAGGAACAGGTAGATATTGCCTTTTTGGTTATAAATGGGGCGAAATGGCTGAATTTTCTCCTGCGGGATACAATGAAAATGGGCCCAAACGAGAGAGCGGGTTAATTACCTATAGTTTTCAAGAATCAAATGGCACAGTCAATACACACAAACAAGTCGGTGTTCCGAGTCTCTCGTTTACCAACTTAGTGGATTGTGCTCAATTAGAAATTCGAAAAGCATTGGACGCATGGGCCCAGCATGCTAATATTGAATTTGCTGAAGAATCAGAAAATAGCAATAGTGATATTCGATTCTTTGTAGCAGATATTAAACAAAGTGGCATAGGTTTCCCAAATTTTCAAGAATCCCTTTGCAAGGAAATTGGGGGTGACATTATCATCAAATCTAACGTGAAATATAACGATTGCTCATCGTTTTATAGATTTATACTGCATGAAGTGGGTCATGTGCTTGGACTTGGACACGTGACAACAAATAATATTATGAATCAAAATGCTTTAACCCTTGGCATTGATGGGATCCAAGAAGGCGATATTGAAGGAATTATTGAAATTTATGGTCCAAAGTAACTATCTTCTCTTCTCCTAAAAGTTTAAAAATTGGAGTTGAACGTATAATAGCCAATAAGACGATCATATCGATCTCCAGGCTCTCTTAAATACACAAAAACTTGATAATCATTTTCCGTATCTGCCCAGCTGCCTTCTATTGCTCTTGCGTTTAATACTCCGTCTTCATCCACACCATAATAAAAATCATAATATCCTTGTTTTAATAAAATTTCCGCGACATACACCTTTTGATCGTCATAGTATCTCATACGATACATTTCATCTGGCTTCCAGTCCGTAAAGCTCCCCATCACATATATTTCTTCATCTCGCTCGGGTGTTTCTAGTGTAAAAATAACATTGGCATAATCTCCACCCGTATTATCCGTTCCTAAATCTCTATTTTGAATAACAAATTGACCATTTGCATCTGGAATTGTCGTATAGTAGGAATCTCCTCTCGGTCTCCCCAAATCCAATAATACATCAGTACCATAATCGTTCAAATCAATAGATGTTATTCCATTGGCTACAAAATCCAATGATCGAATATCTGCACTTCTAAATTCTTTATATGCAGGAAAAGAAATCAAACCTGTATTATCAATTGTCATTTGATCGCCCACAAAAAATCTAGGCTTTAAATTCTTAATTCCTATATCCCATCTATAGTTCTGTAACACCATAACAGAAATATTATTTCTTGGGTCCAGAATTTTAAAGTCTTTATTGTTCACAAATAAATCGAACTCATAATGCGTTCTCAATTTTGTAACATCCAATGGTCTTCGGTTTTTGACACTTACATTCACCTTCTTATCTACTACCATAAATCTTCTGGTAATTACTGGTATCCTATCATCTACATCCCCACCTTCATAAATAACAAGCAAATAATTACCTGAAATAGTCCAACTTAAATCATTATTAGGAAGTGATAATTGATAATTGATATAGGGCACAAAAGTGTTAACAGAAAATGCAGAGTTGTCAATTTCTTCATCAATAAATCCATCAATATATTCTACCATTTCCAATCCAGATGGTTCCCAATCCTTATTACAATGTATAATTCCATAAGTGAAATCTTTTTGTACATTATCCATGTCATCAAAAGAAACAACCAATCTTTGTGAATTCCCTAGATAAAATACGGGCGGCTCTAACGGCGTCCCAGAAGGGTTAATTTTTACAGATTTTATATTGGTTACATATACATAATCTTCAAAGTAAATATCCTCGTATTGTCCTTGCAATGAATAATTGAAGAAAAGTATGAATGTAAAAGCTAGTAAGTGAATTCTCATATTTATTAACGCTGCTTTTTTTGCAATATCGAACTTCCAATATACTAACTCCTTTTATAGAGTCAAGTATTGTTAACAAATGTAAAAATATAGTTAGTGGAGCGTTAAGTATTCAGGTAAAAACTACTACTTAAGTGAGCATTAGAGAAAAATAACGAGAAAGGAGAGCAACTTAAGATTGTAATTGTAGCGATTTTACTTCTTCAGATGCTACTTGATGGAACTGATCCCATAATGTATATGAACTTTTACCAGACATACTGAGACTATAGCTTCCTAGACGAATAAAAATTTTATTTACAATTAATGTCAGATAATAATGTGGAATCTTATACTTGTTGGAGAGTACATTTTTAGCTTTAGTTCTATTTTCATGTTCAAAATTCAATAGACTTACTGCTCTGCTTAATTCATTGTTGTATGTATCTCTCATGATATTCTCTTTTTAGTATAATGCTTTCAAGTTGTATTATGTGACATATAATTGTTTAAAAGTTTATTTTTTTGTCGAATTATTCTGATTTCAAAATTGTATTGTTGAATAAAATAACTCCTATGTTCACTCTATAAATGCAAAATACTACATTTTGTTTAACTTTTCATTAGTTTTTATTAAACATTAAATAAAAAAGTGAATATCCTCCCCTAAAAGTCCATTTCTGTGCTACTTTCAAGAAGATAATGTATAAAGTTCATCCATTTAGAAAACAAGTAGCCCTCCTAATTAAGAAGATTCCATATTCCTAAGTTTGACTTTTAACTATCAATAAATGTTAATTTAAACCAGACAATACGTTAAGATGAAGTGCCACATAGGACATTTTTTAAAATAATTTGTTAATTATCACATTCTCAGGTCACGTTTTTGCTTCTTAGGGTATTATATAAGTAGTAATCATTACGATAATATCTATACGAGAACCAATTACACTTACTAGATATCATCTCAATCATTACCAAATGTACTGTACTGCAAGTTTGCTTGTGTGCAACACCTATTTTATTAACCTAAAACATCTAGACATGATAACCAAAACGATAGCATTATTATTAAGCTTGTCACTGACAACTTTATACGACACTACAACTGCCCCAATGACAATTTCTGTTGACATAGAATTTTGTAGTGCATTTCAAGAATTTGAAAATAGCATCTGTCATATTCAAGAAGCAGAATTTGATAGTAGAGATAGACTATTAGTAGATCAGAAAGGAAATTTTCAAGGTATCATTATTGATCGAAGATCTATAACTACAGAAAAAGCAGAAGCATTTTTTGGAACAGGCCAAATTGTCATTAAACATCGGAATGTTATTAATTTGCCTTACCTACAGAAAAGCATCCTAATCAGACCGGGAGAATATAGTGTGGAACAACTAAAGAGAGGATATAAAATTCAACTTCAGCAATAATTGAAACTTGCTAAACCCCCAATCTTGTCTTCTGTTATATGACATTGCTGTGCAATAAGAATCAGGAATTTACTTCCTGATTCTTTATTTTATACCTAAATCTAAAATACAAAACAATAAATATTCTTTGGTCCAATCATTGTACTATATAGTCATAATCCATTTAGAAAATGAAAATATTAATTATTGGTGGTGGGAATATGGGATTAACTTTTGCAAGAAGTTTCTTGAAAGCACATATTGTTACAACTGAAAAAATGCTTATTCTAGAAAAATCACTTAAAAAAGCAGAAGAGCTCAAAAAGTTGAATATAGGTACCGTGTATGGCGAGCCTGGACCATACATCAAAGAAGCTGACTTGATCATTCTTGCTGTAAAACCACAAGACACCTCTTCTCTTTTTGCTGTACTGAAACCCTTTATAGATCATCAGCAAGTGGTGCTATCTATTATGGCAGGTGTGAAAATTCAGACCATTGCAGATCAATTGGGTACAGATAAGATCATTCGAGCAATGCCAAATCTACCTGCTCAAATTGGTGTGGGAATGACTGTATTCACATCTTCAGAAACGGTGACACGGATAGAACTGGTTACTGTGCAAAATTTATTGAATAGCACAGGAAAATCCATCTATAATGAAGAAGAGAATATGATTGATGCTGCCACAGCAATATCTGGATCTGGACCTGCATATATATTCTATTTCATGCAATCACTAATAGAGGCAGCCAAAGAAATGGGATTTACCCAAGCCGAATCAGAACTGTTAACTTACCAAACATTCCGAGGGGCAATAGACTTGTTCAACAAATTTGATTATAGCTGTGAAGAATGGATATCCAAAGTATCAAGTAAAGGAGGTACTACTGAAGCCGCTTTTGTAAAACTAAATGAACAGAACGTGACGAAACAATTCAAAATAGCAATTCGTCAAGCCTTGATTAGAGCACAGGAATTGAGTATATTGGCAACCAATTAATCTACAGTAACCAATTACCCATTCATCAACATGATCTGTATTAAAGATTTTAACCCTTCTCAATCACAAAAAGTTAGTAAACACTTTGTGCTTCTCTTCTTGTTCACCCTGTTTAACCAAAATCCTTTATTTGCTCAAGGTGAGCATTCTAATACAGATATAAATACATCAAAATATCATTTCTTTAAAGGCGACAGAGCATTCAATATCAATGTGGATTTGGAAGACAATTATAATGGAGTGGTCACTTTCATAAATAGAGGATTTGTAAAAAGTAGCATTCCTAAGATAACAGTAGAATATGAAACTGGAATAGACAATAAATTGAGTCTTTCTCCACTTATAAGTTACGGTCAAATTGAATTAAAAACACCTTTTAATTCAGATGATTTGTATGGTCTAAGTAGCATAGATTCTTCAGATGTGGATGCGTTTATTAATTCTACAGAATGTACTTCAAGCGGCAGTGCATGTGAAGCTTTTATTTCTAAGGAGCAAAAATCCTTTACGATTGGAGGAAAATTAAAGTATCAAGAAAGTCCAATTAGAACAGTAAATACCTACTTTCTTCTTGGATTTGGCTATACCTTTTTCCAATCAAATTCAGTCATTCATCCAATTCTTCAAAATTCATTCGACGATGAAACCATTATAATCAATGCTACTAACTTCAACTACTATTATGGCGTAGGACTAAGAATATTCCTTTCACAACATGTAGGTGTTTATGGAGAATACACAAGAGGGAATATTAAACTTATCAATGTTGGCTTATCCTTTCGATTATAATTTTCACGTAGAAAGATCGTCCTATTATTTGCTTTTAATTTCTTAACGTACCTTTGGATTATGGAAGAATTTTTAAGTCAAATCCAGAATGCAATTGACAGCAAAGCTTTATTCAAAATTACCTTTTCAAAACCAAAAGAAAAGAAAGGCCAATTAAGAAATATTTTTCTGAGACCAATTGAATTGGGGGGAGAAATTAAATGGAAAGCAGTCCTTCGCTATCAAACCAATGATCAAACTCAAGTTTATCCCACAGATTCATTGGTAGAGACGATTAAATCACACTTAGAAAATACGTTTCAGAATGTGGATTTATTATTAGCTGACAAAAAAATCACCCTCCTTCAATCTAAGAAAGGAAAAATTAATGTATTGGTTAAAAGTGAAAAACACGTAATAGAAATTGAACCACACGACCATCAAAAAAAACGATTAATTCCTGAATCTACCCCTTTCTTGAGAGATCTGGGTGTTAGCTCACAAAATGGAAAAGTGTTTGGACATGCGCAAGACAAATACAAACAAATCAATCGTTATGTAGAATTGCTCTCACAGCTGATTAAAAATGATGAATCCATACAAAATGTGTATGATATGGGTTCTGGAAAAGGGTACCTTACTTTTGCGCTGCACAATTATCTATTCAAAAAATCCACTTTGCAAGTACAAACCACTGGGATAGAACTAAGGGCAGATTTAGTAGAAAAATGCAATTCGATCGCTCATAAGAATCAACTAGAAGGTCTCTCCTTTGAACTAGGAAGTATAGACAGTTATTCCATTCCAAAAGCAGATTTGGTAATTGCATTACACGCCTGCGACATAGCAACAGATATGGCCATTGCTAAAGGTTTGGAGGCAAATGCCAAATACATTGTTGTCGCTCCTTGTTGCCATAAACAAATAAGAAAGGCAATGCAAAAAACCAACACCTCTATGAATCCACTTTTGCATCATGGTATATTAAAAGAAAGGATGGCAGAAATGGTCACGGACACGATTCGAGCATTAATATTGGAATCAAAAGGATATGAAGTAAAAGTATTTGAATTCATTTCTTCTGAGCACACTGGAAAAAATATTATGCTCACAGCTAAAAAAACATCGATTCCAAAGGATATAGCCATTGAAAAAATACAATCTCTTAAGGCTGAATTTGGAATTCAAACGCACTATCTAGAAAAACTTGTTGAATTGTAAGACTACCCTTTTTTGGGTCTTTTATAAATCGGAACTGTACTACATGGCTCTCCATACATGATGCTTACTACGTGCGGTTTTAATTTGCGTGTCAAAGCTTGGTAAGCACCTGGGGGAACGGGTTGATCACTGCATCCTTTTATTACAATTCTCTTATCAGAATAAGATGATACATCCATATCCTTAATTACATTTTGATAATGGTGTGTCAAAAAAGAGGCTTTATCCCCAACATAAACAGTAGTTGCAAATGATTCAAGATAGGTTGTAACTAACATGTACGCCCATACGGGGATAATCGCATCCGTACTACAGTGAATGAGAACAATAGCTCCCTGATACGCTGACCAATCCAATTCTTTTAAAGCGGTACGGAAATCCTTCTCTTTTAAGATCATTTCCATGAATAAGTAGTCCTTAAGATCAAATGATACTATGTTCTCACTTGGATAGTAAGACTCTAAATTGATTGTGATAATCCCGCTTTTTGCCACTCTATTTACTAATGGTCCTGCCATAATCTCAACGATTTTTGTAATTACTCTTCTTCAGAAGATGCATTGTCCACAAGAACAGATTCTACTTCCAAGATGGATTCGTCTCCAATCGTACTTTGAGCAGACGCAATATCCCTTGTTTTAGGTAAATCTTGTATGGATTTTAACCCGAAGTAATCCATAAATTTCTCAGATGTACTATATAAGAGAGGTCTTCCTGGACCTTCACTTCTTCCAATAATCTCAACAAGTTCTTTGTCTAAAAGTTTTTGAATACTATAATCACAGCTTACGCCTCGTATTTTTTCCAACTCACTTTTTTCAACAGGTTGTTTATAGGCAATAATGGAAAGTGTTTCTAAAGCCGCTTTAGATAGCTTCTTTTTAGTTGATTGTTTCAAAAAAGTTGCCACTGTAGGATAGTAAGCTCCCTTGGTCATAAACCGATATCCATTAGAAATCTCCACCATTTCTACTGCAAAATCTTCACTTTGATATTTTTCTATAAGTTGGGTAATGGCATCTTCGACAACCTCTTTTTTAAATTTGGTGGCAAATTGCTCGTCCAAACAATTTTTGAGATCTTTAAAAGACAGTGCATTCTCAGCTACAAAAACCAAAGCTTCAATATGATGCGATAATTTATCCAATGGTACTACAAATTTGAAATGATTTCCTGTGTAAGGTATAAAAAACGAAATACAATAAAACACCTAAAATACAAAAAGCCCTAGCCAAAGCTAAAGCTTAAAGTTTATAATTTTAGATTCATACAATTTATGAAGGTAAATTACCGAAGTTTTTCCAGTAAATCCATATGAGCATAATTATGAATAATGCTAAATAAAGTGCTCCTTTTCCAACACATCCTCCTTTTTTCCCGTAATCATGATTATTTGCCATATCAAGCTGTTTTTCAATTTTCCACAAAGAAAAAGCATTTAATTTTATTTGTAGGCTATTCGGACAAGAATTTTAAAGTATTCCTATTTAAAATTTCAATCCAAGCCTAAAATTCCACTAATTACCTAAATTAGCATGACATTTAGCCATTTAATTCAGGTTAGCTAACCCACTTAATTAACAGAACTCAAATATCAATGTTCAAATCAACCCTTTTTGTTTTAACTATTCTATGTATCGGACTAATTTACATTGATTGTAATAACAAGAATTCTAAAAAAGAAATGGACAGTGCCTTTGAAATTTTGGATGACGAGGCTTACAATATCTTCAGTCCTTCAGCCCAATTAGCAATTTTAGATTCTGGATTTACATGGACAGAAGGTCCACTTTGGTTAAATACATCTCAACAGCTCTTATTCAATGACATTCCTCCAAACACCACCTATTCTTGGTCCGAATCTAAAGGCACCAAAGTCTATTTAAATCCATCAGGATATACGCAAAATATACCAAGAGGCGGCGAGCCCGGTGCCAATGGCTTGTTACTAGATTCAAAGGGACAATTAGTCTTATGTCAACATGGTGATCGTAGAATGGCAACGATGAATTCCACATTGGATTCTCCAGTTTCAGATTTCGTAACCCTCATAGATGAATATAAAGGCAAAAAGTTCAATAGCCCAAATGATGCCGTATTTTCAAAAGCTGGAAATTTATATTTCACCGACCCTCCCTACGGTCTAGCACAACCTGACTACCAGGAAATGCCCTTCAATGGAGTATATCGGTATTCATCAGCTGGAAAGATCTCTTTAATAGATTCAACATTGACCCGTCCAAATGGAATTGCATTTGCACCGGATGAAAAAACACTTTATGTTGCAAATTCAGATCCAGCAGGAGCTATATGGATGCAATATTCGATTGATGAAAAGACAGGTAACATATTGAATAAATCAGTATTTTATGATGCTACGGAAGCTGCAAAGATAGACAAAGGACTCCCTGATGGATTAAAGGTAAACGACCAAGGATATATTTTTGCAAGTGGACCAGGAGGAATTTGGGTGTTCAATCCAGCTGCAAAATGCATCGCTAAAATAAGAACAGGACAAGCCACTTCCAATTGTGCGTTTGGGGCAGATCAAAATACATTATTTTTAACAGCTGATGATTATTTAATGAAGGCAACATTCAAATGATTACAACTTCAAGCTCATCAATCAATAGTAAAAAAGTAATTGCCTTATTGATAAAAGGAACAATCATTTTTTTCTTGCTTTGGATTTTATATGTTCAAGTATTCGAAAAAAATGATCTGGCTCAACTTATTACTCAATTTAACCAATCCATCGACTCGAAGGGTGGATGGCTGGTCCTATCTATTGCTCTACTTCTAGTCCCCATAAATTGGTTGATAGAAAGTAAAAAATGGAAAATATTGGTCAATCAATTTCAAAATTTCTCTACAAAAGAATCAATTTATTCTGTTCTCTCTGGCGTAAGTGTAGCCATAATGACTCCAGGTCGTTTGGGAGAGTACGGAGGAAGATTAATTGGTATTCAACCTAAGAATCGTTCTAAAGCAATTTTAGGAAATCTTATTTCAAGCTTAAGTCAAAACATTATTAATATAGGTATTGGCCTTGTTGGATCATTGATCTTTGTGTATCAGTATATGCCATTGCAATTGAATATTTTTTTAGCGTTTGTATTTATCGCTGCATGTATCATTACAGTCATGCTTTTAGTTTTTTTCAGAATTGATCTATTACATTCTCTTTTTCATTATTTACCCAATTGGAAGTGGATATTAAAAATCAGTGAGAGCATTTCATCATTTAAGAAAATGAATATTCACACTTTATATTCAATCCTTTTAGTAGCATTTTTTAGATATTCAATATACCTCTCACAATATGTTTTATTACTTTTCTTTTTTGGGGTAACAGATGATTTGATTGCTGCAGTTCTAGGAGTTTCTACGATTTTTTTCTTGCAATCCAACTTACCTTTACCTCCTGCATTATCCGTTTTGGCAAGAGGCGAAATGGCAATATTTCTTTGGTCTGTTTTTAGTACTAATGTTTTGGGAATTATTGCAGCCTCTTTCACATTATGGATTATAAATCTTGTTTTCCCAGCTATTTTGGGAGCAATTATTATTTCACAATCACGATTATTTGAAGAATAGATGAAGGCACTGGTAATTTCTGGAGGAGGAAGTAAAGGCGCATTTGCAGGTGGTGTGGCGGAATATCTAATAAACGAACAAAAACAAGAATACGACATGTTCGTAGGCAGTTCGACAGGTAGTTTATTAATACCTCACTTAAGTATCGGCAAAATTGATAAAATAAAAGAAGCCTATACGAGTGTTGTTCAAAATGATGTGTTTAATATCTGTCCCTTTATTATTAAAAAAGATAGAGATGGCAATTTAAAGTCAAAAATCAATCACTTCAATGTGATAAAAATGTTTTTAAAAAGAAAAAAAACGTTTGGAGAGACTAAAAATCTACGTAAAACTATTGCCAACTTACTTAGTCCTGAGGATTACAATGAAATAAAGTCATTGGGTAAAAAAGTAATCGTTACAGCATCTAACTTGACAAGAAATGTGACTGAATACAAGTACTTGGAAGATCATAGTTATGAAGATTTTTGCGATTGGATGTGGATCTCAGCATGTTTTGTTCCATTTATGAGCCTCGTTGAAAAAAATGGTTGTGAATATGCAGATGGTGGTTTTGGGAACTATATCCCAATTGAAGAGGCAATTGCAAATGGCGCCAAGCACATTGATGTTATCGTCCTAAGACCAAGGCATAGAGTCGTTGAACAGAACAAATCAAGAAACGCCTTTGACATATTGCTTCAGTCCATGGGTTTTATGCTTAACCAAATAGTTTATGACGATATCAGAATCGGACATTTAGAGAGTATTTATAATGATGATATCCATGTAAGATTTTTCTTTACCCCTAGAGTCCTTACTGAATATTCTTTTCATTTTGAACCATCACAAATGAGAGAATGGTGGAAAGAAGGCTTTGATTACGCTAAAGAACGTGTCCGTTTTTGAACTTCCAAAAAGGGATATTCAGTAATACCGAATATCCGCATTTTCATTAGGACTAGAGGCCTTACTCCTGAAAGTATTACCCCTTTTTTAAGGCTTTCTCCTTAAATTCGAGGTAAGTATTTTAACCGAGTTATTTCGCTCGCCGCAAATGTCGTTCAATTTCTGGCTTGGCCCCGAAGTCGAACCAAAAGAACCCAAGGCTTTACCCAGATTTTAGGCTGGTTGGATCCAAAGAGAATTCACTTTTAAGATTAACAAACTCCTGAATCACCCTGATCTAGAATCTAAAGGGTAGACTTATTCATTTTCTTG
>JARGNR010000086.1:0-2599 GCA_029212405.1 Saprospiraceae bacterium
TTTCTCAAGATGATATTGTCAGAATCCAATTGAGAAGTAAGTAAGAACTTTTTTAAATCTTTTGGATTCATCTCCTGTAATTCACCCTTTGAATCAATTACAAAAAGTCCAAAACCAAATTGCATAATCATTTGAATCGCTTTGTCGTGAGCTGTATCTTTATCTTGACCCAATAGATATTCCATAGCAATAATTCGTTTTTCACCAGAAGAAATGAGTCGGCGCATTCCTGCCACCACCTTATCTTCCACCCCTTCTACATCAATTTTGATCAAAAAAGGATTCAATGATTCCGTTTTTATAAAATCATCCAATGGAAACGCATCAATCTGGATAACATTGGGTTCAATTGATTTGGCCCAAGATGAATCCTGGTACTGATCCGCATTCAATGAATTGTACTCAGAATACAATAAAGGATATTCGTAAAAATCTAATTGTTCTTTTTGATCACTAATGGCAATATTAAACCCCCTTATGTTTGTTTTCTGTGCTATATTCTGGGATAAAACCTGAAAAGTTGCTTTAGAAGCTTCAATACTTCGGACTTTACCTTTGTCTCCAACGATCGAAGAAGCCAATAAGGAGAAATATCCAAAATGGGCACCTATATCCAAAAATTCCATTCCCTCTTCCAAGGTGCTTACGATAAATTTTGCAAGCCTAATCTCTGAATCGTGACTCTTTCCTCCTAGTAAATATAGATCCATTCCAGCTGGTAGCAGCACTTTCATGGTAGTCCCAAAAAACGTCTTAGTATCTACCAATTTACCCTTTTTCGAGAAAGGATAAACGAATATACGATGTAGAATTCCTCCCAAATATCGACTTGGATTATACATCAGCCTTTTGACTTTTGAGGCATTGGCCAGTGCTTCTATATGTTCAATTTCACGTATCACCTTTGAGAATCAGTCCTCTATTTTTTAAATCAAAAAGAACAATTAGAGAGGCATTAAGAAAGAAAAATGGTCCCACCTTATCTACCTCAATCAAATCATTTATTATCAATAATGCACAAATAACAACTGTACTAATTGTTGCAGCCATTATATAGCTCTTATCTCTCTTATTGGTCAATTCATGATACAATCTCTCGCCATACAAAACTATAGATACCACCAAACCTATAAAAAGAATCAATCCTAAAATACCTTGCTCCACCAAGGTCATCAAATAATAATTGTGAATTCCAGATTTTTCAGGATTGTCACTCACATAGGTCTCAAAACTATTTATCGTATACTTTTGATAATGAAAATAAAAACTCCCAGGACCAAATCCGATGAATGGTTTTTCCTCAATCATTTGTGCTGCTGCAACCCACCGATATACCCGTTCCATTGTCGAAATATCCTCCATTTTGTAAGTTGCTTCCAATAAGTTATCAAACTTTGTGTGTGCAACCGTCTTTTCAAAATCAGGAGCAAAATCGAGATACTTATTATTATTCATAAGGTATCCTGAACCAATTATTGCCACGATTAGAGAAGCCGTCACCGCTATTTTGGCAAATCTAAATTTGAAAATAAAATACGCTCCAATTGCGATCACTACACTCAATTGGGCGGCTCTGGTATACGAAAAATAAGTACCTACAACAAACAATCCAATCACTCCAACCAACAATCTTTTTATGAAAACATTCTTTTCATTTTGATAAAAAGCCCAGATGAATGGCAAAACCACTACTAGAATAGCAGAATAGCTTACGTGATTTCTAAATATTGGTCGGACAACTTGATGAGACGTGTCGAAAGTAAATCCTTCCATACTATGTCTAGTAAGCACAATCGCAACGGCAATACCCAAAAAGACAGATAGTAATTTTGTTATTTTTTCTATTGAATAAGAACTCTTAATAAAGTGAAAGGTGAGAAAAAAGAAGGGGATTACATACCACAATTTCGCTAAAAAGAACTTATACGATACCGTTGGAGATTGAGAAAAAATACTCGTAAAAAACAACCATATCAAATGCAGAAATAAAAAGATACTTATGGGATGATAGATATAGGATAGAGAAATTGATTTAAACTTCAATAAAAAAAGAAGAATTCCAATACAAGTCAACGCCAGCATAATGGGTTCAGTAGGCAAATCCGTACCAAAACTTCCTAAATAAAATTCAATTGAAAAAGGAAGAGTAACCCAAAAAGCATAGTAAAGTAGGCTATAGTCTCTGATGATCAGTAAGAGTCCCAACAAAGCTACTGGAGCCAACGCAAGCAAATACATTTCTTTAACCAATGCCAAACCTGCAGCTATGGCTACAAAAGCAACAAAGGAATAGAATACCTTCAGTCTATCATTGGATACATATGGGATACTACTTGCTGGCATAAATTTCTCGCCATTTAATATCTCTAGTACCTTCAATCAGTAAAACACCTAAACAGCTTAAAACGAAGGCCAAAAATGTGAGCCCCAATACAATAATAGATCGCCTGGGTCTTGATTTTTCTAATGGTATGGATTCTTTCTCCAAAATATGCAAGGCTGTAAACGACTTGTTATAACTCGTTTGCAGTTTATAGAGTCGTTCCTTCTCATACGCAATTTCCTCTACACCATTACTTTGCTCCACCTCCATTAATCG
>JARGNR010000086.1:2699-25850 GCA_029212405.1 Saprospiraceae bacterium
CCTTCTCATACGCAATTTCCTCTACACCATTACTTTGCTCCACCTCCATTAATCGTACAGATAAAACCCCTTCATTAAATGATTTTATAATGCTGTCTGTCTTTGATATTTTTCGTTTTAACCCTTCAATATCGGCCTTTGTTCTCAAAATAGTATCTATGTCCAGACCATATTTCTGCATGGCTATTAGCTTCGCTTCCTTTCCTGCAAGAGTTGTTTCGTTTTTGGTTACCATCTCTGCAAATGCTTGCGCCTGGGCGTAGCTGTCATATATCTGGTATCTATCTTTAAGGCGAGTCAATGAATCTCCTCTAGTCTTCAATATTTTTTCTTGATTACGGATGCCTTCTTTCAATGCATCAAGAAGCATAAATTGACTTTCCTTGATAATCTTCTGTGCAATGTCTTCAATCTTACCACGTGCTGCAGTGACCATGTCTCTCGCCAATACTGGGTCTGTATCCTCTATACTCAATTGAAGCCCATCGTATTTAGTCTTCTTTGTTTCGTATAGTTTATCAAACTTGGACATCAATTTTGCCTTACCTTTGGAAGTGCTCGTGTCCACGTCGTAATGAGTGGCCAAATCAAACTTACGTATCAGGTAAGATTTCACTTGACTGCTATTCGCCATTGAAAACAAACGGTCCAAGTCTTCGCCTGTACCATAGATATAATACAACTTCTCTCCTCCACCAATGGGATCAGGATTTGCTAGTGTTGGACTCGCAGCGTAAACTGTTGTTGTAGATTTGTAATAATCCGGTTTCAATAAAGAACCAATGACGCTTATTACTGCAACTATACCCGTTGCAATGAAGATATGTTTTTTCCATCGTGCCAAAATTTTCAACACATGGATCAAATTGTAATCACTATTCATTTAAAATATCTGATTTTCAAGTTGGTTTTTTTCTAGTAATTAATCCGGTAATACTTTTTACATCTACCAGCCTTAATACTAACGCAAAAATCATGGTAAAACTTATGCTCAAAACCGCTCTATATACCCATCCTATTGATATGTATGCATAAATACTGCCAAATATAAGGGCGCAAAGCAAACCAAAAACTACGATACTAAGGAGTAAACGCAAAGTTATTTTAACTTTTATCAATTTGTACACCAATATAATCTGTCCCAAAGCCATGATCGTTTGCGTAATCAATGTCGCTTTGGCAGCCCCAAGAGCATGTTCCGAAGGAATCAAATACATATTCAAACCAAAATTCAAAACTACCCCAAATAAGAGTACAATATTGAGATTCTTTAGTCGATTACTAGCCATCAACAAACTGCCAAATATGTAAGCTATAGACAAAACAATGAAACTCAACATAAGGTAAATCATGATTTCACCATAATACGGTGTGGCATTTTTATTGGACCACGTCATAATTTCATTTCGATAAGTAATCGCAGCTGCAGCGCCCACAAAAGTCACCAACACCATCATGCGAAGTCCAATATCAATCAGATCATTAATTACCTTATTATTCTTTAGATTAGAGGCATACATGGGCAATAAAAGCGCTGCAAATAGATACCCTACCATATTAAAGGCATCCAAAAATCGATACCCATATTCATAAATACCTGATTCCAATCCTCCATCATCCAAAATCCGTTCAATCATAATCGAATCCATGCGTGTATACGCCGACATGGAAAGTAAAATCAAAGCGTACGGAAGGCTCCACTTCAACAATTTCTTAGCATAGTCCCATGAAAAGGAAATCTTAAGTATTCCAAGATGTTTGTAAAGAATAAAAAGAGCTACAATACATGAAATCAAGAATGCAGCAAATTGACCATAAGCCAACCATATGATTTCAAAATTTTCTCGGAATGGAGAAACCCAGGATAGGACCCCTAAAATAATCAACATCAATAATTTATCTAAAGAAGACAACAAACTGTCAGTTCTATATTTGCCTATACTGGCGATGTTGGTTCTTAGAAATAAGAAGAGTGTGCTAAGAAATAAATTTATGGTAATTACAATCATTAAGGGTAGTAATGATGCATCATATGGATTACATAAAAAATAGCCAATTGCTAAAATGAAATAAACAACACCTAAAATCAGCTTAAGTCCCAGTATCCTCGGCAAATGAAAACCTAATCGCTGCGGGTCTTTCGCTATATTTTGTGAATTAAATGCTTGAATACCTGGCTCGTGTACAAATTGCAATAAAAATGCAATATTGAATAAGACTTTATACATTCCGTAGGTATCGGTACCTACAATATTTTGTATATGAAGATCAACTCCAAAAAGGTAAAAAGGCTTGATCAAAAAATTGATAGCCAACAGTAAAATGATATTTAGGATGAATTCCTTTTTCAATAAACTCTATTTATTGAATGAATTTAAAAAGACCAAGCAATACTTACAATTACTTGGCCTCTTATGTTTTTATACTTTTTCAACAGATATTCTAATATCTTCTCCTTCAAACAGCTCAACGGCTTCTCCTGATTGTAAATCATTAACAGCAACAATAGAATCTGCCAATACCTCATTGCAAATATAATCACTGAATTTGACAAGTGATTTATCTACTTTTTTTGTAGAAGTCACTTGCACTTTAATTCTATCGGTTACATTAAAATCCTGAGATTTTCGAATATTCTGGATTCTATTCACCAATTCTCTGGCAGTTCCTTCTGCTAAAAGTTCTTCATCCAACTGAATGTCTAATGCTACTGTTATGTCTCGGTCAGTAGCTACTTGCCATCCAGGAATATCTTCAGAAATTATTTCTAAATCCTCCAATGAAATATCATACGATTGTCCATTCAATTGAAGCGCAAAAGAATTTGATTTCTCAATTTCGGCTATTGTTTCCTGGTCAAATCCATTGATTGCCGCTAAACCAGCTTTCATATTGGCTCCTAACCGTCTACCCAAGGTTTTGAAATTTGGTTTTGCCTTCTTTTTTATTATCCCAGCAGTGTCGGAGATATACTCAATCTCCTTCACATTCACCTCTGCTAATATTAAGTCTTTGACGGCTTCCACTTGCTCTTGAAAAGAAGGATCCAATATCGGTAAAAGTATTTTTTTAAGAGGCTGACGCACTCTCAAATTGTCCTTCTTTCTCAATGATAATACTAGAGAAGAAATCCGCTGAGCATAATCCATTCGTTGCTCAAGTTTTTTATCGATCGCCGTTTCGTCTGAATCAGGAAATAGAGTCAAGTGAACTGATTCCGAAGCTTCCAATTGCGTAGCCTCATTCAAATTCTGATACAACCAATCTGAAAAGAATGGTGCAACTGGAGCCATCATTTTGGCAACAGTCACCATACATTCATACAAGGTTTGATAGGCTGCTACTTTATCTTGTTCGTACTCTCCTTTCCAAAAACGTCTTCTACATAATCGTACATACCAATTTGATAAGTGCTGATCAACAAAATTCTGAATTTTTCTAGTAGCCAATGTAGGTTCATATTTTGCATAATCTTGCTCTACTTCTTTTTTCAACGTATTTAAAAGTGAGATGACCCAACGATCAATTTCTGGTCGATCCTCCAAAGCAACTTTCGCTTGCTCAAAAGCAAAACCATCAATATTGGCATAGAGTGAAAAGAAAGAATACGTATTATATAGTGTTCCAAAAAATTTACGTTGGACTTCTGCAATTCCATCTAAGTCAAACCTCAGATTATCCCAAGGTGATGCATTCGATATCATGTACCAACGTGTTGCATCTGCTCCATATTTATCAATGGTTTCGAAAGGATCAGTGGTATTTTTAAGTCGTTTAGACATTTTCATCCCATCCTTCGCTAAAACTAAACCATTGGAAACTACATTTTTATAAGCAACACTATCAAAAACCATAGAAGCTATCGCATGCAAAGTAAAAAACCAGCCTCTTGTCTGATCTACACCTTCTGCAATAAAATCTGCTGGATAGTTTTTTTCAAAATGATCCTTATTCTCAAATGGATAATGCAATTGTGCATAAGGCATACTTCCTGAATCAAACCATACATCAATAAGATCTAGCTCTCGTTTCATTTCTACCCCATCCGCTGTGGCCAACACGACATTGTCGATATAAGGCCTGTGCAAGTCTTGAGGCACTTCTTGATCTAATCCTAAAACTTGATTTGCATGCTTTATTTCATTAGCCAATTCTTCTATTGATCCGATACATTTGTCTGAAGCATCATCTTCACTTCTCCATACAGGTAATGGTATACCCCAATAACGCGAACGAGATAAATTCCAATCCTGCAAATTCTCCAACCAATTTCCAAAACGTTTTTCACCAGTATGACTAGGCTTCCAATTGATGGTATTATTCAATTCAATCATTCGTTCCTTAGCCGCTGTAGTTCGAACAAACCAACTATCCAATGGATAGTACAAGACTGGCTTATCTGTCCTCCAACAGTGCGGATAATTATGCACATACTTTTCAACTTTGAATGCCTTGTTCTCTTCTTTTAAACGAATAGCAATTTCTACATCAACAGACCGTTCTGGAGCTTCGCCATCAACATAATATTCATTCTTTACATACTTGCCGCCGATCTCAGGAAGTTCAGCTCTGAATTCACCTTTTAAATTTACCAATGGAACAGGTGTTCCACTTTCATCCAAAACCAACATTGGAGGTACTTCGGGAGAAGCTGCTTTTGCTACACGGGCATCATCAGCACCAAAAGTAGGCGCAGTGTGTACCACTCCTGTGCCATCTTCAGTAGTAACAAAGTCCCCCGCTATCACTCGAAACGCATTCTCTACATTTTCAAATGGCGTAGCATAGGGCAACAATTGAGCATACCGTATACCTACTAAATCACTTCCTTTGCAGGCAGTACTTATAAAATAAGGTATCTTTTTATCTCCTTTGGAATAGGCATCTAAATCGCTTTCATTTTCCACAGCAACAAACTTCCCACTAAACTGCTTTCCTACCAGATTTTTAGCCAAAATAACTTGCGTAGGTTCATGAGTATATTGATTGAATGATTTTACCAATACATAATCAATCTTTGGCCCAACAGTCAATGCGGTGTTTGATGGTAATGTCCAAGGAGTAGTCGTCCATGCAAGAATATAAATCTTCCCCTTTCCTTTTAGTATCTCAGGTAACGTGTCTTCCAACGTTTCAAACTGGGCAGTCACCGTAGTATCTGTCACATCCTTATAACAACCCGGTTGATTCAATTCATGTGTACTTAATCCCGTTCCTGCAGCTGGTGAATAAGGTTGGATCGAATATCCTTTATAGAGATAATCCTTCTCGTGCAATTGCTTCAGCAACCACCAAACCGATTCAATATAATTATTTTCAAATGTGATATACGGATCATTCAAATCCACCCAATACCCCATTTTCTTAGTGATATCATCCCATACATCCTTATACTGCATCACAGTTTCTCTGCACTTCTGATTGTATTCTTCTATAGATATACTCTTCCCAATATCTTCCTTGGTGATGCCTAATTCCTTTTCAACAGACAATTCTACTGGAAGCCCGTGGGTATCCCAACCTCCTTTTCGTTCGACACGCTTGCCTTTCATTGTTTGGAATCTACAAAATAAATCCTTTACTGTTCGCCCCATGACGTGATGAATTCCAGGCATTCCATTAGCAGATGGAGGTCCTTCATAAAAAACAAAAGAATTGTCTTTAGACCGTTCATTTACGCTCTTCTCAAATATCCCATGTTCTTGCCAATACTGTTGTATAGTCTTGTCTATCTCAGGGAGATTGAGTCCTTTATATTCTCTATATTTTGCCATTTGTTGTTCTTTTCAGTTCGCCTTTGTTTCAAAAAAGGTGTAAAAATAAAAAAAGCTCTGATGTCATTACGATCATCAGAGCTTTATAAATATCTTCTTTACTCTTTACAGATCGTGTGCAGAGCTCATAATAATTATAGTTATGTTATATGAATTTTTCATTGGACGCAAATTTAAAACATTTTTTTGAGTTTTGCATGATTTACAATTAAGGTTGTCATTTTAAGGTGAGGTATATCATTCAATCCAAATTAGTTTGATAATGCGCATCTGGATAATAAACTCTTCCATGATTCATTGACAGCTCAGAACTTTAGAATTATTGACCCTAGACTAATCTTATCTAATTTTACGATTGACTAAAGACATACCTACTCCCCTTCCTAAGAGATGAACCATTCAGAACACATTTTCTACCATTCAGCATATATAGATCTACAAATAGAAGTGATTTTTTTAAGTATACCATTATTTTAGTACCTTGGAAGTTGTTATGGCCCTTTAAATTTATTCTTCACACTTAGTGAATATTCATTCACACTTCAACTAGGATTTATCTCAACTTGGTAAATAATAGGTTTATTGATATAATTTTTAGGGCAATTAATTATATTAAAGGCTTACTACAAATGATGAAAATTAAAAATTTATTACTGCTTTCGACATTGATGTTATTAACCATTGGCAGCACATATGGTCAATTGGAATGGGTAAAATATGAAGGGAGCATACCGGAATATGCAGTTATCGGTGGTGTTGAAACAAATAGAAGTTTACCAATTTGCAGATGTTATTATAAAGGGGGTATGCACCCGGGAAAAGTAGTAGAAAAAGGCTGTAATATCGGTTATGGAGGGAAAGAGAAAGTTTTTAAAAATTATGAAGTCCTTGTCAACAAAGGAGTCACTGAATTAGACTGGGTAAAAACAGAAGATGGATCTTTACCTGATCATGCAATCCAAGCTGGAAAAGAGAATGGCAAACCTATGTATATAGGTAGAGCATCCCATGAAAATGGCACTCATCCAGGTAAAGTATTCAGTGTAGGTAAAAATAACATTTGTAACATAGGGTATGCTGGAAAAGAAATTACAAAAAACTCTTTTGAAGTGTTGGTAGAACACAAATCGGATCCAAATGTAGCCAGATTGAGTCATGATGAGACCAGATGTGGATACGACATGGATAAGCTCACTCCAAAAAAGATGTTAAAAACGGCTTCTAAAAAAATGACGGAAACTATCTCGAGAAAAAAAGAAAAAACAAAGGCCCCATCTGCAATTAATGCAAAATACATTGGCCAAATGATGAAAGAGCGTCAGGTGAATGAAGGAGAGAGTTTAGTCTCATCTAATATGAAGTATCAAGTTAGAGTCACAGATGATGGAAGATTAGTGGTAGAAGAAGTGATTGATCGTGCATTATGTGAAGACGGTAGAATTTTGATATTCAAATCCAATGAAATCTGGTCCAATACCAATAAGAAAGGAAATCCTGACTTAGACTACTACTTAAAATTTCAGGATGATGGAAATTTGTGTATCTATTCAGAACAATCTGGTTTTGTTTGGTGCTCAATGAGCAACGGTATAAATGGACATCACCTAACTATTTCAAACGTAGGTCACATTGAAGTTGTAGATCATCACGGTGGCGAAGTATGGCCACATTAAGCACCAATTAAAACGAATTAGATCTTAACAAAATTATTCTTATTAAAACTACTTAAAAATGAAAAGAAGAACATTTCTCACAGCCGCTGGAACCGTAGGCATAATTGGTGCTGCTTCAGCAACTACAGTTGTATCATCAGTGTACAAAAATCTTGGTTCAAATGCTCTACTTGCAGAGTTGGATACTCCTGCTCAAAAAGCTATTGACAAGTTTTTAAATGATATAAAAGAGAACTCCACAGATTTAGGCCTTGATGCTAACCTAGCTAATAATTTAGCAATGCCTGTACAGATCATTCGTCAAGAAAAAAAGCACGTTGCCTATAAAAATAGAGCAGGCAATGAAGTGTCTATTACTTTCGAAAATGGTGTAGGAAAACTTAGAATCAAATAATTCATAAATTTTCCCCTTAATAAAAAAACTACATCAATTTTTGGTGTGGTTTTTTTATTTTATCTACTTTAGGACTCGGATAATCACAATTACTATGAACTTCAAAACGGTATTTCTATTTCTTTCAGCACTCTTACTTCTTTCATGTGGAAGTGATTCTACATCTGAAAGTTTTGGTCTCTATAGTACAAAATTCACGGTAGATGGAGAGCAGTTTTTTGTGGAATATAATGAAGATAACAACGTCTTACTTAGTGCCACAAATACTGATTTGAAAGGAGTCGACAACTGTTTTGTTTACCATAGCTCGGCGATTCTTACTCCTTCACTTTCTAACTTCATTACCATCAGATTTACTAATTTAGGAGTAGAAAAAAATTGTGATGACGCCTTAAATTTCTATGTTAGTAATTTTAATTCTCTTTTTACACCTGGGTCAAAACTATATGACTCTAATACAAATTACTTAATGCTCAATACGATCGGTATTACATTTGATGATGAAAATGGAAACAGCTGGAGTACATGGCATGGTGAACAGCAAGATGATAGCTCATTTGAAATCACAGCTGTTGAGGATCTTGAGGCTTCTGAAGCACCATTAAGTATTAAAAAAATTTCAGGTACTTTCAATTGTACCGTCTATAGGGAAGGTAATACGAAGAAAATCACTGATGGACGTTTTGAATTGTATGTAACTAATGAAGGTTAAATCAAATAGTTGTATTTAAATAAAATAAATACAACTAAGCTATCCTTCCTTGGTTAATTCAGATATGTTCAATTCAATATAACAACAGTATTGTCTCCAATTGAGGTATGTTCGATCTAGCTGATGGTCTGCATATCACAAAACCTTTCGGACCATGCCAAAATCCTAACAACCCATAATTTAAAAAAAGAGTTGACTATGTAAGTCTTTGAAGTTTTCGTAGGTATACTCCAGGCTCTCCCAAGTTGATTGTATCTGGTCCATCAAATACAAATGAACGCTCCTGAACAGTATTCGTGTAGGCTCTCATGACATCCGAAACTACTTTATGGTATATTTTACCACTGTTAGGATCATTCTCATCCATCTTGATGACATATGTCCCAAAGTAAGCATAAGGACTCGCTTTAGGGCCAAAAGAATCCAACATCAAATCATAAGGCACCTTCCATGGCTCATTGGGACTCAACCATTCTGGAGACGCAACACCAGGAAAGGCCTCTGGAATAGGTAATGCAGGATTTTGAGAAATCATCAAGCTAAAATGTCCACTTTTATCGTAGACCCAATATCCTAGAGACGGGTTCCCCCATGGGTACGTTTTCTTATTAGGGTCATTGGGATCATCACCAATATCCCAAGCTTCTGTCATTGCCCATGTACCAACAACAGTCAATTCATTATTTTTCATAATCCAATTTAATATTTGACGAAATAAGTTAAGTATACTATTCAGGATAGTCCTCATCCATCCATTGTTTAAACATTGCTATTTGATCATCACTAAATGGGTTGTAATTTGGAGGAGGCATCTGCTTGGTTTCGATCATTTGATAGATTTTCACAGCATTTAATTTTACGTCTTCATACTTACCCAGATCAAACCTCCAATTCATATTGGCTTGATAGACCTCAAACATTGGACTTATGTTTCTTTTAAATGATACACTCATAATTGTCGAATTATTGTTTATAATTATTTTCCTTCTAGTCTTAATTCAAATAAATCTGATGCTTTTACCTTCCAAACTTTTCCTGATTCCTTTTTTGCTTCTACTCCCTTTTCACTCATTTCAAATTCTCCAAAATCAACAATCCAGATACTATCATCTGATGCATTATATTTTACATCAATTGGCCGATCCAATTCCAAATCTGGAAGTGGGTGATGAGACCAATCAGAAGGATCTATTCTACTGATATTTCTTCCGGTCCTAAATCCTGCAGGAGCAGTCATAGGCTTTTCATCTCCAAAAAGAGCCAAAATGAGCTGACCTGGATAGTGTGGATGAGAATCGGGAAGACAATCAAACTTAGTTGCTGCACTATTAATAGGCAATTCAATCAAAGGCTTTTCTGGTTGAGGCAACGTATCATGATTACTTAGTACAAATTCCAATTCAGGGCCACGTGTTGGTTTAAACCTAGGATCAGTCACAGGTATTCCACCTATAAAATCTGGCCAACCATACCAAGCTCCTTGCTTTATCTCAAACATTAATTCAGGTACATGACCTATAGGACGGCTTCCCCGATCATCAGATCCTTGGTCCGTAGCGATTAATCTTCCGTCAGGTAAAAATCCGAGACCATATGCATTTCGAATTCCCCATGCTACCATCTCTAAACCTGATCCATCTACATTACATCGCATAATAGAGGCCGTACAGGGCAATTGAGCTTTAAGTTCAGTATTGGGCTGATGCGCACTTGCAAATTCGGAAAAAGCCCCTGTATACGCCTTCGCATTAGGTACATCTGTCAATGGATCCCTTGTTTCAAAGGTCTGCCCTGTTAAGGTAATATCAAAGCCTGGCACATCACAATTGTGAGGTAATCGTCCCAACCACCCCAACTCATAAGCATCCATACCTATCACTCCCATATTGGTCAACGCTCCTTGACTGAAATACAATTTTTGATCTGGTCCTACAACCACCATATTTGTATGGTAATTTCCTAATCCAGGCAGTCCATCCAAAATCGTAGTTCTTTGACCATCAATTGTAAGTTTACTTATTCTTCCTGGATAACCTCCTTCAGAAACAATGAGGTAATCCTCATGCCAACATAAACCATTTACAGGGTGCATCAAACCTTCTGACACTATCTCTTTTTCACCATTTACCCCAATTTTAAGAATTCTTCCTCCTCTAAATCCTCCATCCCACGGTAAACCCGATTCCGCGACCCATGCATTCCCATCTGGATCAAAACATAGACTGGTTGGAAATGATAATTCCTCAGCAACTAACACTTTTTTTACGTTTGTAACAATACTCTCCACTCCTCTATATATAATTTATATTATTGAATAAATACCTAGACCTATCAAATAAAAACCACTCACCAACTCAATCTTCCACCAATTTATATTTCTTAATTTATCTCCTATTAGCAAGCCTAAAAAACACATCGTCCCAGCACATAACCCCACAATAATAGATGTCGAAAGTATCGGATAACCTGAAGTACCTAAACCTACACCAACAACTAAATTATCGAGACTCATAATAAAAGGGAGTAAAATTAGAACCAATTTCTTGTTGATAATGTCTTCCTCCTCTTTTTCTAGCCATTCACTTATCAAAATATACGCTCCTAACGAAATCAAGATAGAAGCACCTATCCATTCCGCAATATGCTCAAAAGAACTGTTCAACTTATGACCGATCAACAGTCCGATTAAGGGCATACTTACTTCAAAAAGAACAAACAGTAACGTGACCAACCACCTTCTTTCTTTTTTCAATCCCATCATTCCAATTGCAGATGAGATTTGAAGATTATCTAATCCTACCAGAATACCAAGAATAAAAATTAACGCCATGTACTATATTCGTTTAAATTTACTTTCTATGGATATGCGCCTCCTATGTTGCTTTTGGTCCATAAATTTTTAATACCCCTCCTGTATCACTTTTAATTAAAGCTCCAGCTACAACATATTTACCCCATATGGCAGGTCCCAAACAATATCCATATCCACCATTTAATCCTCCTGTTTGTGGGCCAATATCATCGGACCATAAAAATGTTCCATCGGATACCTTATACGCATAAATTGAAACTTTTGAAGTAGAAACAAATACGACATCATTGACTACCGCTGGCGAACTAAGTCCACTTGCACCTTGGATACTATCTCCAGGCTCAGAATACATTGATGATCCAACATTTTTATATCTAGGTGGATCAAAACTATCATCCATTGGCCATGCATCTAGTAATGTATCCCAATGTATCGCTTTTACAAAAGGTGTAGTTTTGCTATCTATCCCAGGTGCAAATCCATGATAATTTGGTCCTCCGATTCCGACAAATAGAATACCAGTATTCGGATCGACAGCTGCTGTATTAAAAGGTCCAAAATAGTTTTCACCCCAGTTTTTATTAGAAGTTTCATTAGAAACATACGGGCTGATATCATTGACCAACTCTGGAGGTGGATGTACATCTATCTTTTCAATTTGGGTACCATCTTTATACTTTGGTAATAATGATGTATAATTTATCAAATCTAAAGTATGTGCATCACATACCATAAACCCTCCATTCTTACATCCTACTGCTATAACCTTTCTCTCTTTTGCGTCGGTTTGATTTGGATTGGTAGCAAATTTTGAGTCTTTTGGAATAGTATAAATCGTCGCAGCACTTCCAATATCAACATCTAGGTCAGTAGGTCGATAGGAGGTAACCGCTGGCATTTGAGTAAAGGCTTTGAATTCCCCAGTAGCAGCATCTAGTGCCAAAATTCCTGAAGACCAGCCCACTGAAGGTAATCCTCTATCGATTGCAGAGTTTACTGGAGAGGCAGGCTGACCAGTAGTTGCATATATCATTTTGGTCTCCTCATCATAACAAATTGCAGACCATATAGAACATCCTTGTGTGACAGCAGTACCATTAAATACAGTATACATGTCAGACTGATTCCCACTTAGTACTTGCGAAGGCAATTGATTCACTGGGTTAGGTAATCCTTCATGGTATTGACACGTACAATATATCCAAACAACTTTTCCCGTATCTGCATCCATGCAAAATACAAAACTCCACAATGCTGGATTCTCTCCTTCTCCAATTCCCAAAATCACCAATGATTTATTTTCTCCATCTACTGTAGCATCAATTACCAAGGGACTTGACCAACCCTCTGCTTGAGGGGCACCTTCAGCAGTAAGAGCAGTGTTGGTAATCGGTTGATTTTGATTTTCGTCTTCATTCCTTAAATCCGTTTTCCACAATAATGTAAGGTCATCTTGTTTCAAACAATACAATACCGCATCGAACCCAACAAAATATACTTTCCCATTTATTATGGTAGGGGTGCATCCCATTCCTGTAAATCCATGCGTATCTCCCTGACTAGGTTGTATATCCCAACGATATTCACAAACCATTTCACCAGTTTCAATATTATACTTTTGAAGTAATCCACCATTTGATCCTGGACTATCGTGGCTATTTGCCAATCCCACATAGATATATCCATCTACTACTGCGGGTACTGATAATATGGACCCAGGAACGTCTATGGTGTGCAAAGCCACAAAATCATCCATATTAACACTTGTACTGTCTAGAGAACTGTACTTGCTAGCATTTCCGCCATGATTATATCCGCCGTGGTACATAAACCATTCTGACGGTGATGTATTTCCTTGATCTTGCATAGAAGGAGTTATTTTAGATTTAAAAAAAGAACGAAATAATTTTTTCAACATAGTCTGCAGCATTTAATAGGTTGAATACCCTTAAATCAATATATTATTGATGTGATCTTAAAAATAGAGACCAACTGTAATCCATATTGTTGGCTTGATAATGGCAGCCCATACATGAATTTCCACCTGAGCCTGCAGCATCTGATTGACTTTGAAAATACGTTTCCATAGTAGTATTGGCACATCCATTGACAGGAAAAGCTTGTCCACTTTGTTGTGGATATATTCCTCCTTTAGAATTTTGCTTAAAATTGCCTGGATCTGTTGGCCATTGTGTGATAACGAGCTCATAATACTCCATCCATGTCCCTTTTACCGCATCTTGAAATAGCGCATTCAGATCCACTGTGCTAAAACCTTCTGGAGTTGTAGGTATTTTATTCAATCGAGTCACTTGAACAGGCACTCGACTTTCTTTATCTGGATTAATTTCTTTTCCATTAGGCTTATTAAAATATCCATCATCTCCTGTTGATGGTATATCTTTACCATTATTAAAAGAATATGGTTTTTTTGCTTTGGGTGAACCAGGCACATTATCAACATGTTCGAAAGAAGACCAAATCCATTCAGGAAATATGTCTAATTTTTGGGCGATATGGAACCCTACTAAACCCAGTTTCATTTTCTGGTTTTTACCCGTTACGGGATCATACACCATTTCATCCACATAATAGAACCTACTTTCATCGTCATCATCTGTCAATGTTTTCCATGCGGCCTTTACCATGATAGAACCTTCTCTACTTTTGGTATTTGTAGGCATTGCAATGGTATCTCCATGTGCTTTTAAATATTCGGATCGATTGTATTGTTGAAACAATGAGTCTTCATAAATGAAATCGTACTGTACTTCGTTGTATCTAATTTCAAACAATGCATAATTCTTATTCTGATCAATCAATGGAACAGAAAAAGACTCATCAGCTTCCCCATGAATGACTGATTTGGCATTAATAGAATTGAGATACACAAAATTTGTATTCAGTCCGCCTGCAGGTGATTCCGATAACTCTGTAGAATTCCATGGAGTAGGGTTATCGACTCCAAATAAATCGTATTGATTTTTATAACTTGTCCATACCACGGGTGTATTATTCTCCATATTTAAGAATGTACTCGCATCATTTGGACTTTGAGGAACTCCCCTTCCTTCTGACTTAACTGGCCAGCACAATGCTATAAAACTTTGCCAACTGAATGCATCAAAAAATGGCCGATTTAAAGTATCCGATAATGTATCCGGTGAAGGCAATTGGACTACAAAAGGAATGTTGCCATCTATTTTCGGCTTAATATCCGCACTGGAAGTTATCGTAGTTGTACTTTCTAGGTAATCTTCTTCTGGAGAAGTAGGCGTTGTAGCTGTAGGACTATTTTGGGTTTCACCACAACTAGATAAAATTAAAATTACCAATCCAATAAAAAATGAAAAACTCAAGGAAGTCGAGCTATAGCCAAGCACTTGCTTGCAATCTTTAGTAACACACATACAATACAATTTTGTTTTTTAGGGTGGCCCATATTGATAGAACCGCTAGTAAAATACAAACAAATTTTTAAAAATTTGAATGATTTAAAATTTTTAAAAAATATGGAATCTTATCTTTTGTTCTTTACAGGAGCGTGAACTTCCTTTAATTCTACCCACATACCATCTGGAGCTTCTAAAAAAGATGCGGTAATTGTATCAGAATAATCAGTAGGTGGAATTGCTACTTTTGCTCCTTGGTCTTCGTAATATTGTGTTGCTTTTTTGCAGTTTTCTACTAAAAAAGCAATGTGATATGTTCCAAGTCTTTCACCAGCTGGCACTGGTTCTGGAAAAGGTTCTGAGGATAAAGCAAACAACAAAGACACACCACCTAGTGCAATATGTAAATGGGTTTTACCATCCAATTCTTCAGGAGGCAACAAAACACCATTCATAGTATCAATGTAAAATTTTTTTGTTTTATCGAAATTTGAAGATCGATAATGTACGTGATCAAAACTTAGGTTACTCATAATTTTTTAGTTTGGGGTTAAGCATATATACTCATCAAATCGTATGGAGAGTATCAATGTTTAAAACTATAACATATCTTCGGTAATGAGCAGAATTCAAACAATTCCTTTGAGATTCTCTTAAAATAAAAAAAGCGACACAAATTATCATGTCGCTTTTTAGTATTTACTTTGATAAGGAAATTTTCTCCTTAGTCTCTTTGCAATTTAGATATTAATCTCAAAAACTCTACATACAACCATACAAGTGTAAATAAAAGTCCCATTCCAAAATACCATTCCATGAATTTAGGTGCGCCTGCCTGTTCTCCTTTGTCAAAATTATCAAAGTCCAATAGTAGGTTTAATGCAGCAATTCCAATAATTACTACCGTTATACCAATTCCAATAGCTCCTCCTTCATGCAAATAAGGAATTTGAAATCCTACAAAAGAACCAATCCATGACACCAAATAAAGTATCATAATTGCTCCTACTGCCATGGATACACCCATCCTGAATTTTTGTGTTACTTGAATCAAGCCTGATTTGTAAACCATAAGCATCGTCAATAAAACTCCTATTGTAGCACTCAATGCTTGAAATATAATTCCTTCAAATTGAGCTGCATAAACTGCAGAAACAGTTCCTACAAATAATCCTTCCAATACTGCAAACAAAGGCGCAGTTATTGAAGAATACTGAGGCTTAAAGCTTGTAAACATAAACACAGCAGCGGCCCCTAAAGCACCTACTGGTAAAAAGATAGGCATGGGTGTAGCAAAACTATAAAATGCTGTACACATCAAAACTAATGTTAAAATCATTGTTTTATTAACAGCTCCTGAAACTGTCATTGACTCATCAATGAAAGCCCCACCACGATTATCTTGATCATATAAGTCACTATCTAATGTTCTAGCCTTCGCTTTTGCAATAGCCTTTTCGCTAAACATTGGGTTATTCGATCTTCCAAGTTTCATATTCTATTTTTAATTGATTTTATATTTAATATTTTACTCTACGTATAGCAGACTCTATTATAATGTGATTATACGTAAAATAATTCTATAATCTCCGATTTTATAAATTTCTTAATTTCGATAGAATCCTACATTTATTGACGTAATTATAACTGAAAAGGTAACTATGCCATCGGTTTTTATTGATAGACTAAACAACAGAAAGTCATGCTTTGTTTAAATTTTTAATCCCATCTATCATATGGGTTCTCAATCAAATTTACATTGTAATACCTCGAATCTTCCGTAACTTCTTTACCTACCCAAGTAGGGATTTTTATCTCCTGCTCTTCATTACTCAACTCAATTTCAGCTACCCGAAGTCCTTCATTTCGACCTTTAAATATATCTATCTCCCATGTTTCGCCTTCATAGTTGATAATATAGCGTTGTTTATCTATTATTGCCCCTTCACATAATTCCAAAAGTTCTACTGCATCTGTAAATGGAATTTCATATTCGTAT
This sequence comes from Saprospiraceae bacterium, assembly GCA_029212405.1. Taxonomy (GTDB): domain Bacteria; phylum Bacteroidota; class Bacteroidia; order Chitinophagales; family Saprospiraceae; genus CAJXUU01. The sequence goes on from JARGNR010000086.1 coordinate 19,456, forward strand.
TCAGATCTTGTCATGCCAGTTGTAATCCCTTTTATTGTAAGAAGCGCCTGCTTATCCGTAACTCTGACTCGAACTGTTCTTTCAGGTTGTAAGGATAAATATCCTTGTTTGATGTCAGTCCCTTGATCTGCCATTTTCCTCCAATTCTCATTCTTTAAAAGGAACTTACGTTCAATTTCTAGTCCCATAACAACTTATTTTGGAAGCAATAATAACCATCCATGCAATCTAATATCAACCAAACACTTACTTAATTATTCCCTTTGTACTCCTTTTTTGATCTATTTGTTCTTTCTAGTTGATTCTCTCTGCTTTCGTGGTACTCTTTTCTTGTTCTTGCTATATCAATTGCTCTAAAAATTGCACTCCGAATAGAAGATTCATCTGCAATATTCTTCCCTGCTATATCATACGCTGTTCCATGATCAGGTGATGTTCGCACCAAAGGTAAACCTGCTGTAAAATTAACTCCTTGTCCAAAGGATAATGATTTAAATGGAATCAAACCTTGGTCGTGGTACATCGCTAAAATAGCATCAAATTTTTTAAACTGAGACGATCCAAAAAAACCATCAGCAGGATAAGGTCCCATAATAGACATCCCATTTTTCTTGGCTTCAATTATTGCTGGTCTCACTTCTGTGTCGTCTTCCGTTCCAATAGCTCCATCATCACCTGCGTGTGGATTTAAGCCTAATACGGCAATAATTGGTTTTTCTATACCAAAATCTTGAACCAATGTTCTATGAAGTATATTTAGTTTCTTCGTAACTGTTTCTTTAGTGATAAGGCTGGCTACTTTTGTAATCGGTTCATGGTTGGTTACTAATGCAACCTTGAGCGATTCACTCACCATCATCATCAAACTATTAGCACTTTTAAATTTGTCCGCTATAAATTCTGTATGCCCTGGAAATGGGAAATTAGCCATTTTCATAGCTTGCTTATTAATTGGAGCAGTCACTATCCCATCAATTTGATTATTCTGGAAATCTCTAACTGCTCTATCTAAGGCAATATGAGCAAATTTTCCAGCTTCTTCTGTCGCTCTTCCTAATTCAATATTTGCTGTCTCGTCCCAACAATTTAATACATTGACACGATTGTATTTAGACGCTTCTGCTTTTGAAATACTAGTAAAATGAAAATTTTCACTGTCTACTATATTCTTATGGTAAGAAAGAACCTTTGACGATCCATAAATGATTGGTGTAAATTGATTCAACATTCTTTCGTCACTTAACGCTTTTATTATCACTTCAACGCTTACTCCATTAATATCTCCTATTGTTATTCCTAATTTGAGCTTACTCATGTATATATATTTTTTGGACCTCAATTGTAAACGATTACAAGTTGTACTCCATCTTTATCAATCAAAGGGGCTAAGATAAGATAATTATATATAGTTTTCTGAGTATCGATTGTTCTGTTCTACGGCCAATTACTACCCTTTGAACGAACCAATCGTCAACAATAAACACATGTATATTCTACATTCTTTGTAAAACTTGTCATGCAAAATTTATACTTGCGATAACTAAGTAAATTTTAACCTTTTTCAATTTCAGAGCGTTATCTTTGCAGTTCCTAATCAAATAATCCGAGGATACTTCTCCTCTTAAAATCAAAATATGAAAAAAGTATATATCGTTTCTTCCGTTAGAACTCCAATGGGAAGTTTTGGCGGTGCATTCGCTTCCTTATCTGCAACTCAATTGGGTAGCATCGCCATCAAAGGTGCTTTAACAAAAGCAAATGTAGATGCTAATAACGTAGAAGAAGTATTCTTTGGTAATGTATGTCAAGCAAATTTAGGTCAAGCTCCAGCTAGACAAGCTGCACTTGGTGCCGGAATTGGGAATAATGTGCCTTGTACTACAATAAACAAAGTTTGTTCATCTGGAATGAAATCGGTTATGTTTGCCGCTCAATCGATCATGCTAGGTCATTCAGATATTCTTGTTGCGGGTGGTATGGAAAGTATGTCAAATATACCCTACTACATCCCCAAAGCAAGATGGGGTCATAAATATGGTCACGGTCAAATCATTGATGGACTACAAAAAGATGGACTTACGGATGCTTACAATCAACAAGCCATGGGAAATTGTGCCGATGCAACCGCTGTAAAATATGATATATCAAGAGAGCAACAAGATGAATTTGCTATTCAATCCTATAAAAGAGCTGCAGATGCCACAGACAATGGTAAATTTAAAGACGAAATTGTATCTGTAAATGTTCCTCAACGAAGAGGAGATGATTTGATCATTTCTGAAGATGAAGAGTATAAAAAAGTAAGGTTTGACAAAATACCAGCTTTGAGACCTGCATTTAGCAAAGAAGGTACAGCCACTGCTGCTAACTCATCCACAATCAACGATGGTGCCTCAGCTCTGATTTTAGCGAGCGAAGATGCAGTACAAAAATATGGACTCCAACCTATTGCAGAAGTGCTATCATTTGCTGATGCGGCACACGAACCAGAATGGTTTACTACGGCACCAACTTTGGCCGCACCAAAAGCATTAAAGAGAGCGAACCTAACAAAAGATGATGTCGATTTTTATGAAGTAAATGAAGCCTTTTCTGTAGTTACTCTAGCATTTAATAAGGAACTTAATATTTCAGAAGATAAGGTAAATGTGCATGGAGGAGCAGTTTCACTTGGCCATCCTCTAGGAGCTTCGGGTGCTAGAATATTAACAACGCTGAACCATGTCTTACGTCAAAATGATGGAGAAATTGGTTGTGCAACCCTTTGTAATGGAGGTGGAGGAGCTAGCGCAATTGTTGTTAAAAAAGTATAATCACCATTGAATAAAATAAAAAGGAGAATACTGAGCTTTTAGTGTTCTCCTTTTTTTGACTCCCTCATCGACTATCCGAATCTTCTTCCCATATTCCTGTACTCCTGCCAAGTCAATGGCTTTTCTTTTATTAGGCCCACCTCTGTTTCAATAACTTTCTTTATTAATTCTTTCTCAGCAGAAATCGCTTCTAGCGTTTGATACTTTTCCGTTTGTTTAAAAAACCGATTCTCATTTTGAGTAACTGTATTCAATTTATTCACATAGGATGAATGAATATTTGAAGCTAATGTTTCATGTTGATCCAGTCGAAAATCATAAGGACTTCTTTCAGAAATCAACTTTACAAATAAAGGGGCAGTTTCAATGGCAATAAATAGTAAGGTGATGAATATACTTGCCCAAAATATGGTTGTACTCTTTTCAGATAAATTTCCCAGCGCATCCAATCTTGCTGCAAACCCATCTAATTTCACTTTGTCCATTTCATTCAAGCCAGAATTCATACTGGATTCAATCTCTTTGATTTGATTTCTTTTAGATTCAATCTCTGGATTAAGCGTCGCTAAGGTGATATTCAACTCTTGTTGAGCCAAATCAGCATCTCTCTTTTTGGCCTTATATATAGGACCTAAATTTCTTTGTCCAGAACCTCCTGTTCCATCCGCCTCTGCAATCGCTATCTGATTGAGTTCATCTCGCTTAGCTCTTTTTACTTCAATTTGAGAATTTAACGCATCGATTTCTCCTTGAATCATTAGTACTTCAGGAGTAAACCGAGTTCTTAGCATTGTTTCTTGTTCTTTAAATCGCTCTTGCTCCATCAAAACCAACTCTGAATTGATTTCACTTTCAAACAATTTCAATTCCAATGGTTTTGCAATTACAAATGCAATAAGAACAGCCAAAACCAATCGAGGTAGGGCCATGGTAAACTCTTTCCATCGGCTATCTTTTTTCTTGATACTCATCACGATGTATCGGTCCAAATTAAAAATCATCAGGCCCCACACCGCTCCAAATAGGATAGAAATAATAACAGATTTAAAAACAGAAAAAAGGGCAAAACCGCCTGCAATAGAAGCAAAAAGTCCTGTAAAAAAAACTGTTGCCCCTATACTTGCATATTTATTTACATCAGTAGGAGTTCTTTTGAGTATACTTTGATCAGCTCCCGCACAGAAAAGAAAAAAGGAATTAGTACCATTCATAGTTATTAGTTTTCTAGTTGAAAAAGAGACAGTATTAATTTAGTAAGAAAGCATTCTAAAAAAATACTGGGTAAATAACATAAGACTGGTTGCGGTTGCAATATTGCATGAAATAATAAAAACAATTCTTAAAATTCGACGAGTGTGATTTAATATACTATAAAACACATCAGTGTGAATTTAAAACTTACTCAAATAAAAAAGCAGTGTCAATTTCCACTGACACTGCTATATTTATCCTTTTGGATGTAATCCTTAGTTGCTTCCTTTAAAGATGCTTCCGAAGAGTGCTTTTGCACCCATACTCATGATTTCATCCATTGCACTCCCATCGCCGTCTCTATCCAACATCTTTGTAATAAGACTGGTATTCGTAGGAGATTGTCTATTAAAATTCTGAGTCCCTCTTGTAATCAAGTCAGCCATAGACTTTTGATCAAGGTTATTCACTCTTTTCTGTCTTCCCAACATTCCCATAACCACTGGAGCCAATGACATTAACATTTGACCTGCTTGTGATTTGTGAAGACCTGTAGCCTTACCAAGCATTTCTACCACATGATTTTGCTGACCACCTAAAAGGTGTTTCAAAATTCCTGCACCATTGAGCATATTGGTATTATCAGCTTGTCGAGTACCACCTAGAAATCCCGCGATATCATCAATAATACTACCATCATGATCTCTATCCAATGCCCCTGCCAATCCTTCTGCACCTGATGGTGAAGCTACATTTTTAGAGATTGCGTTTAGAAGTGTTGTAAATCCACCTTCGACAGCAGATTCTGCCTGATCTCTGTTATTGATACCAAATTGGTTTGAAATCTGATCTACCAGTACATCATTGATTTGGCCTTGAAAAAGGTCTCTTAAATCCATTTTTAATTATTTATTTAGTTTTTGTAATATGTTTTGTAATGAGTCTAACACTTATTATCCCCAACATAAGTTATTCTAAATATAATTTCAAATAATCATGATATTTTCTCTAAATAGTAAAATTAATTATTCTACTTTGTCCAAAAACTCTCTAACTCCACTGTAGGAAACGGTTTTATCCTTAAAATACTCAATGGCCACATTGGTTTGAGATTTTGTAGCCTTCATATGGGTTAAAATATTTTGAAGGTGCATTTTCATATGCCCCTGTTGAATTCCTGTGGTAACTAAAGATCGTAATGCTGCGAAATTTTGGGCAAGGCCCACAGATGTAATAATACTCATTAGTTCTTTTGCTGTTGGTTTGCCTAGCATTTCCAAAGAAGTTTTTGCAATTGGATGAAGGGATGTTAGTCCTCCAACAGTTCCCACTGCCAAAGGAAGATCTATCCAAAATTTAAAAACTCCATGCTCTACTTTACAATGCGATAGACTTTTATAGTGCCCATCTAATGAAGCATAGGCATGTCCGCACGCTTCTATTGCTCTAAAGTCGTTACCTGTTGCTAAAACCACAGCATCGACTCCATTAAATATCCCTTTATTATGAGTTGTCGCTCTATACGGATCCAAATGAGCAATTCTTACCGCCAAAGAAAATTTTTCCGCAAAATCGGCACTAGAGATACCTACTGGAAATATTCCTAACTCCTCTACTCTACAAGATACCTCTGCCCTTACCAAACATTCTGGAGTGAAATTAGACAATATGGCCATGATCACTTCTACATCTTTTTCATCTTCTTTCAATTCAGATCGAGTTAATAAAAACTCTTTTAGCAAAATACCAAATTGCTCTAATATCGAATTAATGAAATTTGCACCCATCGAGTCACAAGTTTCAAAACTTACTTTCAACTGATAGTAATAGGGTTCTCGGTCTGAAAAATCGACCAAATCAATGGATGAAATACCTCCGCCTCTTTTAATCATATTCTTAGTCAAATCTGCAGTTCCTGCTTTGAGAAAAGCAGTCAAGTCAGGCATCAGATCTTGCAAAGTAGGTGTGTCTCCATTAAATTTAAAATGAAGTTGACCTATTTTTTTAGTCCCTATTATTTTTGTTTTGAACCCACCTCTTGACATCCAAAATTTGGCAGCTGAGGATGCCGCGGCTACAACACTGCTTTCTTCTATCACCATGGGTACAGCATAGGTTTTCCCATCAATAACAAAATTTGGAGCTACTCCGTAGGGCATAGGGAAATTACTTATGGTATTTTCACTGAATCCATCTAATACTTCTTGTTGTTCTTTATTGGAGTGCCAATAGTCCTCTAAAACATCATGTACTTTCTTAGGGTCACTGAAAAAATTCTCAGCCAACCATTTTATTTTCCCTGCTTTACTAAGTTTTGAAAATCCACTTATTACTTTGTCATTATTCTTATCCATGCTTCCCATCTCTATTTTACCGTCAAAAAGGATAGTG
>JARGNR010000221.1 GCA_029212405.1 Saprospiraceae bacterium
TTTTTTGGCAATGCAAAAAATGAACGCCTGTCGTGGCGAACGAACATACTTGATTAAAAATCAATACCTCGTATTTAGGCAAAAAAAGAATTAAATGGGTTAATTGTTCTGAAGTAATAAGTTTAAGATTATTGAAGTATAAGGATATTTGCTTTTGGTGAATATCCCTAGAATAAAATTGGATGAAAGAGATTATTTACTCTTTCATCCAATCCCTCCCCTATTTATTCAACACCACTCGCTCGACAACAGATTCCATCGTCACCTGATTGGTAATCTTGATCAAATAAATACCATTCTCATACCCACTTAAATCAATCGTATTCAAAGATTTATTTCTTACCAAGCACCTTCCATGCAAATCAAACAGGGAATGTGTAATATCTTTGCTTTTTTCCATTTCTATTGTGACCCAGCCAGTCGTGGGATTCGGATAGATGTCTATTTTTTGTCCGTCCAATTCATGAACCGCTGTAATCAAATCTGAACCATCACAATCTTCATCGATACCATTATTTGGAATTTCTTCTGCCCCTGGATAAATATCAGCATTCGTGTCATCACAATCGGAACTGTCTACTACAAATCCTTCAGGTTGTGAACAATCGGATATCATCTCATTGGCATCACCAAAACCATCCATATCCGTATCTGCATAATAGTTCTCCGTCGGCAGTCCTTCATCAATTTCTCCATCACAATTGTTGTCGATTCCATCACAAATTTCCATACTGGATGTGTCTTCTAAATCCGTAGAAACACTGCTCACACAATCCTCCTGACCTACTACTCTAACAAAAATAACATACGATCCTTGCCCTAAATTTTCAAAGAGGTTGGAAGTTTGCCAGTTGACTTCATCTATGGAATATTCCAAGTCATCTCCTTCTGCATCACATTCGATACTGCCATCTTCTTCATCACAAGCACTCGGATCCGTCACGACAAGTTGTTCGATACTAGGTGCATCTGGGCTATTCAGCTGCGGTGTTAAAGTAAGTATACATGAAGGCAATGCTTCATACCTTAATTGTACTTCATATGAACCACTACTTAGGTTTTCTATATCTGCAACCGAATTCCATGTCACTCCTTCATCGGTAGACATTTGCATATCTGGGCTTGCTCCCATAACCTGAATGGCCCCATCTTCCGTTTCACAACTTGTTGGATCTGTTACTCCTATGGAAACGTTTTCAAAACTTAGTACCTCAATGGTAATGGAATAGGAAGCTGTGCAGCTAACATCATCTGGGGTAAATATATTGCTAATACTACCTGCACCGGTTGTTGACGGATCTAGTACACTTTCTGTCCATGATCCATTGACCCCATTATCTGAAATGGATGGAAATTCCAAGGGAGTTTCGTCTTCACATAGAACTTGAGGAAGTTCAAATTCAGGTTGGACCACCTCTAAAAAATTAAGTGTTTGACTAAATGTTTCGCTGCATTCTTCATCATTAGGAGTAAAAACAACAAGGATAGATGACTGCATGGAAGGATCAACAGGATTTATATTCCAAGTCCCTGAAATGGAATTTTCAGATGTTGATGGAAGTGAAAAAACCGAATCACTACTACAATACGAATCTGCAATGGAGAATTCTGGAACCGCTAAATCTGATACGAATATCTCATCTGAAAAATCCTCATAACATTGATCTTCGTCTACCAAATATTCTACCACCACGGAAGAATCTATCGCAGTCATCAAATCTATGACCTCAATATTCCATGTTCCAGCAATGCTATCGATAGCTGGCAAAACATAGATTGAATCCCCCGCACAAACACTTTCTGGTAGCGTCAAAGCTATCATTGCTTTATCGATAATCGGGACAGAAATTTCTAGAGGGAGTATACAAGAGTTCTGATTTTCAGGCAACCAAATGGCTGAAATGGCACTCCCTGTAGTATCTGGATTAAACTGACTGGGTGTCCACGATCCTTCTATATTATCTTCAGAAATAGGATCAAACGTAATCACTACATCTTCTCGGCAATAACTTTCAGGCAGATCAAATTCTGGACTCACACTTGTATTGATTGAATAGGTATAACTGAACTCTTCAATACAACCTGCTCCTCCATCTGGAGTAAAAACAACTACTCCAAAATCTAATGATTCAGAAAGATCAATTGAATCCATTGACCATGTGCCTGAAATCCCATCATTTGATTGTTCTGGCAATACAAAAAAGTCATTTTGTGTACAAAACTCTTCTGGTAAATCAAAACTTGGTTGACTTCCTTGCTCCACCTCAATGGTCAACTCAAATGGAATATTACAGTAAGCATCACTAGGAATAAATGTAAATGAATACGCCCCTTCTCCTAATTCAGCTGGATTAAACGTATTTATTGGAACCCAGTTACCTTCTACAAATTCTTCGGAAACAGGAGGTAAGATATACTCTTCATCATCTGAAAGGCAATAAACCTCGTCAATTGAAAATGCAGGAATAACCCCTTCTTGTACAAAAAATTCAAAGTCGTACGACTCGATGCAGTTATTTTGGTTCCCATTTACGTTAAACGTAAAAGGAATAAACGTCCCCCCAGCAAACTCAATATTGGTATTTCCTTCCCAACTTCCTGTATAGCCATTTTCAGAAAGAGTAGGCAATTGTGCTACTAAGTCCAAATCACAAAATTCAAGTTCAAAAACAGG
>JARGNR010000087.1 GCA_029212405.1 Saprospiraceae bacterium
CACATTTTGCCGATAATCTTGAGCTTTTTTTACCCATTTATTACGATTGTCTTTGATGGTTTGAGGATCTACTTTAAAAACAAAATATTTCTCTCTGTTGTAAATTTCTCGCGCTATCTCTTTCAAATTTTGTTCACCAATACTCAATCTATTTTTGATAGGTCGACCTTGAATTAAAATCAGAGGTTTATCATTGGGTAACAGATCAAGCGCTTTTTTCTCTATCAATGGATGGGATGACATTTGTGTTGCCAAAAGTGTTTTTGAAGTAGAGTTTCTACTTAATCGTCCATTGATCATAGGAATTCCAGAAGCCGACGAAATCTGAAGGGCACCCAATTCCGATCTATTGTATACTCCTGCTCGTATTTTTTCATTCCAGCCAACAAATAGAGGCAACACATACATCGCTTGGTAATTATCTGGATTGATCTGCAATGAATCTAAATCATGCATTACATCATCAATTTGTGGAGATGTCAAGTAGTTTTTTCGATCTCTGTCCATCCGTTTATCCATGTAGAAATTGGCCTCATAGGCATAAAAAAGTACCAGAGGAAGCAATAACAAATAGGAGGTATATTGTTTTTTTGCTTCTAATCGTTTCATCCAAGCCTGCAATATTTTTGCTGCAAATAGAGCAACAACAAAATACAAAGGCCAAGAAAACCGTCCTGAAGATTTGAACATCAATAAGACGTCCATATACGATTCAATCAAATCTTGAATTGGAAAGATGGCAGTGTTTGAAGCAAACAAAAACATCAAGAAAGAGGCCCACCAAAAACACCACATCATAGTAGTACGCTCTAACAAAGGCTTTAATGTTTTATCAAATTTTCTTCGGATACTGTAAACGAAATAGGATAAAATCAATCCCATAGGTACTAGTCCCAAATTATTGGTCCATTCAATCGATCTATTATCTCCATTTTGGTATTTAGGAATCCAACTCGCAGCTAGAGAATATTTAGGGAAAAACAGACTATACAGCTTGGTGTGGTAATGAAAGAAGCCCCACTGTTCTTCTAATCTATCGTCATATGGATCATTGATCTTTAATAGAACATAAACTAAAATGGTAATGACGACAGGGGTAGTCATAATAATTATTGATGATGTCCTGTGTAATTTCTCTTTTCTCCCTTTGATGAATAAGAAAAAGCCTATAAGTCCTGCAAACATGCACATGATAAAGCCGATATAGGCATTGTTCATAAAAAAGAAAAAAGTCACAAAAGCAAAGATGATATCCCAGAATTCCAGCTTTGGGACCTTATATTTTCTCATGGTCCATAACATAACCATGGGCAGCACAAAAGGAAATGATAAACTCAAGTGGCAAACAATTCTAGCCATTTGAGGAGAAAGAAAAGTGATCAAAGGGGCTAAGATATAGGCCAATACATCGGATATACCTGCGGTTCTAAGAATCATAAAAAGAAACATTCCACAGACACCTAAAAGTAAATAGATACAGGTCATTAATATGCCTGAAATATGCTTGTCAATATCAAATAAATAGGTGTCTACCCAGCGCATAACAGTGGCAAAGGATCCATTGGCATCGGTCATGAACAAATAGTCTCCCTCAGGGTAATTCATACCTGAAAATGTGCCGTCAGAATCATAGCGCACATGATAGATCATATCGTATAATGTCACCAATAAATCTCCATTGGAAAAGAATACTTGATTATTTGGGTCACCTACCAAGTTCGGGTATTTGATCGAAAATGCTGCAAAAGTGATCGCAAAAGCCAACAGACACTTTTTAATCCAGAGCCAATTTGTTTCTTTACTTTGCATTTCGATTCATCTATTTAATTAAAACTAAGGTGTAAATTTTAATAGTCTTGTCCCCACTTTCCTTGTACTTTAAGCACACGTTCAATCAGGTCCCTAACGCAGGCATGTCCTCCTTTTTTAGAAGATACAAATTCAGCTTTTTGGATTACTTCCGGTATTGCATCATTAGGACAAGTAGCCAGTAGTACTTTGTCAAAAACTATTAAATCGGCTAAGTCGTCTCCCATGTAACAAGATTGGGCCAGATCAAAATTGTGATCCTCTTCCAGTGATTTAAGAGCTTTCGACTTGTCTGAAACATTATCAAATACTGGATCTGCACCTAAAAAAAGTAATCGATCCTTTACACCAATTGAATTTCCTTTGGTAATTATAGCTACACGAAAACCTTGCTTAAGTGCAATTTTTATCGCTGCACCATCTCGAACATTCATTCTTCGCAGAAACTCTCCTTTTTCCGTAATCAACAAACCACAATCGGTCAGGACCCCATCTACATCAAAAATAAAGTTCTTAATTTTTCCAAACTTACTGTAATCCATAACTACTCTTACCTTTATTTAAGCCACAAAAATATACAAATAGTGTAAAGCCAAAAATAAATATGTTTGAATAGGACTTTATAATTGAAAAATAAAAAAAAGAACTTATGCGATCTTTACTTTTCATTCGTTATACATCTAAATAAATCCAGAAATTAATTGAGTCAAATATTGATTTTACTAAAAAATACTTTTAATATAGCTTAAGATTATAATTCAATCTCACAGTTTAAGATAATACCTATTAAATGCCAGTATCCTTTTCAAGTCCTGAATTTAAAAAATACAAGTTTAAAGAACTGAAAGTATACTCTTCCACAGAGTGGCTAGCAAACAATCGAAAAAAATATCGCCAAGTATTTGATCGATTTTCTACTTCATATGTATACGCTGAACTCACTTTTTACAATAAGTTCTTTGATCATAAGGTATGGGAAGTGAATGTGGAGTTTAAGTGCTACATGATTAAGGGTAAGAAAAAAGAGGTTTGCAATCTTTCATTCAAAAAGAAAGTCAGTAAATACGATAGTGTAATTTTTGTACGTGAAGGGTGGGGAAACAAAAAAGATGGGGCATTTTGGAAGAATGGCACCTATTATTGGGAAGCATGGATTGAAGGAGAATTAGTCGCTACAAAATATTTTTATGTGGAGGATGTTGGCCTAGATTTTGAATTGTCTGGAAACACAGCATTTTCTATCAAGTCTTTAAAACTATATGAAGGCCAGTTTGATGATGTGATGGCTGAAGAGAGAAAGTATTATAAAAATTTTTCTACTCGAGATACACGCTACATTCACTCAGAAATTCTCCTTGAGAACCACAAGAAGAATATGAATTGGCATTGTGAGTTGTTTATAAAATACTACAACGAAGCAAAAGAACTGAAAGGTCAGATTATTCGATTGATTAATGTGAAAAAAGGAATGGACATTATTTCTACATCAGCCGGATGGGGAAGTAATACACCGGCATCGTGGAGGAAAGGGAAATATTCAGTCGAAATTATCTTCATGGATCGTACCGTTGCCACGATTCATTATGAAGTTGTTGATGATTTTGAAGAAGGAATCCCAGAAGTTCATTTGCCTTATGAGGAATTTTCAACTCCATTTGCGGATCATACCCAACCGGACTTATCCTTTGAAGAAGTCATGGCCAAGTTGGATAAATTAGTAGGGTTGCAGGAAATAAAAACAAAGGTAAAAGACCACGCCCAATACATCAAATTCTTGAACTTAAGGAAAGAGAAAGGATTTAAGGAAGATGATAGAATAAACATCCATTCTGTGTTCAGAGGAAATCCAGGTACTGGGAAAACGACCGTTGCGAAAATGATGGGTCAGTTGTATCACAAAATGGGATTATTGAAAAAAGGACACGTCCATGAAGTGGATCGGGTGGATCTTGTAGGTGAATACATTGGGCAAACTGCTCCGAAAGTAAAGGAAGCAATCGCTAAGGCCCGGGGTGGAGTCTTATTTATTGATGAAGCTTATGCACTTGCCAGGTCCAATGATGATAGTAAAGATTTTGGACGAGAGGTTATAGAAATACTCGTTAAAGAAATGAGTAATGGTACCGGTGATTTTGCGGTGATTGTCGCAGGTTACCCGAAAGAAATGACCAATTTTATTGATTCTAACCCTGGTTTGAGATCTAGATTCAAACACTATTTTGAGTTTAGAGATTATACGCCCCAAGAATTACTGCAAATCGCAGATTTGGCCGCTCGTGATAAGGAAATCGATTTTGATCCTAAAGCACAAGTGGTTTTGGACGATATCATTACAGAAGAATATAGAAGAAGAAGTGTCTCTTTTGGAAATGCAAGGTATGTGCATGACCTTCTTGATAAAGCAAAGATTAATTTAGGGTTGCGCATCATGGCACGTAAAAATCCTGATAAATTGTCCTTGGGTGATTTGAAAAGAATCACATTAAAAGACATGAATCGTCTGCAAAAAGAAGAGAAACTATTAATTCCTGAAATTCCAGTAGATGATAAATTATTGAAACTTGCACTGGATGAGTTGAATAGCCTGATAGGTATTGAGAATGTGAAATCTCAAATTGAAGAATTAGTTGACATTGTTAGATATCATAGAGAGGCAGGGAGGAGTGTTATCAGTAGTTTTTCATTTCATACGGTATTTGTAGGGAATCCTGGGACAGGAAAAACTACCGTAGCCAGAATATTAACTAAGTTGTATAAGGCACTAGGAGTGTTGGAACGGGGACACATTGTGGAGACAGATAGACAAGGATTGATCGCTGGTTTTGTGGGACAGACAGCAATTAAAACTGCAGAGCGTATAGATGAGGCTATGGGTGGTGTGTTATTTATTGATGAAGCGTATGCCCTAAGTAATTTTAATGGAATGCAAGGTGACTTTGGGAATGAAGCGATACAGACTATTTTGAAAAGAATGGAAGATAATCGTGGAGAGTTTTTTGTTTTTGCAGCAGGCTATCCAGGCAATATGGAAACGTTTCTAAAAGCCAATCCTGGCCTCAGTTCAAGATTTGATAAAACATTCCATTTTGAAGATTATACAGAAATTCAACTCTTTGAGATTGCTCAGAAAATGGTAAAAGACAAAAGTATGCGATTGTCTGCAAAGGCAGGAGCTGAGATGAAAAACTTATTGACTGAACTCTATCGAACCCGTGATAAATATTTTGGTAATGCAAGAACAGTGCGGAAGTTAATTGTGGAATTGGTCAAACATCAAAATTTACGCTACTCAAAATTACCTATTGAAAAGCGAACCAAAAAGAATGAACGCCTGATTAGTTATGAAGATGTGCTGAAGTTAGATATTTTAGCGGATTCCAAAGCCTTTAAGAAGAAGGGAATTGGTTTTAAGAGAGACTAAATGGGCATACTTAAAAATATAGATATTCAATCTAATTGGTTTTTATTCATTTTATTTTTTGCTGCAATTTTTAGCACTGCATTTGGTTTTGCAGATGTATATGATCATATGTCAAATGTAGATGTGCAAACATATGTAGGACTATCTGAATTTGATTTTGATCAACATCCAGTGCGACGATATAGAATAATCATCCCCTTTTTAGCTGCTGGGCTACATTTTATTTTTGGACCAATATTTACACTTTTGTCACCGAATGATTTTCCCGGTGATTTTTCACGGATTATGTCTTTTGTGGTTGTCAATTCACTATTGATGTCCGTTTATGCTGTTCTTCTATTTCGGATTTGTCAGGCAGTCATTGGATCGTCTAAAATATGGCCTGCTATCATCGGGGTATTTAGTGTGTTGACCTGTCGTTGGACCTTGGTGATTTCTGGTTCTGCTTTAGTGGATAGTTTATATTTGATTGTTTTGGGCTTATTGTTGTTGGGCATCTTGAAAAATAAACTTTGGATGTTGATCTTAGCCGTCTATTTAGGCCCTTGGGCCAAAGAAGCTTTTATTTTTTTTATTCCGCTACTCCTTTTTTTAGAAAAGAAGTATTATCCCAAAATCCTTCTACATTTAGTAATTTCTGGGGTGGCTATATTTACTTTCAGGTACTTTTTTGATCAATCTATTGGAGCTGAATTTGGTGAAAGCTTTACTAGAGATGTATCTCATTTTTCAGTTATTCCTGATTCTTTACGAAGATTGTTTTCCTTCCATGGAGCATATGAAGTTTTATCGATTGGTGGTGTTTGGAATGTATTTATTCTTGTAGGGGTATTCTTGAAGAAGTATAGAATTGAGCTCTATAAATCCCTCTCCAAACTATGGCTACTGCTTGCCGTACTCGTGCTTATTCAGGCATTGCTTTCTTTCGAATTGGCTCGTATGCTATATCTACTTACACCATTATTGGCCGTAGTGATCGCGCAATTGTTTGATTTGTTTTCTCAGCAAAGTGCATTGCAGATGAAAGAGTCCTGATAATGAATTGTTATAAATTAGTTCATTCCTTTGCATGTCATTGATGCTTACCTTGCCCACCTAAAAGATTTCTGTCGGTTCCTTCACAATTTTGACTTTTAACAACACTACAACGTCCAATCTTATATTATTTTCTTCACTTAGATTTTTCTAAGTTCCTTAAAAAGTGGTTTACTTTGAAAACTGTCACTCACAAATCATCTTAACTTACGTTTTTAATTCACTTCAATATCCTAACCAATCATTTGGCTATATTCACATTTTAATTTATCACATGAATTAGCCTCTGAATTAGTGGAGGGAATTCTACCAAGTCACGTGCTCAATGTTTTCCATTATGAATCGTTATTTACTACACCTACAATTTTTGATTTTATTTTGCTTTTCTGGTATTTCTATGGGGCAAATTGCGGTAGACGGAAGTTTTGATGATTGGACAGAGAACAGCGTTCAAATTGAAGAGAACGATAACTTTCCAGGATTGGATCTCCTCAGTCTTGCCGTATCCAATGATGATGATAATCTATACATAAAAATAGAAACAGATGTCTTTTTTGACTTGCAAGATGATGAATTTATCTCCATTTATATTGATGCAGACAATAATGCTGGAACAGGATATTCAGCAAATGGATTAGGCTCTGAAATCACCTATTATTTTGGAAGTAAAAGTGCCTTTATCAATTATCCAACGAGTACATTTAATGGCAATCATAGTGATCTTCAATTAATTTCTCTTCCCACTGTTACCTCAAATATTTTTGAGGTGGCTATTCGAAGAGAGTTGATGACCGATCAAGGAACAATGACTATGGGCAATACGATTTCCGTTTCTGTGGACAATGGGAATGGGGGAGACGTTATTCCCAATCAAAGTGGAGGGATGGAATATCAGATGCAATCCTTGCCTTCTTTTATGAAAGATTTTAAGCTTGAAAAGACCAATAATTCATTGCTGAGAGTCATGTCATGGAATGTTGAGAATGATGGTTTTTTAGATGAAGATCGAGCAGAACATGTGAAGAATGTGATTCAAAGTATGAACCCTGATGTTCTGGCTTTGCAAGAAGTCTACGGTACTCCAATGGAGGATATTGCGAACTTTTTGAATGAAAACTTACCCAACGATGATGGTTCTTCTTGGCAATATGCCAAAAGAGGCCAGGATGTAGCGGTATTTACAAGAGATTATCTAGAGGCATCAGAAAGTATAGATGGCAATGGAATATTTTTATTGTATGATGATGAGAACAACCCGCTAATTATCTATAATGTACACCTGCCATGCTGTGACAATGATATTGCTCGACAATTAGAAATAGATCACATTTTATCTATTGTTCGAGACAAACAAGTAAGTTTTTTGTACGAAGACAATGCACCAATCATCATTACAGGCGATTTTAATATGGTGGGGCTGGTACAAAATGTTACCAGTATGACAAGTGGAGACATTGTGAATGAAAATCAATACGGTACTGACTTTCAACCAGATTGGGATGGAAGCGATTTTGAAGATGTAAACCCATACGTGACTGGGTACCCTGCCAATTATACTTGGAGAAATGAAAATAGTGGCTACAACCCAGGTAAATTGGATTGGATGTTTTATTCAGGATCGGTGATGGACAGTCAAAACGGTTTTGTTCTCAATACAGAATTTCTTACCTCTGAAGAATTGGCTGCACTAGGATTGTCCCAAAATGAAACTACTATTTCTTCAGATCATTTGCCCATTGTAACAGATTTTAGTTTTGGAGTGATAGATAATGATATGGACGGATTCAATTCAGATGAAGACTGTGACGATGAGAATGCGGATATAAACCCAGATGCAGAAGAGATTGCAAATAATGATGTGGACGAGAATTGTGATGGCATAGTACTGATAATTGATGAAGATGTGGACGGATTTAATTCAGACGAAGATTGTGACGATGAGAATGCGGATGTAAACCCAGATGCAGAAGAGATTGCGAATAATGAAGTGGACGAGAATTGTGATGGCATAGTGCTGGTAATTGATGAAGATATGGATGGATTTAATTCAGACGAAGATTGTGACGATGAGAATGCGGATATAAACCCAGACGCGGAGGAAATTGCGAATAATGATGTGGACGAGAATTGTGATGACATAGTACTAGTAATTGATGAAGATATGGATGGATTTAATTCAGATGAAGACTGTGACGATGGCAATGCGGATATAAACCCAGACGCGGAAGAGATTGCGAATAATGATGTGGACGAGAATTGTGATGACATAGTACTAGTAATTGATGAAGATATGGATGGATTTAATTCAGATGAAGACTGTGACGATGGCAATGCGGATATAAACCCAGAAGCGGAAGAGATTGCGAATAATGGGATAGATGAAGATTGTGATGGTCTTGATTTAATTACCTCGGTAAACACAACAGATTCAATTGACTTTGATATTTTCCCTAATCCCGCTCAAACATATTTAAGTGTTTCGATAAGTGATGGTTCATACTATAAAATGGAAATATTTAATGAGATGAATCAAACCATTATTCAATCACTCCATGCAAAGCAAAGATTGACCATTGATCTTACGAATTATTCAGAGGGTATTTATTGTGTGCGACTGATGGATGGAAAAGGAAATTTTTCAGTCAAGCGATTTATTGTAATAAGATAGTACCGAATACAATGGAACTTTATCTATATTTAATCCAAAGCCAGACCATGCGAAAGTTAACTTGTGTACTATTTCTAAGTGTGTGGTGGTGTATTGGGTATACGCAGCAAGACAGTTCTTTTTTGCGCTATGATCAATTGGAGCTGGAAGATTTAGATTTCTCTTCTTTGGACCAGTCTTCCACTAAAGTAATTGCAGGTACGAGAAATGAACAAGATTTAGCAGACCTCCCGTTTACCGTTTTTGTAATTACTGCAAAAGAAATTCGAGAACAAGGATATTATACCTTGGTGGATGCGCTCAAAAATCTTCCTGGTATCAGAGTTTCACAACCTGGTTCAGGATTGGATGGAGAAACATTTATGATGCGAGGTTTGTATGGAAATACGTATGCAAAAATATTGATTAACGATATTCCTATTCGAC
Organism: Saprospiraceae bacterium; assembly: GCA_029212405.1. Lineage (GTDB taxonomy): Bacteria > Bacteroidota > Bacteroidia > Chitinophagales > Saprospiraceae > CAJXUU01. Next base: position 9,360 of record JARGNR010000087.1, read on the forward strand.
CTTCTGTAGTAGGAGCAATGCCTATAGGAAGTCAATTGCCGATTAGACAGGCAGAAAGAATTGAGGTGATCTACGGACCGGCAGCAACCATTTATGGGCCAGATGCAGCAGCGGGAGTGATCAATATTATATTGAAGGATAGTGAATATCCTACTTTTGCCCAGGCAGACATTGAGATCGGGAAAAATAACCTCACTCGATTGAGTGCTCTATTTGGCGGGAAGTTTTCATTGGGAAGAAATATTCTGAAGGTCCGAATGTTTGGAGGATATACCTCTATGAATGATAGAGAAATAAAGTATGATTTAGCTTCTTTGTATAATCCACAGCAGTATGAGGACTTGTTGAACCTTCAAAACCAAGAATTAATTCAATATGAAGATAAGCCAAATTTTGAAGGTGCAACTGGTGTCGCGACATTATCCAGTTTGCCACATCAAAGCAATTATGTTGGATTTTCTGCTACGATGGGTATATTTGAGTTTAGTGCGCAACGAATGTTTCGAAGTGATCACAGCTCCATAGGGTTGAATCCATTTGCTGTGTCTTATGCTGATCCTCAAAGTCTAATTGGAGAAGAAATATTATCTACTCATTTTTCATTTAAGAAGGAATTTAAAAAATGGGATTTGAGTGTGCGAATGAATAGACTTTCTTATTCCATTAATCCATTGTCTTCCTACAAATATGTCTTGCCTTTATTTGGAACATTTTCTAATGGGTATGGATATGGTTTCTTAGGTCCAGTAGATGTTGATCCATCTTTAAATGTAGGCCAAAGTATAGACAGCCTGTACTTATCTGGATCTAGATATGTTTCGGGCAGTTTTAATGACGTTTCAGTAGAACTTCAAAGTAACTTTAAACTGAGTAAGGCGGTGAACATTTCATTTGGAATAACCGGAGAATCTGGAAACGGAGATGCTATTGAACGATTTTTGAAGGTTCCTGTCAGCACGGTGAACGGTATTTCCCCGCCTCCATTTAGTGTGAACCCCAATGCGACCTTTTCCTCTGTAAGTTCGTACATGGAAACATATTTAAAATTCGGAAAAATATCTGCTATTGCTGGAGTTCAGAGTTTCATCAGGTCGGATGGATTATTAGTGAATGATCCTGTATTTAATCCCAGAGTTGGTGTTTTGTATAAGGCATCACCTGAATTTAGTATCCGAGCATCATATAGTCAGGCTTTTAGATACCCTTCTGCCTATTTTAATAATTCATCTTATACGATCCAAGCCAAAGATGGAGGATTAGAAATAGAGACAGGTTCACCTGGTTTGGAACCGGAAGAAACAATCAATGTGGAAACGGGCTTACGATACAATCCTTCTGAAAACCTGAGTTTGGATTTTAGCATGTATTATACACAAACCTCAGATTTTATTGATTTTGATATAGTAAACAACACACAAGACGGATCATTTTTCTGGGGATTTGAAAATGACCCCAATTCCTTTACTCGATTGATGGGGGCACAAGTCAGTTTGAGAATGAGAAATATTATCCCTTCCATTCAATTTGGGACGGATGTTCATCTCAATTATTCTAAGGGCAAAGAACGGTTGCTTCAGTTGTTCTTTGATGATATCCTAGAGACTGAAATACAAGAATTACCTGTAGTACGAGCGCAACCCAACTTGATCGGTCATGTGCGCATGTCATTCGTCCCAGTGAAGAATCTAACACTCTTTTTAAATCATTCTTTTATGTCCAATAGTTGGACGAGAAATAAATTGAGGATTACCGGGGCGTTGCAAAATAACAATGTCGATTCCTTAATTAATAATGGATATTACACGCTGGGGATTCGGTCCCAATTTAAAATTAGTAGACAGATAGATGCATTTGCAGATTTTGCAAATTTGACTAATATTAGATATGGAGGTATAGATGCGACGGTAGATTTTGATTCTTTGCTGTACAATCCTCAACCTTCATTCATGTTTAAAATGGGTGTCAATTTTGCTTTCAATTAGGGATATGGTCAAGATGCTCACATATTGTTTTCTCATTGCGATTTCTTTTACTGTGAAGAGTCAAAATACTTTTGTTGATACATCGATGTCGACCAGAAATATTGAATATTTAAAAGATACACTCAATATAAACGCCCTTTATTCTTTGCAAAAAGAATTCAGTCAATCATTAGAATCCAATGATGGGAAATTGGCAGAACTAAGTATTGCGTTGGGTGATTATTTTTTTGAATATGGATTGTATCAAGAGGCAATAAGATATTATAAGTACAACTTTTCTTCCCATAAAGATGCATCAGAACCATCGAGGAATAACTTGCTCGTATATCGAAAAATGGGACAATGCTATTCGGAGTTAGGAATGACTGACAGCTCTTTTTTTTATTATGAAACGCTCATTGATGCGTTTGAGTATCCTGAAAATCTGGAAGTATACAGGGAAATAGTAGAAATGTATACCCAAGCAGGCATTTTTGGAAAAAGTTTGGATTACAATCTAATCATAGAGGAGGTGCTCTTGGATAAAAAAGCGCCATCTTCAGATCTCATAAAAGTCTATAACAATATTGGCTATTCTTATCATCGGATGAAGGAGTACGAACTCAGTATCGAGTATTTTAAAAAGTCTCTAGAACTAATTCCCGAAGCCCAAACCTACGATAGGGGCTTGATCCAACAAAATTTAGGAGTGAGCTATTTTAATTTAGGAGATTTGGATAGGAGCTTGAAATATTTGTACGCTGCTTCAAAACTGTACGAAAGCCAAGAAGATTTATCCTATTTGTATCATTTGATTGCATCTATTCATATTTCCAATAACGATTATTTTTATGCACTTAATTATCTGGAATTAGCAGATGAAAGTCGAATTGGGATGGATGACCCTTATTTGGAAGCAGAAATTCTATCTAGTTATTCCAAAGTACATAATGCTACCCATGAATATGATTTAGCTTTCCAGTATTTTGAAGCGTATTCCAGACTTAGTGATTCTTTAAAATTTGTAAACCAACTAAATCAAAAGAGAATTATTGACAATCAAAAATTTATTGAGAGGGCAGAAAAAGAAAACCGTCTTTTGAAAGCGAAACAAGACTTTCAGAAGTTGAAAATTAGTCAATTAGAAACGGAATCAAAAAACCAGGCCTTAAGAACAGATGCACTAAGAGCGGATAGTATTCAACGAGAAAATATCCTTGCTTTGGCTATAAAGGAAAATGAAATTTCGAAAGCAAAAGAAACCAATAACATACTTGAAATTGAACGTCAGAAAGACTTGATTCGATTAAGAACTCAACAATTGGATTTGGCAAGAGCAGCAGAGGCTAATGCTATTATTGAGCAAGAAAAACAACAAAAAGATTTTGAGATTGCGCAACAAACCATTGATCTGCAAAAACAGGAAGCACTATTAAATAAAGAAAAGGCAGATAATGTCCAACAAGCTAAAGAGATAGAGATAAGTAAGATAAGGCAACGAAATGCAGGCATTGTTGCAGCCTTTATGGCAGGTTTTGCGCTGTTGTTAATTTGGGCCTATAGAATAAAAAGAAGAGATAACCAACGAATATCAAAAGCGTTTAAAAATTTATCTGAAGCGCAAACCCGGTTGAAGTCAGCTGAAGAAAAAATAAAAGGACTGTTGAAACAACAAGTATCGGGTGCAGTGGCTGAAGCATTAATTTCAAATACGGATCCAGCAAAAGTGGAAGAACGATTTGTATGTGTCATGTTTATCGATATCCGAAATTTTACAGTATTCTGCGAAGGGAAAGATCCTGCAGATATCATTGCCTATCAAAACAGTGTTTTTGGATTTATGATTGATTTAATTGAAAAGCATGGTGGAGTGGTGAATCAATTATTAGGAGATGGTTTTATGGCTACATTCGGAGCTCCTTTATCAAGAGGGAATGATTGTCTGAATGCCTATAATGCAGCCAATGAAATTTTGAAAGTCCTTAAAGTTAAAGTAGCTGCAAAAGAAGTAATTCCGACTAAAGTAGGCATAGGACTTCATGCTGGAAATGTGGTGACGGGAAATGTAGGAAATGATGAACGAAGACAATATTCTATCACAGGAAATACAGTAATTCTTGCTGCTCGACTCGAACAATTGAACAAGCAATATGGAAGTTCACTGATCTATTCTAAAGAAGTATATGAGACCTTGCCAATGGAAGTTAAGACTGATATTTCATTTGAAAATGTGATAGTGAAAGGTAGATCAAAACCAATTGAGATTGCCGTAGTAATGTAGTGTTTATATTTTTTAATGCTTCCAAATTTCAATTGGTTTGTTCTATAAAATCAAAAAGGAAAATCGTAAAATTGGAATGAAATCCTTATATTGGGATATTCATGTATGTATGTAATGGTAATAAAGGTGTCGTTTTTCATATAGATCAATGCAAGTTTGCTACCCACATTCTACTGCCAGAAAAACCTATTGTGTGATCGATAATACTATTTCTTCATTTAAAGAACAGTATCTAAAAGACGGATTTGTATCAGGAATTCAAGTGGAGTCTCTTGAAAAAATGAATAGCATAAAAGGTGAAGTAGAGAACATCATCGCTCATTTTCATAACAATCGTTCAGCTTTGCGGCAATGCCATCAATATTTTCAATGGGCCTATGATTTGGTCAATAATGATGTTATGCTAGATCATGTTGAAGCGGTGTTGGGCCCTGATATTTTCATAAGAGCTTCAATGGTATTATTAAAATTTCCATATTCTCCTTCAGTTGTGTTATGGCATTCAGATAATGCATATTCCACCATGGGCGAAACTCCATGTGTGTCTGCTTGGATAGCGATTAGTGAAGTGACCCGAGCTAATGGATGTTTAAAGGTCGTACCAGGATCTCATACGCAAACGTTTCCTCATCATACCGTAGTGAACGAAAATCACCAATTGAGAACATGCTTAACAACTGTTGAAGAACCTGATGAAAAGGATGTAGCTTACTTAGAGCTGGATCCAGGACAGATGATATTATTTGATCCATTTTTGTTGCATGCTTCAGACAGAAGTTACTCAGATGTGCCAAGAATAGGATTCAGTATACGTTTTATGACTCCAGATTTTCCTTCGGTGAATAAAAAGGAACAATGGGTACGAGCAAGAGGACTGGCAAATGCCCCAAAAAATGTCCGTTTTTTTGATAGAATTGAAGGAGAAACATTAGATGAAAAATATGCACACTTAGAAAAGTATAATTTAATTACAGAGAAATGAATTGATTTAATTAAATCCCTTAAAAATTAAAACCAATGAATGAATTACAAACATCCGATCTAAGCGATTTAGATTCTTTCGAAATTCCGAAGTACACCAATTTAATAGAAGAAGAAATTTTACGAAATGGATATATTCATATCCGTGATAAAATGATAGAAAAAGATTATCAATCGATCTCAGAGTCATTAGGGTTTTTAATGTCAAAATCTGAGTTGAAGTTGGATCCTAAAAAGGATAAAGCACAAGAACAAAGAAGGAAGTATTGGACAGAAGATGATGCGCGACCCAGTATTTATAAACATTTTGCTCTGGATTTTCATACAGATAATCCGAGACAAAATCGTATATCATGGTATTGTATTCGTCAAGATGAAAAGTTTGGAGCATTATTACTTATAGATTCACGTAACATCTTAGCTGATTTTACATCTGTGGAGAAAGAGGTGCTAAAAAGTATACGCTTACGATATATAATGATAGAAGGAGGCAATGAATATCATCCATGGGAACCGCTATTAACGATTAAGGATGGGCAAGAAGAAATCTATTTTGCAGAGTGGCACCTCAAGGATGCATATACTAAAGAACAATTAGCTTTGATTGATCGATTCAAGAGAGGACTAGAACGAGAAAAAGAAAGTGGAACAATAGCTGTACGATTAGAACCAGGAGAGAGTATTTATGTGGACAACCGACGAATGCTTCATGCTCGAGGACCTATTAGTGAAGACAGTAAACGACATATCATTCGACTAGCGATGTGTTCCAAATGGCATTTATAATTCAAAATAGATGCTGGATAATATAAAGTTAAAACAACTCAAAGAGAATGGATATTTGTACCCTCTAACAATTTTTTCGCCAGAAGAAGTCATTCAAAATAAAAACAACTTCGATGCGCTAAGGAGTGCATTAGGAGGAAATCCAGGACCAGAAAAACTCAAGCAAACACATTTGTACCACTCATGGGTGTATGACTTAGTTACCGACAAAAGAATAGTAGAAATAGTGAAATCGATTCTTGGACCAAACATTCTGGTTCATAGTACCTCCATTTTCTGTAAATATGCACAGAATGATGGCTTCATACCGTGGCACCAAGACGGAGTATATTGGGGCCTTGAGTCTCCCGATCTTTGGTCCGTCTGGTTGGCTATTTCTAATAGTACTTCGGAAAATGGATGTATGCAAGTAATTCCCAAAACACACAAACTAAAGTTTGATCATTTTGAACAGGTTAATAAAAAGGTCTTGCTTGGGTCAGGACTTACCATAGAAGAGGGGAGACCTGAAGGTGAAATTGTCGATATTGAATTAAATGCAGGACAGATTTCTCTTCATCATTTGAGTATTGCACATGCTTCAGAGGCCAATAAAAGTAATAATGATCGGATCGGTTTGGCCATTCGATATATCAATACAGAAAACCAACAGACGTTGCCTCACTTTAAGACGGTTCTTGCCAGTGGGAAAGATGATTTTGGACATTATTCTTTGTTGGATCAGAGACCGAGCAATGACCTCAACTCCTCTATAGAAGAACAAATGAGATGTACAGCTATCTATGAAAAAATCAGAGCGGATTTTTTAAAGGAGAATGGGAAATAATACAATTTTAATATCTCCAAATGACTTTAAAAAATAGTTGTAAGTACAACCTTGACTAATTCTTAGACCTAGATTGGAAATAGTTGATTTCTTTTTGATACTCTCTTTCGTATCCTTCGGCCATACTTTTATAATTGTAATCTTTGATTGCTTTAGCTCGACATTTTGCAGGATCGATCGTAGGAATGTTCTCTATAGCATAAATGTATTCTGCTTCAGTGCTACAAGTAAAGCCCGTCTCTGTATCAATCAACTCCGGGCATGCTCCATTTGTGCTCGCTATAATGGGTGTCCCTGACATAAGGGCCTCTATGGTGATCAATCCACACGCTTCGTTGAGTTGAGTAGGGAAAAGAACCGCTTTAGCATTCGCATAGAGTTCGGCCTTTGCTCGACCTTTAATATCCCCGAGATATTCAGCATTATATTCTTTTGCAATTTGTTTGTATTTATCGATGGTCTCCTGTTCTCTCGCCCCTCCAGCGATCACCAGTTTAAATCCCATTTTACGAGATAATTCTAATGCAATATGTAGCCCTTTTTTTTTCGCATTACCTAGCGCTGAGATAAATAAAATGTAGTCTTCTTTTTCTGTTTTATAGACAAAATCATCAGGGTCCAATCCATTCCAAACAAATCGGTCTGATTGATATGCAGAAGCCAGTGTTTCTGAAACGTAAATCCAACTTGGTTTGGACAGACTTCTAGGTCGATTTAGATGTTTGAAATCCACATGACAAGAGGTTACATACGGAACATCCGGGTATTTCAGCATAAAATGATCTGAACGAAAAATATCATCGTGATGTTTGTCATGAAATATATCAAAATCCTTAATTGGTTGAGAAACAAATTTTACTCCTGCTGGAGCATCGCAATCCCATCCTTTAGGAAGATAATAAAAAACGTCATGGCCTCTTTCAGCAAGACCTTTGGCTAATAAGTCTTGAATATGTTGTGCAGATCCAGAGGGAGATTCACATGCAACAAAACCATAGCTTTTTGCAGATTTACTCTGTGCTGGATAGGTGTGGTTTGAGGTGATCAATATTCGCATGTACTTAATGTTGACCTACTTTAGAATAGAATTGTCGAGTAAAATAATCAGTAGCATGATTCCCTTCTTTGTATAGGTGGAAACAAGCGATGATCAATATTCCTTTATTATAATTGATAGACATTTTTGCAATCATTTCTTCTAATTCAAACGTGACCTCATACGCCACAACTTTGTTTGAATTTGGTGAAGATGTATATATTTTAACTTTAGATCTTTTAATACGATTATCCTCGCTAGTTGGATCTTCGATTTCCATCCAAAGTGTAGAAGCATCTTGAATCAATTTGAATTGTCGAATCTCTGTTGTTTTTTTCCAGGTATTGTTCCAGGTTCCTAAAAGTTTAGGGTCTATCATAGGTGCACTATTAGGGGAAGAAGATTGCATAAAACAATTTGTTTATTGATTGAAAAATTCTCTGGAATAATAATTAGGACGACCACTATTATCTTTAAAGATATTATAAGCTTGTATAACTAAAATACCTCTTTTAATATTGGAACAAATTTGAGTTTCCATAAATCCAAAGTCAAATGAACATGTAAAACCGCCAATGAGATTGGAATCAGGAATAGAGATAAAAGGAGCAATTTTTGAAGTTCCCCAGTCGAGATGACTGTTAGATAAAGCCGCAAAAACCTGGATGTATAATTCGCCATTAGAATCAATGATAGACAGATGGTGAATTTGTCTCGTGTCTGGATCACAATTGAACCAAGTTCCTATAATTTCGGACGAATCATAATTGGAATGTAAATCTAAAGATGGATCTGCATCATCATCTCTTGTAATTTCTTTATTATTCATTCATTTTGATCTTACTAGAATAATGTGATTCTATTCTAATGTGTACCTTATTTATTGCGACAAAATTGCAAATTTTCAACATGCGTTCATGCAACAAAAATCTTAAGAAATCAACATTATTTAGGGATTGGTAATTCATTAGTAAAATTCCACAAAAGGATTTTACCAATGTTTACTTTTAAAAATAGCAAATATTTAGGACTTTCGGATTTTACGCTAACAGAAAAATAATTTTTAATAGAATTATTCGCAAGGAGAAGGAATTGATTTCTTAAGAATGAATTTTATTCCTTACTTTTAAGAGACCCAAAAAACTAATTTGCTTTTGAATACTTCAGATCAAACCCTCCCACTATTTTCAGTTATTATTCCTACCTACAATAGAGGTTATATCATAGCTGAAGCAATTGATAGCATTCGAGCTCAGAAGATGACTGGTATTGAAATTATCATTATTGATGATGGATCAACAGATAATACAAAGGAAGTATTGGATAGTACTTTCCCAGAAGTCATTTATATCTATCAAGAGAACAAAGGAATTTCAAATGCCAGAAATAGAGGGATTGAAGTATCTACGGGTGAGTATATTTCATTTTTGGATTCTGATGATGTTTTTCTTCCTGATAAAATGAAAAGGGAGTTGCAATTATTTGATGAATTTAAAGAAGCAGATGCTATAGCAGCGGATTCAGCATTATTTGATGATCATGTGAAAGCTGAATTAACCTACATGGAAAGAAGAGGATTAGTAGAAAATTCATCTCCTTTTTTCTTTGGAAGGGAAGATATAAGATGGACTAGAGGCTCATTATTTCCAGTATGTTCGATGACTATAAAACGTACTGCATTGCAAAAACTGGGGGGTATAGTTTTTGATCCTTCATTTGGAAGTGCAGAAGATTGGGATTTTGAAATAAGACTAATTCGCAATTGCAGGCTTTTGGTTTATCCTCAAGTAATGAGTCATGTACGGAGATTTGAAGATGGGACTCGATTGGAAAGGAATCATGGTCTCAAAGCATTTAACACAAGTGTGTATGCAATGATTCTGCATAAGCGAGTACTGGAAAAAGCACAAAGGTTGGGAAGATGGTCAACAGAAATTGAGATTCGAATTCAAAGTAGAATCGATGAATACTATGATCAAATAGCAAAATTGTCAAATGAAGAATCATAATACAATGAATGCCAACCCAATACTAAAAACACTTGGATTCAGTGATACAGACAGAGTTGTTGTTATTCATGCTGATGATGTAGGGATGTGTCAAACTACCATCGATTCATTTTCAGATCTTCATGAAGTGGGAATCGTATCTAGCGGAAGCATAATGGTTCCTTGTCCGGCCTTTGAAAATGCAGCCATGTGGGCAGTAGAACACCCTTCTGCTGATTTAGGAGTACATTTGACATTAACGAGCGAATGGGAATCATATCGTTGGAAGCCCACAACAGTACAAAAGATCAATTCTGGCCTTATTGACAAAGACGGATTCTTCCATAGAAGTTGTGAGCCATTATTGGAATTGGCTCCTCCTGATCAAGTTTATTTTGAATTACAAACTCAAATTGATTTGGCCAAGCAATCTGGAATGGATATATCACATATAGATTCGCATATGTTTTCTTGTATGGCAGATCCATTTTTTCAAATTTATGTTCAGTTGGGGCAAGAGAACGCTATCACGAATTATTTAAATCGAGGAGGTTGGAAGAGAGTCGATCCTGATAGAAAAAACAGCGACAAGATCAAAGAACTTGAGAAACTAGGCTGGCCCTTATTTGATCATTTGGTGATCAATTCTCTGGGACAATTCACAGAAGATTGGTTGGAATATACAAAAGATAAGATTGATCATTTAAAATCTGGTCTGACTTATTATCTCATTCATCCTGCAAAAGCGACAGAGGAGATGAAGCATATAGCCACGGATTATAGGGCAAGAAATGCGGACTATGAAGTATTCATGAATGAACGATTAAAAAAGTACATTGCGGATTCAGGAGTTTACATTATATCCTATAAAGAAATCAATCGGGCAAAGAAGCAACTTTCCCTATAATAGTTAAAGTAACCATTTTGAACATTACTATAGAAAATGGGTTTGAATTGATACAATTTGTACCTTTATCGTTGTGAATGAAGGAATTGAGAAGTCACCCATTCTATTTTAATCCAATTTTAAGAGTTTTTGAGTTATGAAAGTATATTTTTCCACTTTTTTATTGTGTTTAAGTTTTATCTATTTACGTGCCCAGAATGGTGGAGATATACCTAGATATTTCAATACCATCTTTGAAGATATTGAGGTGACTTCAAATATTGTATATACGGAGCAAACGACTATTGGTGGCAATAAAGTGAGTTTGGAAATGGACATTTATGAACCCAATAATGATCCTATGCTACAACGACCTTTATTGGTTTTTGCACATGGCGGAGGCTTTGTTGGTGGTCATAGAAGTAGAGTAGAAGATTTTTGTCAATCGTATGCTAAAAGAGGTTTTGTAGTGGCAAATATATCTTATCGCTTGTTAGACACAGAGTACTCGATGGAAACGATAGGAACAGTTTCTGTAATGGCTATGCATGATATGAAAAGTGCTATTCGATTTTTACGCGCTGATGCCGCGAATAAAAACACCTATCACATTGATCCTAATCTTGTCTTTGTAGGAGGTATATCTGCAGGGGCAATCATGGCATGTAGCGTAGGCTACATAGATAATGAAGATAGACTTAATCCCTTCATTCAATCCTTATTAAACACGGTTGGTGGATTAGAAGGAGTTGATACAAAAAATTCTAAATATCCATCTACCGTTCAAGGTGTAATCAATTTTTCAGGAGGCCTTATTGACAGTAAGCATCTAGATGCAAATGATCCTCCATTGTACAGTTTTCACGACGAATTTGATCCTGTTGTTGCGTGTGGAGCAAGTGAGCAATATGTACTACATGGAAGTTGCCTTTTGCATGATCAAGCTGTTGCAGTAGGTCTCAAGAATAAGCTATTCTTCAATGATAAAAGTAAGCGCCATGTTGGGTGGAATGAAGAGCAATTGCAGATTGTACTCAATGACTCTGCAGGTTTTCTTGGCGAATTGATCAATAAAGTCTCTGACGAAGATTAAAGAAACGAATTCCTTTTTATACTATTTTATGGGCTACTTTAGCCCAAATTCATTGCCAATTGTCATAGACTGTTGGAGCATGTTTTCTTCATAAATTCACTTTCTTGAAAAAAAGTATGATCTTTCTGTAACCTTTTTTATCTGACCCAGTACTTACTTCATACAACAACGAAAACGCTTGACTACATCGGATGAATATATAATGAGCCTGGTGGCAGGAGGAGAGATTAAAAAAGCTGCTCTTCTCTTTGATCGCTATCATGCAAACGTGTACAGTTATTTGCTAAGAGTGAATAAGAATAAGATGTTGGCAGAGGATCTGACTCAAAATGTTTTTGAAAAAATGATCAAGTATAGAAACTCCTACAATGGCAAAAAAAGTTTTAAAGCATGGTTGTTTACGATCGTTCGAAATACCAATATAGATCATCATAGAAAAAGAAAATACAGTTCATTGGATGATAGTTATATGCAGGTAGAGTCAAAAGAAAAAGATGCGCAAGAGCGATTGGAAGTCAAAGAAAAGAACGAAAAGTTGATGGCTGCATTGAATCGACTTCCTTCCGAAGAGAAAGAAATTTTGATCTTATCCAAGTTCGAAAAAATGAAGTATTCCGAAATATCAGCCTTAATGGGTTTGACAGAATCTGCGTTGAAAGTGAAGGCACATCGGAGTATTAAAAAATTAAGGAACATCCTTGTAAATGATATGAGATATGAATATTGAAAAGATAGAAGATAGAATGGTTTTGGCTTTAGAAGGAGCACTTTCGAATTCAGAATTTGAAACATTGATGAAGGTCATTAATGAAAATCATGAGTATACCCTTATTTGGAAGAGTTATCAGGAGATGTACCAAGATATGGAAGATGTTCTGCCAGAAACACCTTCCTCAGAAGTAGCAACTAAATTTCATGAATGGTTAGATAATTATCAGGAGGAAAAAGTAATAAATATCGCACAGAAGGGCGTGAAAAAAGGGCCGATAATGTTGTGGAGGAAATGGGCAGGAGTAGCGGCAATTTTTATTGGTGTTCTTGGCTTCTGGTCCATGTATCAATCCAATCGTCAGGTGGAAGGTACATTAGCAGATATGAGTAAACAAATGGAACGTTTGATGGAACAACAATCGACCTCAGAGAGAATAAAGGCTATTCGGGTCAATTTTAATCCTGAAAAAGGGGATCTGAGTAATACAATGATTGATGTTTTAATCCAAGTTCTGAATACAGATCAAAGTAGTAATGTTCGTTTAGCAGCAGTGGAGACGCTGGCTCAATTCATGGATAAAGAGGTGGTCAGAGAAGCTTTGATTAAACACTTGGCACTAGAAGAGGATGGAGGGGTAAAACTTACCATAATTACAATTCTTGGCCAACAGAAAAATGAAAAAATAAAAACAACTCTAGAGAATATTGTGAATGACGATTCGCAGGAAAAGTTTGTAATCGATGAAGCGCACATGCAGCTTATTCGGTTCGATCAAATTGATATATAATTAAATAAAATTACGAGTTTTCAGTACATACTGAAAACTTCAACTAAAATAAAGAGAAACACTATGAAAACTTATATTTACCTAGTTTTAACACTGGCCTTGATGTGTGCAAGTACTTCATCTATGCAAGGCCAAACTGCAAAAAAGGAACATAAAACAACGATGTCTACTGGTACATTAAGCATTATTGATTTAGATGACGTTTTGGTCGAAGGTTATAATGGTTCAGAAGTTGTTGTTTCATCCATGGTTGCGGAGAGCGAAGAAAACGAAAGAGCCAAGGGCTTGAAGCTCATGAATGCCATGGGATTAGACGATAATACTGGTTTTGGAATTGCTGTGTATCAGGAAGGAACAGAGTTATTTGTACGACAAATTTCAAAATCATGCAGTTGCAGTGATGTGACAATACAGGTCCCAAAAGGGATGAAAATCAATGTGTCTCACAGTAACTACAATGCAGAAAATCTGCGCATAAAAAATGTAAGTAGTGAATTAGAGATTACGACCAATCATCATGATGTGCGTTTAGAAGATGTGACAGGGCCTATGGCTGTCAAAACAGTATATGGTTCAATCGATGCCATATTTACTTCACTAAGTCAAACGGGATCGGTTTCTTTATATTCAGTTTATGAATTGGTTGATGTCACTATACCAAGCCAATCCAAAATGAATGTCACCCTATCAGCTCCTTATGGAAGTGTCTACTCTAACATAAATGTAGATGTAAGTGACCACGGTAATGGATCTTGGAATTCTGGAACAACAATCAAAGGCAGTTTCAATGGCGGTGGAGTTGAATTTTCTGTCAAATCAGCTTACGAAGACGTCTATCTGCGCCAAGCTAATTAAGCCCCATATCCATTTCTTTAATTGAATTTTAATCTGAGTGAATCATCACTTAAGAATAAATTTCTATGCCTAAAATTAAAAGTATACCATCATGAAATTGAAAATAATTGTTTTGTTAGCATTTGCACTTATGTATTCTGATAGAGGACTAGCTCAGAATCAACGTATTGATAATTTGAGAAGTGAGAATGCTTCAATAAAAACTGACTACATGGATGTAAGAATTGAATCCTGGAAAGAGGATTATATTGAAATTCAATCCAGCTTGATCATTAATATGAGTAATGAAAATGATAAACACGAACTTACTATTGTAAACAAAAAAGAAGGAATTCAAATAAGTTCGAAAGTCGATATAAGCAACATTGAAAAGATGGTCATACGGACAGACAAGGAAGGAAATAAGACGTACACCCCCATAAAAGAATGGAATGAAAATGAAAAAGGTCGAAGTTTAAATTCAATCGACTTTGGATATGAAATTGATGGGATGATTACTATATATGTTCCAGAATCTATGAAGATTAAAATGGAATCAATCTACGGAGATGTCAACTTGGAAGGAAGCTTCAAGACATTAAAAACATACAGTACCTATGGTTTAATAGAAGCGAACCTTCAAAATGTTAGTGGAATGGAAAATATCAATTTGAATTCAACTTATGATATCGTTGATCTTACGATTGGAGAGAGTAGCCATGCACATTTACATTTATCTACAAGTTATGGTGAAATTTATTCCAACCTACCAGCACAGAAAAATGGTACTACTACTAAAAATTATAGTTGTGGATCTTCAAATGAGTACGTATTAAATGAAGGCTCTGTACCGATCCATGTGAATGCCACATATGATAATATTTATATTCGAACCAATTAATCTGATTACTTTTTAAGGTGGAATTCCTAACTAAGAGTGGCTAACACAACTAATGATTTCGGTTAATAACTAATTTTTTAGTTTGAAAGTTGGATTTCGTGCAACTATTTGAAATTGTAGTAGTCTTTCATGTACCCTTGACCCTTTACCATTTGCTAAACTGACTAACTAAACGACATCATGAGACAATTTTCATTCATCCTTGGAATGTTATTATTGACATGTTCTGGATTTTCTCAAAGAGAATTAACAGCAAAGAGAGTGACTTCAGAATTAACCATTGACGGGATATTAGATGAGAGTGCTTGGGGAACTGCTGATGTAGCGACTGATTTTATGAATTGGCAACCTTTGGCAGGAGCAACTCCATCTAACAAAACAGAGGTGAAAATCATGTACGATGATAAAGCAATTTATGTAGGGGCATACATGCAGGCTTCATCCAGAGCCGAAATTATGACGGAGTTATCTGAACGAGATAATATTGGGAATACAGATTGGTTTGGTTTTGTATTAGATGCCTATGGAAATGGGAATGATGGTTTAGAATTTATTATTGCATCAACCGGAGTTCAATTTGATGCAAAAGTTTCTTCTAACGGTGAAGATGAAAATTGGAATGAGGTCTGGTACAGTGCAGTTCAAATAACTGAACAAGGATGGTACGCCGAGATTAAAATTCCCTACTTTGCTATCCGTTTTCCAAAAACTGATCAACAAAATTGGCGCTTTAATTTCATGAGAAGCATGGCTGGAACGGGTGAAAAGTGTTCGTTTCAATTCATTGATCCTTTAATCAATGGATTCGTTAATCAGTCGGCCAAATTGAAAGGTGTTTCTAATATCAAGTCTCCAATTCGATTGGCCCTATCTCCCTATATTACGGGGTATATACAGAATAATAAAGTAGGGGGGGATAATCCAACTACTTCGACGGGGTATAGTTACAATGGAGGATTGGATCTAAAATATGGAATAAATGAAGCATTCACTTTAGACATGACCTTAATTCCTGACTTTGGCCAAGTGCAATCAGATGATCGAGTTTTGAATTTATCTCCATTTGAAGTACGGTACGATGAAAATCGGGCATTTTTTACTGAAGGATTGGAGTTGTTTAGTAGAGCGAATTTGTTTTATACACGTAGGGTAGGAGGTGCACCTATTGGTCATCACCGAGCATATAATCATGCGCAGCACAATGAAGAAGT
>JARGNR010000222.1 GCA_029212405.1 Saprospiraceae bacterium
TAGGTATTCCAGGGGCTATTCACGGACATCCGACGATTAATGCTTGTATGGAGGATACGGTTTTTGCCCAATTTATGCGCCAATTTATGGATAAGGAAGTAAGTCCTGTTTTAGGGACTATCGAAGGCATGGATATAGAAAAATATAAAGACAGTTTGGAAGAACGATTTGCCAATCCCAACATAAAAGATAGTGTCAGTCGGATTTGTTCGGAAAGTTCTGCGAAGTTGCCTAAGTTTTTAATCCCTACGCTGCAAGAGAATTTAGCGACAGATGGCAGTATCGACTATGCCACCTTGATTTTGGTGGCGTGGTGCTATTATAGTGATAAAGAGATTAATGAAAATAACGAATCTTTAGAGATTATTGATGCATCAGGCGGCACAGCATACTGCTGCTGATGCATTGAGTTTTATTCGGCAGCCTGAACTATTTGGGGGGCTTGTTGGGAATGAGCGATTTGTGGAGAAATATGTGGGGTTTGTTGAGTTGATTTATCGAGGGGAAGGGATTAGGGGTTTGATGGAGGAATTAATTTGATGGTATTGGACGTATCGTAATGTTTTTGGTTGAATGGGAAATGATGCACAATAAAGATTTTAATTCCTTCGGATGTGAAGGAATTAAAAATAGGGAAGGGAATAAGAATCTAAAAAGATTACCTAACCCTAACGCGGCGAAGCCGCTACCATAAAATTAAAATAATTAATAAATTTAACTCATGAAAAATGAGTTTTTAAAAAAGTACAAAAAAAGTATTTCAGGCGTATTAAGTTGCTATGACCGAGTAGTAATAAAAGGCACCTTACACACAGCGTGTTTTGCAGATGGAATGATGAGTATTATGAATCGCAAGCATACAAAATATAAATACTATAGAAGTTTCGTAAGTCCTCATCGAGACAAAATTTATCAAAACACGGAACAAATATCAAAACAAGAACAAGTACCCATAGAATTTATTCGAAATAGTCGAGCAGTAAGAAAAGAAGATTTGGTACAAGCAAAAATAGCTACTCGAGGAGACCATTCTGGACTAGTTTGTATTTTGTCAGCTATGGAACGATGTAATAACTACCGTTATAATTATGACAAACAAACAGGTAAATCAAAATTGCTCTCAGTAAAAGGTAGATGTTTACATTACTACTTTTACTTCCTAGATGACTATCTAGGCTTATGCTATTTGCGAGTACCCACATGGGCTCCTTTTCAGTTACAATTCTATTTTAATGCTCATAATTGGTTGGCCATCCAATTAGATAAAGCAGGAATAGCTTATGAACAAAGAGATAATGCTTTTGTGCATATAGCAGATTACGAAAAGGCACAAGCAATATCGGATAGTTTTGAAGTCAAAAAAGTTCATCAATTACTTGAGAAATATGCTTTAGCCTACTGTCCCGCTGCTTTTGATTTGAGTCCAGTAGGTTATCATTGGTCAATCATGCAATTGGAATATGCTACAGACGTAGTTTTTAAAGATAGTAAAACACTTGGTCCTATATATGATGAAATTTTAAAAACGATGATGCACACGGTTACCCCAGATGATGTTGCTCGTTTTCTTGGAAGAAAGTATTTACATGGCAAAAATAACATGGACTTAAATACCACATTCAAGCAAGTTAAGCGACAAGAAATGCGGCGCTTAAAGCATGTAATGGGAGCGAGTTCTATCAAAATGTATGACAAATTTGGTCAAGTCTTAAGAATAGAAACGACCACCAACAATACCACTAATTTTTATCACTACCGAAGCGTAGATCATCGGGATGGCAGTCAAACCTCAAAGGTCGCCCCCGTCAAAAAATCCATCTATTCCCTCAAAGATCTTGTACCTATTATGAAGGGATGTAATTTCAGGTATCTTAAATTTATTGCAGCTATTGATGCACCTATTAGTGGTCAAAAGAGGCTACAAAAAATTACTAAATCAACCAAAGTGAATAATCGTTCTTACAAAGGATTCAATTTTTTCGACTCTGATGATGAAAAATTACTTTTCGCCATTGCCAAAGGAGATTTTTGCATTAAAGGCTTTGCTAATAAGAATTTGAGAAAGTTTATTCCTGAAAAATCAACAGCTCAAATTTCTAGATTACTCAAAAGGCTTCATGTTAAAGGTCTTATCAAAAAAATTGGAAATTCTTATCGTTACTATATGACTACACTTGGTAGAAAAACAGTTAATACGGCCCTGAAAATCAAAGAACTTTTTATCGTACAGAACCTAGACTATGCTTAGGTTCTTATATTTTTCTTGCCACGTTTGCGCAAGAAATAATTTTTAATAGATTAATGAATACCTTAAATCCTTCTTGGGGACCATTCTCTCAGCGGAACTTTAAGCCAGGCGATTTACAGCAATATGAAAGAAATTTGAATATTGATTTCTCTAAAGAATTAAGCGACAAAGTAAATTTAGCAGTAGGTTTCCAAAAAAGAAATGAAACGTACACGATGTTTGAAGGAGATTACCAATCTTATGCAGCAGGTCCTTGGGCAGGTGTAGGTAACTTAATCAATCCTGAAACTGGCGAAAATTATCAAACGCCTGCTATTGGTGCAAACGGTTTGGCTGGTACGACTAAAGATGATGCTGGTGTATTTGAGAGTAAATCTTGGGGTGCTTATGCAGATTTAGAATTTGA
>JARGNR010000088.1:0-18989 GCA_029212405.1 Saprospiraceae bacterium
GGCAATTTACTGGGCAATAATAGATAGACCCCAACGAATAATAGGTAGTTACCTTTTCCTCTTCATAATTGAGTTATTTTGTAGTAAAATGAATTACTATGAATACGAAATACCTTCTCATCGTCTTATTATCCTTCCTTTATATTGATGCACAAGCTCAATCCACTAGAGACTATATCGTTATTTCTCAAAAATTGAATGTCCGTGAACGCCCTTCTCTTAAAAGTTCGATTCTAGGAGTCTTAGAAAATGGAGAATCCGTTCATTCTATTGATTTAGGTCAAAATGAGTCGTCCGTTTGCGAAACCATTCAAGACAATTGGGGCTGCTGGATTAAGATCAAATATGGATATAGCTCTGGGTATGTCTTCTCCACCTACTTGGGTTCAGAGTATATGCTATTGTATGAAAATAGTGAGATCCAGTACTACCCGCAAGTAAACTACTGGTATGGTGTATATTATGATTCCACTTCTCAAAGTGAAATTCTAATGGAGGTAGAGACCTTTGCCGAACAATACACACACGAGTATGATGATAAAAACCATATTGTTCTCCGAACAAAAAAGCAAAAAAAATCTCTCTTTTTAATTGCCACCAACATAAAACAAGAAAGTCGAACGATAGGAATTTTTACCAAAACCAAAGCCAAATCTATGAATTATAGTGGTTATCTTTCTCCTGGAACTAAGGAATGGTTGTATTTTAAAACAAAGAATAATACCGTGGCCAGTGAATGCTATTATTTATTAGCCACAGGCACCTATACTATGTCTAAATATGGACTAATGCTTGAAGGCTATGAACTATTTGTTGCAGACAATGAACCTAGGAAATCATCATTTGCTGTTATACAAAATTTAACCTCTACCATAGAATACAATCAGGGATTTACCTTAGAATATTGTGGCGATATTGATGGCGACGGAAATCCTGATGTAATCATTGGAAGCTGTTCAAATTCTGGATGCACAAGTGCTTTATTGTTAAGCAGCAAAGCCAAGATAGGTGAATTACTAGGTCTGGCTTCATCTTACGCTACCTATGACGATTGCTAATCTAATCAGTGATTGTGACGTAGAAAATTTAAATATTTTCTAAATTGTTCGATTAATTATAGATATTTATAACTGATAGCATGATTTACATTCAACGAACTAAATATATCTGATTCAATCCACTCATCATGAACCAAATCATTACACGCACTACATTTCTTCTACTTGGAATGTTGATATTTAACTTAACAAATGCTCAAATTGCTCCCTTCCCATATCACACCAAATCCAGTGATATGAAACTTCCTTCTTTGGAATTTATCATGTCAAAAAACGACAATTTAAATAAAGATTCGAGAGATGAAAACGATCTTTTAATAGCAGGTCGATACGAATATTTTAGCAATGGGTATTCGTCAGACTCTATAGAGTTCTTTTATAATGACAATAATTTGGAAATAGAACGAATACAAAGGACATTAAAAGCTGGTGAATGGGTAAATGACCAACGAACGATCATTGAATATGATGATCAAAAAAACCGAACAGTATTTCGAAGACAATTCTGGGAAAATAATATGTGGGTCAATGATTATCAAACTATATGGAAGTATGATTCGAATAATAATAGGATCATGGAACTCAACCAAAATTGGCTAATAGCAGATTGGGAGAATGAAGGTCAATCTATCTTTGAATTTGACAATTCAAACAATCAAATTTTGGAAACAGATCAAAAATGGGATGGCGTAAAATGGGTGAATGAAACTCAAAATGTCTTTGAATACGATGACAATAACAACCTAATCGTAAGCCTAATTAAATATTGGAATGGAATAGATTGGGAAAATTCCTTTCAATATATCAGAGAACTGAATTCATCTGGAAATGAAATAGTAATGACATTTCAAATTTGGGGTGGTTTGGATTGGACGAATAACCTACAAACTATCACTGAATATAATTTTGACGATATAGCAACTATATTTTTGATAAAAAGATGGAATGGTTTAAGTTGGGACAATGATGGTCAATATCTTTATACGTATGATTCAAATAGTAATCGAATAAGTGCTTTGTATCAGAACTGGAATGGTATAAATTGGGAAAATTTTCTGAAGAGCAATTCAGAATATGATGCTAATAATAATCGCATTTTCGACCTGGATGTAACATGGAATGGTGTTAGTTGGATAAATGATGGTCAGTCTTTTTTCAAATATGATTCAAATAACAATAGAATAGAAGATTTTCGTCAAAACTGGAATGGAGTGAGCTGGCAAAATAGCCGTCGTTTTATGTACTATTATGAAACCATCATGAGTTCGGCACAGTTGGAAAAAGAACATTTCCCCATACAAGTATATCCAAACCCAAGTGCAAGTCATTTCAATATGGACTTAGGAAATAATGCCACTCATCCAGTTCAAGTAAACATGTTCAACTCTATGGGGGAAATAACCTATTCACAATATTTTCAAAATGGAATACAAAACCATTCATTTGATGTATCTTCCTATTCAGAAGGTACGTATTTCATTGAACTGACTATTGGAAAAAATCGATCCATACAGCCGTTAATCATTGTTCATTGATTTTGACTTCAGTAGGTCTATTATTGGGGTATTGAATACAATCATACGTATGAACTATGTATAAAGCGGAGTAACCTACATAATTTGAATTAATGAACACTGTATTCAAGTACTTCCCAGTTGTTTTGTTCTCTTTACTAATTGCATGTAAAGAACAACACCAAACGCAAGCACTTCAACACCAGCCTTCCACTGGGTTGCCAAAAAGTTTTGCTACTGTTTTGAAAGCCGATACGATCTTCATTCCTCAAGCTCCTTCAAGAATAACACGCAATATAAAAATGGATGCACAACAGAATCTAGTTTTTGCAGCTTACGAGGATATACTATTTTATAATGGATCTTCATTCACTAAATTACCGAAACCAGAAGGTTTTGAAAGTTTCGATGCCTTTGATGCAATAAAAGATTCAAAAGGGAATATATGGATAGCAAGTAATCATGATGGGCTATTTTGTTTTGATGGTAAGAAGGTGAAGCAATTCACTGTAGAACACGGGCTCCCCCACAATAGAACAATGAAAATTTACGAAGACAAATCTGGTGCAATATGGATTGCTACCATGGGAGGAATAAGTTACTATAACGGAAAATCATTTCGCAATTTTTCCACCGTTGAGGGACTCTCACACAATGAGGTCAATACAATCTTTGAAGACAGATTTGGGAAAATTTGGTTGGGTACTCGAGGATCAGCTTGTATCTACGATCCTACATCATCCACATTTACCTTACTTAAAACAAATGAGCGGGAAACATTGGAAAACGTATGGTCCATCCTTGAAGACCAGCAAGGTGTCATTTGGATCATGGGTCAACATGGTATTTGGCGCAAAACAAATACTGTCATACATCGAATTTCCAAAAAAGGAGGAGGCCATCTGCATGAAGCTAAAAATGGGAATATTTGGTTTACTACGTTAAACAGTCTTTCATATTTTGACAAAGATTCTTTACACTTGGAAAGTCCGAATTCATCAGAAGTGTTTGTAGGTGATGGAATGTTTTTTGGGTTGACGGAGGATAAAGATGGTAATATTTGGGTAGGAACGTTAAATAGTGTTTTCAAGTATGATGGAGAATCGGTTCTTTACTATCAAAATATAAAATCCTAATACATATATATCTATCATCAAATTAAACTTTATAAATTCATGTTCAAAAAACAGTTAATTTCTACTCCAACTGTTGTACAATTTTGGAAGTCCAAAAGTACTGCTTCCAAGCAACTACAATTAGATGGACCGTTATTTCAATTTACAACTGCAAAGAATAAATCAATCATCACGATTAAAAACAAAAGAGGCATCCTGAATCCAAAAACGGATTTTATTCAAGCTTTAATTACAAAAAATGATACAAATCAGGATATTATTATAGTCGAAACTAAACCTTTTATACTAAGGTTATATAGAATTATTTACATATTGATCGCAATTTTTGGCGTATTACAATTAAAAACCAATGTTCTCTTGGTAGTTGTAATTTTCATCATCTTTGGATTGATCTTTCTATACAATTACAAAAAAATAAATTCGTCTATTGAGGACTTTAAATCATTATTAGAAATCCCCAGTACATAATGCATGAGTATACCATGCACAACCAAGACTGAATAATCAAAAAACAAAAACTGTAGTATGTTTGAATTTAATGGAGAATGGGAATTTGACTTACAACTTGAAGAATTTAAAATATTAAATAATTCGGAGTATATAGATGATGTATCTAACGCATCACAAGGCTTTGTAAAAGTTGAAATCTTTGATGAGTTTAATGCAAATCCAGATCCAGAAGAATATCAGTTGAATGCGATTCATTACCTGTTGGACAAACAAAATCAAGCTCGAATTCTCTACAATTTACTCATCTACAGCCGAGAGATCATTTATCCTCATTACAAAGAGTTTATGTGGGAAAGTGAATATCCAGAATGCTATCCTAAATTGAATACCATTGTAGATCTCAATAAATTATACGGGATCTATCAAATTTCAATTAAAAGAATTGGACATCTCGATCATGCCTATTATATTTTTAATTGCAACTCTTGCTTGGATTACGAACATGGGATCACCATTACCCTGCATAAAGATGAAGTCATAGATCATGGAGAGAACTGGGAAGACAAAAAAGTATGTGAACACAAGGGTATTGACTATTCTACATATTCTAAACAGGCTACCAAAGCGTATAATCATCGAGAAGCAGTTTTAACAGAACCCCATCCAAAGTATGGCAAATTAAAACCTTGGCAAAAAAATCAAAACGACCGATATCCTTTTGAGCTTTATCGAACCAATAAAATGGATGAATTTATTCAGGCCATAGATAATGGAGTATTTCCAAGTGAGCCTGTAACTTCTCGTATTACTGAATTGTCCATTATTCATGGAAAAGAACCCGTCACCCAATTGCTTTTAGCTCGAAAGCCAAAATATGCTTACGCTGCTTTTAAAGAAGCATTAAAAAAAGATCGTTTTGACATAACAGATATGCTGCTTGAGCAAGGATATGCCATCAATGAGCAAAGGGCACAGCGTTCACACTTTTATGAGACCATCGGTTTCTTGTCGAAGGCTATTTCCAATGAAGAAAATATAAATGTGTACAAAATACGTTTGAAATATTTGTTGGCCAATGGGTTAGATCCTTACTTGGAAGACAATTTCAGTCGAAATGCACTGTACCGAATTGATCGTATTAATGACAAAAAATTAAAAGAGCAAGTGAATAATGAAGTCAAAAAAATCCTTGTATACAACTCTACAATAATGGATAAATTGATTCGATTTTTTAAAAAGAAAAAACCATAAACAAACCTTTCTTGCTGAGGTAACTCTGCTATCTAAATATCTCTCAAACTAATATCCGAAAGCTTGTTAAATAGGTACATATATTAAATCGTGAAAAGGAAATAACAATTTTTATACTTTCGCTGTTAAACATTGATTCAAAACAAATGTTAACTGGCTACCCAATTTGCCAAGACATTAATACAGCTAAAAAATCATTAAAAAGAAATAACACATACTATGAAAAAAATAATAGCAATTGGCGGAAGTAATAGTAAGAAATCTATCAATAAAAAATTAGCCTCTTTTGTCGCCAATCAGATCAAAAACACGGAAACAATTGTCGCTGATTTAAATGATTATGCCTTGCCTTTATATGGAATTGATTTGGAAACAGAAAGTGGTATTCCAGAGAATGCAGTAAAACTTAATGAACTATTAGAATCCGCAGATGGTCTAGTTATCTCACTTGCTGAACACAATGGTTCTTATTCAGTGGCTTTTAAAAATGCATATGATTGGCTATCCAGAATTAATGGAAAAGTATGGAAAAACAAACCCATGTTTTTGATGGCCACGTCACCTGGAGGAAGGGGAGGTGCAACTGTATTACAAACAGCAAAAGCAGGATTTCCTTACCTAGGGGGGAATATTATTACCGATTTTTCATTGCCTGCTTTCTACGATAATTTTTCAGAAACTGGTATTACACATGAAGCTTTAGCAGCAGAGTTAGAACTAAAAATTTCTGAGTTCAGCAATGCCATTCATACTCTTTGATTCAAGGCAGAAAACTATAATATAAATGTATAATGTACAAGCAAACAACTCAAAAGAAAAGGATGGAACTTAATTTCATCCTTTTCTTTTTTTAACTAATTCAAATCCACATGATGTTTGTTACAATTTTTTATCAATCGAAAACATCACCCTTTTAGTTAGTCGTTTGCTCACAAAAAATGGTCAAAAGTAGATTCAACAAAAATATATACCTCTTTCCATTTTGGACACTTTAAACCAACTTTGCCAACAACAATTTCTGATACACCTTCTCTTTTATACCCTTCGTTTGCAACAAGCCCATTCTATCCAAAAGTCTTTTTTGTTCTTCGTTGGGTTTCAAAAACACTCCTTTCAATAACGTTTTTAACAACGTTGGTTTGGAATTCAAATCACTTTTTAATTGCTTCAAAGCCTTTCCGATAACTTTTTCGTCTTTGGTCAAATCCGTGCCAAACGGAAAAGGATCAAAATAGCCTTGAGCTTTATATTTATTGATAACATCCATATAGGAGGATGGATAGTTCTGAGTATATGCTTTAGGAATGTGATATCCCTTTTCTAATTTCCCCATTTTTTTGGCCCATTTCAATAAATTATCCTGAAACCTAGAGTCCGTTATGTTCAATAATTTTTGGATAATTTCTTGATCCGTGCACCCTCTGATATATGCTATCCCGTATTCTGTTACCACTACATCCCTTAAATGTCTGGGTATGGTGATATGTCCATAGAATGGGACTATATTAGAACGTATCTTCCCTTTATCATTGCGTGTACTTCTTAAGTTGAGAATCGAATTTCCATCTGGCAATTCCTGCGCCATCGCCACAAAATTGTATTGCCCCCCTACTCCACTTATCACTTGTCCATTCTCCAGTCCATCACTTACAGCCGCACCAAGTAATGTATACATCATACAACTGTTAATAAATCGTGCATTTTTACGGTGCAATCGATCCAGGGTTTCATGGCCATACAATTGATTGATCTTCTGAACACTCTTCATATTGATCAGCTTTCTTTCTTCGTCAGGCAACTCACGCAACCATTTGTAAAAAGACTGAGGTCCAAGGAAAAATCCACCTTGCATAATTTGTCCATTTTTCAAACGACTACCCAGACAATGCTCTTTCATCTCCATCAAATGTTCGGGTTCTCTCAGGAAAGGTATTATCACTTTCCCGTCACTGGTATGTACTCGATTCTCCTTAAATGTAAGATCTTCTCTTAGGATTCCCCAATATTGTAAAAATTGAAAATCACGTTTTGACATCCGACCATGAATCACTTTATGTTCTAATAATACCTCTAGAATAGTATCGTCAAATTCTTCTTTTATTAAATCTCGATTGATAAGCTTTTGTAAGCCAATGTCATCATACGCTTTTTTAGATACGATGCCCGCATTGTATAAATGCATAAAACCATCCACCAACATTTCTGATGCTCCAAACATACCTTTCTCAAATGGTAGCGTATTGCCCAGATGCTCGATTACCTCTCCAAACTTGTTCTCTACATCCAAGTCGGATAAAATGGATTGATAAATTTCATTGCTTTCATGACGAAGGAGTAGATTATACACTGTACTGTCTCCCAGAGAGCCAATTCCAATCTGCAATTCCCCGTCGTCTTTGACCAAGGTGCTGGAGTACAATCCAATCATAAAATCCGCCGGTGAAACACTCATTTTGGGGGGACCAAATACCTTAAAATACTTGTCTGGATGATCTAAAATAAAGTCATAGTACTCTTCTTTTACAACTGCATCTCCAAACATAAAAGGCAAATTCTGATTGACCTGAGCTATGGTTGTAAAATCAGCGTGGTTTGCTTTTAATTCCTCAACAATATCTATAGTGACATCGGGATTACAACTCAATGAAAGCAAGTGCTCTCCATCCACTTCTCTTTTGGAAACAATCTGAGCAATGACATTAATTTTACGATCCAACATATCCCGCATTACGTGTGTATAATTAGAAGAGACATAATTTTGCTGCGCACTATCATTCCCTATGTATTTACCTGGAGGGAAATAAAATTCAATAACCTTTATATTATCAGGTAAACTTCTATTCATCCGTGCAGCTTCATAATCCAAATCTGGATAGTCCCCAAATACACGTTCTGCAAAGGGTCCCATGAAACGTTTTTCCAGATCACTTTTCCCTGATGGCTTTTCCAGAGTCAGTGCCGTACATATCGTCAAATCTATTGTTTTATCCTCTACTGCTTTTTGATAAAAAGCGTTGATAATATGGTTTGCCTTACCAGCAGCCAAAGGACTTCCCAAAACAATTGTTTTTCCTATTTTCTTAATTACTTGCTCTACTATTTCAAATTCATTGGTGTGCTTTTGCATCCTTTTGTTTTTCTTATTCTACATATGTAACTGCATAGGACTTTCCTTATCTGTCACTATGAGTTTACAATACAAAAGGTAGTGAATGTACCTTTTCAAAATGATGATGAAGATCATTGATGTTTTTGTTTTACATCATTTGGAAATAGGAGTAAAATGCAACCATCATGAAAATGAATAAATAGCAAACGACTATAATTCTATCCAATTTTCATCTTACATTTGGTTTTAATAATAGGCAATAAAGTTTCTGTTATCGATTCCATTAAAGATAAAACTAGTATAGAACTTATGTTAGAAAGAGACAAGGCCATTCAACATTTAAAAAAATGCAATCAAAGTGGCTGGATAGGCTTAGTGAATATGATTTACGATAACGTTCCCCCTAATATTATTATAACTGAAGTGTTTCAAAAATGGGCTACCCTTGAAATCAGGTATGAAGGAGAAAGCGAAGTGTTTCAAAAATGGGTGGATAAAGTAAGTACTTTAAGTAACGAAATATGTGAAGTTTGCGGTGATTTTGGGTCTTATTCCATGATTGATGGTTGGGATACAACCTTATGTGACACACATTTCGACGCATCCAAGGGAGTACATAAGTATCGAAGAGATGGCAAATGATAGATTCATGTATTTCAAAAATTGAATTCTAGCTACTTTAAATAGATCGAAAGAAAATCCTCACGATTCATTCATTCTCTCAATGGGCATTGTACCTTTAAGTTAGAAGACATAAAGAATATCTATCTTGTATTGCATGTTTAAAACCAAATTGATGAAATTCAAAACGACCAACAGCTCTTTTATATTCATTGTCATCTTTATTTTATCTTATGTAGTTCCATCTAGAGCCCAAGTGGATTGTGATGCCACTACACTTGAAGAATTTTTTGAGTGTTATGGAGGCACCAATCAGTTTAGTGCGCATTCTGTGGCTGCAATCTCTACTTTTATTCAAGCGGAAGATGCAATTAAAACAGGGGATTATCAAGAGGCTAAATCATTGGTTGAAAACCTATTTGAAACCTACCCAAAAGGCAGCAGCATTTGGTGGTCAGTGACTGGAGATAAGGATGGGGCCAATATCGGGAGCCCCCATGCCTATTACGGATTGAGAATGATTGAGGATATTGTAGATCATCATTTGAATACTCCTCAGGATGTAGCTACCAAAACTGCAAAAATAAAAATCGTTTTGGTGGGCTGCTCAAAAGGAATTCAACCTACAACTCTTAACGAAATGAATAGTGGCACGGGAACGTTTGTACAAAATAACTTGGACCAGCGATTGGTAGAAAATGACTATAGAATTGTATACCAATCTTTTGATTTCATGTCTCGATATATCACTTCAATCACTGGAGGGCAACTCAACATCGAAGTTGAAATTGTAGAATTACCTGATGTCTGTATGGATGTAGCCGTCACTAAAGATCCTTTGCGTGCAACAGGAAGTATTCAACCTGTATGGGATGCTTTTAGCGATACAATCAAAGAAGAAACTGATTGGTGGTGGATTCTTTACCCTTCTCATGTCCCTGAGTTTCCTGAATTTGATAACAGTGCATTTATAACCGGAGGAATGGGTCTGTCTCAACGCGGAGGCCCAGCGTTTATCATAGATGACAAATGGCTTTCTCGAAAACCTGCACACCTGGGAAAAGGCGCCTATAGTGATATTGAAAGAAGGTTGTATCTCCCTCAGTGGCTACAACATGAATTTTTCCATCACCTCTACCGTTTATATCCAGAATTGGACTTAGAAGTGGATGGGCACGATTGGTTTAATATCAATTTTTGGCCCTCTGATTTTGAAGGTCAATTTGAAGCGGATTATTATGCAGAAACTTTACACAAGAGGCTGCAACTTGCATGTACACCTTTGGCAACCAAACTGATTACTCGAGTAGACCATGCCAAAACAGAACAAATTACAAAATTATCCATCGATGAACTATTGGGAAATTATTCCAGAGATCCCATTGATAATCCATGGCATGAGGCGGATATTATACAACAAGGAAATAAATATTATTGGCGAAATACCGCTAATGTACAATGGGAGGTCATCCCCAACTTTGAAGCAGGAAGACTGGAAACTACATTTGATACGCCCTACCCTGAACAAGACTTCTTTATAGAATTGTATCGTACAGCTGAAGGGGATTATGTTCCAGGTGCAGTAGCACTCAATTATGGTTCGGATGTATACCAGAAGCGTTTTGGTTTACTTCGACAGTCTGTACCGATTGAAATTGCAATTGGAAAATACACTCGAGATCCGAATTCAAGTCCAGAACATATAGGTGAGATCAGAAAAGAAAGTGGCCAACTTTTCTGGAAAGATGAAGCTGGAGAGGAATGGGAACTATCTCCAAATATAGAGGAGGAGATGTTGGAACTCAATTCAGTTGAACCCTCAGAGGATGCCTCTTTTGAATTGGTCATTGTAGAAGAGGAATGTGGATTGTTTGTGCTAGGTTTCAAATACAAAGATCATTATTACTGGAAAGATAAAAGAGATGCTACCAATGCTTCACCAATCCTTATCAATCCATTAGACGATGTCCAATTGGATGTTGATTTTATGAACCATTTCATTAATATGGATGGTGTATTTGAGGATGCAGAAGGAGATGAACTGTTGTATTCGGTTACTAGTGAAAACAACACGCTTGTCTCGCCTGAAATTGAAGAAAATATGCTCACACTAAAAGGAGGAACACCGGGGAATACTACGATTCGTGTCGCCGCTGTTGACCACAACGGAGGATTGGTTTCTGATGAATTTAAGGTAACTGTCGGAGAGCCTGTAGCAACCATTGAGTTGGATGGTATATCCGTTGGATTCTTTCCCAATCCAGTTCAGGACAACTTATTCATAATGGGTGATTTAACTGAATTGGACATGCGGATGTATGCAATGGATGGATCCATACAGGGAGGTTTTCTTTTGGATAGTAATGAAGCTCAGATTGATTTGTCAGCGTATCGTTCTGGAATATACTTTATCCGAGTGATTCATAAAAAAAGTGGTAAAATGATCCTGCATAAAATAGTAAAATATTAAATCTATACATGTATTTTCGTCCACGTATCATTTAATAATTCAGCTTGACTTATACTATGAACTCAGAAGTTTCAACCTACATTGAACAATCAACCCCCGAACATCAACAGATTCTGACTGCACTTCGTTCGCTTATCTTTTCTGTTGCACCTAATGCCCAAGAACAATATAAATGGAGCAGACCTGTCTACGGCTTGGAAAAAGATTTTTGCTATCTAAAAACTACGAAAAAACATGTAACGATTGGATTTTTTGACTTTGCTAAAATCAAAACCAATTCTCAAAAAATTGAGGGTACTGGAAAAGCGATGCGGCATGTCAAAATTAATGCAGTGAACGAAATCGAAGAATTTCAAATTCAGAAAATGATTAAAGAGGTATTAGTTTAATGAACTAATACCAAGTTTTACACATGAAAATTAAATTTAAAACTATTGTACATTGTGGATGTTAATTGAACAAGGCAATTAGAAAACATGAAAATACTTTTAACGGGAGCGACTGGATATATTGGAAAGAGACTGCTTCCTGTTTTAGTAGAGATGGGACATCATGTAGTTTGTTGTGTTCGTGACCCTAATCGATTTAATCCACCCAGTTCTCTCAGAGAGAAAGTACAAATCATACAGATAGATCTTTTAAACCCACTGACGTTAAAAAATATTCCAAAAGATATTGATGGAGCTTATTATCTGGTACATAGCATGTCATCTTCTAGGAATTACAAAAAAATTGAAGAGGAATGTGCTGTAAATTTCAGAATTGCACTTGCCTCTACACAGATACAGCATGTAATTTATTTGAGTGGTATTATCAATGAAGAAAACTTGTCGGAACATCTAAGTTCGAGAAAAAATGTAGAAATTGAGCTGGGCAAAGGACACTATAATTTCACAACCCTTCGAGCAGGAATTATTATAGGTTCGGGAAGTGCCTCATTTGAAATCATTCGAGATTTGGTAGAAAAACTTCCCATCATGGTTGCTCCAAAATGGCTCGAAACTAAATGTCAACCCATTGGAATTTCAGATGTGATTTCCTTTTTATCTCTGTCACTGTTTAATCCCAAAACCTACCAATCCGATTTTGACATTGGCGGTACAGATATACTTACATACAAAGAGATGCTACTCGGTTTTGCGCTTAAAAGGAATTTACAACGTCGTATTTATACTGTTCCTGTGATGACTCCTCGACTTTCATCGTATTGGCTTTATTTTGTAACTTCTACCTCTTATCCGCTTGCTGTAAATCTGGTAGATAGTATGAAAATAGAGGTAATTTGTAGAGATGATTCATTGAGTAAAATATTGGGAATACAACCTATAAGCTATGCGGAATCACTGGAAAAAGCATTTCGAAAAATTGAAAACAATGAAATTGTATCCAGTTGGAAAGATGCCAATGTCAGCAGCGGATTTAATGCCAACATTTCTGATTTTATCCAAGTCCCTACCTATGGTTGTTTTTTGGACATAAAAAAACGAAGCTATAAGGACCGACAAGAGTGTATTGATCGTATTTGGACGATCGGAGGTCAGACCGGCTGGTATTATGGCAATTGGTTATGGCAATTGAGAGGCTATCTGGACAAATTGATTGGAGGTGTTGGGTTAAGGAGGGGAAGGACCAATATCAATGTAATCCAAGTGGGCGACGCATTAGATTTTTGGAGAGTACTCTATGCCAATAAAAAAGAAGGCAGGCTATTATTGTTTGCTGAAATGAAATTGCCAGGTGAGGCCTGGTTGGAATTTAGGATTGAAGGAGATCAATTGATACAAATCGCTACATTCAGACCTTTAGGCATTTTGGGCAGATTGTATTGGTACTCGGTAGTTCCGTTTCACGGTTTAATATTTAATGGCATGATTCGAAAGCTCACGGAATAAGAGATTTTCCATCTAGCAAAAAAAATGTTGTATCACTCAGTGACACAACATTTTCTCTATGATTTTACATGATTTATATCAAAAACAATAGTGTGAATGTATCTAACAAATTGAACTAACGGATTGTCTTGCAGCGTCGATAGCAGCTTGCCATTCGTTGAATTGGTTCAACTCATTGGCACAATCTTCCCATTTTTCCAATGAATCTAGATAATCATTGTATGCATCTTTGAGCGCATCACAGTTCGCTTCTGTAGGATCATTTGCCCATACTGTTGCAGCTTCACTGATGGCAGTTAGTTCTACTTCATATTCAGCAGTAAATCCTAAGCTATTACATTCTGCACCACTAGGACCGTCATCTCCACCGCACGAAGCAAAACATAAAGCGAAGGCGAAAAGCAAGTAAATTGTATACTTCATAATCTATTTTTTAAGGTTTTAATTAGTTAAAGATTCATTACAAATATACAAATTATCATAGTATGTTCCTATCAAACCTATATATACTGGATATTTAGCCAAAAACCAAAAGGATTCATTTAAAAATATATTTCCTAATTGAAAGTTGAAAGATTGAGTCCAAAATCAATAAATAATGTATTTTCAAGAACGATATCCCTGAGTGTATTAAGAATTGACTTTTTATCGTTAAATTAGTTCACACTTTTACAATTTATTAAACCAATTATGAATAGTATCCAAAGATCAAACCATGTATTCCTTATCATAGTACTACTAGCTTTTGCACTTTTTACTTCATGTCTCAAAAATGATGGCATTCAAACCATCTCCTATACTCCTACTGCAAGTGGATGTATTCCAATTGACAAAAATCGAGTGCCGGAAGTAGAAGAACATGAGTATTTCATTGAAGCAGAAATAGATGGTAAATTGATACGATATCCACAAATTAATTACAATTTCACCAATGTATCAAATACATATTTTCCAGAATACAAAGAAACTTGGTTGCAAGCGTATAATGACTCCATAGACACAAAAGGATATTGGAAAATTCGATTCCATGATATTGATATCGAGCAGATTTCACTTCCTCACATCGTGGATGGTTCTCATGGAACTATTTCTTGGCAAGATCGTAGAATTGACAAAGTCATTGCCAATTTGAATATTTGTCAAGGCATAGATAATGGCTGTAAATTTGTAATTTCTTCGAACAACTCTAGCAATTCAATTCGTATTGAAAAGGTGGCCGATCAAATCATTGAAGGTACTTTTAGTGGGAGAGCAACCATCGTCCGAACTGGTTTTACCATAGGAGGTGACACTACAAAATGTTATGAAATGTCCAATGGGAAATTTAAAATTAAATATCGAGAAGGTTAAGTATTGGATCATTTTGAATGATACATAGTAAAGGCCAAATTATGTAATTTACTGTTTACTAGCTCAAAACTACCACTTGTACATTTCCATTTACTTTGGCTTACACCTGCCCCTATCTTGTAAAAAAAACAAGATGACGCGTAGTATCCCATTGTTAATTTTAGTTTTGATTGCATCAGAAGGTTTCAGTCAATGTACCAATACATTTCAATATCCCTCTTTTGAGGTCGTAGCTTCCAGCTATAACGATACCGTGACGATTT
The DNA here is from genome assembly GCA_029212405.1 of Saprospiraceae bacterium. Lineage (GTDB taxonomy): Bacteria > Bacteroidota > Bacteroidia > Chitinophagales > Saprospiraceae > CAJXUU01. The sequence goes on from JARGNR010000088.1 coordinate 15,115, forward strand.
CCAATGTTAGCTATGCAGGTGACTATGCCATCATACGAGAGATGGCACAGGGGGAGACGTATGAGATATCTTCTAATAATCCTAATGATTATCTTACGATCAGAGAGGCAGATGACACTTCTATTTTACTGAGTCACGGACCTGCTCCTCTTAGTTTCACTGCCAATACCATTGACCGTATATCTGTACATATTAATTTAATTACTCCAAGCTGTGGTACGATCAATGAAGCTCGAACAACTCGCATTGTCTGCACCAGTTGTGAAGGTACACCGCCAAAAATAGGCATTCGCTCTACAGAACCTGAAGCAACATTGGATGTGGATGGAGAAATCAAGCTGGGAGACTCACAACGCCCACCACAAGCAGGTATGATTAGATGGAATAGCACTACCTCAGATTTTGAGGGGCACAATGGAGAACAATGGATCTCACTTACAAAGGCCAACAGTTCTTCATGGGGAGCGATTAGTAATGCGACGGTAAATGAGAATCAAAAGATTGTGGCGGACAACCCAGAATTTGATTTTGAATTTGGAAGTTCAGTTGCGTTTGAAGGAGATTATGCCGTCATTGGAGCTCCTCAATTTAGTGAATTTCAGGAGTCATGGGGCATCGGAGATGCCTATATTTTTCATCGGGAAAACGATACCTGGGTTCAAACTCAGAAAATCAGTGCCAATGATGCGGTCACCAATGATAGATTTGGATGTTCTGTGGACATCAGCGGCGACTATATTGCGATAGGGTCAAACTATGCAAATATCGGAAGCAATGCTTCTCAGGGAGCAGTCTATATTTTTAAAAGAACATTAAATACGTGGAGTCAGATCAACAAGCTCGTTGCATCGGATGGACTAAGTTATGACTGGTTTGGAAGTGATGTATCCCTAGACGGAGCGACATTATGTGTAAGTGCCCCAACACACGGTTCCGATAACCACGGGGCCGTCTACATATATAAACGTAATGGTAGTAGCTGGACGGAGACTACAAAACTTAGCCCCACTACATCAGATTTCGCAAATGTTGGTAGTTCCATAGATTTACAAAACAACTACCTGATGATTGGAGCACCAGGAGTCAATGTATCATCGAATACTGCACAAGGAAAAGTGTTTGTATATACCTATAATGGAGCATCCTGGAGTCTTCAAGATGAAATCACTGCGGATGACGGTGTCGCCCAAGATCGATTTGGTAGTTCAGTAGCCATTGATAATCTGAATGCTGTAATTGGAGCTCCTAATAGGGATGTAGGATCCTATACAAATCAAGGAGTAGCGTATATCTATACCCGTTCTGGTTCGAATTGGAATCTAGTGAATTCTGTTAACGCAGCAGAAGGAGAGGCATATCATTTCTTTGGAGATGTTGTTGATATCTCTGGTGATGAAATTGTTATAGGATCAGACAATTATGATCACCTCGGAAACAGTTTTCAAGGGGCTGCGTATTTATTTGAAAAAATAAGTTCAACCAAGGTCATACGCAAATCAAAAGCGCTCGCCTCCGATGGAAATAAGAATCATTATTATGGTTGTGCTATCCATATGAGCGATGATCTACTATTTATTGGAGCAAAAAATGCTGATGGGGACAATGGAAGAGGGGCAGTCTATATCTTAACAAAAAATTGAAGGGGGTACACGGTATAGACTTCTTTATTTAAACTTTTGCACTGACGGTGCTGCTGATGAGTTCAAAAGGAGAGCATGTGATTGTTTATTCCTAACATAAAAGCTCAACGTCACTAATGATTCCTGTGGATATATTTATTAAAAAGGGGTTCAAATATTTATTTATATCCGAACATAAATTGTAAACATCTAAGGATTAAAATCGGAAAGAAGTGACGTCTCAAATGCAAAAGATAGAGAAGCAACCCACCTAGGACTTGTTGCTCTCTACCTTTTGTTTGTGCTCATTAAATTGTATGATTGTTCTACACTCAGCTATCTATATGTACTGAGAACTGAAATTCACATTTTCTATTGAGTAATTAATCCTTTAACTAATTTTAAAGGCTTCATTTGAATCTATACAGGATCTACCTGCTTTCCGCATTTATAAAGACACTCCGCCAGTTCTTCATAGCACTTGTCTGTTACCGTTGCTATTAAATCTAGATTGTCTAAATAAATCTGCATTTCGTCATCACAATCTGAACTATCTTGATAATTATCACACCAGGCTGGTGGACATTCAGATTCTGCGCATTCATTTACCCATTGCAAGCAGAGTAAATACGGTTCATATAGTTGGTCTACCTCCCACATACAATCATTAAATTCATTGTTACACTTTGTTATACAATAAGCATTTCCCAGTGAATTCATTGATTCAGATAACTCCATAAAATCCGACAAAATCTTTTGTTGATATTCTATGGGTTGGAAATCTTTTCTAGGGGGTTCCTCACTAGAGGACCTTTTTGTGATTTGATCATTTGAATTAGATACACCTGGAGTTGAATTTTTCTCACAGGAAACTAAAACCATCATAATAGTAAAAAGAAAAATGAAATTTTTCATTGTGCATAATTTAAAACGTGATAAAATAGTATAATTGGCCAAATTATATTGTGACAAACACTATTTACGCAATTTTGTTCTGTAAAACTTTATTTTTTTTGTAAATAGCTGAATTACTAATATCCGAAATCCAGTCTTCAACTATAATTAATTTGAAGCAATAGTAGATTGTGCATGTATTTCAATACAATTCAACAATGATAGCTTTTAATGTGCAAATTGGTCTCAAACATTATAAAATTGACAACTAAAATGGAGGGAAAAGAAAGTATAAACAAATCTCTTTCTTTATATAAAAGATCGACTGGAATCAAAAATTTACTTCATTCTACCAGATATAAAAACTCAAAGTAATTGACTAAAAAATTATTACCAATCTCCTATAATTGGTATATATCTATGATGTGAAATAATGAAATGATTTGTTACATGAAATTGGTCTTCAAAGAGTGTTCATTAAGACTGCAAAAAAATTGAAACTTTAAAATGACCAACTCTATATGACTTATCCATTATTTTGATTTATAAGAGAAATTTTTGTCTGACAACTCTTCTTCAATAAGGTAAGACATAAGCTAAAATCCTTCATTATGTTAAGATCAAAACAAATGCTTTTTTTCTGTGCTCTGGCACTCATTTTTACCATGTCCAATTGTACATCTGACTCTGAAAGTTTGAATACACAAGAAATAGGAGATCAGATCGAACTTCGAAATTCTGAAGACTGTTGTGCGGAAATCACAGGTCCTTCCACCATTTGCACGGAAGCTGGTTCTTCACCTACTATATTTTGTGCCAATTCTTGCTGTGAAGAGGCAGAATATGTATGGTCAGGACATCCTTCAATTGATGGACTGACGACTCGATGTATTAATGCTTCAGGCTTGGATGAATCTGTTACCGAAATACACGTACAAGTTAAATGTCCAATAGATTTTGGTGATTTACCCGATCTGCCTGGTGACATAACAGATTATTGTATTGCTGAAACTACTAAAAATATTAAGGTTTGTTCACAGCCAACATTTTCACATCCTAATCCTCCATTGGAACTATCGCAGGTTTGTTTTCGGACGGTCAGTTGTTTTGACTTTAGCAGTGCTACCTGCTTTACAAACATCAATATTATTGACCATCACCCAGGTTTAATTGTTTCAGCTATTGGATCTGAAATTTGTATCAAAGCAAAATTTTGTTCAAAGGAAAATCCATTTGTGGGTTTTGTAGAATTACAATTTGAAGGTCCTTGTGAAAATGGAGCTGTTGTAATTTGGGATAATATTATGGTTGGTGGTTCCACTTGTCCAGATTGCGCCAATAATCCTGTAGGAGTTGATTGTG
>JARGNR010000088.1:19041-25304 GCA_029212405.1 Saprospiraceae bacterium
TATTCGTTGTCCATGCCGTGAAAATAAGGATTGCCCTAATGGTTACAAGTGCGGTGAAAACGGATATTGTGTTAAGAAATAAAGTCTACTATTAATATAAAAGCAATTCTCAACCCATTAAAAGAACGTACAGCAGGCTCCATTGAATGGGGCCTGTTTTACATCACCTTGTATAAAAAGCTAACATTAATATATTGGCTAAAAAGGAAAAAAAATCAAAAAGAAAAATCTAATCAGAGATAAATATTTAAAACTGGATTCCATTACCCTAAGACTGCTGGAATGGGATATGTTCTTTAACTATCAAATTCGATAACTAGAAACCGACACACTCATTTTTTAACATCCGAAAGACTCCAAGAAACATTTATGATAATAGTATCGATGTCAAAATTCAAAGTAAAATCAAATTGGATGATCCAAATTTCTACATGAAGATAAAAAAAAGGCCATTCGAATAAATTACTCAAGAAAAGATGAAATCACCCGCCTCTAATCTTTAATAGAATCAGTAGACATCGTTTATATAAAGTCGGCTGTAGGTACTAAGCGAGCCTGATTTAAGTATAGAAATTGGCAATTTTTAGATTCACTTTGTAAAGCCATTGTCTGATTTAAGCACAACAGAGATCAAAGACTTTAAATTCCCTTGTCAAATCACATGTCACACTAAATATTTCTAAGACATTCCAAACTTTTTAAAAAATTACCACATTTTTTTTGCCACCTACACCACTAATAGTCAACACATTAAAACACACCAAGACAATAAAAGCTAAAATTTTCAATTAAATGGAATGACCTTTTGAAGTTTGAGTCGATACACTTACAAACAACATTACCAAACAACTAATAAAAATATAATCATGAAAATTCAACACATCATCCTTAGCTCAGCAATCGCAACCTCATCACTATTCGCTTCGTGTACTAATTCACCAGAAGCTAGATTTTTTGAAACAGAACAATACACCACCCATTCAGATAATCTATATGCCAATGAGGAAACAATTTCAAATGAAAAATCGAATCCTACTCATATGTATACTGCTATGAACACCAATCAACATCCAGTGCAAGCACAACAAAATAATAGTCAAAAAATTGTTATGAAGCCATTAAAAAATATCCAAACTGGGGAAGCATATGGCTACTACCCGTTACCTGAATCATGGACCATCAAAAACGACGGTTGGTATGGCCCGAATGGAACTAAAGTAGTCTTCTATACAATGCCTTTCCAATCGGTACAACAAGAACAATATAAGAGACCAGAACAAATTCTTCAAGGTAGAATCGGACAAGAAATCGCAAGGACTGGAGGAAAAATCATACAAAAAGAAAACTTAAGTAGAGTTGCAGCGTGTGATAAAAGAACAAGTGAATCATATTGGTCACCAGGTTTTATGAAATCAACAGAGGCCATGGGAATGGAAGTATCTGCCAAAGGAGAAAAAGGATATGGTATTATTAAAACTGAACTCCAACAAAGTCAATTCTTTTCCCAATGGAATTATTCTTTTATTGCTTTAGAAGCGTCACCCAATAACTATGAGCAAGCGAAAAAGACGCTTATCTATGCACTATCAAACTATAAACCCAACATGCAATTCATCAACAGAATAAATAGCATAGAACAACAAAAAAGTAATCAAAGCTGGGCCAGACACAATAATAAAATGCGTAACTCTCAAAGAAATTTTCAAGCTACCAACCAGGCGATACAAAGTGCATATAGTGACATTAATGATATGTCAATGAATACTTATAGAAACCAAAGCAGTTCTTTTAATAGAATGAACCAATCCACTATGAATGGAATTTATAATGAGAACACAGTAACCAATCCTTACTCTGGAAATAGCCATCAGATTGATGCCAACTATGACAGAACATTCATGAATAGTTTTGGAGAACAAATACAAACCAATGATCAGTTTTACAACCCTGAAAATGATCCTTATGCAAATGGATATCAAGAAGTATATCCGAATGGTGGCGGTGGATACTAAAAATAGCAACCGTAGAAAATGGATGAGGACACAAACCTCATCTATTTTTTTTTGCTGCGATGCTCTAAAAAAAGTCATATCCAAATTTCAGTTAAGACTTGCGCAGGTCATGAAATCATGGTATACTTGAACATGTATAAATCAATTAGGAATTTGTTCTTCTTTACTTTAATCATCATTGTATCATTTTCCTGTGGAGCTCAAGAAAAAGAACTGAACATTAAAAAATCGATTGATCCGCTGATTGCCTTGTCTAATTCTCAAATTGGTGAATATGTGACCAGTGCGTATGAAGATTCGAAAGGGAATTTATGGTTTGGGACACTTGCGAAAGGGATCGCAAAATATGATGGAAAAAAATTACGGTATTATACCACAAACGATGGGTTACCCACCGATAGAGTGACTGGAATCCTCGAAGGCAGTGATGGCATTTTTTGGCTTACTACAGGAGCTGGACTATGCAAATACGATGGGAAAGAGTTCACCAACTATTCCATAAATGATGATTTTTTCACGAATACTATAAGTACCATTTATATAGACAGCGAAGGTGTGTTTTGGGTCGGAACTTGGGGTGGAGTGTTTCAATTTGATGGAGAAAAATTTACTCCTTTCCCATTACCCTATCCAAAGGTGGAAACCACCATAAATAAAGATACCAAAGATTGGATAACCGACATTATAGAAGATTCAGAAGGTACTATATGGATTTCAAGAGACGGTTATGGAATATGTAGATATGATGGACAATCATTCTCTTACATCTTAAAAAAAGATGGGCTCCATTCCAACAGTGTTACTGAAATGGAACTTGATTCTGAAGGGGGTATATGGATAGGGACTCGCGTTGCTGAAAAAGATAATCCAGATGTTGCCCTACGTTTTGGTAAAGGGGGAATTAACAAATGGCAAAAAAATGAAATTATCTCATTTCCAGACATAGCTGGATTTAATAACAGTGATGTGCATGCTATATATAAGGATCTTTCAGGGCATATTTGGATCGGCACCATAAAAAATGGAGTATATAAATATGATGGGAAGGCGTTCAATAATTATGATATTCCGATTTCAGTTATGGGCATTCTAAATGATCAAAATGGGAATTATTGGTTGAGTGGTGCAGGAGGATTGTACAAAATCAATACAAAAGATACCATTCAATACATTAGAACCACTGGTCCATGGCAATAAAAATTGGAACTATGACCAAAATCGATAACCATAATAGAAAGCCCTCCATCTTGATACCTCTAGCAGCACTTTGCTCCATTTCGTTATTTTTCATATCGAGTTGTATAGATCAAACCACCTCACAACATTTAACAGAAGGAGAATTGCTTTTTGAGCACTATTGTACTGATTGCCATTCTGTTAATTTAAAACAACCTGAAACTGGGCCACCATTAGGAAATATCTCCCTTTTTAGAACAGAGGAATATCTTCTCAATGTGACAAAAAACTATTCAAAAGAAATTCAGAAAGTAAATGAACTTGCTACGTGTGTAAAAAAATACCACCCCGGAGTCATCATGAATTCATTTGAGTTTCTAACAGAAACTGAAATTCAATCCATATATACATTTATTGACGAAGAAAGTAGTAGACAAAAACTACGCAAAAATGATGTCAAATATATTTCATCCTGTAAAGTAACTGATCAAAATGGAACGCAATTCTTCGATCAATTTGGAAACGAAATAGTAAACTACGCTTATGACACCATTAGCATTGACAAACAACATAACAAATCTAGATTCCAACACTATTTTTTCAACACTCTCTCTTGGGACATCTTATTTGACACCCCACAAGAAAGTATTGATCTTGGGGACTTTAAAATTGAAACTCAGTCTCCTCCAGGGAAACTCATACGAGCATTTATCATCTATGAGGAACTCCAATTAGTCAATCAGCTGAACTATTTCAAAGGAGCTTACTATTTCAACTATCCTACATCTAAATTCCAAAAAATAAATCTATTTGGAAACCAAAATTTTAAACTTCTTTTACTGGAAGAGTCAACAGATGAAGTACTTTTATATGGAATGAAAGAATTATCTCGAAATGAGTTGAATCAATCACACAGCATATCTTTAAATGTTGTTAGCAAAGAGAAAGTTAAACAGTTCATTGACCCCTAAAACAGATAAATGCCAACACATTCATTCCTAACTTGCTTCAATTTATAATTCACTCGTTTAGCACAAAAAAATATCAGCAATGCAAATACTCATTAATCACATTATACAACAACTAGAAGAAAATCTAGATGGAAAACCGTGGGTCGGCCCCTCCTATAAACGTGTATTGAGTGGCATTAATGAGAACAATGCTTTTAAAAGGCCACTTCCAGAATTACATAGTGTGGCAGAAATTATTTCGCATTTGAACACATGGTTAAAAGAAGCTCTTCTCAAAATTAAGACGCGACAAGGTAGCTTGACCGATGAAAGTGAAGAAAATTGGTACTCAAATGAAAAGCTGATGGAAAAAGGATGGACTTCCCTATTACATGAATTCCAAACCAATATGACTGAATTCATTGAAATTTTGAAAACAAAGGAAGATCGGTTTCTAAAAGAAGAATATTACGATACCGACTTTAAAGGCAATTACCCTTACTCTTTTGTCATTAATGGTATGCTTCATCATAACATCTATCATTTGGGGCAATTAGGAATTATTATTAAATACTTGAATCGCCATTAGCACTTCAGAAAAAAAAATTTAATTCCCTTTTCCACTTCTTAATCACTTTTCCAATTCCTAAAAATTTGGTCACTGCAGAACGTAAGGAAACCTGTGCAATTGTTCCTCCAAACTGAGTGACCAACATCAAATTATACTACTGATCGAAAGAAAAATTTCGTTCAATCATTGCAATCTATTTATACTATTCAACTAAAATCGAAAACTCTCCGATATACCTTCCTGTAATTGCTCCTTCAAACGAAGGGGAAATAGAATATTCACAATCAATCGTCCCTTTCATTGCCCCATAATCAATGTCAATACTATTGATCTTAAAAGACGCTACATCTTCATTAGCCAAAGGGAAACTTATACCAGCAAATATAGGATCTCCATAGGACACATTGTTATCCATCAATTCAGCTGGAATATCTGTAATATTGATTCTGGTAGTTGTAGAAGGAGATTGTACAAAAGAACCTGTAGTAATCAAAATAGACTCAATATCATCGACAACGTTTTCCCCACCAAAATCTCGAAAATGATGATAGCTACTTTGGGTGGTTGAGGTGGAATACAGGATTTTACCATTATCGGATAAGGCGCTTCCGTTTAAAAACAAAAATGAAAATAGGTTTCTAGTCTTACTTACATCCATCATCGTCTCTGAATCGTATTGGAGCACGGATTCGAAAACGAGGTAGGCGTTGGGTGTATTATATTCATCTGAATTAATTGTAAATCCTTGGTCTGGAATAGTTCCTTGATTCTGTCCCTCTTCTGCATCATCTCCGCAAGAAGTAAATAGAAATGCCATGCAAAGCAAAAGCAAGTATCCGTTAGCATAGGTAAATAATTTCATGGTATTTTTTTATTTGTTTAATTCAAAATTAGCTGTGGGGAAAGCAAATACCATAGGTGATAAGTGATAGGGGCATGATGATCAGACCATCGGTATCATAGAGCCAACGATTGGGAGGAAAAGAAAAAATTGCACTTATCTTAAAAAGGAATCAATAAAAATTGTAGTGCATTAGATCAAAAATAACTAGCAAAGCCAAAGAAATGGTTGGTGCTCCTAAACGAGAAGAAGCAAAATCCAAGGTATTTACTATTTTAGCAGACCAAAATGAAATTGTTTATCAATGGATGAGCAATCGTAACAGGACAATTGTATTCTGTAACTTTTATTAAATGACTGACTCAACACACTATGAAAAACTTCCTCTGTCCTTTCGTTTTCATGATTATCACATTCACTTGCTTTGCCCAGGAGAAATCTAAGGAAATCAAAATACCAAAAGGAGAAACCTTCAAGTCGTCCCATTCGCTAACAATCAATGGCAACACTATTCAACTTGAAGCTGAAACTGGTACCGTCCAATTGCGCGATGAAAATGACAAACCCATTGCCTTGTTTGGATTTACCCACTATAAAAAACCAAAGTCTAAAATGGGGTCAAAAGAAAACAGACCGATCGTGTTTGCTTTTAATGGAGGACCTTTATCCGCCTCTTTCTGGTTACATTTTGGAATTTTAGGTCCCAAACGAGT
>JARGNR010000089.1 GCA_029212405.1 Saprospiraceae bacterium
GAGAACCTTACCGAGGGTAACAAAAAGTATTTAGTTCGTCATCGACACAAACTTGTTAAAATATGATAAAGGTTGTATGTGGTGTTATTTTTGACAATACAAAAATACTAGTTTGTAGAAGGAAACCAGAAAAGCATCTGGGTGGATATTGGGAATTTCCTGGAGGTAAAGTTGAATTAAATGAACTTGCTGAAAAGGCTTTAAGAAGAGAATTGTTAGAAGAACTCTCTATGGAAATTGATAAGATAGAATTTTTTACGACTGTGCAACACCGTTATGATGAGATCACAATTGAACTTATAGCATATACCTGCGAAATGGTGCGTTTCGATTTTAAATTGACAGACCATGATATTATCCAATGGGTTACAATTGAGGAATTACTAGGTCTGAACTTAGCTCCTGCAGATATTCCAATAATGAAAAAATTACTTAAGCTTAATTACAAAACCTAGTAAAAATGATTTAAGTTTAATTTAATGGGTCTATTCAGATTTTTAGATTTATCCTACTGCTTAGAATCAACAAACTCACATCAGAATGTGTATCTTCCCACATAAATCAATAACAAATTAAAGGAGTATGAAGAATATCATTTTTGGTTTACTCGCAATCTTTTTGCTATCCTCGCTTTCTTGCAGTGAAGAATACAATAAAATTGATGGCTTAAAAGCATTCAGCAAAGTATACGGATATGTCAAATATTTTCATCCAAGTGAAGAAGCGGCACAATTGGATTGGAATTATTTTGCATCCTACGGTGCGAAGGAAATTGAAAAGTGTGGGAATAAAGATGAATTAGTGGTTACATTAAAAGAGTTATTCAAACCTATCGCTCCCGGAATCGTCTTTTTAGAAAAGGAGTCGCCCTATGATTTTAATGCGATCACACCCAAAGATACATCCCAATATGAAGTCACTTATTGGCAGCACTTGGGTGTTGCAAAAGACATGAATTACAATTATGGAATTTACAAAAGTATTAGAGTGAATAGTTCCTCTATTGTCGAGGGAAATGAGGATGTAAAAAGTATAAAATGGGATGCTATTTTTGACGAACATCCATCATTTGGAGAACTCATTGAAGCGGAAATTGTGCCAGGTGTATTTTGCCAAATTCCTATGGTCTTATATAACTTGGATGAACAAACCTTTCCGAAAAGTGAGCTTTTTAAAAGCTTTCATGATAAAGTGAAAAAAGCAGATCGAAAGCCTGAAAGTAGGGCAATGCGCCTAGGGAATGTGATCAATATCTATAATGTATTTCATCATTTTTATCCGTATTTTGATGTGTTGGATTTGGATTGGGAGAGTGAATTTGTAAAGGCGTTGACTCAGAGTAGGAAGGATTCAACGGATATAGATCATTTGGTGACCTTAGAGAAATTTACATCGCCATTAAAAGATGGGCACTTATGGGTGAAAGGGCCCAAAACAGGGGCATATCAACCTCCAGTCAATTGGGAGTTTGTGGAAGGTCAATTGGTGATTACTGAGATCTTGAGTGACAGTATTGAGGTGAATTTAGGGGATGTGGTGACCAAAATTGACAATGTCCCAGTGGACGACTATTTTGATGAGGTGAAATCTACTATTTCTGCAGGAACGGAAGGTTGGGCCAATTATATTGCTTACGGTAAAAGTATGTTTGGAAAAAAAGATACTCCTATAACCATTGAAATTGAGGGAAAGAAAATTACGTTATATCGAGATGGGAAGTACACATTTGGAGTTGCCAAGATCCCAATCCAGGCGCACAGATATAAAAAACTGGATCATAATATCTACTATTTAAATTTAAGTACCATAGAAATGGACACCATCACAACCTTGTTGCCAGAGCTGGAAACAGCAAAAGGAATAATATGCGACATGAGAGGTTATCCGAATGGAAATCATGGTCTTATTTCTCATTTGATGAAAGAGAATGATACGACAAAAGGATGGATGAAAATCCCAAAAGTGATTCGCCCTGATCAAAAAGGAAACCCAGGATATCAAGATGAAGATTGGGGGTTGGAGGCCAAAGAACCATATCTAGGCGATAAGAAAGTCGTTTTCTTAATTGATGGACGAGCCATCAGTTATGCGGAAAGTTATATGGGGTATATTGAAGGGTATGATTTGGCTACAATTGTGGGCCAACCTACTGCGGGCACCAATGGAAACTTGAATTCTTTTAATCTATTAGGAGGATATGCCATTAGTTGGACTGGAATGAAGGTGTTGAAGCACAACGGCTCGCAACATCATGCTGTTGGGATCGTTCCTGATATTGTTGTAAATAGAACAATTGAAGGAGTGAAAACGGGAAAAGATGAGTATTTAGAAAAAGCGATCGAATTGATATTGGAATAATTAAAGTAGCAGAGGGTATATGCATACTGAGATACAAAACGTTTGAAAATAGACCGTGAATAAAATTAACCTAGAACGAAACAACTAAATACGTGAGCGAGACATCTATTATGTAATTATGACTCATTCAATTAAATAGGCTAAACATGATACGTACAATTATACTTGCCCTACTTTTATTCAATCAGCTGCATGCAAAGGCGGACTATGCACCAATGGCATTACACGAGTTGATCATAAAGTCGGACAAAATAGTCTATGGAGAGATCGTAGAATTAAGTTCCGAACACTTTAAATTTAAAGTAAAAGGCAGTTTAACTGGAGATAAAGGAGTCTTGAAAATCAGAAGATTTATGGATTGGACCTGCGCTTCAAGATGGACGAAATATGAGACAGGTCAAAAATTACTATTATTCCTATTTTCTAATAATGATAAGCTGCATATTATGGGAGCAGGGGATGAAGGAGAACTACCAATCAGTGATAATTCAGTATACGTACATGGACTAAGTTTAGGATACGTCAATGGCGATCAAAATGACATTTTAAATTCAGATTTTACCTTTCCTATTGAACAATATAATTTATACGGTGCCGATTATTTTGGGAACAAATTTGAGTTAAATGAATTTCTAGAAAGTGCCGCTTTTATAAGGCAGTGTTTCAATTTGGAAAAAGGAGAATATTTTGGAATGTTTGATTGGGAATTCAGTTGTGATTTTCAAGTGATTAAAGCAAAAGCTAAAAAATCATTAATTATTACTGCGATTTTAAGAGAGGCAATAGAGAGGGAAAACGAGTAAGAAAATAATTAAGTCAGATCATACCTCCATTCTTCCGAGAGTAGTTTGAGAGCATTATCCATTGTCTATAATTGTAAGAAATTCAGTTTCTGGTTGCTCCTGCTTTCATGGAATATACCGAGTATGTTATTGATTTACAATCGTACTCTTAACCTAGATAGCGGCTTCGTGTTGGTGTATTCAAACCTATTGCCATAAAAATTCACATCTATATTTTTATCTTTCAATACTCTGGGAATTGATGTAAAATCAGACAAAATCATTATAGTTTTAGACGCTTTTTAGATACATTTGTTTAGGTTGTTTAGGTCATCGATTCCAGAATGGGATCGTTCTAATCTGAACACGCTGAACTATTTAACCCTTAAAACAAATTTCATGCTGCCTTTAAAACACTCACACTACCGTATTTTATTGCTTTGTTTATTTTTCTTTTTTGTCCTGGGACAGGAAGCAATCTGCCAATCTTCCACAACACCAGAAGAAGAAGGTTCTATCTTTGATTTTTTGCTATTCATCGTCAGTTGTATTGTTGCAGTAGCAATATTTTTTTCGTAGTTTCTAAGTTGGGTGGAGGAAGAAAATCTCAGGAAAGTGAGCGTATACCTATAGCGAACTTCTCTGATTTAGGAACAGGAATAATCAAAGGTAAAATTTCACCTAGTTCTGCTCCTTTAATTGCCCCTCTTTCAGGAAGACCATGTGTAGCTTTTTGGGCTGATGCATTTTACTTTGAAGGAGTAGACGAAAATAAATTAAACAATGCGTTTATAAATGTAGCTTCAGAAAATGGTTATAGTACACTTATTATTGAAGATGAGACGGGGCAAGCAGAAATAAATTTAGAAGGAGTAGATTATTATGCTATCCCTTCCAAGACATGGAAAACTAGTTTGACACGCCCGATGAATGGGAAAATGAAAGATTTTCTTCGTAAACATGGTAAATCTGTTGGGGTATTCGCAGGAATGGGCACGATGTATAAGTTTGAAGAACGAATTATTGAAGTTGGACAAAATGTATACATCGAAGGACAAGGGAAATGGACAAAATCCATAGATGGTCACAAAAATATCCATCCTAAAACTTTGTTGATGGAAAAAAGTGATCAATACCCATTAAAGATCAATGATTATTAAGTGAAACCTTTAATTTATTTTGTTTTCGACTTAATCATAGATTTATTAGGTAGTGCAGGATTTAAGAATTGAATTAACATGGGCAACTACATTTGACCAAAAGAAATTGGTCATTAAAAAAGACCATGCATGAAAACAGAATGGAAATACATTACTCTATTTATTCTGCTTGCTTTAGGCATATCTTTTCCAATTCAGCAGGGGTATTTGAACGAATTATTCCAATCTGTTACAAAAAAGACGATCCTTTCCGAATCGGTATATTTATTTGCAGGAATAAGTACTTTATTGGCTACACTAGTTGTATTCACTTTACATAAAAATGTATCCAGCAAGATTACCGTATACGGTGAGGATAAAATTAAAAACCTACTTATTTTATGCTTGCCCATTATAGCCTTTTCAATTACTGGACTCGACAATAATCTGGGCATTAATAAATTCTTTTATGGATTTGCACTTGCATCCATCAATACAACGTACGCTTTTACGGAAGAATTTGGTTGGAGGAAATACTTGCAAAATGCCCTAGAAGGGTTGAACAAAAATGTAAAATACATTTTTATAGGGTTTGTTTGGTGGATATGGCATTTTAGATTTAGTACCCCATTTGATTTTTATATTTTCCCTCTTATTTGCATGGGCGGAGGATTTCTTTTGGGTAAACTAGCTGATGATATGAAATCAATTTTACCAGTTGTGGCTATGCATACATTAATAATTTTAACGAGCAATTCAGGAAGATTGGATACGCAGAAAATAATTGGAATTGGAATAGTAATGATAGGGTGGGTTGTCATTGAACAAATCTGGAAAAGGATAAAATTACAAGATAAACCAGCAATACCATGACTTCTTAGTAAGATCAAATTTCTTTTTGAAACAGTTTCCTTCAATGCTACTACAACGCTCCATCCACAGAAAACGATTAACTTTGACAACAAATAGCAATAAGGAAAAGTAGATAAATTCAATTTTTTTTAAAATCGATTGCCCCTAATACTGACGAAGTATTTACTGATTCCCTTGCTTTTTTAGAGAAAGAAATAAAGAAAGGGGATTTTTTTGGCCAGTATACCATGTGTGTCGCCATATTGCATTTATCTTACAAGGAAAAATAAGAACATTCATCTTGAACATTCATGCAAAGGGGATAACTTCTTGCTTTTGTACAGAAAATAATTTGACGATACCCTACAACAGTTTTAGAATTCAGCAACTTTCACTTCTAAAAGAAAAACCCACGTTTTTATCTTCTTTAGCTATTTTTGGAGGTCAGTGGAATGCAACGTAGATCGTTTTAAGAAGTATGTTATTGGCTCTAGATTCTAATAGAGTTGATTACCAACTAACGACAAAACGATCTCAGTCCAAGAAAAATATTTATTTCGTTTAACCGAGCCATGACGTACATAAAATTTAGTGATAATGATAAAAAGAAACGTTTTAGCCCATCTTATTTTAACCGTACTATTACTCTTGTTTTTTGGTTGTAAAGAGCAGCAAAAAGAAGAAGTGTCTACTTCTTCGGGAATAGATAGGCAGTGGTGGAAGGAAGGCACCTTATATCAAATTTATCCTCAAAGTTTTAAGGATTCTAATGGGGATGGTTTTGGTGATTTTAGAGGCATTATTGAAGAATTAGATTATATAGAAAGTCTTGGCATTTCTGCAATATGGATGAATCCTTTTTTTAAATCCCCATTGGTCGATAATGGATATGATGTCGCGGATTACAGAGCAATTCATCCACGATATGGCACGATGGAGGATTTTGAAGAAATGCTCAAAGGGTTTCAGGACCGCGGGATAAAATTTGTTTTGGATGTTGTTGTAAATCATAGTAGTGATGAGCACGAGTGGTTTCAAAAAGCAAAGACTTCCAGAGATCACAAGTATTATAAGTATTTTCATTGGTGGCCAGCCGAGAAAGGAGATCCACCACATAGACATAGCTTATTTGACACAGAAGGAGGTTGGGATTATGTTGCGTCTAATAACTCGTATTATCTACATACATTTGCAGAAGCACAGCCCGACTTAAATTGGGAAAATCCAGAACTTCGAAGTGAAGTATATGACATTATGAAATTCTGGGCAGAAAAGGGAGTGAACGGATTTCGATTGGATGCTTTTCAATTCGCAAGTAAAGACACAACTTATCCTGAATTTCCAGAAGGACATGAAAAAGATTTTATCAAGTGGTATGGTATGAGGCCGGAACTACATGATTACTTAAACGAGATGTATACTGAGGTAATTGAACCGTATAATGTTTTCGCGGTTGCAGAGGGTGCTGGTAGTGGTTTTGAGGATGCTCATGATTTAGTCGATGCGAATAGGAAAGAACTACAAGTAGCTTATCATTTCGATTATGTAGGGATGTCTAGCACACCTGAGCGATATGAGTTGTCTCAATTCAAAGAAGTTTTTAGTAGATGGGATAAGGCCTTTTCTGAAAATGGCTGGTTGGCTATTTTTCTATCCAATCATGACAATTCACGGCTAGTAAATCGATTTGGTAATCCAAGTCCTGAATTCAGGACCGTATCTACACAGATGTTGAATACTTTTTTGCTAAGTATGCGTGGGACACCTTATACATATTTCGGGGATGAGTTAGGTATGACTAACATTGATATGCCAACGATTGAAGAATATGTAGATATTTCAGCTATCGGTGAATATAAAAGTGCATTAGCTCAAGGGAAGGACATGGTTGAATTCATGGAGCGACTCAATTATGGTTCACGAGAAAATGCCCGTACTCCTATGCAATGGAATGACACTGAAAATGCAGGATTTACAGAAGGGAAACCATGGAAAAGGGTGAACTCAAATTATAAACAGATTAATGTTGCCCTTCAAAATAATGATCCTAATAGTGTGTTGAATCACTTTAGGAAAATGACTCAATTAAGAAAAGAACATCTTGTTTTAGTTTATGGAACGTATCAACTCTTGCAAAAAGAGCATCCGGAGATTTATGCCTTCACTAGAATGTTAGATCAAGAAAAAGTATTGGTACTGCTAAACTTTTCAAGTGAGGCATCTTCTATTACGCTACCCGAAGCAGCCTCCATTCAAGAAACCCTAATTAATAATTATAATTCTACCAACGTAAAAGGAGATTCTATTTCTCTATTGCCTTATCAAGCTGTGTTGTTTAAATTCAATTAGAAGTGTTTAATCATTGGTGAATGTTGAATTCAAATGATATTTTTGACAGTGGAAATGATCATTAATATTTAATACAATCTCTATGAATTTCTTTAATAATAAATTATGATGAATGAATAAATCGGTTGATAATTATTTTACCGAAGGTTGTAGAAGGTGCCCATTAGGTGGCACGCCTGATTGTAAGGTATATAATTGGACTTCTGAATTAATGATGTTAAGAAAGATAGTTCTCCAAAGTGGCTTGGATGAAGAAGCAAAATGGGGAGTTCCTTGTTACACCTTTAGGAATGAAAATATTCTTATGGTAAGTGCTTTAAAGGAATATTGCTGCATAAGTTTTTTCAAAGGTTCTTTATTAGTGGATAAGAAAAAAATACTGGTGAAGCCCGGACCTAATTCACAAGCTGCGCGATTGCTTAAGTTTAAAAGTGTTGATGATATTCACAGGATTGAAAATGAAATAAAGGAATACATCCTTGAATCAATTGAGAACGAAAAAGCTGGTTTAAAGGTTGTGTTCAAAAAGAACCCTGAACCCATTCCAGCGGAATTGGAAGCAAAGTTTGATGAAGATTCTGCTCTGAAAATAGCGTTTGAAGCGTTGACTCCTGGAAGGCAAAGGGGCTACATTCTTTATTTCTCACAACCGAAACAATCAAAGACGAGAGTAGCTAGAATTGAAAAGTATGTGTCCATGATCATGTCTGGTGTTGGCATACATGATAAGTACAAATCGATGAAGAAAAAATAGCTTTATGCGTGTTTTATATGAATTTTACACAGTTAATAGAGTATTTCCACAATCAATAGATGTTAACCTGAGAGGTTTTGATTATATTAATTGCTTGGATCGATGAGACTGAACAAAATGCAATAGAAATATTTAATTACAATATTCCTTATTATAAATGAATTGAATGGTAAAATTAAGTCTACAAGATATCAAATTAGAGAAAATCAACAATCAATTCTTCTATACATCATGAAATTCATTATTTGCAAGTTTACTTGGAGGTTCGCTATTATGTTCATGCTGTTAAATATGGCAGGACTTTCTTGTTCTACCTCTCAATCTGATCCGACTACTTATTCTACAGAATATCTGGCTTGTGTAACTACACAAGATGGGAAGTATGGTTTTATCGATGAAGCAGGCCATGAAGTCATTCCATGTAAATTTGATGGGCCAGGTGTCTTTAGTGAAGGTTGGGTAGCGCTTAAAAAGGGTAACAATTGGGCCTACTATGATGTCAACGGAAAAATAGTATTGGACCTCAAAAATAGATTTGCTTACTGTGGTCCATTTCACGATGGAGCTGCGTTTGTCTCTGATGTTGAATTGGATCGTTCTGCTCCGATTCCAGAATCGACAAAAGAAGCCTTTCGTCAGGAATTGCAATATATCGATACCTTGGGCAATGTCTTATTTAAGATAAAAAATCAATGGGATGTGAGTTATTTGAGTCTGCGTAAATATGGTTTTAAAGATGGAATGCTCAAAATGACTACCGCAAAAGATACGACTACTTATATTACTCGATTTGGACACTTGGATAAAAAGGGTCGTTTGGCAATACCCTTTACACATCGCGTAGAAAATAATGTGACAGAAGAATTTTCAGAAGGATTGGCTGGTGTGGGTTTGCGAGAGTATCTACCTGGACAGAAAAAACCGATTTCTAACTATGGGTATCTAAACAAATCTGGAGAATGGCACATACCTCCCATCTATAGAACAATATATCCTTTTCATAAAGGTGTGGCCATTGTTGGAGTGGCACAAGATGAATCGAGACAAGTGGTTCGGTTTCACCTTATTGACAGGGAAGGGAATCGGGTTTTTCCGGAGGGAGTAGAGACATATCCGCGGCTTCAGAGAGATAGTTTTATTGTTGTTATTAAGAAAGAATATTCGGATAAAGGGTATTACAAGTCTAATTCTGCAAGATCAGCGTTAGCTAAGATTGATGGCACTATGATTACAGATTTTATTTATGAGGATTTGCATCCTGGGAAGACTTCGGATGACCCTTGGCTCGCAAAACTTCCAGGCAAAGAAAATCTAGCTGGATTTATAGATGATCAAGGCAAGATCGTTATCCCATTCCAATTTGCAGGTGGTGGCAGTTATAGTTTTGAAAATGGATTCGCAGTAGTACGTCTCAAAACGCCTGATCGACCAATAGCTGTTATCAACAAAGAGGGTGAATTTGTTATCCCACCCGATTCAGCAAAAGTCAATTATGAAACCAAAGGATTAATATCACGGATCACACTCAAGAAGCCCCACCAAATATCCTACTACGATCAAAAGGGGCAACGCATTCATCTTGATGAATATTGGTTGTGTAGTCGATTCAATAAAGTAAGGTGATCGCTGTGTAACGGAGATAATGGATTTGAAGGTGAAGTAAAAGTGAAGTTGTTGGCGTAATAAGTTGGTAGTAGGAATGCGGAATATGCATTATTAAATAAATTGAATACTTTTAAGGAATACGATGTATTTAAATCCTCGCCTATGTCCTCCATGCTTTACGGTATTCGTGTCTTATCGAAATCAGCATGTCGTTTGTCATTTCAGACCATGCTAATCTATTCAGACTGGAAATCCATGCCTAGAACACACAGTTTCCCAATTTTACTAATGTCGGATTTTACCGATTATTGGGACAACAAGGCAACTTTATTTGGAAAAGACTTGGCAGAACAAAAAGCAAGCTTGGATGATGATCTGGGACACATAAATCTAAGTAAGCGATATGTGAAAAAAATGATCGTTTCGGAGTTCAAGAACTTCCCACGGAAACCAGAATTTCTAGCATCTACTTGGCACTATTTGAATTCTGAAAGCGGCAAATTTCACAATGAAGCCCACTTGCCACAAGCACATTATGCGTTGGAAGTTACAGATCCTAAGTGGATTGAACATATACCACTAGGGGCGGTATGGGAGACGACAGCTTGTGATCTGATCGGTTCTTATTGGGAATTGGAATCGTTAGTCCCATCGGAGAAATTTTACCGCTTATACCGTAGCATGACGGGGCAATGGATTACCGAATATGGAAAGAAAGGAACAACTGGAAATCGACAAGTTATGCGACCTACGAACTTGTTGGGGGCGAGTAACAAAGTGAAAGAAAAACTAAAAAAAGGATATGCGCTGTGTTATCAAAATTTTGATACGGACTGGCAAATAGAGAGAAATTTAATTAGGGCGGTTGAGGATCAAAAGCGAGAAGCCGAGCGGCATCCACTATCCGATCAAATCATTAAAGCCATTCGAAAACAAGATAAGGAAACGGTAGAAAAGTTGATGGAAGCGGATATAGACCCCAATTCCATCAAAACGAACATAGGCACCTATGCTTTATCCATTGCTGCAAAAGGATTTAAAGCCAATTCGGACAGTTATCAAATAACAAAACTATTGTTAGATCGAGGAGCTGATCCGAATATCGGTAATTATGGTTCTTTTTTTCCTGGACTCATCTATGCGAACTGGAACAATCCATGGCAAGAAAAAATCATTGAACTGTTACTGGATTATGGGGTAGATATCAGTCTCATAGGAGGGGCAGATCAGCATTCCACATTACAGACCGCAGCGGTCAGTGGCAGGAAGGATTTATTAAAAAGGTGCATCGATCTGGGAATGGATGTCATGCATCGCAGCAAACAAGGACATACGGCACTTCATTATGCTGCACAGAACGAGAGGGATAGCATAGAAATCATCGACATGTTATTAGAAGCGGGTGCTGATATCAATGATAATAATGGGACATGGGGTACCCCTTTACATTTTGCAGCGAGGGAAGGCAGTCTAAAAATCATTTCTCATCTGATTGCTCATGGGGCAGATGTTCATTTGAGAGATGCGGAGGGAAGACAACCGATCTATCTAGCGGCAAGATATGGGAGTATGGAGACGTTAAAAGCGATGCTTTCGTCGGGGGCAGGTATTTTATTGGAGTCAACCGAAGGAGATCAAATGATAGGAGCTATCTTGGGGATATTACTTACGACCAATACAGAGCTCACGATAAATAATCTTAAAAAGTTGACTCTTCTAAGTAAGTATATTGACATTAGCCAGCTAGATGGGGAATCTCTCACCGATCAACTGTTCAAAAAAGCAAAAGCTAAAAATAGTCTTGAACCAGAAGTAGAGCAGGTGTTAATTGATTTAATTAAGTTGGGTTTTAATCCGTATTGGCAAGATTCAAAACGATTTAATCTTTTGCACTTTGCAGCGAAGACGTGCAGTATGCAATTGTTGAAAGTAGTTCTGACTTATGCCGGAGGAGATGTAAACCTGCAGGATGAGTTTGGCTGGACCGCCATGCACTATGCAAAAGCTACTAAGAATACTGCATTGATGGATCTCATGCTATCTTCTGGTAATAGCTTTGATTTAGAAATTCCCTCAAAGAAGAAGAAAAAACTTTTCGGTGATACATATTTAAGAGGAACTGTCGCTAGAGAAATGGGGGGATAGGTTAAGCCTTTCGGAAGCTATTCAATTTTGGACAAACCTTGTTATCACACTCTTTTTTAAAAGAATGACCAGAAGTTATTTAACAATAGTCTTTTTTTGAATAAAACTGTACCTCCCTGATTTCAATAAATGTGTTAATTTAGCCTATATAAATATAAGATGGGGTACAATGAACTACATCCAGATTATAGTTAGGCATTCGTATCTCAGACCACGGTATAAACCTGTGGATAGATATGCTGAACACGTAAAAGATAAGCTAGAATAAACAATGATCAATCACCTTAAATTATTACTTATACTAAGTTTTGGGTTGCTGATAAACTGTATCCATGCGCAACAGCACATTGAGTCATTTATGGTA
The DNA here is from genome assembly GCA_029212405.1 of Saprospiraceae bacterium. Classification (GTDB taxonomy): domain Bacteria; phylum Bacteroidota; class Bacteroidia; order Chitinophagales; family Saprospiraceae; genus CAJXUU01. Next base: position 12,349 of record JARGNR010000089.1, read on the forward strand.
GAAGTCCCTGCACAGCATATCCACTACAAGCTAAATGGAAAGAAAAAATCGGTTGATGTGAGTAGTTTTTACATCGCTAGATTACCTGAGTCCAATGAACAATATCAACATTATTTAAATAAATTAGATTCTATTGATTTAATGGATGCGCTGCCGAATAGAAACCAATTAAGAGGGCAGGGATTGGCAAGCTCTCAAATTGATTTTTTAGTAAATGAATTCTACACATCAAAGGATTATTACAAGTATCCTATAATTGGATTGAGCAAAGCTCAGATTCAGGAGTACTTGCAGTGGAAAACAAATTTTGTAGGGAAATCTGTCTTACGTGAAAACGGAATTGAATTTGACTCTTTATTGAATTACAGTGAGATTATTCGGCAATTTAATGATCCTTCATCCATTCCACTTCAAGTGGAGTATACGATGGCCATTGAACCTATACTTGTTTCAGCCCATACCTATTTATCACATTCAAAAACACACAAGAAGAATGAAGTGCCAACAACGGGTATTCTGAAGGAATTGGGCATTGAAGCACTATCCAATTATGAATTAGGAACAACTAAGAGAATAGATGAATTAATTTTTACACAAAGAAAAAAAAGGACTTCTTGGGAAGATGGAATAGTCACTCCTATAAAAGGCAAAAACTATAAGAAATTAAAAATGGGCGTGGAGGATGAAAATATGCTCAAGCCCTTTAGAGTATGGCATATAAAAATCTAGAGCCAACCCATACCAATTGGTGAGAACGGAAATGGCTCCATTTTAGAGAGATTCAGAATTCCATTCTACGGCTTGAGCTCTAAGTTGAAAAGAAAATAAAGAAAGTTAAAAAAAAGCATATATTGAATATGAAATTACCAATTGCATTGAATTCAAAATTAGTCGTATTCCTCTTTATTGTTTTTATCCAAGGAGAGGTGTTGAGTCAAGTTACGATCGGTACCCGAGGAGGCATCAATATCAGTAGACTAAATTATTATTTTGATGATATTAAACTAGAAGATCAAGAGTCATTGAATAAATTTGAAGCTGGTGTTTTCTTGGACCTAAGTTTGAATTCTAAATTTTCGTATGTCCTCGAATTAAATTATTTCGAATCAGGAATTTCGATTCCATCCATTCCATTCAAATTAAATACAACATCCATTGAAACGAATTCAATGTTGAGGTTTCAGTTGATTCAAGGTGTCATCACACCCAGTCTACTTGTTGGGATAGGAGTAAACAAATACCTAGAGGCTACAGATACAAACGGAAGCAACTATGACTTTGGTAAGGACGATATTTATGAATTTGGAATTGGGTATTTACTGGGTTTTCAAATTGATTATGCAATGGATAAGTACATTGTGTTTTTTGATACAAGATTAAAAAATAGCTTCAATAATTTTATTGATAATACGACTAATGAAGATTTTACCATTAGGGTAAGGAAAGAAGAAATCATATTGAGTGTTGGATTAAAATATAAGTTGTAATAACTTTACAAATGGAATATGCAATTGGTGGTATTTTATTGGCAGCATTTTTATATTTTGGATATAAAGATGATTACCACAGAAATAGCAAAGAATTTATTTTTATGTTGATTGGAGTTGGGTTTTTTATCGTGGGTTTCCTGATATTAAATTCTGTCGATACTCTACTGGCAACAGTTTTTGGAGCACTTCTTCTGGGATTGAGTCATATAGTAAAGATAAAATTTCTAAAAAAGAATGCTTCTTCACAGGGAATAGATAAAGAATGATTAGCTGCTGTTTTTAGCATGTAAAACTCAGAGTTTACGTCAAGCGTTCTGGTTGCCAACTCGCAGTTCGATTATGATTGTATACAATTGAGCTATCAAATTGTTAATTGAATACATATTTTTATATTTACTAGATATCCATAATCAATTAATACGCATGTCAAGATCGGCAGTACTCTTATTACTTATACTTTTTTATGGCTGCATTTCTATTAGCGATTCCGAAAAGGAAATTCTGCAATTTGAAAAGTTACTTGGAGGAAAGCAAAATCGGGTTTTATTGGATGATTTTATTCTTCTCATGGAAAATAAAATCGTGAGTACATATCAGGCTGGTAGTCTTAATGAAAATTACAATTTATTTTTAGAGGATATTTTAAAGTTAGAAGAGGAAAGAGTGATTCAATATGATAATTTGGATTGTAAAATGGTGTATGACTTTGAATCTACTTCATTAGACAATCAATATATCAAGTATGAATATGATACCGTTTATTTTGATGTGGGTATTGTGACCGTAGATGAAAATGGAGATCGTGAATATGAAGTTTTCCCACCTAATGATTCTTTAGCTATAGCAGGTAGAATTAAGCATTATGAAGAGAAGGGATATACAGAATTGATTGAAATTGGGAGATTACAAACGGCATTGCGCAGTGATGCATTGATAAATCTGGATGTGAAAGAGTATTATTCAATCAAAGATAAAAAATGCTATCCTATGTTTGAAGATTATATCAATACAATGCATCTCCAAAAGTTAGATTTTAATAATTATGTTGTGAAAGCCAACTTGTTTTATACAATATATTTAGCGGATATTGCTTATCATTCTTCCTGTTATGATTGACATTATGTAGGCTGAAATAATAGACCTTTCCAAGATATAAACTAAGTAGATTAATATATTTATTTTAATTCCTTTTACTAGAATGTTGAAAAATATATCATAAAAGTCACAAAGGCAATATTTTGCCTTTGTGACCTAAAGTGAATGTGCTAATTTATTGTTTTAATGAAGCCTCTATTTTCCGAATATGTCGGTCAGATGTTCATCCAGTCTTTCGAAATCATGTTCAATTGATGGATTTTTTAGCACATCAAAACACGCAAAAGTAGGAAGCGCTTTCATTCCAAAAAACTTAAAATTCATGTGTTGTGGAAAGAATAAATCATCTACTGATTTGCCTGCAAAAAGATATTCATCTGGATCATTGAAGGATTCTTCAGGTGCATTAAAAGTAAGCGAAAGCATGTACTTTGTGTTATGCATCAATCCTCCCGTTCCATAGTTTTTCTTGGGGGAATCAGCTGCACGTCCATCGTTTTGACTCAGTTGACCAAACATACCTGCAGTATATACTTCATCCATGTACTTTTTAAAACTCCAGGGTAATCCCATCCAATTTGTTGGAGATTGTAAGACGATTAGATCTGCCCAAACATGCTTTTCTACTTCGGAATCGGCATTCCAATTGTCTTTCATGGAAGTGGTTTGGATCTCATAACCCATATTCTGCAAATAGTCTCCAATTCGTTTGGCGATTTCTTTATTCAATTCCCCTTTAGCAAAAGGATATTCCTGATGCGCATTGATAATTAGTACATTTTTCATTGATTTTTATTTTTAGAACCCAAACATTCCATTGTTATTCCCTAGATTTTCAGTCGGAATTTCTTGAATGACGTCCCAATGTTCTACCATTTTACCATTTTCAACTCGAAACAAGTCATAGAATACTTGTTGTTTTCCACTCCATTCTCCCTCGCTTATAGTCAAGACAAAATTACCTTCTCCTAATACTTTGTGGATCTTATTGTATTTAAACATGTTGTTCTGTTCAGTCAAGTATTGCACTGCTTCTACGATACCATTGAGGCCATCTTTTATTCCAGGATTATGCTGGTCGTATTGTTGGGCACTAATGTATTCTGTGATTTTACTTGGGTTTTTACCCATTAGTACATCTTCGATCAGCGCAACAGCCAATGCCTTATTTTCTTCTGTTTTATCAAGGTCTTGTGCAGTGGTAGGACCATCTGTTTGACTTCGATTGCTTGCCGTTTCTTTGACTAGTCCAGTCATGGCATCCCAATGCTCGGCTACTTTTCCTTTTTCATCAATGCGTATAATATCAAAGGATATCATTTCATCTGCACCAAATGGTTTTGCATTTCTCCAAATATTGTGCATAAATACATAGTTACCGTCTTGAAACATACGGATATTCTCAGCGGTAGTACCATTCTCTTGTAAGACGGGTAACATTTGAATAAATGGTTCAAGTCCAGTGGGTAGGAATGGATTGTGTTGAATATAATCCTCATTGGCTAGTTTACGCATAGTAGCAGGATCATTAGTGAGTACGGCACCTAAAAAAGTGCCTACGGTTTGTTTTTGATTCATGGTTGAGATTTTTGAATTAGAAATTGAAGTGGTGTTGCTCTTTTTGGAAGATTGACTAATGACTGGACTGTAGGCAGCGATCATTGTGGACAACACGATAATTGAAATAACTTTTTTCATTTGTTGTATGTTTATTACTTTTGTTATGCAAGCAAAATTACATTATTACTTGTAATTTGCAAGCGATAAATAAAATTAATTGCATTTTGCAAGTAATATTAATATTTAATTAACATGGAACTTAAATTTCGTTGTGATTGTCCGTTTACTTCGGCATTGGATATTTTGGGAGATAAATGGATGTTGGTGATTGTAAAACTAATGCTCGTTGAAAACAAGGTGACCTTTAAAGATTTCATTGAAAGTGATGAAGCCATTGCCACCAATATCCTTTCTACCAAATTAAAAATATTGGAACAATTAGGGATAGTGACAAAAAACAAGTTGCCTCATAATAAAAAGACTAATTTGTATTTATTGACCGATATGGGTTTGGCTCTTACGCCCATATTAGTGGAACTTGCGTATTGGAGCGACCACCATCTTAGAGGGATGCATCCATCCATTGTTGAAGGAGCGGGGATAGAATTGTTGAGAAAAGACAAAACAGCTTTTGCTGACTTCTTGGTGAAGAACTATAAGGAAAAGAGAGGAAAGAGAGAAAAGGTGGGAGGTGAAGGAAATAATGACAATTTTATTCATTAAAAATTTCAGTTTTAGGCTTTAATAATTATTATTTAACCTAATAATTATCACACTTTTGAGGATTTTAGACTTGTAACCATTACGTAATCATCAATTTATTGAGAAACCAATTATTAACCAACTAACTATTTATTTATGAAAATTTGGGGATACTTGATAGCCGGCACTTTATTATTAGCAGGCACTGTAGGGGCGTATACGCTATATAAAAATCCAGCGCTCACAAAAATCGAATTTGAGAAGTTCAGCTTAAACGTTATCAAGAAATCAGATAATCCGAACTGAGTGCATTTAACCCACTGTAATTTGGATTTAACAGATGCCGTATATTTTGAGTCTAAACTTTTAAAAAGCGACGAAATTTCCGAAATATTTGTTCCAATAAAGACTGCGTCTGGTGTGGATAGCTTGGTACACACGACCCTTCTTAGTATTAAAGATAAAGAGACTTTATCGGTGTTTAATGAATTGAACAACATTCAAGATGATTCAAAGATACTTAGCTTCATGGTTGAAAATCGTTCACAAATAATAAGAGAAAATATAGAAATCAAAGGGTTAACTAGAAATTTTATGGATCGGGATGATAAGGACAACGAAAAACTTAGACAAGCCTATCCTACTCTTAAAAGAGGATTTGTGATCGTAGATGAAGGTGAAGAACCGTCGAAAGCACAAATTCTTTGTATACCAGCGGCTTTTGTCTTACTCTATTTTTTATTAAGAAAGAAAAAACCGATACAAGTTTGAGCGTAAAGCTTGTTCAAGGCCTATCAAATTAATTTTTTATCGTCACAAAACTTCAAGCCCGTTTGGTAGTTCTATCAAGTCATAAAACTGGAGTGAAGTAGGGAAGGTGTTGACTTTTAACTTAAAAGGGCATTGCGAAATCAATTCGTTGTAATAAAATCAATTTTTTAATAACAATATATCATGATAATATTTGGAACAAGGGGGATAAAATCCACCATTAAAGAGGGGCAATTTTTATGTCCTCAATGTGCTAATAATCAACGCTATAAGCACAAGAAAGTAACAAAGTTTTTTACACTGTACTTCATACCTTTAATCCCTTTGGGTAGTGCGGGAGAGTTTGTGGAATGTCAAAGATGTAAAGGGACATTTATTTCAAGGGTATTGGATTTTGATCCTGCTAAAAGTAAAGATCAATTTCAATCTCAGTATGAAAAAGCGATGCGGCATTCTATGATACTGATGATGCTTGCCGATGGACATATAGATGACGAAGAATTAAACATCGTTGAGAAGATTATCAATAAATTTGGGCACAATGATATTTCAAGATCGGACTTAGATCAATTGATTGAGGAAGTTGAAGCCAATAATGAACCTGTTCAAAAATACTTATCTAAAATTGCTCCTTCTTTAAATGAACATGGGAAGGAGATTATAATAAAATGTGGATTAGCGGTAGCATCGGCGGATGGTCATATCGATGATTCTGAGATGGTTCTTATCTTTGAAATGGCAAAAGCCATGGAAATGTCTTCCAGTCATGTGAAAGGAATTACTCAAGATATTGGAACAAAGCGACCAGCTTTTTCTCAAAATTAAGTAAAAGTGTAAGTCTACTCTCAATGAGTGAAATATTGTTATTAGCAATGTTGTCAATCGGTATTGTTAATTCATCTATTTCGACATTTATCATCAGAAGATCGTTATAGAAAGAAAAAGAACGAATTATGAATTATCGCCACCCACTATTTTTTCTTTTTCTTTTGATAGTATCAAGTTGTTCCTCTGAGGACGAACCAGAAGTCTGTGTTGGCATTGAAAGTTCAGTTTGGGAAGTAATTCAATCTATGACAGAAAACAACTTAACCGATGTTGACTTTTATGGTGATGAACATGGAGTTATATCAGGAACTTTTGGTACGGTGTTGACTACAACGGACGGAGGCATAAACTGGATCCAAAGAGATATCGGACAAAATCAGTCCTTTGTAAAAGCATTTATTCTGAATGAAAATGAACTGTATACATCACGGCTTGGGATTTTCAAATCATCTGATGGAGGTGAAACATTTAGTGAGTTGGGCGATTTGTCTACAATTGTAAGTACCATATTTGACCTTCACTTTATGGATTCCCAAAACGGATATTTGATTAGAAGTGGAAAAGTCCTTGGAACTTCAGATGGTGGACAGACATGGACTGAGAAATCAATAGATGTAAATGGAGCCAGTAAAATGCAATTTGTTTCTGCAAATACTGGATATGTTTGGGGTGGATCAACAAATGATGGTTTTTCGTCAGGGGTTTTATATACATCTGAGAATGGCGGAGAATCATGGACTTTGTTGAGTGAGTATGATTCAGAAGTAATCACAATGCATTTCGTTAATAATGACATGGGGTATTTATCTACCATAGATAGGACCGTTATGCAAACCATGGATGCAGGAATTACCTGGACAATTCAAGCGGAAAGTCTTTCTTCTCTTTTCAGAGACATGGTATTTATTAATGAATGCAATGGATATGCAGTATCCGCTCAAGGAATTCATAAAACAGAGGACGGCGGAATAACTTGGAAACTAGATTATGAAACAGAAGAGGATGGACTTACAGCGATGGAAAAAACGGAAAACAATATGCTGATTGCGGTAGGGCGTGATGGATTAATTCTAAGGACTCAACTATAGGCTCACATCAAAATTATTCATTCTCGTAGGGATTGAGGCTTTTTGTAAACCGTTCGATGCAAGATGCCAATAAAAGGTACCAGTGTTTATATACACACAACTAAAAAGGGAAGATTGGTTTTAGATTAGTGATGAAAATGGAAGATTAGATAATATATTAATTCATAGAGACATTAGTGTCAGAATGAAGCCCAAATAGGTTAACAACTACAAATGGAATCAAATAAGGGGATAGATGCATTATTGGGAGTAGCAATTGGAGATGCCATTGGAGTTCCTTATGAATTCAGGTCAAGAGCACACATGCAATCCAATCCGGCAACAGGAATGATAGGTTACGGAACATACAACCTACCAGAAGGAACATGGTCGGATGACAGTTCATTGACTTTTTGTTTGGCGGAATCATTGGGCAATGGATATGATTTAAGAGAGATATCTGAAAATTTTATACTGTGGAAAAATGAAGCTTATTGGTCTGCCAGAGGAAGTGTATTTGATATAGGAATGACAACTTCAAGAGCAATCACTCGCTTACAAGGAATTTTGGAGGACAATGATTTGGAGGCGTTGAAAATGCAGAAATATTATAGTAACGAGAATGATAATGGAAATGGGTCACTCATGCGCATTATTCCTTTGTTGTTTTACATTAAAGGAAGACCGATTAAGGAGCAATTTGAGATTGTTTGGGAAGTATCCGCACTAACTCATCGACATATCAGAGCCGCTATGAGTTGCTTGATCTATTTAAAAATAGCAGAGCATTTAATAGAAGGCAAAGATAAAGTGGATTCTTATTTGATCACTAGAGAGGAGATTAAAAAATTCTGGAGGGAAATTGATTTTGCATCTCATGAGCAACATCATTTTCACAAAGTCATTCAATCAGATATCAGGGCTACCTCTAAGGATGAGTTGAAATCCGGCGGGTATGTTATCGAAGTTCTGGAATCAAGTATTTGGTTCTTTTTACAATGTGATTCCTATGAAGATACCATTTTATCTATTATAAATATTGGTCACGATACCGATACATCGGCAGCAATTGCTGGTGGATTAGCTGGATTGTATTATGGTGTAAATAACATACCAGAATATTGGATTGCATCTTTAGCAAGAATGGAGGACATTGTAGCATTAGGCAATGCTCTCCACGAAAAGTACTGTACATAGGCAGAAGGTAATCAGATAGAGTATATTGTTTGTTTTCAAAGGCTTTTTAAGTGTACTCGTAAATTTTACTCACCTTCAAGAATAGGATTTTCTGAGTTTTAGAAATAATATTATCTTACCTTGAGTATACACTTTTGTACATTTTATTCGCTCATTGCAACTTCTGTATTATGGATGTAAATTATTCTTTTGGACTTCCTCTTAAACACAATTTTGTAGAGTTTATTTACTATCAAGGATTAATATTACCTCATGAAGTTGATCGAATTCGCAACTTCTGGGACGATGAAAAAACCGTTAAGGCGACAATGAGTGGAGAGAATAAATACAATGACGAATTGCGTCAGAGTTCGGTCATGTTTATTGAAAACACTCCAGAGAATAAATGGATTTATGATAAGTTGGCTTCATTGGTCATAAAAACGAATAACGAGCGATTTTGGTTTGATTTGTTAGGGTTTCATCATGAATTACAATTGACTAGATACTCTGAAGGAGATTTTTTCGATTGGCATTTAGATTTTGGTGCTGGAGAAATTTCAGCTAGAAAATTGAGCATTACCGTACAGTTGTCTGATGCCGACGAATATGAAGGAGGTGACTTGCAATTTATGATCAATAAGGAAGTTGTGAATGCACCCCGACAAAAAGGAACCATCGTTATTTTTCCGTCCTTTATTATGCATCGAGTTACTCCTATCACCAAAGGTACACGCCAATCCATAGTAGGATGGATTTCTGGGCCTCCTTATCGATAATTTATACATCAAATGATTCCAACACAATAACCAATTATAACATGAATAAAATTCTAACTTTTGTGGGCATACTGCTGATCAGTTGTACCTCAGACAAATCGAACGATTGCAATTATATCACCGATTATTATCCCTTGATGTATAAAGCAGATATTGCTTTTGAAATGGAAGATTATGAGGAGGCATTTCGATGGTATTCGCATGCATTTAAAAAATGTAAGGCAAAAAACACATCGACGTTTAATGAAATGAGAAATTATACAGAAAGTGCCGCCTTATTGGGAAAATTTGATGTTGCTTACGACTTCGCTAAAAAACAAATTCTACAAGGAATTGAATTCAGCAGATTTGAAAATAATCCCAATTTTGAAGAATTTTTGAATTCTGATTATGGTATCAAATTTAAAAATGAGTACGGTGAGTTGCGTCAAAATTTTGTAAATCAAGCAAATTTTGAACTTCGGGATGAATTGATTGCTATGCTGGATGCTGACCAAAAGTATCGAGGAGCAAACTATACATCTAATCATACAAGAGTAGATAGCATTGACAAGGTACACGAGAAAAGATTAATTGAATTATTTGAAACCATTGGATACCCAACGGATGAAATGGTAGGTTCCAATTCCAGAGATTATCAAGTAGATGTTGGGGTTCTTTTACTACACACCGAAGACAGTATTCGCATGAATTATTTTGTGCCAAAAGTGTTTGAGTTTGTGAAGAATGGTCAGGCATCCCCAAAGGTATTGGGGAGCATGGTGGATCAATATTATCTGTACAACAGAGAACAACAAATTTACGGAACGTATAAAGCACAAGGAGGTGGCTTCGCAAATATCATTGACGATTTATCAGAGGTGAATCGAAACCGAATTTCTATAGGCTTGCCTTCGTTGGAATTAAAAGAGCAAAGAGATAGTATCAATCGTTTCAAATATGGGTTTTAGAATAGATTAAAAGTGAAGTGTTGACTGCTTCGATCCTTATTCATTTTCAAGTTGAATAAATCATATTAAAATTCTACTATGTTTTATAATGGATGTTCTTTTGAATTGAAAGGAGAGAATCCGATTACGGCTCGCATATAGTAGTTCGTACCGTAACCGTTCTCAACTTATCCCAAATGGCATGGTCATATTGCAATGGTGAAAATCGGAACAAGAGAATGAGTTGATCTTTTTCTTTGCAGTAGTCCGAGTACACTCTAGCATATAACGTCAGCGGTTTTTGAGTGGCAAACCCATCAAAAATGTTGAGTTGGCCAGTAAAATCTACACGATCATTTGGATCCGTATTTACTTGAAATTGAGTTGTCGCTTCCGTAAGTTTTTCTTTATCAACTCGACTCAACCCTCCAATTAATCCATCGAAATATAGTTTTAGGTTGGTCTCCAGTTCTGATGCCGTAACGTCTTTTTTATTATCCAGTGCCCACACAAACACATAGGACCAAAAGTCAGTACTGTCTGGTTTGATCCAGTTTTTTGGAAATACCACTTCTTCTACACCTTGGTATGGAATTTCTTCTGCAAAGTGCAATGGAAAGTGAAAAAACTCTTTTCCCCAGTCAGTTACTAATAACTCCAATCCTTTTAGTATAGTCACTTGATCGATAGCATGTGTATTTTTGGGGTTGATTTGGATTGATTTTTCATAATTGAATAGTGCAAGATCTGTATTCTCATCTTTCATGTAGGCTTCTCCAAGACTGTCATACGGATTCGCAGAATTTGGGAATTCAGATACCAGTAATTTAAAAATTTCAATGGCCGATTTGATTTTATCTTCTGCCAATAAAGAGTATCCGTATCTGTTTAATTCTTGTTCGTTTTCAAAGTTATATGTATTGGGAAAGTCTTTTTTTAGTTGGTGATATAATGCAATAGACTCTTCTACATTTACCAAATTGCTTTCTTGTAATTTTTTAAATATCGACTGTTTTTTATTTTGCTTATCTGCATTGACGGCTTCTAGAATGGGAGGTGTAACGATATCAGATTTAGTTTTACAACTCAATGAAATCGCAATCAAAAATGCAAGAGATATTATCAAGATAGTTCTGTGTGTCATAATTTATTTATTGAGATTCGAAGGTAGGTTTCTCAGAGAATTATGTAGTTAATTTGTGTAAAGAAGTGTAAATACAATAGTAATATACTGTGAATGGAAGAATTCTATTCATTCCTAAGAGGCAGGTTCAACTGTCAACAGAAAAAACGATGAGATTGCAGAAAGAATATGAAAGTAGTTAGATTTGAGAAGCCGAGTAAAATAATTAAACTTGAATAAACCAATAATACGCGAATGAACTCTAATATATTTTATTATGTGATTGCAGTACTTCTTTTAAACTCATGTAAAAGTGAACAACCCTCTTTGTCTTATCCCGAATATTATCGCGGTTATAATGAAATCAAAGTTTTATTAAATAATGATCAAATAGACGAGGCAATTGTTCAATTTGATAGCTTGACCATTAGGGTGCCACATGTGCCATCCAGCAATTACTTCCGTATGGCCATAGCTTGTGCGGAAAGAGGAAAATGTGACTTGGCTGCCAAATATTTAGAACACTCTTTGATCAATGGAAAGGAATACGGCAAAGGAATGGGCAGGAACAAAACGATTGATTTGTGCTCGCTAGAGGTCAACCAAATATTGAAAAAGGAAATTTCGATTCACAACGAATATTTTAATTTAGACTATAAAACAAAGATTGATTCCATGTTTGTCAATGACCAAAATGCAAGGTCTGGGTCCAATATGGACGAAATGCAATTCGTTGATTCCATTAACATGCAATATTTATTGACTTTAATAGAAAAGTATGGGTATCCGGGTGAAAAATTGATCGGACACGTCAGTGCATTTAATGCTTTCATTTTGATTTTACATATGGATAGGGATAAAAACAATCAACTATTCAAATCGATACTTGATGAGGCTTATAATAATGGACAAATTTGGCCAAGAGGGTATGCGTGGATCATTGATAGAAGAAGGTCATGGGGTGATGAAAATCTTGAGCCCTATTACTATCATATGCCTTCTAAAAATTATGCCCAATTCAATAAGACACAAATAGATGAAATTAACCGAAGAAGAGATTCAATTGGGCTTGATAAAAAGTGATTGGATAAATTTAAGTATTAAAGGATCGATTCTGTAGATGTGAAAATCCTGCTACATTAAATATTCATTTTTTTTTGATATTCTGTAATTCATTTATAAGTACTAAGAGAAGACGGAAATCAGAGTAGAAATCTGAGTATACTCCGTAGGAATATTCAGTACTACCGAATATCCCCATTTTCATGAGGACTAGAGGCCTTACACCAGAAAATATTACCTCATTTTTAAGGCTTTCTCCTTAAATTCGAGGTAAGTATTTTAACCGAGTTATTTCGC
>JARGNR010000090.1:0-17203 GCA_029212405.1 Saprospiraceae bacterium
AAGATTGGAGAGATTGGAGAGATTGGAGAGATTTCTGGCAAAAGTTAGCTTCCAGATCTAGATGTAGTGTTACTATTTTACAATTCATTTTAAAAGCACAAATCACAGAACAACTAGGAAATTCTTATACTTACATCTTTTTAACTTTTAGCATAGTAGACACCAACAATATAGTACCTTTTGAACGCTAGATTTTATTTTCTGTTTTGCCCTTGAAGAGAACAACTAAAAACAAAAATCAATGAAACCATTTTATTTTACAATCTTATTTCAAGTGATTATACTCACTGGTTTGATGGGTCAAGATCCGCATGCTTTTGACAAAGAAATAGATAGATTTGATAGAATTATCACATCAAAAAGTCAAGATATTTCAATTTTTACTGGAAGTTCGAGCATCAGAATGTGGAAAGATCTCGCAGCAGATTGCAAAAACGAACACGTGATCAATACAGGATTTGGCGGTTCCCAGATGTCAGATTTGCTTTTTCACTTGGAGCGTACTGTACTGAGATTCAAACCAAGAAAGGTCTATATCTATGAAGGAGACAATGATATTGCCGCTGGGAAATCACCTACTGAAATTCTAACAACAACCAAAGAAGTTGTAAAACAGATTTTATCGGCTTTGCCCCACTCTACTATCTATTTCATCAGTGCCAAGCCCAGTCCATCCAGGTGGGCCTATGAACAACAATACCTGGCTTTCAATAGCTTATTGAAGGTATATTGTAAAAGCCATTCCCAATTAAAGTATATCGATGTGTGGACTCCTATGGTCGAAAGTAATAGCCGTCCAGATCCAAGTATTTTTATTGCTGATAGTTTGCATATGAATCGAAAAGGATACGAGATGTGGAAAGAGATTATTTGCACGGAATCTCATTAGTTTACTGCTTCAATATTTATTTATAGTATCTGCGCACTTTATTCAACCCTTAATTCAACATATAAATCAAAATTAAATTCAATTTCATCCTTTACTTTAATAAGACCCAGAAGAGCTGAAGGAGCTTTGACCTCAAAGTCACAAAGTTTCAAGCCAGTTCCACCTTGAATGCGATAAGAAGTATCATCTAGTCTTTTTACTCGTATTGGAATTTGTATAGTCCTAGTTTCACAGGTAATTGTTATATCAGTATTCACTTCAAAGTCAAACCACTCCCCACAAGTTGTCATATCGGCGCATTCTGTGTTTATGGCTTCTTTTAGTTGAATAGAAATAGTAGGATATTTATCCACTTCTAATGCTTTGAATAAGTCTCTATTAATCTTCTTTTTACCGCAATCCAAGTCTTTTATCTGGATAGCAAACTTAGTATCTTGAAAATTAAAATATGAATAGTCTTGTTCAGCTCGATAAATAAGACTCTTGGTTTTAAATTGTTCATTGGAAGAACAACAGAAAGAATTTATATTCGTCTTACCATTTACTTCAAGTACACTGGAAGATTGAATTGCGTATTCTATCTTCTTATACTCACTCGACCATTCTTCTATAACGATACTAAAACTGAAAAAGATAAAGACAGCCAATGTACAAAACGGATATATTTTGTGCCATCTTAGTTGTTTAAATACCATACCATGCTTTAATTAAACATTCATAATTCATAACTTATAAAGAAAAAGATACTGCACCAAGTTGGTGCAGTATCTTTAAAAAATTCGATTCTTTAGAATCCAACAACTGCTTCAATCATAATTCCATTAAACTTACCTTCTGCAAATCTACTACTTGCTGCAAAATCTTTATATTCTTGATTTACATATTCTAATTTTGCTAAAATATTATCCGTGAGGAACCATCCTGCTCCAAATTGCATCCTATTTATCGTTACTTCTACTCCACTTACATCATCTGCTGTCACGGTATTGTATCTACCTCCAATATATGCATTTTCATTACTTCCAAATCGATATAATAAGTCGGCAGCAATATGTGTATAATTTCGTGTTTCAGGTTCAGTAGAACTTTTTCCACTTCCAGACTCTACTATACCAAACAATTCAAACCCTTGATATTTTAAGAAAACATTACCCATTAATAAAGATAGTTCGTCACCAAAACTAGGGTTATATCTTCCTGTTCTGAAATCCGTACCTGCTCTAGCACCAGGAGCTGACATGACTAAGTAATATCTTGAACCTCCTCTATCTCCATCAAGCATGTGATTTCTGGATGAGCTCGCTGTATAATACATCGATCCTGTAAGTCGAAATCTTAAATCTTCATTAATCTGTTTGTCATATCCCAACTTACCAAGAATTGACGGAGACCTTGACAATTTATCGTCTGTTTCAGAACTTCCTATGTCATTTGGATCCAAGTCAGCAACATTACCATTGATTTCGCCTCCTGTAAGTCCCAACATTCCAATAAACCCATTACTACGGTAATAAATTTCACCTCCAATTTCTGTATTAAATCCATCAATTAGATAATTTCCAACAAAGGGATTGTAAATAGCATTTCCATTATCCGTTCTTCTGAAATGGGCATCTCCATAATTCACTTCCATGTGCCCAACTTTTATTGTAACTTTTTGCATAAGCTTATCTATGGCTTCACTTTTAAAGAAAGGCAGCTTATCAAATTGAATGTACCCTCCTTTTACCCAAGCTTCAGCATGGTGTCTTGAAGATAGATAGGTAATCATATTTAATGCTACCCCATCGGCTAATTGTACATCAATGTTTAAGTTGGCTGTTGCCAGATTGAATCCATTGCCCAAGGCATATAAAGGATTGATAACTCCTGTGGAGTCTGAAAAAGGAGCATTTTCATGGCTTAACCCTTGGTACTGCTGCGTAAACGCACCTCCAATACGCAATCTGATTCCATCAAAATTAGTATCTAAGTCCTTGGGGGTTTCAAAAATATTTAGACCATTCTTGTCATACGATCTAAAATTATCAATATCTGCCCTTTGTGAAAATAAGATTGTTGTGGATGCCATTAAGCATAGAGCTAAAATAAATTTTAATGTGACTTTTAAATTTTTCATACGATTGTTTTTAAAATATTGATTAAGGTATAGGTGTATATATTCGAAATATCAATTTCGGATTATGATTTATTAAATTATATGGATATTGGACTATTATTCCTTCATGTCTAGAACAACTCTGAACTCTACAGAAATATCGTCCTTGGTACGCATCGTACCCAATAAAGCGGTAGGCGGTTTGATACTAAAATCCGTCATCTTCATATCTTTTACCCCTGTAATTTCATACTTGCCATCGTCCAGTTTCTTTCCCTTGATTTCCATGACAATGGATTTCTTTGCTCCTGCTAGACTTAAATCTCCTGTAGCTTCTGCATGAAATAAATTGCCTTCCATTACGAGCTTATCAAAATGTGTCAGGTTATATTCTATGATAGGATATTCTTTCTCATTAAAGGCTTTCATGGTCTTTTTATCCATTCTCTTCCCTTTGCTACTTTTAATAGACTTTACTGGTATTACTACCTTACATTGCGTGATCTGAAACTCTCCTGTTTCAGAAAACGAAAAAGCCGCAGACCCCGATAACGAATCTATATCTGATTCCCAGTCATGAACATTTGAAGACCCCTTTATTTTCATCGAAAAATCCTCGTTCACCTTGTAGTGAAGCGTTTGATTCTGAATAGAAATAAATGAAAAAAATAGAACTCCGATAAAAGTTATTGAAAGTAGATATTTCATTGTATTAAGTTTGTTTTTGATGTTCTTGTTATTATAAAATTATAAGAACCTCATTGCAAACTTGATGATCTAACTCACTAAAACATATGATTTCTATCAGTACAATTCATATCCTTTGAACTTAATTTTAAGAATAGTAGTATCGATTCAAAAAGTACTTTTATTTATATACAGGTCCCACTTTACAATTGAATATGATACTTTGACTTTCACATTCATCTGTTTAAATCTTAGTACATTTTATTATATGATACACCTTTAAGAAAACACCGTGAATGCCAAATCTTCATCAATGAATTTTTATAATTAAATGAAAAATACCGATTTGTAAATTATTCTTTTGGCACCCAAGTCTGCAACTCGAAGCATAGTATTGAGGATTATATAATTGATTTCCCAAATCCGTTGAGAATAGTGCTTTGTTAAGAACCAATTTACGTGTTGTCAAAACAATTTAACATAGTGCTGGGTCGAGATTTAACCCATTTATAGCTCATTTTTTTTGATCTTCAAAGATTGAAATTCATTCTACCATTAAATACTGAAAAAATAACTAGGATGATCCATCTATCTTTCCATTCTTCTTTGTCCCCTTTTCCTTTACATTTTTAAGTGCTTCCAGAAAGGCACTCTCTTCACTGTTCCTTCTTCTTAAAAATAGATCTTTAATCTTCCGACCACTCATAAATTCACCACTTCGAAGCACTCCTCGAAGAAATGATTCATACCCTTTCCCATGATGATAGTATCCTAATGGGGCGATGACATAGCTGGCTACAAATTCATCACAATCATTGCATTGGGCATATACACGATCGGGTTCTCCAGATTCTCGATAAATAATATTTCTAAGGTTGGCAGAATCGCACTTTTGACATTTTTGAATATGTATTTCCATGAGGATAAGATTAGAGCGTTGATGTAAATTAGAAAATAAGTGGCAGATAAAAAAGGCAGGCCAACAAAATACCTACTAGGGCAATGATCGTCACCATAAAACCTGAAGAAGACATTTCTTTGGTCTGTAAAAATCCCGATCCAAAAGCAATGGCATTGGGTGGTGTACTTATAGGCAAAACCATAGAGGATGAGCACATTAAAGAAATAGCAATTACCAGAATCATTTCGCCATGCGGTAAGGCCACAGCAACGGGGATCAAAAGGTTGGCTGTGGCCGTATTACTCATGAAAGTAGTCATCACAGCAGAGACAATAACAAGGAATAGAAGGACAACAAAAAAACTGTTTTCTATCGGAATTAATTGAGCAATGGTGTCCGTTAATCCACTAAGTCTAAGCCCTACCCCCAAACACAATCCCCCGCCCAACATAAATAAAATATCCCATGAAATATTCTTGAAGTCTGGGGTCTCCAACAACCGACTTCCGAAGGCTGCCAGCACTACAAAAAGCCCTACCATTCCTGTAGACAATCCTGTATAGCCTGATGTCAACCATCCTAATATCGTTACTAAAAATATACCGATTACTACATATTGTCTCTTCCCTAAAGAGTGAAATTGTTCGATTTCAAATTCAATTTCCAAGTCGCCTGGAGGATATAGTTTCAACAATAATTTCCACAATAGAAAAAGTAAAATTAACATCAATGGAACGGCCAAGACCATCCACATGGCAAATGAAATATGAAAATTCTCTTGTTGAAGGTACTCCATTGCTATGGCATTGGGAGGAGTGCCGATCGGTGTGCCAATTCCTCCAAGATTACAAGCGAAAGGAATAGCCAATGCAATTGCCTTGGAAAATTTCGTGGTATCGGGTAAGCCCATTACAATTGGAGACATGATAGCAAACATCATGGCTGCAGTTGCCGTGTTACTCATCCACATAGACAATAACGAAGAGACTAAAATGATGGATAATAAAATTTGTTCGGGCTTATTCCCTGTCTTTTGTATGATGTACCGAGCCATTATCCTGGAGATCCGATACTTATTGAGCAGTGCAGCTAACACAAATCCACCCATAAAAAGCAAGGTAATATCTCCAAAAAAGGAAATAAGAAAGTCATCTCTATCTGCCACAATACCTTTGTCTTGCAATGCAGGTAATAGCCAAAATATTTGCACAAACAAGACACCCAAACTAGTGATGTATAAAGGCAAGGCTTCAGATATCCATAAAACAGCCGTTGCTATGAGAATTATAATCGAAATCTCCTCTGGTCGACTTACACCAAACCAAGCCTCCAAGCCATGAAAAAAATACAAAAGTAATAAGCCTAGCAATATGAATAGGATAATATAATTGGGAGTGAATACTTTACGTATGGACATAGTGAATTCTATATTACAAGGAAAATAAAAGCAATTATTGGGTTTTCATCCTCCTAATTTCAGAATAAATACAAACCATAAAAATACTACTTTAAAACATAAATTGAGGTAAAATAAAATTGCAACCCTATTTAAAATGAATATGAATATACCTTTGTAAATTTGGTAGAGAAATTCTTCAAACAAGGAGTACAGTCAGAAAATCAACTACTTAAAACTATTGAATCCCAAAGACCCTGATTTCCCAAAAGCTAAAGCTATATTCATAGGTCAATAAGAACTATTACTTAAGTTTGATATTTTAGCAAAAGAAATCAAAGGGAGGTGGAATACAGATTTGATCAACGGAGATGTTTACTTTTACAAACAATTGTCAAATCCATGGAGGCTTCGTCTGATTTTAAAGCCCTAAACGGATACTTCTCAACTTCTAAAACTATGGAATGAACGGAGAGATCAAATTGGCTCACTTTTCACTTCCATTGCTGATATATTGAAGTGTAAAGTTTGGTAGTGAAGAAATTGTTGAGTTGGCAGGCTGAGGTTTAAATTATTATCGCTGATTCATTTTCATTTCCATTAATCAGAAAAAATATGAATGTTTCATGGAATCCAAACGTTAATGGATAGGTAAACCAACCACTAACCAATTGTTACATACATGAAAAATGAAAAAATCATGCATATTACCAAATTACGTTTTTAATTATACCAATAGAATATGAGAACCCTTGTTATTGGAGATATTCACGGAAACATACGTGCACTAGACGACGCATTGCACAAAGCAAAATTTGACATCACTACTGATCGAATTATTTGCATAGGCGATTACATCGATGGCTGGGAAGAATCTTTTGAAGTTGTACGGACCCTCTTGGAAATCAAAAACCAATCGAAGTTAGACAATATCTTTTTGTTGGGGAATCATGATAAGTGGTTTCTAGATATCTTGGAAAAAGACTTTTACAATCTAAGGAATAGAGACTACATCGCTGCAAAATATCCTAGTTGGTACTACCAAGGAGGAAGAGCCACGTATGACTCTTATCTTTCTTACCCCGATGAATTTATTCGCATTCACAAAGAAGACTTTTTCAGCCAATTAAAATACTATCATCAAGAGAATAACATGTTGTTTGTACATGCAGGATTCCTTATCGAGTTGGGATTCAAAGAGACACTACGTACTAATAAAGAACAACTTCTTTGGGATAGAAGTTTGTACACAACTGCACATGAAGTTTGGAAAGTAAGTAGGGAATCATCCTCTAGTGAAACAGCTGGAACTGAGATTGCTTTTGACAACTTTGACGCGATTTTCATTGGTCATACCCCTACATTCCAAACAGGTATTTTTTCTCCTACCCGTATGGCGAATGTTGTTAATGTAGACCAAGGATGTAAAAAAACAGGTGTATTAACGATCTGGGAACTAGAAACTGGGCGATATTATCAAAGTTCTTAACTAAGAAGAAAATCAAGTAGACAAATGAATCCAAATTGGCATTACAAATGGACCTTAGTCCAATCATAAGTTGTAAGGATGAATCATTGCATTTAAACTACAAACAAGAAGATTAGGCTCTATTTTTTGTTAATTTCTGTTCAATTAAGTACATTTCGTATCCATGAAAATTAGAAAATTAAAACTGTTTACCCACCGATTGGATGTCCAGCGGAAGTTTTATTTTGAAACCTTAGGTCTGGATGTAGTTGGGGATCACTCCAACAGATTTACTGTACGAATCGGCTGGACAGAATTGACCTTTGAGCATTCCAAACAAGAACATTACTACCATTATTGCTTTCTTCTTCCTGAAAATAAATTGCATGAAGCATTGCAATGGATGGAAAATAGAGTAGCTGTTCTACCCATAGAAAATGGGATAAAAACTCAACATTTTGAATCTTGGGATGCAGACTCTTTCTACTTTTATGATGAAAGTGGAAATTTAGCCGAATGTATTGTGCGTCACCAAATGAATAACCAATCCACTGAATCATTTCGTGTTTCTGATTTGTTGTGTGTGAATGAGATCGGAATGCCTACTTCCAATATTGAGCAAACAAACAAGACTTTAGAAAACCAATTTGGAGTTCAGCCATGGAAAGGAGATACAAAGAGATTTGGCACTAGTGGCAATCAAGAAGGTCTTTTTTTACTACCAAATTACAATGAAAAAGTACACTGGTTTCCAACACAACTAAAGGTGAATCCTGAACCATTTGAAGTCTATTTTGAAGCACAAGGCTTTTCATTTGGAATGAGATATGAAAACGAACTAATCTTCAACATATAGCATTGTACCAGGTATGAAGATTCTATTTTTAGATATCGATGGAGTGATGACATCCAGCTCTACACAGCCGATTCATATCCAAGGTGCCAAACTATATCCTTTTTCTAAAGAAAGTGTGCAGGCATTAAATTCAATTTTACAAACACAAAAAGTAAAAATTGTATTGACTTCATCATGGCGCAACGTGTTTGACGTGGAAAAACAATGTCAGATTTTTGAAGAAAATGGCATTATTCAAATGCCCTATGGCCAAACCACTAACTTAAAATATGAAAAAAGAGATATAGAAATCTCGAACTATTTAAAAAATAAAAACATAGAGAGCATACTTATTTTAGATGATATGTACATCTCAGGATTTGAGGCGTATCTTTTGCAAACAAATGCAAGTACTGGTTTATTAATGAGCGATGTACCTAGGGCAATTGGCCTATTACATAGTAGCTATAAGAACCATTCTGCTTTTTAAGGAGGAAGATCATTTCGGCATGATAGCCTCTTCTTGCCAAAAAATCCAAATCCATGAAGAAATAATATAAATATTCAATTATATTGTTACTTTTCAAGGAATTATTCCTTTGATTAAACCAATTTATTTCATGAAGTGATTTAAAACCGGATGTTAAGATGATTTATAAATGCTTGATTTTTAAATTAGAATCAGTGCTGTGCATCCCATCAAGTCGGGACTGGATAGAGATTACCAATATGTTCTTAAATCAATTCAAATTCAATAAAATAATTATCTAATATTATGAAGACATTACTTACTACTTTTTCCCTTGTCATGTTATTTACTGTTTCCTCATTTAGCCAAACTGATGCTGATGCAGAATACAAGGAAGTATTAAACACGTTATTAGAAGTATCCGGTACTGAAGCAAATTATAAAGTGGCGATCGATCAGATGTTACCCATGTTCAAACAACAATATTCTAGTGTTCCAGAAGAAACGTGGATGGAGCTTGACAAAGAATTCAAATCGATTTCTATCGCTTCCTTAGTTGATTTATTGGTACCTGTCTATCAAAAGCATCTTACCATAGATGACTTGAAAGAAGTTATTGCGTTTTATAACACGCCAATTGGGAAAAAATTTGCTGAAAAGTCTCCTTTCATCACTCAAGAGTCCATGCAAGTGGGCCAAGAATGGGGAATGAAGATAGGACAAAAAGTAGCGAATAAAATGTCGGAACTAGGGTACTAATGCGGTATTTATTCCTGTTTGCACTACTTATTCCTTTCGTTTCTTGTAAGAAAAAAGCACCATCATTTAAAAAAACAGTTATTGCACAAGTTTACTATGAAGGTCGTAATCACAATGCGATTAAGGAAGTATGTGCATTAATTAAAAATAAAATTAGCATTGATGAACAAGGTGTTCTTCATAACTATACAACGAAAGAATATGAAAATCACTTAAGATGGGAGTCCGTTTTTAATCCAGTTTTCAAAATGCTGGACATCAAACAAGAAGGTAAAGTGGTCAAGGCAACCATTTCTACCAGAGATATGCGGACGAAGTTTTTGCATAAAAAACCTATCGTCACTAAAGAGCTAATACATTTCAAAGATGGTTTTATCTCAAAAGTGGAAATTTCTGAATATGTAGACGTTGAACACCAAACATTAAAAAAAAATCAAGATGACTTTTTGACGTGGATCAATGAAAACCATCCAGAACTTGCGAAGTCAATGATGAAAAAATCCGTAAAAGGAGCAGAAAAGTATTTAGAAGCTCTTCAAATATATAAACGCAATAACTGATCATATCCTTCTGAGTTATGTATCTTATTTTCCTACCTAATTAACTAAAAAGGTTAATAATCAAAATAAATAAAGTGAAGTAACTCGCTAGATTAGATTTATATGAGTACATTGAATAAACAAATATTCTGAGAGACGATTGATTTGTGATTATCTCAAGTTTTCATGTGAAAGACATCGATAACATCAAGTATTTTTCTTTCCTTCTTAAAATCAAAAATTATTACAATGAAATTATTCTCTCTTCTTATAATGCTATGTTTTTGTACTATTGGATTATCTCAATCATTACCAATTGATTTTGAAACAGATATTACGACCTCTGATTTTATTGACTTTGATGGAGGTATAGCGACTGTGATCGACAATCCACAATCCAATGGAATCAACACCAGTACAAAAGTAGCTCAAATCATAAGAGATGGTGGACAACCGTTTGCTGGAAGTAAAATTTCATTAGAAGCAAATCTTGATTTCACTACATTGAATACGATTTCCATGAAAGTATTTACGAGTGCCCCGGTTGGGACGATGATCAAATTCAAGTTGGAAGGAAATGGTGCTGCAGAACGAGACGCCTTCACCTCCGTAAGTAATGAGTGGGAAGTGATCACATGGGATTTCACTGGCACCTCTACCAATTTTAATGATATTGTCTTCATGTTTGATTTTGGCAATGTGGGAGATGGATCTGCCACTTCTACCTTTTTATTTGACGATGTAGAACAGCTATTTGGAGGAAATCAAATTGATTTACCTGTAGACTTTGAAGGAAATGATATTAACTATACCATGACTGATTTTGATGGACCTATTTCTATGTTGACAACGGATCCATTGGATGCTGACAATAATGTCATGAAGGTTATTAAAACAGTTAATTCAGGCGCTTCTTCAGGAACAACCATAGGAACACCTGCTGGATTTGCCACAAATATTCCATTGACTCTCACTGATTCAAAAATGAATGTCAGAGTATGGTCTGCATCCGCTGGAACTCCAGTTCGATTAAAAGTAGAAGACTCTAATGATCCGACCCGAACTTGCGAGACAGAAACCAACACTACCCTATCAGGAGAATGGGAAGTATTGGAATTCGATTTCAACAACCAAGCTCTTGGGACAGAATTACTAAGTGTTGGATTAAGCATGGGTTGGACGTACAATATGGCTTCCATATTTTTTAATTTTGGTACAGATGGAGCTTCTGCTGGAGAATTGACATTCTATTTTGACGATGTAAGATTTGGACCAGGAACAACATCTACTGATGCTAAGTTAATTGAAGGACTAACCTATTTCCCTAATCCTACGTCTGATGAGTGGATGATCAATTCACCTAATGAAAAGATCAATCAAATCGAATTATACGGTTTAAATGGGCAGCTTCTAAAAACACTATATCCAAACGCTAATCATGCTCAAATCGATGCAATCAACTTAAATAAAGGCTTGTACATTGTGAAAATTACTACCAATGCATCTACGCAGATTGTAAAGCTATTAAAAGAATAAAGTAAGCCCCGATGATTATTGATAATGGATCGCCTAGGCTTATTCCAATCTCACAGGTATAAAAAATAACAAAAGGAAAATCGTGGATTTCATTGAAATAGCGCAACCCATTGTTCATTACAGTCTTCATTTTTTAGCTCCAGGACTGCTTGCGAGAATATTTTTTAAAAAGGAATGGAAGAAAGCTTGGTTGATCATGATTGCCACCATGATTGTAGATCTGGATCACCTCTTGGCAGATCCAATTTTTGACCCTACTCGGTGCAGTATTGGTTTTCACCCTTTACATTCTTATTATGCGATAGTCGTTTATGGTCTACTCTTATTTTTTCCAAAACTGCGCATCATAGCGGTAGGGCTTTTATTTCACATGTTGACCGACTTTCAAGATTGTTTGTGGATTTGAATCAAAGATTAATGGGTACTGCTTCACTTCCCCATCCTATAAAATCACGTGAGCACGTAACAAGCTCAACTTCTCAATCGTTATACAAACCAAAGAATACAGCTTATAATTTGGAGTCAATTTTACTTAATTGGACCAATCCAAAACAAAGCGTGATAGCGCATTTTGAGCACCCCTACTTCAATAGCTATATTTAAAATCAGAAGTATTAGTTTTTAAACAAACCATTCAGTATACCATGATAAAATCGGTGCAGATTTATACACGTAACTTGACTAGTATTTTGCTGGTTTTGTGTTTATCTCTTCTTATCTGCAATACGGGGTGTAAAAAAGAAGAGGAGGAGGAATTCATTCCTAGCCCAGCTCAAAATTTTGATGTTCCTTTGATCATTCCTATTGGCGATGAAAAATACCTGAATGAAGACTCTGATTATATTTTTGATCAAGAACAACTGCATACCTTTAACTTAAGAATACCGGGCAATGCGCTAAATACATTGGATCAAAATCCTGCTGCCGAAGAATATGTAGAAGGGATGTTGATTTTTGAAGGAGACACGATCAGTCCAGTGGGTATACGGTACAAAGGCTCCGTAGGGGCTTGGGTAGGATGTTTATCAGGCGATAACCTCTTTGATCCTTCTGGATACAAGACCTGCACCAAATTGTCCATGAAGGTTAAAATCAATTGGGAAGGACGAGAAGAAAAATTTTTCAAACTAAAAAAATTGCAGTTTCATTCTCAAAATTTGGATGACTCCCATCTGCATGAACGATTGGGGTATTGGTTGTTTAAGCAAATGGATGTTCCAGCGCCAAGATCGGTTCATGCAAGACTCAATATCAATGGGGAATATATAGGATTGTTTGCACTGACAGAACAAATTGACAATCGCTTTGTCAAATACAATTACAAGGACGACGAAGGCAATCTGTATAAAGAAATCTGGCCTCTCAATAAAAATGGTAATCCGTATAGCGTCCAATCTTATTTGAATGCACTCAAGACCAATGAAGACGAAAACCCTAGTGTTGAATTGATTAGAGGGTTTGGGCAATCTATTGCCGATGCGGAATTAGAAGATCGCAAGGCTATCGTTGAACAATTCATGGATATCAACGAAATCATTTCTTATGCAGTAGTTGATCGGACCATTCGGCATGACGATGGTCCATTCCACTGGTATTGTGGTGGAAACGATTGTTCCAATCATAATTATTACTGGTATGAAGAACCACAAAATGAAAAATTGCATTTGATTGCCTGGGATTTGGATAATGCCTTCCAAAATATCATTACCAATAACAATGGTATAACACCTATAGCTGATGAATGGGGAGAAACATCAAATGACTGTGCTCCTTTTCAGTATTTAGATGCTCGACAATGGTCGGCAACTTGCGATATACTTACGGCTACATGGGCATCCTATGATGAGTTATATGCACAAATGAAAAACAAATTGATCGATGGTCCTATGTCGAAAGCGACAACGGATGAAATGATAGACAAATGGTCCGACCAAATAAGAGACGCGATAGCAGAGGCGAATATGTTGCATGATGACGCTCGTTCTATCCAACAATGGGAAACAGCAGTGGATGAACTCAAAGCACAATTAGCCTATGCGATAAGTAACTAATCCAGGGTTTTACTTTTACTATTTGCACTGTACAATCAATTTCATTCGTTAGTTTTCTGTTTTAAGAAACTATGCTAACAAAATTAGAGTTTGATTACCTACTGGTTTGTTTTGACCCATTTGATTTATGACAACGAACCACCGATAAACGAACGACTCAGTATGACATGAAAATAATATCAAAATACAAAGACTATTATGACAGTGCGCTTGCCCTTGGTATAGATAAAACATTGGTGTACAATCGATTTCACCAAGCGATGAAAGCCGATCTACTACCGAATTATCAAAAATTCAATACAACAGTTTGGGAAACTATTCCTGATGTATACTATTGTGTTCCTAATGGAGGAAGTAGATTTGATGCCAATGAATTCATTGATGTCCAATATGTACACATTGGATTCTGTGGTAAAATATATCCTTGCATTAGTTTTGCCAGAAAGATAGAAAAACAGACGGTTTCAAGAGCTACCTATTATAGTGCAGAAACGGCCGACTCATATATTAAAAAACTCCTTGTCAACAACCCCAAAGCTGAATTTATCAATGAGTTTTATGTTTGTGAACGACCTACTTTAGAAGAGTTTGAAATATACTTCTCTTGCCCTGCATTCCATTTAGAATATAACTCTTGGTTTCAAGAAATCAATGCTCCCTCCTTCCTAATCAATTTGATTCCCAAAACATGTACCAACCCTAAAGAATTAATGGGTACAATGGAAAAACATGAACAGTTTGTAGTCACCAATCCAAATTTAAAGGAATTTGAGTTTTTCAAAATTAAGGATACGTACACTTGTTTTCAAGATATAAGTCAATATTTGGGAGGTGTATTGACCTCACGTGAAAAAATCAAAGATAATTTAAGTGATTTAGATAAAGTGAAACAACATGGTTTTGATGCCAAATATGGATTTAGAACTCGACCAAAAAAATAGACTTCTCCTCCCTTAATTTAATTACCTTGTTGCACAATTTATTAGAATTCAATTATGCTTAAATTCCCTTCCTTATGTACGGAACGATTGATAATCAATCAAGTCCAACCTAATGACATCCCTAAAATAGTAGAACACGCTGGACATAAAAAAGTGTCTGATACGACCTTAAACATCCCCTATCCTTATGCTTCTGAGGATGCAGAAAATTGGATCAATATGACTCAACAAGGCTTTTCAGAAGGAAACCAATTTGCATTTGCTGTGCGACTTCCATCCAATCTCAACTTTATTGGAAGTGTGGGTCTAAAAATTAATCAACGATTCAATCGAGCGGAGTTAGGATATTGGATAGGTTTTCCTTTCTGGGGTAAGGGCTATGCCACTGAAGCTGCACAAGCCATGCTTAAATTTGGTTTCGAACAATTAAACTTGAATAAGATTTATGCCGTACATACGACCGAAAATCCTAATTCTGGAAAAGTCATGCAAAAAAATGGAATGATTCAAGAAGGTGAATTGGTAGAGCACTATAAAAAAGGAAATCGATATTATACGGTTATTCAGTATCGAATGACCAAGAGTGAATATCAGGCAATTTCAATCCAAAAATGAAAAAAATTATATTATCCTGCCACGTTTTTATTTTTAGTGTAGTTACATAGTCCAACAGGGAGGTCAAATAAAATTTTATCCGTCTTTTTTGACTTATCGTGTTATGTTTCATTCATTCTAAAAATTCAAACCATGAATAATTTTCGCGTATATTTTCTTTTTATTCTTATTGGGATCATGTTCAGTTGCTCCGACAATAGTATTGAAGAACTGGTCGATACGGAGGGCCCTGAAATAGTGGATCTGCGATGGATCAACAGCCCTTTTTACGATAAAGATATCGGAGGACCTATCCTGGATGGAGAGAATTATACCCTCAGCATTTCAGATGGATTCCAAATTCGCTTAAGAATTCAAGATGAAAGCTTAATTGCGGAAGGGGAAGGATATTTTTTAATCAACAATGATCCTAATTTAATTAAACACCTCTTTGGGCCGAGTAAAATTTTTCGCTACAAGGAAGGTTCAATAGGATCTCATTATCAACACAGAAAACTTTTATTGGAGAATGGTGAATTTTATACGATCCAGCCTGAAGACTCGTATCACTTCTATTTGTCATTTACGGACGAATACGGGAATTCAACTGAAATGCAATGGACAGCAAATTTGATTGAATAATACAACTACAAAATGAGTTGTTTACTTTGATCATAAAGGAATGGAAACCATCATAATGTAACCAATACAAAAATGTGCCTATTGAGAAACAGTTTTTGACTGCTCTTCATTGCATTTCTCTTAAATTACAATACCATCTACACTTATTCAAAAAAATCCTTTTACTTTTATAGTTATTTAAGATCAATCATTTATGTAAACTAATTATTACCCGTTTCGCATGAAATCAATACCTCAACTCTTAATGTTACTTTTTTTGGGGCTTCTGACAAGTTGCTCCGATGATGCAAATAATACAATAGATACCGATTCACCAGAAATTATCGATTTACGATGGGTAGGTATTCCCAGTCTTGAAAATGATCCCGATGGTCCTATTTTAGATGGAGGGAATTACAGCATCAGTATTGCAACTGGATTTCAAGTGAACTTCAATATTCAGGACGTGAGCATTATAAACCAAAGGGAAGCGTATCTATTAGTAAATGACAACTCTGAAATAAGAATGGACATCATCGATCCAAGAATGACTTTTGATACGTCCGAAGGGTTTACTGGATTTGCTTTCCGATCTCCAGAAATAACGTTAGAAGATGGATCAAAATATGAATTAATTCCCGGGGATCGCTACCACTTTTATCTTTCATTTGGAGATGAATTTGACAATTCCATAAGCACGTCATGGACCGCGGATCTTATGGAATAAACTTTACACAAATTCTTCGTTCTAAACGTTTCAACTGATTGTCTGAATTAAGCGAACATTTTTCTTTTCATTTCGTTGTTTAAAGACAAAAACGCATTACTTATGAAGCCATTTTTTCCTCTTCTTTTATTACTATGTGCATGTTTTTTCAGCAATTGTTCCGATGATAATTTTGAACCTCCTGTTGATAAAGAAGGTCCTGAAGTTTTAAATTTGCGATGGATTGATAGTCCATTTTATGAAAAAGATATTGAAGGTCCAATTTCAGATGGAGGAAATTATACATTGAGTATTTCTGACGGTTTCCATATCGGTTTTAGAATTCAAGATGAAAGTTTGATTACATCCGGTGAGGCTTACTTTTTGGTGAATGATGATCCTGACCTAGTAGAATACATTTTTTATCCAGGTACCGTTTTTGATTATAAGGAAGGCTCCGTAGGCTTTGTGCATCGAGTACCGTCAATTTCTTTAGGCATGGGAAATTTTTATGATGTTCAACCCGGAGACACCTACCATTTCTATTTGTCTTTTGAGGATGAATTAGGCAATGCTACCAATCTAAATTGGACGGCTAATTTGATTGAATAATTCGAGCTTAAAAAGCAGTTTATTTTCTTTTTTTGCTTTTGATTTGAATAGGTGCATCCAAAATAAATCTCTCCAATCTTTCAAATTCTCTCCAATCTTTC
>JARGNR010000090.1:17303-25053 GCA_029212405.1 Saprospiraceae bacterium
AATAGGTGCATCCAAAATAAATCTCTCCAATCTTTCAAATTCTCTCCAATCTTTCAAATTCTCTCCAATCTTTCCCATCTTTCCCATCTTTCAAATCTTTCAAATCTTTCCCATCTTTCAAATCTTTCCCATCTTTCAAATCTTTCCCATCTTTCCCATCTTTCCCATCTTTCCCATCTTTCCCATCTTTCCCATCTTTCAAATCTTTCAAATCTCTCCAATCTTTCAAATTCTCTCCAATCTTTTCCATCTTTCAAATCTTTCAAATCTTTCCCATCTTTCCCATCTTGCCCATCTTCCCTACCATCGCAAATGGCAGCTTGATTCTATTCACATATGAAGCGAGTCAAGGACAATTTGTAAAGGTATTAGGATGTAAAGAATATTCTATCAATTACCTTTTTGGTTTGGCCTATTTACCCCCTCATTTGGCTTTGAATTTAGACGAAAGAAATTACACCTGTCTTTCAAAATCTACTGGATATGTCGTCTATAAAAGCAAACAAGCATACATGGAAAATTTCAGTCCAGAAATCTTTTAATTCTTTGATTATAAGTATATCTTAATCGTGCAGTAAACAAATATTTTATAAAATTAAGCGTAAAACCACATTTTGATTGACACCATTACACGATAACATCTGATGAAAAAAAGAATTGCATATCTTATCCTAATTGCCTTTCCCTTGTTAGGATTCGCTCAAAAAATCACTCCAATTGGAACAGGACTCACTTTGGAAGGGGAAGTTTATGATCTCATTACCGACGAAGACAACGACATTTTATATGCTGTGGGTTATTTTTCGGCCATCGATGGAGTCAAAATGGAGAAGGTTGGATATGCAATCGATGATGAATGGCTGGCACTCTCCGATCAAACTGAAATTGATGGATATATATTTTGTGCCACCACGCACAATGGTGTTTTATACATTGGAGGAAATTTCACGATCTCTACAGACATCGAAATCAAAAATGTGGCAAAATTTGAAAATGGAGGGTGGAAACCAGTTGGTATTGATTTTATAAATGGTCCAGTTCATGATCTCGAATGGTTTGAAAATTCGTTGTATATGACGGGTGATTTTACTAGAATCAATTCCATAGATAATAAAGGGGTGCTCAAATTTCACAAAGAACAATGGAAAGACGCCGGATTACATAAAGGGGAACGGGCTACGGGTTTGATTCGATCTGATAACTCATTGTATGCCTGGGGGAATGCTTCATTAACGTTAAACGGTGCCTCTCATTCCGTCTCAATACTTACCGATGACCAGTGGACTTCACTACCCGATATCGAACCGTTACCCAGTGCTGCGAATGGATGTATGATTTATCAGGACGAACTCTACATCAATAATAACAATAGTTTGTATCGATTCAATACTCTAAGCTACTCATGGGAATTGCTGGCCACTTTACCCGAACCGGTCAATAATGCGATTCTCTTTGGACATCAAGGAGAAATTTGTGTAGTCTATAGAAATTCACAAACGTATCCTGCTTTTTCGAGGTTTTATCGATTAGAAGATGGAGAACTCATACGAATGGAATTTCAAGCTGAAAATAAGTTCCTTTTTGATAAAGTGAATGTGGTATCAAAAGTGAATGGAAGAATTCTGGTTGGTGGTCAATTTATTCACCAAGCCTCTAACAGCGTTTCTTTATCCACAATTAAGGATGAAAAAATATCTTCATATGGGCAGGTATCCTCTCGAAATTCTTATAAAACCACTTCAAAATTTGCTGTGGGCAGTTCTATGACTAAGTATCATGACACTATTGTAATTGCTGGAACGTTCACATTTACGAATGAGACGTACTCCCCAAACATAGTCTATTGGGACGGGAACAATTTTATACCTTTCCCTAGACCCCTACCCAGTGGAGTAAGACAAATTGAAGTATTTGAAAATGAATTGTACGCATTACCAAGAGGATATTCTTGGGAAAGTGCAAACTTATCTCCGTATACATTAATCAAATTTAATGGTACAAATTGGGAAGGGGTCGATGCACCAGAAGGGAATAGAATGACCATAATTAATGATAAATTATTTATCACAAATGATAAATACAATGATTCCTCTGGTGAAGGTCCACCCTATTTACAAAATGGAACCTGGCAATCATTAAAATCTTATCCTATTGAGGGTCTTACGGGATGGTATCAATATTCAGAACTATTTCCCTATCTGGGAGGATATATAATGCTAATTGATTATTGGCCAGTTGGAGAGCAATTGGTTCATCTTCCAAATGATTCAAGTGAATGGGAGGTTATTGAAGATTCGATCTCGGTCCGTTTTGATTATTTTGTTTCATTTGATGACAAAAACTATCTTACCGACCTTTTTGATGAGGTAGTTTACAAGATAAAAGAGGGTCAAATTCAAACCGTTTTAGAGGAGGTAGACATTGAAAGCCCCTATTTCTTTTACCTTGAGAATGATCTGTATTATTCTGCTTGGAATGAATCCACGTATCGTTTAACACCTAATAATTCATTTGAACCGTACAATAGTATTCGAATTCGTGACACTGAAAAAATAGATGACCAACAGTATTTATTTGCCAGTCAATCTCGAAGCTACTCAAGTGGTCTAGAATCGAAAGCAATCAACGGCATTGGAATTCTAAGTTTTGAGCCTTTGTCCACAGAGATGAAAAAAGACAAAGAAATAAGTTGTCAGAATTCCTACATCCAATATTGGCCAGAGACAGAGCACGCCAATGTAAGTTATCAATGGAAATTTGAAGGAGGGAGTCCTGCTATCTCCACTGCACTTTACCCCATGATCAAATACCATAATGCAGGCACTTTTAAAGCTAGTCTTCGAGCAACAAACCTGGATGGAGATACGGTTTACACAGAAACTGAGGTGGTAATTGAAAACTGTTCATTTCCTGAATCTCGCGCCCATAACTATGACAATCATTGGATGATGGGATATGAATATTCGAATGGAAAGGGCTTGGGTGGTTTTGATTTTTCCCACCCTGAAACTATATTTCCAACAAGAAACCATTCTCCTGAAAACATAAAT
This sequence comes from Saprospiraceae bacterium, assembly GCA_029212405.1. GTDB lineage: Bacteria > Bacteroidota > Bacteroidia > Chitinophagales > Saprospiraceae > CAJXUU01. The sequence continues at coordinate 20,354 of JARGNR010000090.1, forward strand.
AATGGAAGTGTTGTCATGTCTAATGCAGAAGGAAAATTGCAATTTTACTCCAATGGTATATCCATATGGAACTGGAATAACTCGTTGATGAAAGGGTCATCGTGTTTTAATGAAGACTTGGAAAATTACAGTCTTGATTATCTCATATCGAATCAATCCATCTTGTCCTTGCCTGCCGTAAATAAGGAAAACATATACTATGTGTTTGATTTGAACTATCAAGGTCTTGAAAGTGAATATTGGCCAGCTGCCAACAATTTATCTATGACGACCATTGATATGAACCAAGATAATGGCCTCGGCGCTGTAATAGACTGTAACGAAGTTATACTATCTGATATCTTGTTGAATAGTACCATGCAAGCCACCCAACATAAAAATGGAAAGGACTGGTGGATTATTGTGGGTAAACACCAATCTGATGAATATTATAAACTACTCTTGACGGAAGATGGAATTGAGTCGGTCGAAACTGCAAACTGGGAACGATATTACGATGCCCCGTTTAGAGGCCAATCTACCTTTTCTCCTGACGGTCGTTTCTTTGCCCAAGTCATTCAAGACGATCAAGAAATCAGTATTTGGAGATTTGACAATGAAAATGGAGTGCTTTCTGATCGACAAGTATACACCCTCGTTGCCAATGATGAATATGAGAATCCCTATGGATGCGCTTTCTCTCCCGACAGTAAATTTCTATACGTCTCATCTCTAAGTCATCTTCGTCAGATTGATCTTTGCAACTATGATGAAATAGAAGTAGAAATCATTGATACCTGGGATGGCTCATTTGAATTTATCTATCCCTTATTCTTTGGTAAACTCATGCTGGCGCCGAATCAACAAATTATTGTGACCCCTTATGGGAATAGTCACCGATCTTTTGGTGTAATTGAACAACCCAATGAAAAAGGACTCCAATGTTTGTTTAAGCAACATGCACTACAAATCCCTGCTGAGACCAGGAATACTGGCAATGTCATCCCTATTTTTCCACATTTCAGAGATTATCCAAGCGCTGAACTAGAGTGTACTCCCGTAAGTACCAAACCTATAGAAAATATTACTCCGCTTTCTATTTATCCTAATCCAGTGGGAGAAAATGGACTGCTCCATTTGAGTCAAACAGCCTCTGGATATATATATGATAGCAATGGAAAACGTATTTTTTCATTTCAGAATGCAGACTACCTGGATATTCATGCGCTCCACTCTGGGATATATTTTATTCAGACCGATAAGGGATCGCATCGTTTCGTCAAACAATAATGTGATTTAATTAAATAAGTAGTGTACATTGTTAGAATATGAAAACGCTGTATAAAATCGGAGGAAATGATTTAAGCGATAATAAACTTTTCAATATAAATCAGGCAAAACCTATTGCAGAAATTACCTATGAAAGGGGCAGTTGGATATTGAAAAATCTAGATTCTGACGAAAAACTTCTTTTAAATGATCGAGAGTTAGTCGAACCTCAGGCCTTAAAAAAATATGATGTAATCAAGATTGGAAGTAAAAAAAATTATTGGAGTGATTATTTATATGAAGGAGATAAACAGGAATTAGTACTGGTAGATATTCTACATTTTCATGGTCGCCTAAGTCGAGCAAATTTTCGAGCACTAAGTATTCTACTCTTAGGAATCGGTATTTGTCTATTTTTCCTTCCAGGCCTATGGGTTGCCTATTATCGATATTTGAATAGAAATAGACTACAATCTATTGATTTTGACCCCTATGAAATGATACAAAACATATCTCCTTATATATATGGGATTGGATATTTAATTCTTTTGATCGTTCTATTTATTCTAGTCATTAAAAGAATGAGGGATGCAAAAGAACCAATTTGGAAGTTGGGAATCCCTGTATATAATCTAAAAATATTATATTTCGATATTTCTAAATTCTAACGTCTATCTTGATTCAAGAATGTATCCTATGAATAAATATGAAATTCCAAAATTCCTAAAGTTTCCTTTTCAATTTGATGCAGAAAGACTGGTTGATGATTTGAATTCCATCTCAGAACACGATTGGAGCCCTCAAATCTACAAGATGAATTATAGTGGGAAATGGACATCTCTGGCCTTGATCTCTCCCAATGGAAAAAATGATACATTTTCGACCTCCAATGCTCGACAAGGAACACGCCCAACAGCAATTTTAGAAAAAAGTCCTTATTTCAAGGAAGTTTTTGCAACTTTCCAATCTCCGTTCATAACAGCCCGATTGTTGAGATTAAATGCCCATTCAGAAATCAAACCTCACCGGGATTTTAAATTGGGATATGAAGACAATAACTTCCGATTGCATATCCCGATTATCACCAATGCACAGGTAGAGTTTGTAATGGAAGGAGAACAAATTGTAATGCAAGCAGGAGAATGCTGGTACACCAACGTCAATTATACACATTCAGTAGCCAATCGAAGTGATCAGGATCGTATTCATTTGGTCATCGACTGCGAACGAAATGAATGGTCGGACCACATATTTTTCTCCTTGGCTCCCAAAGAAAGCTTTAATCTGGACGAAACAAAAACTTCCATCGAAACTTTGCAAAGAACATTGGAAGAATTAGAACATCAAAATGATCCGAAATTAGCTGGATTGATGCTCCAACTTAAAGAAGATATAAAGCAACAACTGTCCTCTATGCACAAACTTAAACACTAGTCACTGATCTTTACCAAATTTGATATTTTACTATACAAATACGAATGATGTTACATTGTACGCACAGATCATAATTTTACATACTAAAAGCTCATGATTCTCAAGAACAATACAAATCAAAATACAATATCAATATTGAGACTACGTTTTTCTTTCAGTTCCCTTCCACGAGCAGTAATGATAATACCCTAATAAAAATATCAGTAATCGAGTTAATTATCACATAACCAATTTATAATGATGCATTTCCTATTTTACGTATTAATACTTTTTCAGATTCCCGAATATCCAGGTCAAAACGAATGTACATTTCAAGATTATTCAAATCTCATTACAAAAGCGTTGAATTTAAAATATGAGAATCAACCTATTGAAGCCAATAGGATTTTCAAATTAGCTTTTAGTACGATAGAAACTCCTTTGGGAAAAGATCTGGAAGAAGCATTGGAAATTGCAATAGAACATGATGACAAACATGCTAATTTACTCGTAATCAAATTATTAAAAGGTGGTATTCCTATTCGCTATTTTCAAAAATATGAAAGTTTAAATGAACGCAGTTGGTTTGAAGATATTCGAAATGATCATCAAAAGTATACGGCATATTTTAAATCACATTTCAATCAGGATTTGCGTAGAAACTTATTAAAATTACGAAGTCGTGATTCAATATTTAATGTAGAATTCCATCAATTCCGTAAAGGAGAGAGATATAAAAAACTGGACCGTTTCATAGAAGAAGCTGAAGGAATATCAACTTCATTTCTAGAACTTGTCAAGGAATATGGGTTCCCTTCCGAACAAAAAATAGGATATTGGTTGAGGTATAATGAAATTCAGTTTTTACCCACCAGAGTTATTTTAATACACATCCATCAAACTGGAGATAAAATTTTACAAAATCATTTCACATTTCAAGAATTGGTCTGTGCAGGAAATTTAAGCGAATTTGATTACGACCTTATTCATGACATGTCTAGTATTGATTCTAGTATAAAGGCACGAATGACTTCTTTCTATACGAAGTACAAAGATCAATATTAATTTTATACAAACTTCTGTTCCAATACTCAAAAACATTGAATTTAGTCACGGCTCTACAAAATCTAAATATTATGCTATATTTATTTCAGAGTAAGTATTTTTTCAGCTATGATCAATTCTTAATTTGTTGATCTCAATTTACACAGCAATAAATCAATCATGGAACAATTTATTTTTAAAGGGGACTGGGAGTTTGATCTTCAATTGTCTATGTTCATGGCATCCAATTCAAATTGGGGCGATCATAAAAGAAAAACCCCTGAATTAAAACCCATTCGAGTTGTTATAAAAGATGAAAAAAACTACGATCCTGATCCTATAGAGGAACAAATTGCTACTGTCCATTACATCATGAAAAATCAGATGGCAGTCCTGAATGGGCTTTGCAGTGCCTTGGATCGAATTAATCAACAATATGCAGAGTGGTGCGGAGAAGACGATTGGTTCCCCGATAAAATGTCCATCGCTACTATAAGTGATGTGCTTTGGATCAGCGAGATTACCATCTTAACTGAACATAAAGATGGACGGGCCTACTATGAGATTTCTTGCGAATATAGGGGAGATCTAGAGCATGGATTGATCATTGTGATGTACGATACAAGAATGCTGGAACACGCTCCAGTGGGTGAAGTAGAATATAGTGAACTATACAAAGATTTAGGCGAGTTGTCTGCCGCACAAATTGAAAAAAACTTACAAAGCAATGATTTCGGACTGAATCAAATTCATATTCCTTTGCCAAAATATGGAAAGTTAAAACCATGGCAGGAGGAAGCCATGTCCGACTACCTCTCTAATCTTGTCAGACTAAAAAACAATGAATTGTTGAAAGAAATGATCAATGATGATAAGTTTGACATCAATCAACGATTGGATTATAATAATAGAAATCTCGTGGATATGGCAGCCTATTATGGGAATACCGAAATGATTGAATTTTTAGTAGAGAGAAAAGCAGATACTTCTCGCAG
>JARGNR010000091.1 GCA_029212405.1 Saprospiraceae bacterium
TTTTTTAAGACTTTCTCCTTAAATTCGAAGTAAGTATTTTAACCGAATTATTTCGCCGCGAATGGCATTCATTATCTAGCTTGGCCCAGATCTTAACATGACTGAATGATCATCGAAGATGTGAAAGCGACAGCTTACAAATGAAGGAACACGTTAGTGATGGGCGGAAAATTCCATTTTCTTAAACACAAAAACCTCGCGCCAAGGCCTTGTTTTTAACCAAAACAGTATGGTATTCCATATTTTATTTTTAAGTGTTACATTGTTTTCGCTCAAACACTTTTGTGTTTTTACCAGAAAATGAATCTTCAAAATACGAATCTGGATAAGGCCAAATTTTAGGCTGGTTGGATCTAAAGAGAATTCACTTTTAAGATTACCTAACTCCTGAATCTCCTTAAATAAATGTGGATTGATTCGAACAATTTTAATCTTTTCAAGTAAGGTAAGTGATTGTTAACCAAATATATAAAATATATGAAATATACTATTATACCATTTTTACTATTCTTTTTTACATCAATTTCTGCTCAAACCTTGAGTTATTCTATCGGGGAAATTGAATACAAAGAAGATGTTGTGAAAACTATAAAAATTACCCTAGATCCAAAGCCAGAAACGATTAAAGATGTATTTGAGGATTGGATGGATGACTATTATAATGTAGATCTGGATGGAAAAAAGTTCCTATTCTTCGATAAAAAATACTTGACTGCAAAAGGCATAGTGATTCCAGAAATAAGTACACGAAAAATTGATTTAATTGTGAGTGTAGACGAGACAGAAATGAATTCTACAAAACTAGATGTCTTTGCATCTTTTGGTTATAATAATTGGATACAACCCAATGAACACTACTCTGAATTTGCAGCATTAGAGGGAATCGTTTATCAGTTTGTTGCTGATTACTTACCGGAATACTATTTAGATAAAGTAGAAGATGTGCGTGAAGAATTGACAGACTTAAAAGACAATGAAAGCGAAATGCAAGAAGAGCTTGTTGAAAATAAGGAAGACTTGGAAAAGTTGAGAATGGAAAATGCGGAATTACTGGAAAGGTTAAGGCAAAATCAAATGAAGATTAATTCTGTGCAAACACGATTAAAACTAAATCAAAAAGCCTACAAATCGATAAATAAAAGAATTATAGAGAATTAATAATTACGGTATTCGTAAGAAATTTTCAATAGAAAAAAACTTGATCCATGATAGATGGGTCAAGTTTTTTTTGTTTACTAAAAAAAAGATCGATTTATGATAGCGAAAGTTAGATTCAACAACTTGGTGTTAGATTTTCACGAATTTTATAGTGTTTATTGAATTATTTGAATACAAAAAAAGAAAATATAATCCAGGCTTTAGTACAGAGATATCAATTCTCTCATTCTTAATCATAGGCTGATTTAGCACTAAAGCTCCATTCGTATCAAAAACGTTGACATATTCCATGGTTGAATTATCAATTGTAAGATAATTGTTTGCAGGATTTGGATAGACATAAAATGAATTTATTTCATTTTCCTCTAAAGTGGGTGTAAGTAGTATGGTGTTTAAACTATTATCAGAACAGTCACTGTCTATTTTTGGTGTACCCACCCACGCTGAAACATATGGTACTTCATTATAGTATTCAAAACTTCCATTATGAGTTCTACTTTTTCCGATTTCCAATGATTCATTTTCATCAAATTGAATAAAGGTAGGTGCGCCAAATGTGATCTTTCTTGATCCTACTCTATAGTCGGAAATGGCGTTTAATCCTTTATTGCTGACCTCTAACTCCCATTTATAAACGTAATATGAGTGGATAGATATATTGTTGTTGCTATAGGTGGTGTCTATTCTAATTGAATCGAGAGATATGTCTAAATAATTCATTGAAATATCATTCGTTGGTATGGTGGATTCAAAATGTATCTCATCCAATTTGAGTGAATGCCCTGAAATATTACACCCTTTGTTGAATCCCCAAATGGCAAATTTTTTCTCATGCACATAGAGACCTTTGTATTTCATATTAGGTATTTCTTCGAATTCAGCGATTAAATTTCCTAATGTATCCAAGGTGAGGATGTAGGATTGGTCGTTCTCGGTTTCAATTAGGTAGCTACGATTGTCGGAAGTGAAACTCGCAACTGGTGTGCGATTTGAAGAAAGGAGGGGAATGGTTTTTATGATATTTAAATCAACATCTAGCCAGTACATATTTGTATTTGTTAATACTTCTATCCTCCCATTAGGATATGTTTTAAGATCAATAATCTCTGTATTGAAGTCCTTTTCTTTTACTACTACTTCATTGTTAAATAAAAATAGACTTTCTTTTCCTACGATGAGATGTAGGTTTGGTTGAAGATATTTTAAATCTCTTAATTGATTGATGTCTAAGTCCACCGTGTGAAATATTTCAGACTGCGTATTTACTCCAATTATTTTATATGTAGTAAAATTCTTCATAAGTAAGAAGATAGAGTCTTTGGATTGAAATGAAACCCCTTCAATAGTACCTTGAAAATCATTGAATAGATCATCTAAAAATGAAATAGTATAATTGGTAGTCGTATCTCCATCATACTCTCTTAATAATAAGATTGGTAAAACAACATCGGTGCTCAGGTAATCCCACCCCAAAAAATACCATCCGTTCTGTTTTTCAATGAATTGCCCTTTAAGAGTGGCACTATCACCTGAGCGATCATCAAGAATCGTCTTTGAATTGTCTGATTCTACTCGAATCAAATCCGTAAATGAAGCATAGAATGTGGTATTATCCTGAATGATAACGTCTAAAATTTCAGCGTTTTCAACCAATGTTACTGGATATGTTTGTGCGTGTAAACACAGACTAGAATATGTGCATAGTGTGATCGCAATAATATATTTGAGCATTGGTTTATTAATTATGGAAACTAAAAGTAGTAAAATTATACTTGAATTTGGTCGAAGAGGGAATTACAATTGGTATGTGAATAGAGCTTTATCCATTTAAGACCATCTTCTCCCAGGATTGGTATGTTTTTCCAAAATTCGTTGGGCTTCTTGTATCACCGCTGGATGCTTTTGGTGCGCCCATATCTGTTCTCGAGCTATTTTGGCACTTTTCTCCAAATCAATTATTGGAGCAGGATAGTTCAATGAGTCCAGACCCAACATCGTGCGTTCCATGGGAGTCATCAACCAAGGCGTATGAATATGTTCTTTGGGTACTTCTCTTAATTCGGGTACCCACTTTTTTATAAAAATGCCTTCTGGATCATGTTCTTGACTTTGTTTGACTGGGTTGTACAATCGGACGGTATTGATGCCAGTAACTCCTGCTTGCATCTGAAATTGAGGGAAGTGAATGCCCGGTTCAAAGTCTAAAAATTGTTTGGACAAATGATCTGAGCCTCGCTTCCAATGCTGCCATAAATTGAGGGTTAAAAAAGAAACCAACATTGCCCTCATTCTGAAATTTATGTATCCAGTGGCATTCACAGCTCTCATGGTAGCATCAATCAATGGAAATCCAGTTTTGCCTTCTTTCCATGCTTGTAAGTGATCTTCATTTTCATTTCGAGTCAATATATCATAACCCGTATTGTAGTTTTCGAATTCCATTCTGGACTCCATTTCAAATTTTTGGATGAAATGGCAATGCCAATGTAGTCTACTGTTGAAGTTTTGCAAGGCTCTTTTGTGCTTTCCCTTTTTCATTTCCAACAAACATCTTTGGTATACTTGACGAATCGATAGGCAGCCCCATGCCAGATAAGGACTGAGTCGACTACAGGAAGTTCTGCTTTCAGTAGGCTTTGAAATGAAATTCGAATAATTTTTGAATCGTTTATCAAAAAAAGAATGCATGTATCGATGGGCCAGTTGTTCCCCACCCATTTGAAAACCTGCTGTTGGACGACTTATTTGAGTATATTCATCGGTTTGATGTAACGTCTTCACGATACTATCTGGAACAGTAAATCCATTGAGATGGTGAAGATTTGGATGTACCAATGGAGACCTCATATATTTTTCCCATTCTAACGCCCAGTTTTTTCGATTCCGTCGACCTCGATTCACTCCATTATTTTGATATTCTTTCCATTTAACATTCTTGGATCTGGTCCATTTTTTTACCGCTTTATCGCGTTTAAAGGTAAGGTCAATTCCAGTCTCTTCATGGCTGAAAATTGTTTGAAATGGATGATGGGTATAGAGGGTTTCCAACACGTCGACTACTTCTCCATACACCATTTTGATTTGGGTCCCGTAGGGTTGTAACTGTGTATTTAAATCCATCAGTGATTGATAAATAAATCTCCAATGCCGAAGGTCGTAATGTTTATCATCAATGAGGCTGGGTTCGAATATATACAGCAACAGTATAGGCTGATGCAAGGTGATGGCGTCCGCTAGTGGACGATGATCTCTCAGACGTAAATCCCGTTTAAACCAAACAATATGCAATGGACTTTGCGTCATAGATGGTTACAAATCTTCAATTTGTTCGAGATAATGATTGGCTTGCAAGAGTAATGCTTCTTTTTTCTCGTTATCCATCTTTGCCCATGTACGGTAGGCCATTCCGATTCTCGGGTTTTTAGATAGTTTATCAGTATGCTGGTCATAAAAATTCCAATACAAACTATTGAATGGACAGGCTTTAGGTCCTGTCTTGACTTTTTTATCGTAGTAACAATCTTTGCAATAATGACTCATTTTATCGATATAATTGGCAGAAGAGACATAGGGCTTGGTGCCTACTATTCCACCATCGGCAAATTGACTCATTCCTCTGGTGTTTGTGATCTCTACCCATTCAATGGCATCTATGTATATGCCCAGGTACCATTGATCAATTTCGTCGGGGTCAATACCGGCAAGTAGAGCAAAATTACCGGTGACCATTAACCGTTGGATGTGATGCGCATAGGCATAATCAAGAGATTGTTGAATGGAATGGCTCATGCATTTCATTTTTGTTTTTCCGGTCCAAAACCAAGAAGGTAACTTTCTGGTGTGGTCTAGATAATTCATTTCAGCAAATTCAGGCATTTTCGCCCAATAAATGCCTCTCATATATTCTCTCCACCCAATGATCTGCCTGACAAAACCTTCCACTTGAGAAATGTCAATGCGGTCTGACTGTTTTCTATATGCATCAATAACTGCATGTACAACTTCCAAGGGGTTCAATATTTTGGCATTCAGCGCAAAGGAAACTCTGCTGTGATACAAGGACCAATATTCTGGAGTCATCGCATCTTGAAAATCACCAAAATAGTGGAGTAAATGTTCTGTGAAATAGTCCAAAACCTTCAACGATTCTTTTCGGGTTACTGGCCAGATAAAGTGATCAGCATCAATATTTCCTATTGTTTTTACCCCTACATTTTGCAACATAGTAAAAATGTCATTAACATTTCGATTCATAAGAATAGGGGAGGGAGGAGTATGTGTTTTTGGCATCTTTTTCCGATTCTGCGCATCGTAGTTCCATTTCCCAGTTTCAGGTTGGTCTCCATCCATTAGAATATTGTGCTTTCTACGCATACTTCGATAGAACGATTCCATGAGGTACGTTTTTTTACCCTTGAAAAAATTGCCCAAATCATCTCTTTGAGTAAGGAAATGCTCCGTATCAAATGCTTCCGATGGGACAGTAAGGGAATCACAAAATGCTTTCAATTGTTGGTCCAGTCGATATTCATCCGGAAGTTGATATTCAAATTTATTAATTCCGTGACTTTCAATTAAATCAGTTATATTTTTAGTGAGCGATTGATGATTGTTCGAGTCATCTAATTTAATGTAGGTGACCGTATGGCCTTGAGCCTTTAGGGTGTCTGCAAAAGCACGCATAGCAGTAAAAAAGGCAACAACTTTTTGGATATGGTGGGTGACATAGTCGGTTTCTTGGCGCATCTCCATGAGAACGTAGAGGGTATCTTTATTGGAAGTGTCGAACCAAGAATGGGAATGATTTAGCTGGTCGCCCAGTATGAGTCTAAGTTTTTTCATGTTGCTGATTGAATTAAATAAACAGCAACGTAGCGTGGATGTTTCCTATTTGCGATAGAAAGTTAATAAGTAGATTATAAATGTTGAATTATGTGACAATAAAAAGACAGTTATCTTACCTTAGGATTTGAAGAGAATAGGCAAACGCCCTTAGGTATTTTTTGATTCAGAGAACTCATGAAAATAAAAATGGTTAGTCGCATTGTTTTAATTGAGTACCAATGGCTTTACCAATATTTACCAAAAATTTTTCTGGAAAATTCATTGCTTCATTAAAATCCTTTGCAAGTGAAATGATGGATTGTCTAAATTTGGGTTCTGTACTTATATCACTCAATTCATCTATGATGCCACCGACTATGCCAAAGGGTTTATTGTTTTTTTTGCAGATACTGGCTATATTTCCAACAACTTTTCCTTGGAAAGATGTTGCATCTACTTTACCTTCTCCAGTGATTACAAAATTTGAATTTTGAATCGCATTTTCGAGTTTTGTTTCTCTAGAAAGTAGTTGGAACCCGTTTTCTAAACGTGCATTTAATAGTCCAACTAAAGATGCTCCAACAGCTCCAGCGGCACCCATTCCAGGTTGATTAAGAAGATCTATTTTTTGTTGAGCCAACAATAGGTCGGCATAATTTTTTAGTCCATCATCTAAGGTGTGAATATCTCGAGGCGAAGCTCCTTTTTGAGCTCCATAAGTAAAGGCTGCACCTTGGGGACCGTACATGGGATTGGTCACATCACATAAGACAATGATTTCTAAATTTTCATGATCATAGGTTCTTGGATGTTTTATTTGTTTGATTTTTGAAAGATTGACTCCATTTGGGTGGAGTAGATTTCCGTTTTTATCCAAAAAATCATATCCTAAAACGTTGGCAATCCCGATCCCTGCATCATTGGTGGCACTCCCTCCTATAAATAAATTGATTTTTTCAAATCCTTTATCCAATGCATCTTTTATCATTACCCCTGTCCCCATCGTAGAAGTTATGAGTGGGTTTCTTTCTTTTTGGTCTAGAAGTGTAATGCCTGATGCGCTAGCCAATTCAATGTAGGCTGTGGTCTCTGAATGGAAGTATTGGGCCTCAATAGGTCTGCCTAGAGGATCAAATGTCTGAACAAGGATGGGTGCTAGTGATAACAATGCATTGAGTATATCTATAGAACCATCGCCACCATCGGCCATAGGATGATTTATAATTTGAAGATTTGGGTTAACATCCAAAAGACCTTCTTGGAGTGCTTGACATACTCTTTCTGCAGAAAGTGAGCCTTTGAATTTATCTGGACATAGTAGTATTTTCATAGGCTATATTTATTGTACATTGATCTTGTAACACCAAGACAAATTGATTGTTCCCCATTTAAAACATCTGTTATTTCCAAGCTGGAAATAGGACTTCCTCCTATATCTGCGGCTACCATTATTTTATGATAAAAGTTGAGGAAGATAGGCACATAAAGCAATAATAAAAACGAAAAATCCAACTAGTATATAACTTTCTTTACACAAGAAATCATCCCATGTAAATTTTGGTCTTGCCAATTGTCTTTCGTCTTTTTGAGGAGATGGAAAAAGGTAGCTGACCAAATAAGCAAATCCAACGGCAATAAAGAATCCAGTGAAATTTAACCATATCCAAAATACAGAAACACCTGGATCAAATCCGAGAATACCTTGCATTGTTTTAGAAAATATTAGATTTATTAGAACCGATAAAATGATTCCTATCTTCATCCCTGAAGAGCTTATTTTTTTAGAGAATATTGCTAATACGAAAGTAGCTAAAACAGGACCGTAAAAGACTGAGCCAATCGCATTGATTATTTCAATTACTGGACTATCACTGCCTCCAAATAGAAATGCAGCGCCAATACAAATCACTCCCCAGAAAACAACCATGAATTTAGAATACTGCATATAATTAGTATCATTTACGATGCCTTGCCTTTTGAGAATATCCTCGACTGTCACAGCAGAAAGTGAGTTTATTGTCGAGCTCAATGATGACATTGCTGCCGACATGATTCCAATCATCAACAATCCAATCAAGCCATGAGGAAGATAATTTAATATAAAGACAGGCATCATAAGATCCGCTTTAATTCCATTGCTTGCATATTCTTGAGGGAAATGCTGTTCAGTTAAACTTTGAATATCAGATAAAAATTCGGGTGTATTCATGACTAAGGAACCAATGATTAAACCCATTATGCAATAAACTAAAACCACAGGAAACCTCAAAAGTCCATTGGCTAAGAGCAGCTTTTTGATGGTGCCTTCATTTTTGGCAGATAACATTCTTTGAGCCTGAGTTTGATCGCAGCCATAATAAGATACATAAAGGAAAAATCCACCTATAATCATTGGGAATAAACCGTATTCTTCTCCCTCACCAATGCCCCAATTCATATCGATGACCTGCAATCGTTTTGGATCGAATGTTATAGTTTCTCCAATAGCAGATAAATTTGTCCAACCATAAATAAGACAAACGATTAATCCGATAAAAAGAATAATCATTTGTATGGCATCTCCCCAAACAACCGCCTTCATACCTCCTTGCCAAGAATAGATTATTGTAATGACACTAATTATTAAAATCGTAATACTAAAGTCCAAATTTAATACAGCTTGTAATATAAAGGCAATAGCATAAACCATTACACCTGTACTCAAAGCTCTATTGATTTGAAAAACAATGCTCAAAATCATTCGTGTAGAATAATCAAATCTTCGTTCTGCATATTCGTAAATACTTACGATGCCAGCTCGAAACAAGGGTGGGATAACAACAAGCATAATGAATAACATAGCAATCGGCACAGCCATTTCAAAAGTCAACCATTTTAATCCTCCACCCATTTTTAGCCCAACAAAAGCCGGGGCTGATATGAAGCTTATTGCAGAAAGTTGAGTTGCCATTGTAGATAAGCTCAACGGAAACCATCCTAACGAATTACCACCTAAAAAATAGTCCTTGGAAGATTCATTCTTTTTAAACAAGAAGCCTAGCAATATGAAGCCAACTAAGTAGGCAAGTATGATAGAATAATCTAATAAATTCATAAGCTGTTATTTACTTGTTTTGACAGTATAAGTTAGATGAAATAGGCTTCCCTGCTTTCTAAATGTTAGTTCAATTTATTTTTGAGTTCTTCTTTTACTTGAGTTGTCCAATCGCTTTTTATTATACTAAATAGAAGTGAATCTATTCTATTCTAGTCAGTGAGACTAGGTTACAACAATCTATGTCTTCCCTCTGGTTCAGAACACATACTTTTCAAAGCGAAAGTGCTTTTGAGATTTTGACCGTGCACTCCAAATACAATGCTATCCAAACTCAAGCCTTCAAAAATAAAATTGAATATCAGAAATTTGCAGTGTTTATTCAGATTTGTGCCTCAAAATTGTTTGCCCAACCAAGTATGCCGCATTTTTTTATTGCCCTCAACTCATTGTGATACGCATACAGATGTGTCATTTCTGTTTATTTATTTTTTCGTTTGTCATAAATTACGAAAGGATATTCCAGTCCATTTTTTCTTTTCTGGATAGCAGAAAGACCACAATTTTAAAATTGTTTATCCCCATTGCCTTTGTTGATAAAAAATTTACAAACATCTTGATCATTCGAAATGCTGTTTAGTTTTCTATATGTTGCAGTTGGAACGGATATGGTATAACCATTTCTGATTCAAATATAAACTTCTTTTCAAAGTCAAAATAATTTATCATCCAGCCTAAAATTTCGGATTTCATAGTTTTGTGATAGTTTGCAAAGCCATCTACTATTGCTAATTATGACTAATTAGTGATCAATAGTGAACACGAATTTATTTTGCCGAATTCAAATGCATGTAACTAGACGCTGTCCAGGAAAAGTTTTTTCCTCCATAACCACTGCTTAGGGTTTTTACAACCACCTTTTGAGCTTCAAAGTATTCATAAAAACCAAGTTTGTGAATAAGGGTAATTAGATCACTTTTTACTTGTTCTGCTGTTTTAGAAAAACCATAACTCTGTAATTCTTTATGAATCATCCAATTCATTTGGGGCGAAATAAAAAAGCTTACGACAAAAAGATATAATACCTTTATAAAAGTACATCTGATAGTCAATAAATTATGGGAATAATTTCGGAAAAATATTGAAAACTCACCAATACATAGATTAGTATTGGTTTAATTTATAATGAAAATTGGTAATTCAACACTGGCTACGAATTGCTATTTTAGGAAAACACTGTTTTTTGTATTAAAATAGGTTTATTCAATTAATAAGTTTACCTTTGCGGTATAATAAAAGACATCTCAAGTCTAAGGTTACGTTTAGTTAAGTATAATTTTTGAGTTTTTCTCTTCTTTTCCACTTTATCATCCATTTCCATTATTGAATGTGTTTCTTTTTACTTCGGTATAGAGGTGCTCTTGAGCATTCTTGCAGATGATCTTCTATTATATTTTTTATAATTAAAATAAATAAAGATGCTAGAAGGCACAGTAAAGTTTTTCAACGAATCAAAAGGATTCGGTTTTATTACATCATCTGATTCAGGTGAAGATATCTTCGTACATAACTCAGGATTAATCACTGACATTAGAGAAGATGACAAAGTACAGTATGATACTGCACAAGGAAAGAAAGGATTAAATGCAATTAACGTAGAGGTAATCGATTAATCGAACCCTATGTAGAAATACATATTCCCGTCCTAATTTAGTATCTCGGGAAGAACAAAAGATACTTTTAGAGAGAGTAAGGTTTGATTGCCTTACTCTTTTTTTGTTGCTGTCTCGATGGCGGAGAGGGATGGGATGTCTAGATGTAGCTTTTGCAGGTGTTACCAAGGTAATTACAGACGTAGATTCACAGAAGACTTTATAGAAGTTTCCAAAAAGGATTCTGAATGAATCATACACGTAATCAAGATCGAAACATTCAAGAATGCAAAGGGCAACTATGGTCGTTGGTTAGGTGTGATTTGTATGGATAGTCAAATGATGCTGTGGGTATAATAGTGGAAATAAAAAATAGCCGTAGATATCAAATACCCACGGCTAATTTATTTTAATTCTGCTTTTTTATAGCAGTGACTCTCTCTTTTAATCAAAGGATAAGATCTATTGGTATTTATTTGAGGTTGTTTTGGCCTTCTTAACCATGATTTCTTGTGATTCTATCGCTTTCTTTTTTTTCTTGATATTGTCTTCATTTTGCTCAAGCTCTTTCTCCCATTTAAGAATGTTGGCTTTGGCTTTTGCGATATCTTCTCTTAGATCTTTGTTTTTATCATTCAATTTCTCAGCGTCTTTATTTAGATCTTTAAGCAAATCTTCTTCTTTTTTCTGGATCTCAGCCGTATGTTTTATCATCACTTTTGTACCGTACTCAGTGATTAATCCATGAGCAGTTTCTGATTGCGCTTCCATATCAATAGAATTTACATATCCAGATCCGGTATCGAACCAAACACTAACGGTAGAAGATCCTCCTTTCTCACCAGTAATACTAGCGTACATATCTACAGGATTTGAGCTTATGCTAGGCATTTGAACATTATCTGAGAAGTAAATTTTTGACTTTTTGTCCTTTTTGACTTTGGCTTTGAATTCCTTCATAAATTCTTTCCAAGCATCTTCTGCTGCATCTGGTTCAACATTTTCTAATACTACTGTGTAGGCATTATATGTCCCTTCAACCATAGACTTAGAACCTTCTTTTACTTCTACTTGAGCACTAACTAAACTTCCAAAACATGCAAAAATGATTGCGATTAATAAATTTTTCATGGTATAAATATTTTATAATTATTTTAATTTGATACGGTAAATTTACAGGAGTCGAGATTGAAAAATATCAGTTGATTCGCGTATTTTCAAACTAGGTGATTTACTTATTTTTAAATTCCTTCTATTTGCTCTTCGAGCCGTTTCTTAGTGATCTTTTCTTCTTCCAATAGTTGCTTGAGAGACTTTTTATCAAAGTTGGTCGCATGTAAAAATCCAGTAACTTTGAATTCCGTACGCCTGTTGAATTGATGCGCTTTATCGGTACATTTAACATCATCAACACAACGGTTGAGTATGACTGATTCTCCATGTCCTTTAGCGGATATTCTACTTGGCTTTATTCCTCTTGAGATAATGTAGTCAACAGCTGACTTCGCTCTCTTATTGGATAATTTCTGGTTGTATTCATTGTTGCCACGGCTATCGGTATGAGAACCCAATTCAATGATGATTGGATTTTTGCGCAGTGTGCTTACCAGATTTTCAAGAGCAGGTTTCGCGTCAGCTCTAATATTCCATTTGTTGTAGTCGTAATAAATGTTTTCTATTCTAATGGCTTCATCTTTGACTATTTTTTTCATCGGAATGTCTGCTATCATAACATTTCTTTCATTCCCCGTTTCTGTTGCTGAAACTATCTCCGGGGAAAAGTCATTGCCAAGGCCTTCAAGACACATTGTGTATCTAGAAATATCCACATTGACTATTTCTGCTATTGCATCCCTGCTTGTGAGATCTATGTCAAGAATTATATTTTTTAGTTTGGTGATAATAAATTCTGATTGAATATTACCACCGGTTGATTGGCTCTATCAGATAGTTTTTTACTCTTACTAGGTGAAAATATGGATTGAAGCATGTTCCTATTTTTGTGCATTGTACATAGTACATCCGCTTTACTCAATTGAGCATATCTATCTATCCCTTTACGTATATCTGCTATAAAACACCTAAATATTATATTGTCTTGGGGAAACAACCTTTTTAGAACTTCCATTTTATTTTTGGCTTTTTCCAGAGCATGTTTATCCTCTGCAGCATGAATACATATAATTTCTCCATTAAATTTTTCGACCCATTTTTGCAATTCAAGAATAGCGGCACAGTCTTCCAGTAAAAAAGCCGAAGCATAAATAATACGCTCTATTCTATGAAATTCAGTACCTGAAGGAATTGTCATAATTGGACAAGGAGATAAGGAAATGAGCATATCTGCTGTATCATCAAAAAAAGTAATTTTATGTGGATATTCTTTACTCACTATTACCAGATCAGCATTAATGCTTGTTGCCAATTCTGCTATTTCTTTTGATGGTTTCCCTTTTCGTATGTAAGTCTCAACTATGATGTCGTGAAATTGCTTGGCATAAATCCGACTGATATACTTATCTAATATTTCATGTATAGATCCGGACTTGTTTTCATCAACTTTATCTACTTTTTGTTGTCCATCTGATTTATATGAAATCACATGAACAAATCCTAATTCGACTTTAAAATATTGAGCCAATTTAAGTGCATATCTAATAAGCCCAGGAGAATGGTCAGAGAAATTTACAGCAACCAATATTCTTTTCACGAGCGTTGAGTTTTACTATTTGATGATGTATGGAATTGAGATTATGGTGGGATTGATTCAATGCCAAATATCGGATTCAGAGTTGATGGATAACCCTTACTTTTAAAGCAGGGGCTGTCCAAGAATTCGTATCTGATCTGTATTTCCCTTCCAGGTGCAATACTTTTTTGTATAATTCCTCTGTTGAAAATTCATCCAAATGACTATGAGTCACAGTAAGGTGAATACTGTCTGATTTGGGGTTTGCACTATTTCTGATTTTAAAATAACTGCTTTTGAGTAAGTCCTCAGTTTGATATGGAAGTGTATAGATCATATCTCTTATTTTATAAAGAGAGCACGAACTATAGATTTGGTCACATCCTAAAGCATTATATTTTAACCAATTATAAGAAGTTTAAGAAACTTTATTCATAGCAGTAACTACTTTCGATCTTGCTCTCATTAGTTTCATCTTGATGGCAGAACTACCTAAACTAGTTTCTTCCATGATTTCTTTGATAGATTTCCCATCGCTGTATTTTGCTAATAAAAGATCCTGATCTTCTTTTGAAAGTGTCGAAAGAATCAATGCCAACCTTTCGAGCAATTCATCTTTTTCGATTGCATCCGTGATGTCATAATCCTGAGAAACAACATCTTCTTCATAGCTGTCACATGATTCTTTTGCCATTTTACGATACTTCTTCATGCACATATTCTTGGCAATACGAAACAACCAAAATCTGAATGTGATAGGGTTTCTCAGTTTGTCCATTTCCTGAGCAGCTTTGATGAATGCTTCTTGTGTGATATCAAAAGCATCCTCCGAATCATTAGCTATTTTACATGTATAATCAAATAACTGGCTGTAAAACAAAGAATATAACTCACCAAATGCTTTGTTGCATTTTGTTTTTTGGTATGCGATTACCAATTGCTCTTCTCTTTTTAATGTCAGTGTCGGTATCATAACAAATCAGATTTATATTTTTTGTTGTTAATTACACATCAAATATCATATGATCCTACTATGATTTATACAGCTAAAAAGCGTATTTATTATATAGGTAATTTACCTAGTACGAGTTAAGTAAAAACACAAACCCCTCGTTATCAATTAATAACGAGGGGCCGTGAACAAACCAATTAACATTTTATATTTAAGACTTTGGTACTTTTGTTGGATCAAGCAATTCGTAGAACTGACTCAATTTTGGAAGCAATATGATTCTTGTTCTTCTGTTTATTGCTTTCCCTTCATCTGTTGTATTTTCTGCCAGAGTATTGTATTCACCTCTACCTGCTGCGATCAATTTGTCAGGATTTACCCCATATTTTGTTTGTAGCGCTCGTACGACCGAAGTCGCTCTTTTTACAGATAAATCCCAGTTATCTTCAAAACAAGAAGTTCGAATTGGAGTATTATCTGTATATCCTTCTACCATAAGGTCAAGATCTGGTCTCGATTGAATGATTTGCGCGATTTTGGATAGTACTTCATCTGCTCTAGGGGTGATTGTTGCACTTCCTGAATTATAAAGCATCTTATCAGAAAGGTTAACATATACTACGGTCTTATCCACTTTTACTTCTATGTCTTCATCATCAATTCCTTTTTGAAGGACACTTTTAAGATTAATGGCCAAGGCGAGATTTAGAGAATCTGTTTTATTTTTAGCAGCTTGAAGCAAGTTGATGTACTTATCTTTTTGTTCCAACTGTTTGATCGTTTGACCTATATTCTCATTTGCTGTTTTCGATAGTACCGTAAGGTCGCCTACTTGAGTGATTTGATTTTCTCTTTGTTTTTTTAGATCAACAATTTGATCTTTTAAATCTTGAATCTGATCTATTCTGCTTGAGAGTTGGCTTTGCAAAGATTTATTTTCTCCTACCTCTTTCAAATAGTTGACATTGCTTTCTTCTAACTTTGTATTGCAATCTTGCAAATTAGATTGAGATCTCCTTAATTCATTGGTCGTATCGTCCAGTTCTATTCGAACAGTTTCCAAGGTTTTTTTGCTGGCACAGGAGGATACAAAAACCGCAATCAAAAGAATAGTTAAAAGCGTTACTACATTTTTCATTGAAAAATAATTTATTGATTTTAATAATGGTATTAAAATAGTAATTCGATAGAGAGAGACTATATTTTCATTTTGGTCACAACAATTGAAAAGATTTCAGAAAATGTTAGTTCTCATTTAATATAACTTTTTTCTTTATGCAAGGACCTTAATGCAAGTCTCAGTGGACCTTAAATTGAGTCCAATATTTTCTTAGAGGTGCTTTAGGTACTCAATGTACTATTGCAGTAGTGTTTTTCATGAAAGTAAAGGGACTGAAAAAAATGCAAATGGAAGAATTGTATTTAGAGCCTTTCCTGGTATCTCCATTTACCTTTTCAGTTTTCAATTATTCCATGTCTGATCGCATACTTCACCAACCCAGCAGTATTTTTGGCTTGTAATTTATCCAGCAGATTGCGTCTGTGGGTATCTACCGTACGGATGCTAATGAACAATTGTTTTGCGATTTCAGGATTAGAATATTCTTCAGCGATTAATTTTAGGATTTCTGTTTCTCTGGCGGTTAGAGGGATTTTATCACCTTTTTCTGATGGCCTGGTTCCCTGAGTAACATGTTTCATGAGTACGTTGGTCACATGAGAGCTATAATACGTGTCCCCTTCATACACGATTTTAATGGCACGAACCATTTCTTCAGATCCTGCATCTTTGAGCAAATAACCCTTGGCTCCTGATTCCAGAATCTTGACAATATAGTTGTCTTCCTTATGCATAGAAAGTCCCAATATCTTGATGTCAGGATAGCTTTCAAGTATTTTTTTAGTCAATGTGATGCCACTTTCTTCTCCCAGGGTAATATCCATGAGTATGACATCAGGTACCTGGTCATTTAACTTGTCTAACGTTTCCTGACTATTTGAAGCTCCCCAGGCTAAACTCAGTTCGGGGATATCGTCCAACATAGCTTCTACTCCCTGCCGAAACATTTTGTGATCATCTACGATTGCTACATTCATTTCTCGTTTGATTTTATTGGCAATTCAATAATGGCGGAGACGCCATTTCCTTTTTCAGAGTCAATAGAGATCGTCCCTTGCAAAGAATCCACTCTACTGTTGATATTATGCAAACCTATTCCACTTTTGCTTGTGTCCGCTTCCATCCCATCTCCATCATCAATGACTGCAATAATCAACTTATTTTCTACTTCCTGAAGGCTTATCTCTATAGTGCCACACTTGCTATATTTAAGTGCGTTATTAACCAATTCTTGTACTATTCTGAATATGTTGAGTTCATGTTCTTTGGTAAGGTATCCATCTTCTATATTTGAATTATATACTACTTGTACTTCGCCGGTTTCCGTAATTCTATTTGAAAAGTTAGAGAGTGCAGTGACTACCCCAAAATCGATCAAGCTGCTCGGCATCAAATCATGTGATATTTGCCTGATATCTGTTGCTATTTCACTGATGGCTTCATTCACCTTGTCTAAAGCCGAAATGGCATCATTGTCGTTGAGTTTTCGTTTGATTGAATCGATTTGCAGTTTTAACGTACTCATATTGGGACCTACGCCATCATGAATTTCCTTTGCCAATCGTTTACGTTCTGTCTCCTGACCCAAAAGCAAAGATTGCGTTGCTCTATCTTTGGCGAGCACATCTGCTGTGATATCTGTAATACTGAGTAGCATTCCATCTAACAATTTTTTACCATCCAATATCAAGTATCTATCATCATGCAGGACATTACTAAGATGGAAATTTTTCCTGGATTTTGTCAAGCAGTTATAGATTAATTTATGCAATTCCTCAATATTGATGATATCTAATACAGCTTTATCAATAACATCTCCCACATCTCCATATATGTTTAAATATTCAAGCGCTTTCTTATTTATTAGCGTAATATATCCTTCGATATTAAACGACACTATTCCCGAATCCACATTTGAAACCAGTGCATGTAAAAAGTGAATTGCTTCTGTATTCGTCTTCATACTCTATTTTTTATACTTAGCAATTAGAATGGTAGCATCGCCTGAGGGTCTGTGATATTGATCAAATAAATTATTGGCCAAATCTTGTGCATGAATATTTTTAGGTATGGGTTCATAGATTGTCTTCAAACCATCACTACAGATAATAACTGTAAGTTCTTTCTTAAAAGAATAGGTTGTCATATCCGTTTTGACTTTTCTTACATGACCCACACGTCCTTGTTGATTGGATAAGTGAATCAAAGGTTGATCATCAATAGTGATGTATGCATGGGTATCTCCCAAACCTAAATAACATAATTCTTGCGGTGAAATTCGAGCTAATGAACAAGTGATTCCGACATCATCATTGCTCTCTTTCATCAGGGTATTTAAGGCTGTAAGGAGCTCTGAAAGAGGTTTGCGATAATTATTTTCAACAAACTGTTTACACGTTTGTGCGATTGAATGTGCATCATACCCTTGACCAGGACCATCGATCACACCTATTAAAAGTGAATCACCATCATACTCCTTGAGTACATATTGATCACCATTGTAATTGTAATTGTTGTCCGGAATACTAACGAGACCATAGTCTACAGACTCTTTTGAAAGTGGCCTGTATTTTTCCAAGGTCACTTTGGTGCCTTGACCAATTTCAGAAACAATTTTAAAGTTATCTACAAGTCTTTGTGCGCCCTCAAGACCCAAGCCTAAGCTTGTCTTTACGGTACTATATCCTTCTCGACTTGCCAATTCAATATTTGGTATGCCAGGACCAGAATCTGAAATAACTACTCTAATTAGTTTTCCGGAATTCAATTCGAAAATTTCAGCATGCCCTCCATTTCCATGACGTATGGCATTGTGCCCCATCTCAGAAGACGCAAGCACTATCTGTTCTGTATCCACTCTGTCAAACCGATTAGACAGACATGCTTCTCGGACTGCTTGAGTCAGTAGGCCCACATCAGATTCTTGTTCTAAGGGTATGATATGTAGAGCAGTAGTGATCATGGTTTTGAAATAGACACCAGTTTTAGTCCTTGTCTTTTGTAAACATACTTTATGGCACGTTTTAAGTTTTTCTCGACTTGAATATTTTCAAGTTCGATTCCTGCGCTGATCATACTAGAGGCTACTATGGGTTTGAATCCGCAAAAAACGACTTCCACTCCTATCAATTGTAGCAGCTTGTTTAACTTTTTAAGGTTATTTGCCACAGCACTATCTATCACTTCTACATTACTTAAGTCAATAATCATCATATCGTGATCATTGCGATCTGCTACTTCCATTATTGCGTCATTCACTTTTTTCATCCGCACACTATCCAGCGTTCCAAAGAAGCCGGAATACAAGCACCTATCTGTGATTTCATTGATTACTATTGGTGCTTCACCTCCAAGTACTCTTCTACTTATTGCTACTTCTTTCGTGCTATTGTCTTTTTTAGATTCTGCCATGATTGTCTCTTCTATTTTAGATTATAAATACAATATAAGCTTAAATATAATTCTTAATATTTTACCCACTTATACGTGCACAAATCTA
Organism: Saprospiraceae bacterium; assembly: GCA_029212405.1. GTDB lineage: Bacteria > Bacteroidota > Bacteroidia > Chitinophagales > Saprospiraceae > CAJXUU01. The sequence continues at coordinate 18,929 of JARGNR010000091.1, forward strand.
TAATTTCGTCGCTATGAATTGATTGATATCATCGATAGCATAATATATTTCTCCTTTGATCAGTAGTACTGGAACCTTAGCTTCCTGTTTACGTATTCCCCGAAGTGCCAACATTTTTTCGTAAATCTGTTTTGTTTTATCACTATATGACACGTTTACCTCGGTAAATGGAATTTCATTTTTAACAAGATATTGCCTGAGTTGAGTGCTTTTTTTATCGCCGTTTTTGGTGTAAATTGTCAAATCAGGTACCATTACTTCGGTTGTTACTTTTTCCCCATTCTCAATGGCTGTTGCCTGGTAATGTATCTTATAGTAGGGATTGGTGTCTATTGGGGTTAGTGTTGTAATATGCTTTTCTTCTCCAGGAAATATTTTAATAAATGGTGGGAGAGGGGATTCCAATTCCATGCCTTCCAGTGTGATATTTATTTTTAGTGTATAGGGAACTCCAGAATTATTGACAGCTGAAATAGATACAGCTTTATCTTTATTCTTGATTTTAATAATCTGAATATCTGCTTGAGCCGTCGACATAAGTGTACCAAAACTAAATAAAGCCATAAGGATGAAATGTCTCATATTCAACTCTTTTTACAGTTAAAATTGATCAGAAATTGCTAAGCCATTTGCCATTAGATATAGTGTATTGATCTTAAAAGAGGCAGCACGACTATCTCCATCAAACAGCAATAAAAACGAATCTTTAAGTAATTTGGAAATGCCAAGCATGTTGAAAAATTCCTCTTCAGCCGCTAATTGATTTCTATGATTGTCCAACATGTTTTCTTCATAGATAAGTTGGAGGTCCTTTTTTATCTGCTTTTCATGTTTATTGAGTTGGATTCTTATATCTACGATGTGCTCATCATATTTTTGCAATAGTCTAGGCAAAACAGATTCATGAATGTCGGTCAATATCTCATCCTGAATGGTGGTCACTATAGCTTCAGTCTGAGGAGATGCTTCATGTTCTCTGATGCTGGTGATAAAATTATACTTCGCTATCATCTTGGATCTAAGTTCTGCAATAACTGCTCGATCTGCCGGAGAGATATATCTATCCAAATCTTTACGATAAGAGACGAGGATAGGCATGATTATATTCCAATTGTAAGCTGCAACAGCAACCGCAAATTCTGAAGATTGACCGTACGCGGACATCAGATCCTTGTATGCCTCTCTTCTGCTTTGTCTGTCTAGAGAGTCCAGTAGTTTGAGGGTTACGAGCTGTTGAGGTTTGAATGAGGAAAGGCTTGCATAGTATTTATCTAAGTTTTTGCCAATTGCTGCACTTATATTTTTGTTGTTTGCAACTGCGCTTTGAGCCACCATCATGTTGATAGTTTCCTTTTTCAATTGTGAGGATTGTATCGGTGATAGATCTAAAATGTTTTGAAATCTTTCCACTTTGATTTGGGCAATATCTTCAATTCTTTCTTGTGATAGTTGTCCGAAAATAGTAATGGAACAAACAGAGAGGAAGATGATAAGAACTAATGTTGTTTTTGTCTTTTTCATTCGATTGACGGTTATACTTAATATTGAATTCATGATTAATTAAAGAGTTAAAAATTTTATCAACACTGCGCATGCATATCATGGGTCATTGCCTGAAATCACATTTTAACTAATTATGCTGAGTATTCAGGAGGTTGGGATATTTCCTCTCATTGAATACTCAGCATTGTGCGTTTGTAGTTTAGTAATAGAGTCAATCTTTAGTTGTTGGTCACAAGTAATATGAAAATAAATGTGACGATTAGAATTGGTTATATTTGAAGGGGTTTTGTTTTTTTTTAGTATGAAAATGCAGTGACTTTTTTGAATGGATTGACTCTTTGTTGATATTGAAGTTCATGTACTTTAATTTTCCTTGATTTTTTTAAAAATAAAATAGTTAACGTCTAAGAAAGTGACAAAAGGATTAACAGATATGATCATTAGAATATTGCAAATTGTGATGGCAGTTGTGATATTGCCTACTTTTATTCATAGTCAGGTGCTGGATTTACCATTTGATAGTGAATTTTATACTCCGCTCAAACAAAATAAAGATCCTTTGCTCAATGCTGAAATTCTAAAAGAATTTATGGCAAATAAAAAAACTAGGAAGCTCATTAAACAAAAAAAGCTGAGTATTGGCCTAGTAGATTTAAGCACACCTAGTAAGCCTAGATTTGCTGAAATCAATGGAGATCATATGATGTATGCGGCCAGTCTTCCCAAGATTGCGGTTTTATTAGCAGTAATGCAAGCATTGGATGAGGGCAGCATTACTATGAGTGATGAGTTGCATGAGCTGATGTCGAAAATGATTACTGTATCAGATAATAATTGTACTACAGAGTTGATCGATCGGGTAGGATTTGACAAAATAGCATCGGTATTACAAGATGATAGATACAATCTTTACGACGAGGATAATGGAGGTGGACTTTGGGTAGGGAAGAGATATGGTAAGGGAGGAGCAAGAAAGCCAGATCCCATCAAAGGAATAAGTCATGCCGCCAGTGCTACTCAAGTATGCAGGTTTTATTATATGCTGGCATATGGCAATTTAATCAATTGTGAGAGATCCATAGAAATGCTTGAATATCTTAAAGACCCAAAACTTCATCACAAGTTTGTCAATGTTCTGGATCAAGTCTGCCCTGATGCTGACATTTACCGAAAATCGGGTACATGGAGGACTTTTCATTCTGACTCGGTATTGGTTGTAGGGGATGAATGGCGGAGTTATATTCTCGTAGCTCTAGTGGATGATCCGGATGGCAGCAAGATCGTAAAAGAGGTCATCACTAAAATTGATGCCATCATTAAACCAAAAACCTAATTGCGCTGGAAATACTAAAAAAAATTACGGGTGAGCTTGTCAGAATAATGTTTGGAGTCAAGGTAGATAATCAAAAAGTCTGGATTATGCAGCGCCTTATCTTCCTGCTTATTTTGACTTTAATACTCATCAAGCCCACTGCAAATGCAATTTTTTTATCTAAGGTAGGTGTTTCTGCTTTGCCAATAGCCTATATTATGGTTGCAGTATTGGCTTTGATATTCACTTTGTTTTATAATACGTACATCACTAAAATATCTCCACTCAGAATATTCTACAGATCTATGCAAATCTGTATTTTATTATTGATTGGAATAGGTTTTATTTTGTGGATCGAAGGATATGATATCATCGGTGCTTATTTGTTTTATCTGTTTATTTCAATTTTTGGAATTCTCTCTGCCTCTCAGTTTTGGATTCTAGCCAATCAAATATTTGATGCCAGGGAAGCTAGAAAATACTTCGGTATTATTGGATTTGGTGCGATAGCTGGTGGCATCACAGGAGGATACTTGGCTTCTTTTATCTCCAGCCTTTTACAAAGTGAAGTAATACCGTTTGTAGCTGCTTTGATATTGGTTTTGGTATTGAGATACATCAATAAATTTTCAATTCCTTCAAAAGAAAAAGGTGCTGTCCCTGTCGCTCAATCTATCGCTTCAAACTTTAATGAACCCATAAAGTTGATCTTAGAATCCAAGCACTTATTTAATATTGCTTTGGTTATTGCAGTAAGTGTTTTTACATCCAAATTGATCGATTTTCAGTTTGGATATTTTGCTTCTTTGGCATATCCGATAGAGGAAGATTTAACCGTTTTCTACGGATTCATGTATTCTACATTTAATCTGGCTGCTATTACAATACAAGTATTATTTACTACCCGAGTAATAGGAAGACTGGGCATTGGTTATAGCTTATTGCTACTTCCTGCTTTTTTGGTACTAAATGCTGGTTTTCTAATTGTTATTCCGGGGATTATTTTTGCTACCGGACTCAAACTAGCTGATGCTAGCATGAAACAATCCATCAATAAAGCTTCTGTTGAATTGATTATGCTACCAGTCCCTAAAGACATCAAATTAAGAACTAAGACGTTTCTCGATGTATTTATAGATAGTATTGCTACAGGAATCAGCGGAATAGTACTTCTTCTGGTTTTACAAGCGTTCGATCTAGCAAATTGGCTCATTTCAGCTCTTATCCTTTGCTCTTCATTGGTATGGTTTTTATTGGCCAATAGGATCAGAAAAGAATACAAAAAAGTATTTCGTAAATCACTTAAAATTAAATCCGATCTAGCTGCCATCAAGGTGAAAAATATTGAGGAATCCTACATGAAGATTCTTATTGAAGGTAGTGATACCCAAATTTTAAAAGCGTTAAATATCCTCATTGAAAATCCAATGCATGGGCTCGAAAACACCTACTTAGATTTGCTTAAAAATGATAATCCCAAAATTGTGACTTTAGCTATTAATCTAATCACCTATGCCAAAAGTGATTATTCTAAAATTATTGTACCCTATTTGGATTATAACAATCAAAATGTCAGGATTGCTGCATTCGAATATATTATAAATCATCAACTGAGTTTAGATCCTAATTTTTTGATTGACAAGATAAATGATGCGGATTCCGAGGTAAGTATTATAGCACTGGCTGCTTATGCCAAGGAATTCAAAAATGATCCGCGAACTTTAAATATTCTAAGAGTTGAAGACCGCTTGATTGAGATGGTGGCAAAATTGGAAAAAGATGAAAATGTCAATAAATCTGTTTGGATTGGAATACTCAAAGCTATCGGATATGGAAAGTTTTCTTCACTCTATCGAATTATTAATAAATACTTGAAATCGGAAGATTTAGAAATGAGAAGTCATGCTATAATGTCCGCTGGAGAAACACAATCTTTCATCTATTTAAAGGTGCTATTTTCGATGATGGACGAAGAAAGTGTAGAATCAGCTATCCTCTCTTCATTAGCAAAATTTACAGTAAAACGATTGAATTCAATGATCGAAAAATATGATGATAGTTCGGGACTTTATATTCAGCGCAATATTTCTAAAGTATTTGAGCTCAAGCCCAATCAGGATTCTATTGCTGCTTTACAACTATTGATGGAAGCTGAAGATCTGGAGGTCAGGAACAATGCCATTATGTCTTTGCGGATTTTATATGATAACTATCCATTGCTACAAATTGATAATCCATTGATCAATAGGATATTGATAGAAGAAAGTAAATACACAAATAAAATATTAACAGTACTTTCTTATTATGGCAATAATATTCAGGATGATAATAAAGGATCACAAAACGAAAAGCATCCATTAATCCTCCTACTAAAGCAAAAAATAGATACTAATCTGAGGGTTATATTCGAATTGTTGCATATAAAATACCCGCCTGAAAATTACATAGAACTATACGATTATGTAAAGGGAGCAGATACGGAGCTTCGAAATAATGCCATTGAATATGTCGACAACAGCCTCACTTATGATCTTAAATCAGCGATTGTACCCTTGCTAGATTATATTTCTACGTCCGATAACATCCCAAATGTCGAAAATGACCTTAAAACCAGGCAAAAGATTAAAGCCTTCTTAATGCAGAATAAAGATGAGGAGATCAGGGCGATGGCATTGGATTTTTATGGGAAGAAATGAAAGATTGGAGAGGTTGGAGGGATTGGAGAGATTGGAGAGATTGGAGAGATTGGAGGGATTGGAGAGATTGGAAAGATTGGGGGGATGGACTTCCTCTCCATAGCAGACAGTAGGATAGGTTAAGCTGCATAAAGATAATT
>JARGNR010000092.1 GCA_029212405.1 Saprospiraceae bacterium
CAAATCCATTCAACGTAACTCCATCTACTGAAATCGCTACCGGAGTACCTGATGTTGGTGCTATAATAGCTTCTGCAACTCTACTGCCGCAGTCTACTCCTGCATTGGGCCCGCTTAATGTAATCGCTTTATCCACAATCACATTCTGAATATAAGTACCTTCTTGTATATTTAATACATCACCAATAGAAGCCAAACCGATGGCAAGGTTTAAATTGTCAGCAAATGAAAATGATGGAAGATTGATTGCATATAAATTATCTTGCACATATGTCACTAAACCATTATTAACAAAAGGTGAGCTAGCTTTTGGTCTACCCATATGAGCAGTTCTAGCACTGATCTCGAAAAGTGTACTGAGTGGAAGAGCTGCAAATCCTTCTCCTCCATAAGTTCCCGCACTTACGTCTAGTCTAAAGCCCGGATCTACGTTAGATAAATTAAAAATAGTTCCAACTGCAACATTGAATTCATTTGGACCAAAAGTGAACTGACCACTAGTTGGAGTTGTGCCTCCAAATGAGACATATGTACCACTATTGCTAAAAGTGTTACCACTTAGCGATATACCAGTGTCCATATCATCAATATTCAAAGCTGTACGGCAATTTTCAAAAACGTTGTTATTGATTGCCACTGTACTTGCACTACCGTTAATATACATTCCAGAATTCCATGAAGTATGTCCTCCATACAACCCATTACTATCATCTCCAGTAAATAAATTATTTGCTATTGTTTTTACTCCCGTTCCCGCAGAGGTAGTAATAGCACGTATGCCTACACCTGTCGTAACACCTTGCCTATTTAATATTGTGTTTTGCAACGTGGCTGTTGTTGGGCCACCCATTAATACTACATCTGAAATATCATTAGTTTGATAAATCTCAAAACCATCAATGATTATAGTATTGGCTCCCGAAAGCACAATACTTCCATTTAACAATCTAGTTTCAGCACCTATTCTTGCTGGCGTATTTGGATCTACACCAACATTTGCACCGTTTAACGTAATTGATTTATTTATGATAAGATCTTCTGTAAAAGTACCAGAAGAGACAAGGATCGTATTTCCAGGATCAGCATCATCAATCGCTTCCTGAATAGTACAATAAAATAGTGGCATCGCAGGAACAGTTACATTCGCAACGGAACTTCCACTTGAACATCCAGAGCATTGGTTAGCCAATGGCTGAAACCCATCAGTGGGATCTGAGCCATCGTCTGTTCCATCCACCTGGAATAGTTCATATGTGACTGCATTGCCAGTCATGAGAGGTGCGACAGTTGGGCTTATTCCGCCCCACCAGTTACAAGTCGCATTGATTGAACTGGGTGATGATGCACTGGCTCCATAAATTTTTGGTGTACCTGAAACATCACTTCCCGTAATACTGTTATTATTAGCTGTAATAGTGCTGGTAAGTGCACTGGCTGACAATGCATATACATCAGTTACAGGAGATGATGGTTGAATAATAAAGTTGTTTGTTGCCGTGACAGATGCACCCTCTCGCGCTATGATGGCAAATCCTAAATTACCACCAATGAAAAAAGCATCCCCCCCATTATCTTGTAATGTTGATTCGCTTATTGTGACGTCAACATTTGCCCTTGCATAAAGACCACGGTTATCGTTATTTTTAATCATTGAGTTTGTAATAACCACCGTTTGAGCATTTCCTGTTGGAGCTGTGCTAAAATCTGAGACTGAAATTCCAGCACTATTTGCATCTGGCTTGCCTGTGCCATCAATCGTTACGTTGTTGATATTAATAGTTAAGGACTCAGTTGTAGTACCTCCCCCTGTAAAAGAGTAAATACCTGCGTGGAAATTGAATGGACCAAGTCCAGTATTTGGCGGATCAGGATATGCGCCAATAAAACCGTCCATGGTTACACCATCGATATCGATAGTGGAAGGGGCGTAGGGTGCTGCACCACTTAAGGAATTGGATATTACAATTCCTTGCATAACGCCAGCTATTGACCCGTCATTAATTGATTGGTCAGTCGCGGCAACATTATGGACAAAGTAGCCATAAAATCCATCTGAAATATCATTGTTATCTACAAGGATATCATCTGTACCGGAAACGTTGTTCAAAACAATTCCTGTTGTTATTCCAGGTGCTGGTGCCAGGGCATTAACCTGAGTAGTCAACTCAACGCAGTTTCCTACTATAGATGTCGTAGAATTAGGAACAATTGCTGTTGCGACTATTCCTAGATAATCTGTATTGACATAGTTATTGATAATGTTGAAACCAGTTTGTGCGGTTACATTGACACCAATTAATCCATCTAAGGCGAATCCGTCAATTGTAACACCATCAGCGGAAATAGTGAAAGCAGTTCCTGCTACACCACCATCAACAATACTTTCAGGGACTCGTCCTGAACAGCCAGATGTACCTGAATTTGCACCCTTGATTGTAAGATTTGGGACAGTGACATCTACCATTTCCTTGTAAGTTCGAGCTGAGACTTCAATTCTGTCTCCATCCATAGTCGAAGTTGCATTAATAGCTTCCTGAATGGTTATATGAGTGCTTCGAACGTTTGTTGTCGCTCCTTCATACACAATGACATGTCCTATCCCAAGACAGTTCAAGGGATCCGTACCCACAGTTGAATACGGTAAAAATTGAACGTCATCTGATGTTGCGTCATCCGCTACATCGGCATCATTTGCACCCCACCAATTACATGTGGCATCAACTACACCTCCAGATCCGTTTGATAATCCATCCGTATTGTCAAAAATTAAATTTTTATTTATTAAAAATGAAGGGGCATTGAGTGCATCTACACCTGAAGACACCTTTACTCCTCGACCATTATCTGAAATCGTATTACCAGTAGCAAGAATTTCTTTTATATCCCATCTGAAATATAAAGCGGCATCTCCAGTCGATTCCCAATTTGTGATAACATTGTCTATGACATTGACTCGACTTGTATTGACATAAATACCAACTTCAGATCCAGTATGACCTGTAACAATGTTGTCAGAAACAATAGCATTATTGGTAAATGCGCTGTTCTTATTGTCGTCGTCTCCATTTTTTCTTCCGACCATGATGCCATTGTCAGCCGTATTGTTGTATAATAAGTTATTGGTTATAGAAATGTCTGGTCCATTCGTATACAAATACATTGCGGCATCACCAGAAGCCGAACCATAAATTTCATTGTTATCAATGGATGTATTGGTAGACTCACAACATAAGTTAATACCATCTCCGTCTGTATCATAAACTCGGTTATATGCAATACTTCCGTCAGTTACATTTCTCAATTGTATTCCTTCATCACCAGATGACCCATGGATTATACAATAATTAACAACTACTGCTGTTTTAACAGGCGCCGCACTTGGTGAAGAAATTAAATCAACGTCACCATTTCTAATTTCAAGGCCATTCAATTCTACATTTGGCGATGTAATTTCTACTACAATACCAGAACCACCACCGTCAATAATGGCCTCTGAAGCAGAACCTGCTATACGCAAAGCCGCTGCATTACGAGGATCAATATCAACTTGAGGACCATTAATTGTCACTGCTTTATCTACAAGGATATTTTCAGTATAAATTCCTACAGGGATGTCAATGACATCTCCTTGGGCATCGGTAGCGGCATCAATAGCCTCCTGAATAGTGCAATAAAATGATGTAGCGCTAGATAAGCCGTCGGTCAGTTTGATGGTCCCATTTGTACCACTTGAAGCATCGACTGAGACGTTCATACTTGGCGTTGTTGCCGTGCATTCCACTGTATTTAATGTGGACTTCACTACAACTCGGAAATAGGTTGTTACAGCAACATTCATAGGTGTATAAGTCGTACCAGTTTCTGCGGGAGCAACAGGGGTGAAGTTTACATTATCTGTACTCTCTTCCCATACGTAAGATAAGTCACCATCAGCAACAGAAGGTGTTACGAATGAAATAGTTGATGCATTAGAATTTGGACATATTGTTTGATCTGCTGATAAAGTTCCAACAGTAGTAATGTTGTTGACTGTAATCAAAATTGTATTAGAATATAAAACACAACTAGTTGAACCTATTACTGAAGTAGCTTTTCTTCGATAATATCTATCCGTTGAAATATTTCCAGGGTTATAATTTGCAGATGTACTCAATCCAGAGGAAGCAATGGTAGCAAAATTATCGAGACTGGATTCCCAATCATAAGTAATTGTGCCGTCTCCCGATGCTAGGGAACCATTAGGGGAACCATCTCCTTCTAAAGCATCTGGTCCAGCTGGATTTATACAAATGGTTGTCGGTCCACTAGCAACAATGGTTCCTGGATCAAATTCTATCACGGTTGGGCCGATGATAGAATTTATTGGTAATCCATTGGTTGTTGTACAAGCCTCAATTATAGGTATTCCATTATCTACGATCTGAGTAAGAGATATACTTGCTGCATCACCTGTAAAATCAATACCCTCTGTCAAATCAAATGAAACACCGCTAGTTACAGTAAACGCTGTTCCATCAATAGTAATATCATAGGTTGGACCAGTTCCTGTCGTCGCGGTAAAGGTTAAGGGATAGGTTCCATTTTCACAGATCGTTGTCGGTGCGCTTCCCGAAGCGGCAATGGTGCCTACTGGGGTTTGGTATACATTCACGGTAGCACAATTAGGATCTAACTGTCCCAATAAAAAATCACTACCTCCATTTATAAAAGAGAAATTTGCTCTGATAAACTTTCCATGATCACCAATTGCTAGCGTATAAGATGTATTGAACGTAGTGGTGGTGTTCGTGATATTTACAGTTTCAGCAAAAGTCGAACCGGAATTACACGCAGGACCAATTTGCCAATTCAGCTGCAAGGAGTATGAGCCACCAAATATGCTTGGATCTGGTAAGCCAGTTAGCGTAAAGGAAAGATTTTCTCCGACACAATGGTCATAATTGGCGGCACTCCAAGAAGGAGCTGGGTAAGTTGCAGGAATAGCTGGATCACTAGTTAGATTCTCGTTAATTACAATAGATGAATTATCACTTCCCGATAAGTTAAAATCACCACTTTCTACCCCCTCAATTATTAATTCAAGATTAGCAGTCTTGTTACTATTTATAATATCTGGAGTTTCACATTGAGCAAAGCTCATAAAAAGTCCCCATACTAACGTAATTCTAAATATCATTGTAAAGTTGTTTTTCATAATGTAAGGTTGAGTATAGCTTTTGGTATTTGGAAAATGTCGGTTTGCTGTTTTATTTGGATTCATGGTTTTATCTTAATTTATTTTGGTTGCCAAAATGGGATTTCAATAATTTTACTTAATGAATTGTATTTGTGTAAAGTATGGAATGTCGAAAAATCATCAATATCAATTAGTTGACCTGAAAAAGGAGAACTAATACACTGCCTACTTATAGTTAAAAATCCAATGCAAGAAGAAAGGACATAAAGAGGTCGAATAGGTAGCCAGTTGCAGTCAAGTCTGCAAGAGTACTTTAAGGGTGTTTCCATTATCTATTTTTGAGTTTCTATGGTAATAGAGCACAATCAACTTGAATAATAAGTCAAATTCAGGTTAGATTTTCTACTCTTTACTTATTTTCTCAAAGGATGTTTTACATTTGAATAAAACTATCCATTTCCTTAAAGGTAGCCTTACAATTTGTAGTATTTCTGACAATTGACGTTTTGTGGTCACAAAAAAGTATAATTGGTATTTTTTATTTATAACTGGTATTCAATTGTCTAAATTCTTACACTTTAGTCACAAGAATTAGGTCTAAAATATTAAATAAATAATACATATATGGAAAAGGAAATCTTGACAAAAATATACACAAATTACACTTCTACGTCAATCTTGTAGATCTGATAGATGTTTGTGTATAAGAAATAGCAAATTTGTAATTATTCAATATCTTAAGAAGTTTTATTTCGTATAGCTTGTAAAGTTATTATGTGTTTTCAACCTCACAAAACTTTTCAGTGAAGGTGGTTTTCGGATTGATGATTTCTGCAATGATAAAATTACTTTATCCTCTCTCTCTATATATATACATGTAAATGTTATTAGAAGATTACGAAGTATTAAAAATGGTGTTTTTTTGAGTGGTTAATTTGCTGCTTATCTGCGTCATTGAAACACAAATTTTTTGCTTTTTACACCACAGTGCTCATGCTATAAATTTCAAGAAAAAGCATTGACCTCTACACCATGAATTTATGTATTATTTTTAAATCACCTCTGTATAAACAAGGTTACAATTTTAAAAATTTTGACATAAAAAGTACTTTCTTTCGTCTGGAAACCAATACCCTTTCACCATTAGTCATTTCTATTTCTTTCACATCTTCATTATAAAACTTAGAAACATACATAAGGTTGACAATATAAGAATGGTGGACACGAATATATAAGTTGTTGGGGAGGATTTTTTCAAGATCTTTTAATTTTTTAGCAGAAGTGGAGGATTTTCCATTCACAAAATAAATCTGTGAATAATTACCCTCTGACTTGCAATACATAATGTCACTCACATGATAAAATCTATATTCATTACCAAGACTTAGGCTAATAATAGGATATTTTTCCATTTTTATATGTTGACACAATATCTAAAAAGCAGTTCGAAACCGTAATCCTTGTGTCCATTGTCTTAGACACTTGAAAGTCTGATCAGTTATAAGGTTCTTACTTTTTTAATCCAAAACAAGGAAAGTAACTCTTCTACTTCCATTTGTTGGAATTCAATTGAAATTTGGTTTTTCATCACTAATAAATTGGTAGATCCTTTCTGGATAAGCGTAACGATATTTGAAGGCTTCAACCATAAACGATTGTTTAAAAAAAAATATCCATTTCCCAGAAAATGACTAGTCAAAATGGATAGGGGTTTAATTGAATAGATCACTTTCCCATTGTCAAATACGATTTTTGTTCTTCCAATTTCTGCACTTGCAAATAAAATATTCTTACTTGATGCAAAGTGGAATACATCATCTTGTGATTTATAACAAATATCTTTTATGCTGCCAATAGGTTGATTTATCATTTAGATTTATCTTATGCTCAATATAACATTTTATAATTGGAAATAAAATATATCATAGAGCGAATACTTTATTTATCAATAAATTCTATTTTATATTCCTTAAATCTATCGTAGAAAAATTATTCAAATATGCCTTCATTGAATGTCTTGTTTGTCTTTTATCTATTGTACTTTGAACTAAAAGTAGTAGATTAAGTATGAAACACTGAATAATTTTAACAAAAAGAACAAGTATAGATGTCAAATTACATAGACGGTTTTGTCCTACCCATACCTAAAGCTCATTTAGAAGAATATCGAAAGGTGGCAGAAAAAGTAGCTAAGATTTGGAAAGAATATGGTGCAATTGCATATCATGAATTTGTAGGAGACCATTTGCATCTTGAAGGGACGCGTTCATTTGTGGAATGTGTCGAAGCAACAAAAGAGGAAGCGATCATATTTGGGTGGGTGGTGTTTGATTCTCGAGAGTCACGAGATCTTGCGAATGAAAGGGTCCCGAATGATCCTAGAATGACAGACTTGATTGCACCGCTTGTTGACCCATCTAATATTATTTTTGATGCAAATCGAATGGTATATGGAGGGTTTCAATCTTTGTTATGAAAGCAATAAGTTCTTATGTTTAGGTTAAGTAACTTTATTCAGCACTTATCATTAAGGGGTTCATGATAGGTTCTTTTCCTATTACATCCTTATTATTTGATCAGATATTAGTGTATTCAAGGAATTAGAATTTACATTTCTGCCAACTACACGTAGAAGAAAGCCATATATTATTGCAAGAGATCACGTACCCAAAAAACAACCATTTCAATATCCCTTGAAGTATCCAAAAAATTCTAACTTTACGGGGCAATAAGATTTGGGTCATGATAAACGACCTTATTACGTCCTACGAAATATAGATCATCACTTTTCTGGATCAATATAAATTCGGAAATTTGATTTAATGCTATTCATTTTTGAAAAACCTTAATACAATGAAGTTTAAGTTTTTAATTACATCTATTTGTTTGTTTATTTCAATGGCACTTTTCGCTCAAAAGCAAAGTGTAGGAATTCAAGACAAAGAACCTCTTATTAAAATCAATGTTGATCCAGCTGTAATTTATGAGCAAATCACCACTACAAAATCATCGGTGGTACAGCTGCCTTTTGATAAATTGGGTTTTAGCGAGTTTACCATAAAGGAAGACCAAATATTGGCTCCTGATTTTGCAAGCGCTAGACCAGATATCAAAACTTACGTAATTCAGTCTACCCAAAATGAAAGCATTAAGGGAAGATTATTAATAACACCTGAGTCTTCATGGGCTACTATCCGAACACCTCAAGGATTGACTTCCTTCTATCCTCAAGATGGCAATTACTTTCTGGAAGTAGGAATCCATGTACACCCTGAGCATGGTGCCAATTGTACCCACTTTGCAGAAGAAGGTGGAATCTCTGAATGGGAAAAGAAATTACAGGAAATGGACAGTCGTGTTACATTTTCGAATGGAGGAGTTCGTAGAAATTTCACCCTAGCGGTGGTCTGTACGGGTGAGTTTTATGAGTTGAATGGTAATAGTGACAATGCAGTAACCAATGTAATTGCAGCGACCGTAAATGGATTGAATGTAATTTATGAAAATGAATTGTCTGCAAGGTTGAATATCCTTCAGCCTTTTCTATATAAAAATTCAAATACAGATATATTTATTCCTGATGAGATGGGAGGTGATGGAAGAACTACTCAGGCAGGCCGCGCGGTAGATATGCATTTCAATGTAAATTCATATGATATTGGACATGTTTTCCATAAAACCGTTACGGATGATGGATGGTCATCGGGTGGTGTTGCCACATTAGGTGTGGTTTGTAATAGTAATACTTCTCAAAGTGGAAGCCCTTTGAAAGCGAGAGGCTGGAGTGGTTCATTTAATAACAACAATAACAATTGGATTTCATTGGCGGCCCATGAATTTGGTCATATGTTCAGTGCGACGCATACATTTAATGGAGAGGGAGAATCTTGTGACGATGCGATTAGTGGCACATCCGCATATGAAATTGGAAGTGGAACCACGATCATGTCTTATCAAGGGATTTGTGCCACAGCACAAAATATAACTGGATCTGGTGTAGCCGATAATTATTTTCATGTACATAGTCTTTTTCAAATGGTTTCGTATGTCGAGCAATTTGGAGATTGTGCCACGGAGGTGCCTTTGAATAATACAGTACCAGAAGTGACAGCTAATCCGTGTGGAGAAGAAATTAGAATTCCTAAAAACACTCCATTTATGTTATCGGGTAGCGCTACAGATGCAGAAGAGGATGAGTTGACATTTACTTGGGAACAATACGATGAAGATGGGGCAGGCTCATTGACTCAAGGTTTTATTGGCAATCAAGCATCCAACTCTAGCATTGCTCCTTTATTTAGAAGTTTTTCACCAAGTCCAGATACGACTCGTTATTTTCCACAGTTGAGTACTCTCTTGGAAGGTGCTGCCAGTGATAAATTTGATGTGCTTCCAAACAGAGCAAGAACCTTGCATTTTCAATTTACAGCAAGAGACAATAATGAGGACGGAGGAAGTGTGGCTTCGGATGAAGTAGAAGTAATTGTAGAAGATAATGGTCCACTCACCGTACAAAATCTTACCGCTATTGAAGCGGGAAGTCCAGTTGATCTTACTTGGGCTTTAAATGGAACGGAAGATATGTGTGATTTGGCGGATATCCTATTGTCTGTGGATGGGGGCATTACCTATTCCATAGTGTTAGCAGAAGGAGTAGATTATAGTGCTGGTTCATTTACATTTACCTTGCCTTCAGCGTTTCCAAGCACTTCAGGTGGTAGAATTATGTTGGCTTGTGCGGATTCTGAGTGTTATTCATTTTTTGATATAACCAACGGTGATTGTACCATCACATCCACTTGTGAAGCAGGAAGTAGCATAATTTGCGATATAGAATATGAAGAATTTGACCAAGGAGATCCAGCGTTGAATTTTGACTTAACACATATTGATGGTTTTCAAACGAATGCAATCAATAGGGTAGTCAACGATTTTGCATCCACCATTGCACCAATTGTTATCTATTCAGAAACAGGAGATTGTTTTGAATTCTTTGATTACTATACCAATACCGCCACTGTGGCCGTGGACCAGACAGGTAGTTACACCTTTTCAGTTGACGTAGGAGCAAATGGAGGTACAGGAATTATAACCATCTATGAAGCAGCGACCTATAGTCAAACCAATCCTTGTGCCTCTTTTGTTGGTGCAAGTGCTACATTTATCGGAGGAGGTAGTTTTAGTCTACAATCCACATTGACAGTGACACTAGATGAGTGTAAGGAGTATCTTATCGTGTTTACAAATAATAAGTCGGCTGCTGAGCTGCCAAAGACTACAGAGATATCTAATATTGTTGGACCAGGAACAATTGTGGAAGTAGATGAATCACCTTCCACAGATTATAGCAATACTTTTATTGCAGTCAATGATGCTGGGAAGATTGAAATCGTAAGTCCATCTTCCGACTTCTCATTGCTTTCCGGTGGATTATATGACATATATACGGTTACATACAAATCTGGAGGAGCTACGCCACCTGCTTTGGTAGATCCATCTACATGGCCAGGAAGTGATTTGTCTGATGTACAGACTACAGACTGCTTACGATTAAGTAGTAATAAAAAACAAATATTGGTTGACTTTAGCTGCAGAATCAATTCGATCGAAGCGGGAACACAGACTGCATGCGATCCAGCTTCCAATACTTTTTCTCAGGAAGTAATTATCACTTATGATCAACCACCATTGTCAGGAAATTTGACGGTGAACGGAGTAGCCTTTCCAATTACAGGAAGTCCACAAACCGTAACCTTGGTAGGTCAAATTGCAGATGGAATGACAGAGGGTGTTTCTGCTGCTTTTAGTGAAATACCAGGGTGTGCATTTTTTGTGGCGGATTTATTTACTGCTCCAGAAAATTGTTGTCCTATCGAGTTGGACTTGGGTGGAGATCGAATAGTGTGTGATTCAGAACAAGTTATATTAGATGCTGGTCCTGATGGTGCTGAATACAAATGGTTTAAGAATGGGGAAGAGCTGATGGAGACCATGTCTACACTAGAAATTACAGACTCTGGAAATTATTTGGTAGAGGTAAGAACAGCAACGGGTTGTACTAAATTTGATGTGGTGAATATCACTATAAATCCTACCCCTGATGTGGTACTGGATGAAGATATATCGGTTTGTGAAGGAGAAATTTATAGTATACAATCCAATACAAATGCGTCTACTTTGGTCTGGTTTAAGGATGGGGTAGAAATAGCGGACGAAACTGATCCTTCCTTACTGGTAACCGAAGCAGGAACCTACGTATTGATGGGATCTAATACATTTGATTGTACTGCAATGGATACCATTGTGATTGAATATGTGACTAGACCAGTGGTTGATTTGGGTGAAGACCAAGCGTTTTGTGAAGGAGATCCTTTATATGTATTGGATGCTGGAATGGACGGCTCTTCCTATACTTGGGCGAGAAATAGTACAGTGATTGGTGGAGAGAATGGAACTACATTGGAGGTGACAGAATCAGGTCAATATACAGTAGTTGTGGATAAAGGTGGAGGGTGCGATGCCATGGATACAGTAAATATAGAATTTGTGCCCCTAGGTCAAGTATTTGCAGGAAACGATATTAATGTCTGTCAAGGATCAAGTAGTGAACTACTTTCATTTATTGAGGCAGATTCTTATGAATGGTATCTAAATGGTGTGTTGTTCTCTGACCAAAGTGAATCGCCTGAAGTGACCGAAGAAGGTGAATATGTTTTAGTGGGACTTAATTCAATTGGTTGTGAATCGTACGATACAGTCATTGTGACTGAAGTGATTCCTCCAGTTATTGATTTGGGTGAAGATAGAGTAGGATGTATCGGAAGTGATGTAACATTGGAAGTTGAAGACGTTGGTACGATTTTATGGCTAAAAGATGGTTCATTTTTCTCTTCGGATGCTATGGTGACCATTACTGACCCTGGTCAATATATTGTGAATGTAATCGCAGCATCAGATTGTACAGGAAGAGATTCAATTATGGTAAGTTTTGAACCAGGTCCAATGTTAGAATTGGGAGATGATGATGGATTTTGTAGTGGGGATTCTTACACGATCAATGCCGATACTGATGGGGATAACATTACATGGTTTTTTAATGGAGAAGAAATAATAGGAGAAAATGGTTTTGATTTGATAGTGACAGAAGGTGGAGAATATCAAGCTATCGTCACAGGAACTGGAAATTGTGAAGTAGAGGATGTCGTAACCATTACCGCGAATGAAGTTCCAGATTTGGTGTTAGGAGAGGATGAGGTGATTTGTGATGGTGAATCGGTTACTCTAGAAACAAATTTTGGTGCAAATACATACGATTGGCAATTTAATGGGATGAGTATTTCTGATCAACCGAGTGTGTCTGTATCTGATGCAGGTATTTATACATTGACCGTGGTCAACGAATTTGGATGCAGCGATTCCGATGATATTGAAGTAGTAGCAAACGCAAGACCAATGTTGGAGTTGGATGAAAATTATACGATTTGTGAAGGTGAAATGGCAACAATTGTAGCGAATAGTGATGGTACTTCTTTCCAATGGTTTGTAGATGGAGAAGAATTGATGGGTGAAACTGGAAATACAATTATGTTGTCAGCAGATGCTATGGTGGAAGTTATTGCCAGCAGCGAAGCGGGATGCACATCTATGACCACTTCAACCGTCATATCAGTTGCGGCACCAACTTTGAATTTAGGAGATGACTTTTCTTTATGTCCGAATGAATCCTTGGTATTAAATGCAGGAAATCATACGACGTATTTGTGGTCGAATGGACAAGAGACTTCTACGATAAATGTAATCTCCATCAATCCTGAAGTAGCTACTCAAGAGTCTTACTCAGTAACGGTAACCAATGAGTTTGGATGTTCTGCGGAGGATGAGGTGTTGGTAGATATATTCCCTATTATAAAAGGAGAAATAATGGCTTCAGCATCTGGTGTTTGTAATGGTGAGCCAGTTGAACTTACCGCTTCTGGCGGAATAACCTATGAGTGGGATGATCCCAATGGGACGTTGAGTGAAATTGATGGGCCATCTGCATTAGCATCACCGACTGAATCCACTACGTACCAAGTAATCATCAGGGATGATTGTCCTGATAATGAAGCTATAGTGGAAATAACAATAGAAGTTTTTGAAGCGGGTATGGATGTAGATGCTGGAGAAGACGACTGCGTAGTTATAGGAGGAGAATTGGAGTTAAACGCAACCGGTGGAGTTTCATACCAGTGGTTTGAGGATGCTACAATAGTTAGTGGAGCAGATACAGCAAATCCTAAAGTGAACCCAACAGAAGAGACCTTGTACTTTGTTGATATTACAGATGAAAATGGTTGTGTGTTTACGGATTCAGTCAATGTGTGTATTTTGGATGACCCACTAGCAAATTTCAAACTGGTATCTATTATTACTCCAAATGGAGATGGAGAAAACGATGAATTGATTTTCCAAGGTTTAGAAGCGTTTCCAGATAATGTATTGACCATTTATAATAGGTGGGGATATCCGGTTTTTGAACGGAGTAGATATCAATCTGATTCTGAATTGTGGAATGGAGAAAATGGAGGAGATGTATTACCAGCAGATACGTATTATTATGTGCTGACATTTGATGGGAATACATATAAGAATTCTATAACTATAATGCGATAACTGACTTACAACTTAAAAGAAACAACATGAAAAAGTATTTATATATCACCTGTTTGATTTTTATGTTTTCCGCACAAGAGGGAGTGTCTCAACAAATGGCACAAAGCACTTTTATGGAAGATGCAAAGCATTATTGGAACCCAGCGGTTACGGGTATTGATAAAAATATGCGTACGAGCCTATTTTTTAGACAACAATGGTTAGGTTTTGGTGGAGCACCAAGGACTGGATTTGTAAGCTTTGAGTATCCTTTTATTGATATGAATATGTCAGCTGGGGCTTTGATTAATTTTGATCAGACTGGACCGGTGAGTAAAAAAGGGTTACAATTGATGTACGCTTATAAATTAAGAGATTTTCTGGGAGAGGACAGTCAATTATCCTTAGGAATCAATGCTGGTTTTCAACAATATGGTTTTGATCCAGCTAGTCAGACATTCAATGATGTCAATGATGTTTTACTCCAAGGAAATAGTACATCAACGATCTATCCCATCGTAGGTGGTGGAGTTTACTTTTTGTCCAATACCAAAGAATATGATGGCAATGTGTTTTTTGCTGGATTTGCCTATAGAAATGCCTTTACTACTGATGTATTGATCAATGATTCAAATCAAAAAAGAGAGCGCCATATTCATTTTAATGTTGGAACAAGGGTTTACTCAAGATATTCATTTATTGAGCCTAGTATTACAGTGAACTATACGGCTCCAGAGCAAGTGGATATTCGAGCTGGTCTTAGATTTGAAATGGAAGATGCATTTTGGGCAGGGCTAGGTTATTCTACGATCAATGAAGTATCTCTACAAGGTGGATTTATTGTGCCAGAATTTGGAAACCGATATGCAAAACTCCGTGTTGGAGTATTGGGGAATATAGGAATGAGTGGAGATGTACAAGAATTGGGACCCGGATTTGAGATCTTTATAGGTTATTTATACGATATCGATTGATCCAAGTCTAAGGATTAAATAATTGGATGGAAGAAAGAAGAAAACGGACAAGACTATCAAAAGAAGATGCATTAAATTTGATGCAAAAATTTTGTTCCATTCAGGACAGATGCCAGTCAGAAATAAGGACACGACTGATCGAGCATAGTGTGTACGGCGATGATTTGGAAGAGATTATTGCTGATTTAATTTCCGATAACTTTATCAATGAAGAACGGTTTGCCAAAGCTTATGTGCGAGGCAAATTTCGGATGAAGAAGTGGGGCAAATTGAAAATCACAAAGGAATTAAAACTGAGAAGAATTTCTGCATATTCGATTAGAAAGGGAATGCAAGAGATTGATTACGACGCATATCTAGAAACTTTGGAGGGCTTGCTTTTAAAAAAAGTAGCGACATTACGAATAAGCAATAAATGGGAAAAGCGTAAAAAATTGACCTCATATGCCATCCAGAAAGGGTTTGAATATGAGGTCATTAAAGAAGTGATGTCAACTCATGCCGAATTAAAGATTTAGTACAATCTCATTCTAGCTTTTTTCTAAAGAGATTTTATTAATCTGTTCTTGATTTTGCAGGTGTTCTATATATTTCTCTTTGATATTCAAATAAGCATATTTCTGAGCAATTTCTATTTTCTGCTGACTGACTTTACAATACACTTCATTTGTATGGTTTAACATTTTGAAGGCTACAATTCTCTCGGTTAATTTGAATAATTCCAAACTAAGTGGATTAAAATTGTGGTTTTCATAAGTGTTTAATAGTTTGGAATAGAATTCTAAATCAATATCGAAGTAAGGCTGATTTGTGTACCAGAGTAGAAAACTATTAAGGGCACCTAGTTTTATTTCTGTTTCCATATAATTCACAAATTCGGTGTCAAGTACTGAAGTTTGTATTCTTATTTCTTCAAGGGAATTATTCCTTATTTTTTGTACTTCATGCCACGCGTTATTCGGATCTATCTCTAATGGTGATCCATCTTCTTCTGCACTGATTGATTTCAGGAAATTTTGAGTACTGTAATGATGGCGAAGGATATTATTTTCATCCTCATTATGAATAATAGACTCTTTTTTGTTTTTAGTATCCCAATGTGTAATGTTGTATGTATTCCCTGGGCTAATAAATAGTGTAGGATAAACGGTATAAAACTGAACGCAAAAGGAAAAGTAATAAAGGCTGGGAGCTTCTCTAAGCACCGAATAAGTAGGAGGCAGTTTGGTATCATTAGATATAATAATCAACTTAGGTTCATGGAGTTGAATTTCAAATTCAAATTCTCCATTAGGACTTACAATGACAGAATCTAGAATGAAAGTATTCGAATTGTATTGAAAAGGATCATAGTTTTTCAAATACACTTTTTCATTTGCCTGCTCTTTGCTTTGTCCCTGTATTATTGTCGAAGTTTGTGCGGAACTTAGGAATATAGAGAATAGTATAAATAGTAATAACAAGGTGCACTTTTTCATAAGAATACGATTTAGTGAGTAATGAATTCCTGATAGTAAATACAATATAGCTACAACTCAGGTTTAGATTGTTTAAAATGTAATTGGGAATAATTTTGTAAGATTTTGTCAATTAGATATTAGTAAATGACTTAGTTTTAGGATTTATCTGGAGGAACGTACTCTAGAATATCGCCTGGCGTACAATCTAAAACTTCACAGATTTTCTCTAAGGTAGAAAATCGTACAGCTTTGGCTTTTCCAGTTTTTAAAATAGATAGATTGGCAGTGGTAATCCCAATTTGAGTTGCCAATTCGTTTGATCTAATTTTTCGCTTGGCGAGCATCACGTCTAAGTTTACGATTATTGGCATAATTATATGGTTAGTTCTATTTCTTTTTGAATCTTATTTCCCGCTTCAAACACTTTGGCCAAGAACCAAATGAATATGCTGATAAGTGTTGAAAATATAATATTGTGGATATAAATTGATTCATCTGAACACAATGAACTGTGTCTAAATTGAGCAATCGATATTATAAAAAACCATCCGGCAAGAAACTTAGTATTTGTGACTAGTTTTTTCATAAACATTTTTTCTTGAGAAAAACAATGAAATATTTGAGCAAGTATTCTGTATAACACATAGTTGGCAATCAGCCCCCATAATAAAGAAGCTGCATATATTTGGAAAGCATATCTACCTGAAATAGGAATAATTAATGAAGAATTGGAAAATAATTTATTTTGAATATCAAAACTGTCCTCTCTTATATGAAGGCTTGCAAATGGATTTGATATACCAAGGTGATCCAAATAGGCCATTACCAAATGGATAGTTTTCATTACTAAGAAAAATAGAAAAATATAGCTCAGTATTTTGAATATCCAATAAATGTAAAATGATATTGATTTTGTCCCAAATAGTCTCATAGCTTATGTATTTTGTTCAAATGTAAAATAAAATTATTGAAAAACAATAATAAATAGAAATAAAACAATAATTAATTATTCTTTTACAGTGTTGTGTTTTCATGGCTAGTTCGTTTGGGAAGTCATTTTGCAAATAGATTTTTTGTCGTGTTAAGTGTGTATGGGAAAACTTTAATTGTATTCTAAATGATTCATATTACGAGGTGTTTATCTTTTTAAATTATTCTCACTTTCTTTACATATAGAAAATTTATAGATATGAGACCTTTCCTTTATTGTTGCCTATTTTTATTAAGTTTTTCCAATATATGCCTTAGCCAACAGATGACATCTTCCTTGCAAGAGCAGTTTGAAAAGAATGATGTGGTAGACTGTATTATTGTAATGAGAGATCAACTGGATTTATATGGACAAACAGAAGGGTGGACCAAAGACAGAAAGGCAAATTTTGTCTTTACTCGGTTACAATCACACGCAGATCAGACTCAAAAAGAACTAAGAAAATTTTTGGAACAAGAGGCTATTGAGTTTCATTCATTTTATGTTTTCAATGGATTGCAAGGCTACCTCACTCAAAGTCAAGCGGATCGTATCCTAACTAATTTTGAGGTAAAACAGATTGTATATAATGCACCAGCACGTGTACAAGAAATAAGTTATGAATCTGATTTGGGTTTGGATCGAGCTGAAATTGAATGGGGCTTATTAAAAATAAAGGCAGATAGTGTGTGGCAGATGGGATATGAAGGAGAAGGAGTTGTCGTAGCTGGTCAAGATACAGGATATGATTTTGATAACGGGTTGATATTGTCCAAGTATAGAGGATACGATCAAGAAGAAATTGATCACAATTATAATTGGCATGATGCTATAGATACCTTGAATCCTTTGAATAATGATACAATCAATGATCCATCAGTTAACCCATGTGGTTTCTTGTCTGTATTCCCTTGTGATGATCATGGTCATGGCAGCCATACTATGGGAACTATGGTAGGTGGCGACACTACCCATACTATTGGAGTCGCTCCTGCGGCATCTTGGATTGGATGTAGAAACATGGATAGAGGTTGGGGAAAACCTTCCACCTATACAGAGTGCTTTGAATGGTTTTTGGCTCCAACCGATTTGGATGGGGAAAATCCAGATCCTTCAAAGGCACCCCATGTGATTAATAACAGTTGGGGGTGTCCGACAAAAGAAGGATGTACTCCTGAAAATTGGTTTTTTATGGAGACCGTTGTGAATAACCTCACTGCTGCAGGAACTGTGGTAGTGGTTTCAGCAGGAAATGATGGAGGGAAAGGGTGCAGTTCCATCGAAAATCCAGCTTCCATATTTGAAAATTCATTTACAGTGGGAGCAACTCGTGACAATGATACCAAACCAAATTTTAGCAGTATTGGTCCGGTGTTGATCGATAGCAGCGGTCGACTCAAGCCAGATGTTATGGCTCCAGGTGTAGGGGTGAAATCAATTTGGTTGAATGATGGATTCAATACGATTGGAGGTACAAGTATGGCCGGTCCTCATGTTGCAGGAGCAATAGCCCTTATTATTAATGCCAATCCATCTTTGGCGGGTCAGGTAGATGTGATCAAGGATATCCTTCGTTCGACAGCAGTTCATTTGACGGATAGTCTCGATTGTTCAGGTAATTCAGGTTTAGATGACCCTAATTTTTATTTTGGTCATGGAAGAATAGATGTGTTTGCAGCTGTAAAAATGGCTTTAGAAGTGACAGGATTAGAAGAGATAGAAGAAAAGTCAATAGAGATAACCGTATCCCCCAATCCTAATACTGGTGATTTTGTGATTGCTACCCAATTGGGAGGAACGTTAGGTGAAGTATACATAAGAGATATTTCGGGAAGGGTGGTGCAATATTTTCCTGCAAAAGTGAAGCAGGATCAAATATTGGTAGAGAATCTATCTGGTGGTATTTACATTTATTCCATTAGGAATGGAGCTTCCGTACAATCAGGAAAAGTTATTGTTACCAATTATTGATAGGAGTGATACGAACACTTGGAATCGACGATGTAGATCAATTTATTGGATTGAGAACATATAGTTTGATCAATGAACCTATGTCTTTTGGGAGTGATCCTCATATTAAAATAGATAGAGAAAAGACTATTCAAGATTTTCAACGTAAGAATGAGGAAAATTTTATTTTGGGTTATTTCGATCAGACTACATTAATAGGATTTTTAGGATTCATTCGATACACAAACTGCAAAACCAGACATAAAGCTTTTGTGTGGGGAGTATATGTATCCGAAAATTATCGAGGGAATAAAATTGGTAATTTACTTTTGGAATCATGTATCAATAGAGCACAACAGTTGGAAGGACTTACCAAAATATTACTTGGAGCAAGTCATATTTCAGAAGCTGCTATTGGGATGTATAAGAAATTCGGATTCAAAGAATACGGAAGAGAGAAAAATGCCATGATATGGGAGGGTAAATCAATAGACGAGATTCTAATGGAACGATACATTTGAGATTTCTCAAATGTATTTACGCACTATTTACTAGACTATTTCTGCTTGTAAGTTTTCCAAATCTCTAACAAGAAGTCTTTTACGATCAAAGGTGAGAAGATTGTTGGACCTCAATTCATTCAAGACAGTCGTTACGGTTTGCCTGGACGTAGCAGTAAGGTTGGCAATTTCCTGATGAGTAATAAATTTACGTACGACCCATTCGTAACCTACTCTTTGTCCGCTCTTTCTAACTAACTCAACAAGGTATTCAATAATTCTGCTTCTACTGTCTTTAAATACCAATGACTCTAATCGCTGCTCCATTTCCAATACTCTGCTTCCCATAATTTTCATAAAAAACAGACTAAGGCCACTGTGATCTTTCATCATGGTTTTCATCTCATCGGTAGTCAGTACACATGCTTTGCTATCTTCCATCGCATAGGCGAAATCACGCCTTTTGTCTTCTCCGATCATGGATAATTCACCAAATACTTCTCCTTTGTTCAAGATGGCTTTAGTGATTTCTTTTCCATTTTCTCCATACGTTCCTATCTTGACTCGACCTTCATTTAGGAAAAATACCTTATCGCTACTTTGATCGGGCATATATATATACTCCCCTTTCTTAAAGGATTTGTCATTTTGCGCTGAATGAAGTGTACCCAATTTTTTCGGACAAAAAATTCCAGTAACGTCAATATTTTCTAAAAACCAAAGTGATTGATCTTTCATAAAACATGGATTTAAGTTCGTTTTCGCTATGAAACGGAAAAATTACACATTCTTTGATGCAAGTTAAAGTAATTCTTCCAATCATTATTCGAAATAAACATCCTAAAGGACATTTTGGTTATTTTGAAATATACTATTATGATTTATTTAACCGAATCAATGATGACAGTTTATTATTCCTTTGAGTGCGCTCAGTAGCCTGAAAATTATTTAGCAATCCAATTTGTTTGCTATCCACATCGTATAATATTGAATATATTGTTTACAGAAAACGGAAATGATTAGATTTGTGTCATGTTAAATAGAATTTTTGAATTTACATTATTTAGTGTAGGGAGTTTTGACTTTACTGTAAGTTCTTTATTTGGACTTTTTTTTATTATCCTTTTCACTTATGCTGGATTGAAATTGACCAATGCCAAATGGAGGTTAGAGTTTTTTCAGCAGAATGATGTAGACGCACCCAATAGACGGCGCTTTGAAGGTTATTTAAGAAAACTGGTTGTGCTGATTGCGCTCTATGCAATCATTCAGCTTTTGGAGCTTGATGTTGAGTTATTTAACATAGACGACGGAAGAATTATTATCTATTTCAGTATCATTGTTGTGGGGTTGGTTTTCCTTGTTGCCGCCTGGTTGATAGAATGGTATTTTTCTAATATTCTGATTAACAAATATGCAAAGGATAGGAAGGAAGAAATTCTAGATTCGGATGAAAATCCGGAACGTGTTCGATCAACCATCAATAAACTAGTACAATACATTGTTATTGTGTTGGCTTCTCTAGCATTGATCAATAAACTTGGCTGGAACTTTGTAATGTGGGATCACACAATGAGTAGTGGGAAAGTTTGGGAGTTTACCCCTTCCAAGATTTTGACGGTGGTCTTCGTATTTTTAATCGCCCGTATAGTGATTTGGGTATTGACACAAGTGGCATTATTCAGTTTATTTAAGCGAAAACATATTGACCAAGGTAGTCGATTTGCCATTAATCAACTTTTAAAATACCTCATTTATTTTATTGCAACGATCATTGCCCTGAAAGGGTTGGGGATTGATATGACACTTGTTTTAGGTGGTGCAGCTGCATTGTTGGTTGGTATTGGTCTTGGTTTACAACAAACATTTAATGATTTCTTTTCAGGATTAGTTTTATTATTTGAACGTTCGGTGTCCGTGGGTGATATCATGAATGTTGGTGGTGAAGTAGGTGTGGTGCAAAAAATAGGATTGAGGTCATCAATTATCGAAACCCGATCCAATGTTTCTATTATTGTTCCTAATTCAAAGTTGGTCAATGACAGTGTGAAGAATTGGACCCACTTTGTAGAAAGTGTTCGGTTCGAAATCAAAGTAGGTGTTGCCTATGGAAGTGATACTAAATTGGTAAAAAAATTATTACTTACTGCAACAAACGAACATCATCAGGTCCTAGATTACCCTGTTCCTTTTGTACGGTTCAATGATTTTGCTGATAGTGCATTGGCATTTTCTGTCTACTTTTTCACCAATAGGTATTTAACCATTGAGGACATCAAAAGCGATATACGTTTTAGAATTGATGAATTATTTAAAGAGCATGATGTAAGCATTCCATTCCCGCAACGAGATATTTGGGTGCGAAATGCAAGTAAAGGATTTCCAGAAGTTTAAGTTGTGAAATTCAAGACGCACGTAAATATTTCAGGTTAAATTCTTGATTTTCCAAACAAGACATCTAATTCAGCATTCAATTCAGGTAGTCTATTCTTAAATTCTTCAGGGTAGGTAAAATAACAGGTACCTAAGACAACGAGCATATCAACATTTTCAAAACCGACAGTTGCTAATATTTTTTTCTGAGAATGTCCGCTTATGGCAAGGACATCAAACCAATCAGCATTTAATCGAGGAGGAAACGGTGCTGCAGGGTTGGCCTTGATAAATGCTTCCACATAGCCATGCATACCAATATTGTAATGTAATTCAGGATTGGTTATACCCGGCATTAATTGTTCCAAAGAATAAATTATCACACCGTCTTCTGCGTGTGTTTCTACCGTGTGTAAAAATTTATATTTGGGAGATTGAAAAGGATGTTTATAAATAAATATTCTATCAAAGTCGCCGATTAAAATGTCTTCTTGATAAAATGCAATTTGAACCGCATTTGTTGCTATCATCGCTCTGATATCATATGGCACATTTTTCAACTCTGAACCTACAGACTTAAAGCTTCTGCCTGATATATATGTACTTAATTGTGCTTCATATCTCTTTTTATCCTCCGCATTTAAGTCTCGATAAAAGGGAATATATTGGTTAAGTAAATCAACTACTTTCTTATCGAGTTTGACGGGGAATTTTTTTAAAAACCAAAAATCAATATTTCCATACGAGATATACAACACAACACCTAGCACTGCAGGCAGAAGAATCCAGTATCCTGTTGAAACTTGAAGGCCATATTCTAGATACAATATCAGAAAAAGCAATAGAATTACAGGAAGAGCTAAGACTTTAGATAAGGAATAAATACGCATGAATAATGACTTTATTTACAAACGGTTTCAGTTGATTTTGGATTGTATTCAAAACAAAATAGATTCAAATCTTAAAATTTCACTTTCTTTCTACTGGATTTAATTTCAGATCTCCGCTTTTTCTGTTCTTTTCTCTTTTGTTTGACTGCCTTGGGCACTTGCGAAGGTTTTCTTTTTTTCTTTTTCTTGAGTGCTTCCTTTATCAAGGCATCAAATTTTTTAACAATCTTCTGCTTGTTTTTTAATTGAGAGCGGTGCGTTTCATGGTGGAGGATCAGTTCATTTTTCGTATTTATAAACCGTTCCAGTTTTTCTACTATCCTTCTTTTTTGAGCGTCCGATAATGAGGACGATTCTTCTACATTAAATCGTAAAGTCACCTTGGTTTCTACTTTATTTACATGCTGGCCTCCACTACCACCAGATCGAGAAGTGGTAAAACGCAATTCATCATGTAATTTTTCGTAATCCAACGTGTTTATTTAATTTAATTACACCGCTACATTATGCTCCCTAAGGGCATCATTGAGGCTTACTTTTTTATCTGTACTAGGCTTCCTCTTGCCAATGATTAAGGCACAATTCACATTATACTGACCGGCTGGGAATGACTTGGTATAACTTCCAGGAATTACCACAGATCGTTCGGGTACTTCTCCTTTATGCGTAATAGGTTCTGGTCCTGTTACATCAATGATATGTGTTGATTGTGTGATCGTCACACCAGCTCCAATTACGGCTTCCTTTCTGACCCGTACTCCTTCCACAATGATACAACGTGATCCAATAAAGCAATTATCTTCAATTATGGTTGGTGTCGCCTGAAGAGGTTCTAGTACACCACCAATACCTACACCTCCTGATAGATGAACATTCCTTCCGATTTGCCCACAAGATCCAACTGTTGCCCAGGTGTCCACCATGGTTCCGGATCCTACCCAAGCACCAATATTCACATAGCTAGGCATCATGATTACTCCTGATTCCAAAAATGAACCATGTCGAGCAATGGCATGTGGAACTACCCGTACACCTTGTGATTGATAATCCTTTTTTAATGGAATTTTATCGTAAAACTCAAAAGGGCCTACTTCAATAGTTTCCATTTTTTGAATGGGAAAATACATTACAACCGCTTTTTTTACCCAGTCATTGACTTTCCATGAGTCACCGTCAGGTTCTGCTACTCGTAATTTTCCTTTGTCCAATAACTCAATGACTTCTCGAATTCTGGATTGGATAGAGGACTCTTTTAACAATTCTCTATTTTCCCATGCCTTTTCTATCGTTTGTATAATCTCTTGCATTTTCTCTTTTCTTTTGTGTGCAAATGTAGTTGTTCTACAGGAATATCTGAAAGTATATTTTGAAGTGATTTAAAAACATATTGTTAATTCCTATCCTGTCCCGACTTGACGGGA